>JAFQAP010000027.1 GCA_017399965.1 Clostridia bacterium | reverse complement strand
TTAAATCCACCCACTCGCCGTCGAGGCGAATTTCACACGCCGCAGGCGTATTTCACATTGCAAAGCAATATTTCACCCACCCGCAAGGGTGGATTTAGTTGAAAACGACAGATTCCTGTCGGAATCTGTCGTTTTCTGGTGGGGGCTACAGGACTCGAACCTGTGACCCCCTGCTTGTAAGGCAGGTGCTCTAACCAACTGAGCTAAGCCCCCGTGTTCGACTTGTAAAGTATATCACAAGTCTTTTTGTTTGTCAATACCTAATTGAAATAAAAATTAGAAATTATTTTATCAAAATCTGCGTTTACGCTTTCGAAATCCTTTTCGCTGGCAGTGAGGGTGATAATATACGCGGAATATCCGCCTACAGCCACCACCTGAACGAAGTGATATGTGTTTCCGTCCACCTTGGCGGTGTAGTGGTATTTGCCTGCGGTGTTGCCGTCTACCTTAATTTCTTCGGTCTTTACAGCCTTGTATTCCTTAAGCTCGTCGGAAAGTCTTTCTTCGTATGTTTTCCAGTAATCCTTGTAATTCTGGGCGTCGGTACCGTATTTGGTAACGGAAAGGCTGGCGTAGGTGCTGACCATGGAAGAAGAGGAGGTATCCTTTAAAAGAGAGAGCATACCGTCGTTTCTGTCCACAGTCCATTCAAAGGGGTGGCACAAAGCCACGTTTATAACGTCGTTCTTAACGTAAACCATTCCTTCGGGCACGGTAACGTCGGGCTCTTCACCGCTTCCGCAGGCGCAAAGAGAAAATATCATACAAGCCGCAATAAGGGCAAAAATCATCTTTTTCATGTGTGTTTCCTCGCTTTCTCCCCGTATTATATACCACCCGCCCGAAAAAGGCAATAGACTGAATGTGAATTTTTTATATTTTTAAGGGAAAATATGCAGACGGCAACACGAATCAAGCTCATTATTCGTTTACTGCGGAAATATACGCTTTTATAATACTTTCAAGGTGAACCAGTTTTGAAGACGGGCGCTTGCGAAGTAAAGCGGAGATCGTGTTATCGAGAGAATCTTTATTAACGCCGAAAAGAATGTAATCTGTAGAAAGTGACAAAACATCGGCGATGTTACACAAGGTGTTTGCAGACATGCCTTTTATTCCCAATTCAATGTCGGAACAAAACTTCGGAGTTATATCTAATTTTTCCGCAAGCGATTCTCGCGTCATACCCAGATACTCTCTTTGCGCCCTTATTCTTTTTCCAATGCCGATTAAGTCCATAAACCGCAACCCTCTTAAAACACAAAGCCCTCTTTGATTTTTAAAGAATTTAACAATTCCTCTTTATTTTTTAACAAATATATGTTAGAATAAAATGATAAGTTATTGCTTTTAAGGAGGCGGGAAAATGGAAAAGTTCAAGCTGGTATCTCCATACACGGCGACGGGTGACCAGCCGGAGGCGATACGTGCTCTGTGCGACGGATTTGACAAAGGCTACACCGACCAGACCCTTATCGGTGTTACCGGTTCGGGAAAGACCTTTACCATGGCAAACATTATTGCCGCGGCAAACCGTCCCACCCTTGTTCTTGCCCACAACAAAACTCTTGCTGCCCAGCTTTGCTCGGAATTCCGTGAATTCTTTCCCGAAAATGCGGTGGAATATTTCGTTTCCTATTACGATTACTACCAGCCCGAAGCATACGTTCCCGGCAAGGATATTTATATAGAAAAGGACGCTTCCATAAACTCAGAAATAGATAAGCTCCGCCATTCCGCCACCACCGCACTTATGGAAAGACGCGATGTTATCGTGGTTTCTTCCGTTTCCTGCATATATTCTCTCGGCGACCCCGAGGAATACGGCAGAAACGTGATCTCCCTCCGCCCGGGAATGATATTTCCCCAAAGAGATCTTATAAAACGGCTTGTTACTTTGCAGTTTTCAAGGTCGGATATAGGATTTGACAGAAACAATTTCCGTGTCCGCGGAGACGTTATAGAGATATTCCCCTCCAATTCCGATAGATACGCATACCGTGTGGAGCTGTTCGGGGACGAGATCGACCGCATTTCCCAAGTGGATACTGTTACGGGCGAAATAAACGCCCGCCTTTCCCACGCCGCCATATATCCTGCGTCCCATTACGTCACCTCTGCGGAAAAGAGGGATGCGGCAATACACGAAATTCTCACAGAGCTTGATGAACGAATAGAATTTTTTGAAAAGCAGCAAAAATACGTAGAAGCACAAAGAATCCGCGAGCGGGTGCTTTTTGATGCGGAGCAGATACGGGAAATGGGCTTTTGCTCGGGAGTGGAAAACTATTCCCGTGTGCTGGCGGGAAGAAAGCCGGGCAGCACGCCCTATACACTTCTTGACTTTTTCCCCGCAGATTACCTGCTGCTTATCGACGAAAGCCACGTTACCGTGCCTCAGGTACGGGGAATGTCCGGCGGAGATTACGCCAGAAAGAAAAATCTTATAGATTACGGCTTCCGTCTGCCCTCCGCCTTTGATAACCGCCCCCTTAATTTCGGCGAGTTTTTGGATAAAAAAGGGGCAACAATATACGTTTCCGCCACTCCCGCACCCTTTGAAAAGGAGCGTTCACAGCAGATAGCGGAGCAGATAATCCGCCCCACGGGACTTTTGGACCCCGAGGTGGAGGTGCGCCCCGTAAAAGGCCAGGTGGACGATCTGCTTACCGAGATCCGCGCCCGCACCCAAAAGAACCAGCGTGTGCTGGTCACCACATTAACCAAAAAAATGGCAGAGGACCTTTCGGAATATCTTATCTCCGCAGACGTAAAATGCCGTTATATGCACCACGATATCGACGCTATGGAGCGTATGGAGCTTATCCGCGACCTGCGCAAAGGTACTATCGATGTACTGGTGGGAATAAACCTGCTCCGAGAGGGCTTGGACCTGCCCGAGGTTTCCTTGGTAGCTATATTGGATGCGGATAAAGAAGGCTTTTTGCGCAGCGAAACTTCTCTTGTTCAGACTATCGGCAGAGCTGCCCGCCACGTAGAAGGCAGGGTAATTATGTATGCGGACAAAATGACCGGTTCTATGGAAAGAGCCATAAACGAGACCAACCGCCGCCGAAAGATTCAGCAGGAGTACAACGAAAAGCACGGTATCGTTCCAAAGAGTATTGTAAAAGAGCTGCGGGATCCCATTGCCATTACCTCTGCGGTAAACGAGCAGGCAGACCCCAAAAAGATGAGCGAAAGCCAAAAGAAAAAGCAGATAGAAGCGCTTACAAAGCAAATGAAGGAAGCGGCAAAGGTTTTGGATTTCGAAACCGCCGCCGCTCTGCGTGACAGAATTAAACGATTGATGTAAGGAAAATATATGGAAACAGAAATCAAGGTAAAAGGCGCACGAACCCACAATTTAAAAAACATTTCCGTTACCGTTCCCCGCAATAAGCTTACCGTTTTTACGGGGCTTTCGGGTTCGGGTAAATCCTCTCTCGCCTTCGATACCATTTATGCCGAAGGACACAGACGCTTTGTGGAATCTCTGTCCTCTTACGCAAGACAGTTTTTGGGACAGCTTGATAAGCCCGATGTGGATTTTATAGAGGGGCTTTCTCCCGCCATAGCCATAGACCAAAAGACCACCTCCAAAAACCCCCGTTCCACCGTGGGCACGGTTACCGAAATATACGATTATATCCGTCTTATGTACGCCCGTATCGGTGTGCCTCACTGCCCCGTGTGCGGTCTGCCCATAAAACAGCAGAGCATAGACGAAATAGTTTCCCGTGTGCTCACTCTTGATGAAGGCACCCGCTTTATGGTGCTTGCTCCCGTAGTTTCGGGCAAAAAAGGTATGCACGAAAAGGTGCTGGACGATGCACGCCGCGGAGGCTTTGTCCGCGCATACGTGGACGGAAATCTTTACGATCTTTCCGAAGTTCCCGCACTGGACAAAAACTTAAAGCACGATATAGATATAGTTGTAGACCGTCTTGTTATGCGGGCAGAGGGAATTTCCTCCCGTCTTACAGACAGTATAGAAACCGCCGCAAACCTTTCAAACGGTATTATAAAAATAATGCTGGCAGATACGGGAGAGATCTTACGGTTTTCCCAAAATTACGCCTGCCCCGAGCACGGCATATCTCTTGGGGAATTGGAGCCCCGTCTGTTTTCCTTTAACAGCCCCGTGGGCGCCTGCGAGGATTGCTCGGGTATCGGTATGAACTACGTAGTTTCGCCCGATAGGCTTATACCCGATAAATCGCTTTCTCTCTTTTCGGGCGCGGTCATATGCAACGGGTTTAAAACCTTTGATCCCGGCAGCTACACCTATGATGCCTTCACCCAAGTGGGCAAGCATTACGGCTGGGATGTGCATACTCCCATAAAGGATATGTCGGAAGAAGGTCTGCACGTGCTGCTTTACGGCAATAAATACGTGCGCAGAAACTATCATATACCCAAATTCGAGGGTATCGTGAATATGGTAAAGCGGAGATACGATTCCAACACATCTCCCGAATCCCGTGAATATTACGAAGCCTTTATGGACCACGTGCCCTGCCCCTCCTGCGGGGGAAGAAGGCTCCGTCCCGAAGCGCTGGCAGTTACCGTAGGGGGCAAAAATATAGATGAGCTCTGCCGTATGTCGGTTTCCGACCTGCGCGGATTTTTCAGAGATCTCACCCTTACGGAAACGGAAAAAGCGGTTGCCAAGGAGATTTTAAAGGAGATAAACTCCCGTCTGGGCTTCCTTGAAAACGTGGGACTGGAATACCTTACTCTTGCCCGTGCCGCAGGCAGTCTTTCGGGCGGTGAAGCCCAGAGAATACGCCTTGCCACCCAGGTGGGAAGCGCGCTTGTGGGCGTTATGTACGTTTTGGACGAGCCCAGTATAGGACTTCACCAGCGTGACAATATCAAGCTTATCAATACCCTTAAATCCCTGCGTGATTTAGGCAACACCGTGCTGGTGGTAGAGCACGATGAAGAAACGATGATGAGCGCAGATCATATCGTGGACATCGGCCCTTACGCAGGCGTAAGGGGAGGGGAAGTGCTGTTTTCCGGCACTCCCGAGGAGCTTTTAAAGGCTGAAAATTCCGTTACCGCCGAATACCTTTCGGGCAGAAGAGTAATTCCCGTTCCCCGTGAACGGAGAAAAGGCAACGGACTTTTCCTCACCGTAAAGGGCGCTGCCCAGAACAATCTTAAAAATATAGACGTGGACATCCCTTTGGGTAAATTCGTCTGTGTTACGGGAGTTTCGGGCAGCGGAAAATCTTCTCTCATAAACTCCGTACTGTGCGAGGGAGCCGCCCGTGCTTTGGGCAGATTAAGCGCTCACCCCGGCAAATGCGAAGGTATTGAGGGACTTGAGAATATAGACAAGGTAATTCAGATAGACCAATCCCCCATAGGACGCACACCCCGCTCCAACCCCGCCACCTATACGGGTATGTTTACGGATATCCGCGCCCTCTATGCCTCTACTCCCGATGCAAAGGCGAGAGGCTATAAGGACGGCAGATTTTCCTTTAACATTAAAGGGGGACGCTGCGAAGCCTGCGAGGGCGACGGTACCATAAAAATAGAAATGCACTTTCTCCCCGACGTATACGTCAAGTGCGACGTGTGCAAGGGCAGAAGATACAACAGAGAAACTCTTGAAGTAAAGTACAAGGGTAAAAATATTTACGACGTACTTGAAATGACGGTAGACGAGGGTA
Organism: Clostridia bacterium; assembly: GCA_017399965.1. Classification (GTDB taxonomy): domain Bacteria; phylum Bacillota; class Clostridia; order Oscillospirales; family CAG-382; genus SFLA01. The sequence goes on along the minus strand of JAFQAP010000027.1, from coordinate 214,436 downwards.
TGGAATTCTTTGCAAACTATCCTTCTATCTTCCGCCGTCTTAAAACTCTTTCTCTGGTGGGCTTGGGATATATAAAGATCGGTCAGTCCTCCACCACCCTTTCGGGAGGCGAAGCCCAAAGAGTGAAGCTGGCTACAGAGCTTGCACGGCGAAGCACGGGAAAGACTCTGTATATTCTTGACGAACCTACCACGGGACTCCACAGCTACGATGTGGACAAGCTTAACGAGGTGCTTCACCGCCTTGTGGATACGGGCAATACCGTCGTTGTTATCGAGCATAATTTAGACCTTATAAAAACAGCGGATCACATTATAGACCTTGGCCCCGAAGGGGGCGACGGCGGCGGAACTATCGTCGCCGCAGGTACGCCCGAAGAAATAGCAAAATGCGAAAACAGCTATACGGGACAATTTTTAAGAAAGGTGCTTGAAAAATGAAAAAATTTGTAATCATTCTTTTGGCTTTGTGCCTTCTCCTCGCCTCCTGCGAAAGTGATGTAAACGTATCCGAAACGGATATTTCCAAAGTGCCCGAAAACAGCGAAATTTCGGATACATCTCTTCCCGAACAAAGCGAAATAAGCGAAGAGAGCGAAGAAAGCGTGTATATTCCCGTAAATCTGTTTGAAAAAACCGAGACGGTAAAAGAAGGAAAATTGGAATACAATTTTAATTCTTCCGCCGCGGAGTTTGAATTCCAAAATCTCGTAACCTTTATGGAAACCCTTTACAGCACGGGAAATAAGTTTGTGTATCCCACAGACGAAAAGTATATGCTTGAGGGCTACACGGGCAGAGCGGCAGATACCTTTTCCTTTGTGTATATAGATCTTGAAACGGGCTGTCAGATGGGATACAATACCGCCGCCATATACCAGACCTGCTCTGTTATAAAGCCTTCTCTTGCGGTGTATATGCTTAAAAACGGCTTTGACCTTTCGGAAGAGATAACCATAACCTATTATTCGGGCGGTTCGGGCGTGCTCAAAAGCACGGACGTGGGTAAATCCTTTACCGCAGAATATCTTATGGAGATAATGATCACCGAATCGGACAACACGGCATACCGCCATTTGCTCAAAAAATACGACCAGCAGGCGTTTTCCGATTACCTTGCGTCTATCGGTAACAAAAACACTAACGTAGGCGCGCCCACCTGGTATAAATACGGTCTTATCTCCGCACCCGACCTTGCAGTTATGATGCAGGATATTTATGCTTATTCTGTGGAAAGCGAAAAAGGCGCGTGGGTACTTGAGTGTATGCAGCGAGCTACTTATAACGAGCTTATCACCTCTGTGGACGGCGGTATTCCCGTTGGCCATAAATACGGAGAGGACAACACTATCGAGCCTTCTTTGCACGACGGTGCCATATATGTAGGCGAGCATCCTTACATTCTGGTAATACTCAGCAAGAGCGAGGTTAAGGAAACCGAATCCTACGATAAATTCAAGGCGATCACCATTCTTGTAAACGAATTCCACGCCGCGATGCACGGCGGAGCCGATATTTTCACTCCCGAAAGCGAGGTAACCCGGTAATAATGAATACAGACAGATATTCCCACCTGCTTTCCCGCGTGGAAAAGCCGGGAAGGTATACGGGCAACGAATACGGTGAAACGCAAAAAAATTTGGATGAAGTTGACACCCGTATGTGCTTTTGCTTTCCCGATACATACGAAATAGGTATGTCCAATCTGGGCATGAAGATACTTATGGGTTGTGTAAACCGTCTTGAGGGTGTGTGGTGCGAAAAATCCTTTGCCCCTTGGGTGGATATGGAAGCTTTGATGAGAGAAACGGGCACCAAGCTGTTTTCCCTTGAAACGGGAGACAGTCTGGATAAGTTCGATATAGTTGCCTTCACCCTGCAATACGAGCTTTGCTATACCAATATGGTAAATATGCTTTCCCTTGCCCATATTCCTCTGCTTTCAAAGGACAGAGGGGAAGAATACCCCCTTATAATCGCAGGCGGTCCCTGCACCTATAACCCCGAGCCTGTGGCGGATTTTGTAGATGTTTTTTCCATAGGCGAAGGGGAAGAGGCTATTCCCGAACTTGTGGAGCTTTACAGAAAATGTAAAAAGGAAGGCAAAACAAAAAAAGAATTTTTATATCTTGTCGCCACCACCCTTGAAGGCTTTTACGTTCCTTCTCTTTACGATGTGGAGTATAACGAAGACGGCACCATACGTTCCTTTACTCCTCACGACGGCGTGCCCGCGAAGATCACAAAGAGAATAATCAAGGATCTGGATAAAGTATATTACCCCGTGAAATCGGAGATACCTTATATCGAAACGGTGCACGACCGTATCGTTATGGAAATATTCCGCGGCTGTATAAGAGGGTGCAGATTTTGTCAGGCAGGTATGGTGTACCGTCCTTACCGTGAAAAAACACCCGATGTTATTAACGCCTGCGCCAAGGAATGCTTTGAAAACACGGGATATTCGGAAATGTCCCTTTCCTGCTTGTCTGTTTCGGATTACACCCGTCTTCCCGAGCTTATAGATAAGCTCCTTTTATGGACAGACGAAAAAAAGGTCTCCCTTTCTCTTCCCTCCCAGCGTATAGACGCATTTTACGAGGAATTAATGGAAAAGGTAATGAGTGTCCGCAAAAGCGGTATGACCTTCGCTCCCGAAGCGGGCACACAGCGTCTGCGTGACGTTATAAACAAAAACATTACGGAAGAAGAGATACTTTCCGCCTGCCGCAAAGCCTTTGACGGCGGCAGAAATTCATTAAAACTGTATTTTATGAACGGTCTTCCCACCGAAACCGACGAGGATATCGTGGGTATCGCCAACCTTTCCCAAAGCATAGTGGACGAATTTTATTCTGTAAAGCGTCCCGGCAGAAAGGTGGAGGTGGGCATATCCGTTTCCTGCTTCGTGCCCAAGCCTTTCACCCCCTTCCAGTGGGAAAAGCAGGATACTATGGAAGAATTGCGCAGAAAGCAAATGCTTCTCCGTGATAATATAAAGACCCGCAAAATAAGATATTCCTGGCACGAATCCAAGGTCTCCCACGTGGAAGCCATATTCGCCAAGGGCAACAGAAAGCTTTCCAAGGCGCTTCTGGAGGCAAACAAGCGGGGACAGCGTTTTGACGGCTGGGACGAATGCTTTGATTTTGATATGTGGATGGATATCTTCGCATCCGTAGGGTTAGACCCTGCGTTTTACGCAAACAGACAAATGTCCTATGATGAGATTTTGCCCTGGGACCATATTGATTGCGGCGTAACCAAGGAGTTTCTTATCCGCGAAAGCGAAAAAGCCCGCATGGGTGTTACCACTCCCGATTGCCGTACACAATGCTCCGCCTGCGGTGCAAACAAACTGGGAGGTGAAAGAAAATGCTGTCGGTAAGAATGTTTTTTTCCAAAAAAGGCTCTGTACGGTATATCTCTCACCTTGATATCTCCCGCGCCATCTCCCGCGCCCTGGCAAGAAGCGGTCTGGATATAGTTTATACCGAAGGATACAACCCTCACGTAAGGTTGGTATTTATACAGCCCCTTTCCATTTTTCAGGAAAGTATTTACGAAGCGGCTGATTTCCGCATACATAACGAGGATATTTCCTTTGATGAAATTACGGCGGCAATAAACCGCGTGCTTCCCAAAGGACTTGAGGTAATGCATACCGCCGCCCCCGTTATGGATATATCCGAATGTGCATACGCCACCTATTCCATCAAGCTGGACACGGATATGTCCGATGATGAGGTGAGAGACGAGCTTTCCGGCGAAATGGTAATAAACAAAAAGACCAAAAGCGGATACAAGGATGTGGATATTTCCGAATTTGTTAAAAGCGTGTCCGTAAAAGACGGCGTTGTGGAAATGACGGTATGCGCCGCCTGCAACCGCTGTCTTAATCCCGCGCTTGCAATAGGATATCTGGGAGATAAAGTGCGCTCCCATCTTATTACCAGAACCGGTCTTTATAACGAAAAAATGGAGAAATTTATATAAAAGGTTGATTATATTAAAGTATTCTGCTATAATTAACTGATTAACTATATCTTTCTCTTTCTGCTTTTTGTTTTTGGAGTTGATTTTATTTGAAAAAACTTTTGGTTTTAATTTTAATAAGCCTTTTGGTGCTGTGCTCCTGCGATTCGGGAGCAGGCGGCGTTTCCGATGATACCAGCGAATTTTCTTCCGCAGGGGATGAGGTTTCCCAAAACGGCGGGGAAGAGAATTATCTTCCTGTCGGCAAAGATGAGCTTTTGGCAAAAGCGAAAAAGCTTGTGGAGGACGATATTACTCTTATGGGCATTTTTGCGGGAGGCGCCCTTTCAAACGGTGACGAGGGCAAAGACTATACGCCCGCCCAAGGCAAGTACGAGGATTACGGGACTTTGCTTTCTCTGGCGCAAAGCGTCTATGCAGACGAACAGATCGCGGAAAGAATGTTATCTTACCCCGATTACGGCGAAGACGCGGTTATAAACAGCGACGGCAAGACCGAATATAAGTATTCCTATATAAACGATTTTGCCGCCACTGCAAGACAAGCGGACGTAAGCATTATCTCTTTTGACGATACTTCCGCAAGTATTTCCGTAAAAATATCCGGCAAGACGTTTTCTTTGGGTATGGCAAAGGTAAACGGTAAATGGAAGCTTGCAAACAGCGTGTATTTTGCCTATCTGCAAAGCGAGATAGATGTGCAAAAAGCTTCCGGCTGGGAAAACAGCATTTATTTAAGCACCCGTCAGAACGTGGGAAGCGCACCCAGACTGGCAGGTAAGTTCTTGGTGTTAAACGTATTCCTTAACGATAGTTTTACCTCCTGGAAGGATTCCGACCGTAAAAACGTTGAGGATAATATAGACCGCGCCTGCGAATGGCTCGTTACCAAAAGCAGGGGATATTCAAGCGCAAACCTTGCAATAGACACTCAATCTCTGTTTTACGTTCACAGCGATTCCGTTCCCGCCAATTACGAAATGGCGTTTTTGGATATTATGTTCCGGAATACCGTGTATGTGGACGTTAACGGATATATAGAAAAAAATACCCCCGCAGGGTATGACGGAGTTTGCGTTTTGTTCCACGTGTGGAAAAACGGTTCCGATTACTGCATCCCATGCGATAAAGAAAATACAGATTATCTCACCTATTACGGCGAGCGGGCTATGTTCTATTATTCAAAGAACGCAGGGCACCAGCCTTCCAGCTACGTGTATATGCTGCTTCAGCTTTGCGGCGGAGAACTGCTTTACGGCAGGAAGGACACAGAGCAGCTTACGGAGCTGTTTCCCGATGAGATAATGTTAAGCAAAAAGTACCTTTCCCTTCCTTTGCAGGATTATTCGGTAAGTCCTTTAACCGCATTTTTGCTGGGCTGGACCGATTATATAGACACACAGCTAATTCAGTTTACAGATACACAAAGGGGAATAAAGTAATGAAGTACAAACGCATTTTATTAAAGCTTTCCGGCGAAGCCCTTTCCGGCAAGGACAATATTCTGGATCCCGTATTCTTAAAGGAAACGGGTGAAAACATTAAAAAATGTATGGACGAGGGTATGCAGATAGCCGTTGTCTGCGGCGCGGGAAATATCTGGCGCGGCGGCAGACAGCACGGACATAATATAGACAGAGTCCGCGGCGACCATATGGGAATGATGGGCACTATGATAAACTCTCTTGCCATACAGGATGCAATAATAAAAGCGGGTGCAAAATGCGTGGTTATGAGCGCAGTTCCCATGACACAGATATGCGAAGTATATTCCCAATATAAAGCCATAGAGCATCTGGAAAACGGCACAGCGGTAGTGCTTGCCTGCGGAACCGGCTACCCCTTCTTTACCACGGATACGGGCGCACTTTTGCGCGCCGCGGAAATAAAGGCGGATGTGGCTATGCTTGCAAAGAACATAGACGGTATATACGATAAAGACCCTGCAAAATATCCCGATGCGGTCAAGTACGACCGTATCACCTATGCGGAGATGCTGGAAAAGGATCTCCACGCAATAGACACCGCCGCAGGGGCTTTGGGCAGAGAAAACGACCTTAAGGTACTTATGTTCAGACTGGATAAGCCTGAAAACATATACACCGCGGCTACGGATGAGACCGTGGGCACAATTCTTGAAAATTAAAAACATATAAACGGAGGAAACAAAAATGAAGCTTGACCTTAAACCCTTTGAAGAGAAAATGAAAAAGAGTATCGCAGTTCTGGAAGACGAATTCGGCGGTATCCGTGTAGGCAAGGCATCTGCCAAGCTCCTTGATAAAATAAAGGTGGATTATTACGGCTCTCCCACGTCTATCGACGGCGTAGCTACCGTAAAAGCTCCCGACCCCCGTACCCTTGTTATCACTCCTTGGGAAGCAAATATGCTTAAAGCTATCGAAAAGGCAGTTCAGGCATCCGATCTGGGCATTACCCCCCAGAACGACGGTAAGTGCATCCGCCTTGCGTTCCCTTCTCTTAACGAAGAGCGCAGAAAAGAGCTGGTAAAGCAGGTTACCAAGATGGGCGAAGAAGGCAAGGTTGCTCTTCGTAACATCCGCAGAGATGCAAACGACGCTTGCAAGACAATGAAAAAGAACGGCGAAATGACAGAAGACGAACAGAAGTCTTCCGAAAAGAGCGTCCAGGATCTTACCGATAAGTACATCAAGGAAGTTGATGCAGTGGTAAGCAGAAAAGAAAAGGAAATAATGGAACTTTAATTATGGCGGATGATATAAAGATCCCGCGTCATATCGCAATAATAATGGACGGCAACCGCAGGTGGGCAAAGCGCAGGCTTTTGCCCACAGGCTACGGCCATAAAAAAGGGTTCGATACCTTTGTGTCCATTGCCGACGCTTGCGGTAAGATGGGTGTTGAATATCTTACCGTCTATGCTTTTTCTACGGAAAACTGGTCCCGCTCGGCAGAAGAGGTGGATACTCTTACGGGAATTATTAAGGATTCGGTAAGCAGTTATATCCCCAAACTGACGGAAAACAATATGCGGCTTCGCGTTCTGGGCGAAATGCACCGTTTTGATAAGGAGACCCAAAAAGCTCTTACGGACAGCATAACCGCCTCACAAAACAACACGGGGCTTAACGTAAATATCTGTCTTTCCTACGGCGGCAGGGCGGATATTACGGCTGCGGTAAACAAGCTTTTGGCAAGCGGCAAAAATGAGGTTACGGAAAAGGATATAACCGAAAATCTGTATACCGCGGGAATGCCGGAGCCGGAGCTTATGATCCGCACCGGCGGGGAAATACGTATTTCCAACTTTTTGCTGTGGCAGTGCGCATACAGCGAAATGTATTTTACAGACGAACTTTGGCCCGATTTTAATGCAGACAGTCTTATGGATGCGGTTAAATGGTATTCGGGCAGACAAAGACGTTTCGGCGGAACGGAAGGAGAAACAAAAAAATGAAGCGAATACTCACGGCATTGGTGCTCCTTGCCGTTTTTGTGCCGATACTTATATTTTCTCATACTGCGGCGTACCCTGTCTTTCTCGCTTTGGCGGGAACAATGTGCGTGTGGGAAACAAGCCGCTGTAAGGGGCTTAACAAAAAGTATTACCTCTGGGTGCCTTCCGCACTTTACGTAAGCTTTTCTGCCTTTGCCGCAAGACTTGATCCCAAGCTGTTTTTGGCGGCAACTCTTGTCTTTTTGGTATATATCTGGTTTTCCGGCGTATTTTATTATGGAAAAACAAATATAAACGAGCTTGCCTTTATCGGCTTTATAGGCTTTTATATCGCTTTCGGTGTATACAGCGTAGTCTCTGTAAGAGATGCGTGGCAAAAGCTGTATCTCCTTGTGTTCGTTGCCCCTTGGGTAAGCGACGCTATGGCGATGTATACGGGAAAGCTGTTCGGCAAGCGCAAGCTTTGCCCCAATATTTCCCCCAAAAAGACTGTGGCAGGCGCTGTGGGCAGTATGGTCGGTACCGTGCTGGTAACTATGGTGTATCTGTTTATCGTAAACACCTGGTTTGATGGCAGTTACAGCTATCTTTGGTTCGGTCTTGCCGCTATCCCTGCGGGAATTATTATCCAGCTTGGCGATCTTTCCGCGTCTGTCGTAAAGCGCAACTGCGGCGTAAAGGATTACGGCAACCTGCTTCCCGGCCACGGCGGTGTTATGGATAGGTGCGATAGTATCCTTCCCACCGCAATATTCGCATTTTTACTTTCGTTTTTATTGGTATAACGTAAAAATATGAAAAAACTTATAGTTTTGGGGGCTACCGGCTCTATCGGTACCCAGACCTGCGACGTGGCTCGCCGCCACGGCTTTAAGATCACCGCTTTAAGCGGTCATTCAAATATTAAATTATTGGAATCCCTTTCCCGTGAGTTTTCTCCCCTCTATGCAATAGCAGGGGAGGAATATCTCTCCGACCTTAAGATCCGCCTTGCGGACACAAGTGTAAAGGTGCTGCCCGAAAGTGGACTTCATTCCGTTGCCGCGGAGTGTGAGGGAGATACTGTTTTGAATGCAGTAACGGGAATAGCGGGACTCCGCTCCTCTCTTGCAGTTTTGGAGGCGGGTAAGACTCTTTGCCTTGCCAACAAGGAAAGTATGGTTACGGGAGGGGACCTTGTAAACGCCATGGCAAAAAAGACGGGGGCGAAAATTTTCCCCGTGGATTCGGAGCATTCCGCAATTTTTCAATGCCTTGACGGAAACAAGGTGAAAAAAATACTCCTCACCGCATCCGGCGGACCTTTTTACGGCTGGAGCAAGGAAAGACTTGAAAAAGTTACCCCCGAGGACGCTTTAGCCCATCCCACCTGGAATATGGGCAAAAAAATAACCATAGATTCCGCAACGCTTATGAACAAGGGGCTGGAATTGATCGAAGCGGTACAGCTTTTTGACGTAAGCCCCGATCAGATTCAGGTGCTGGTCCACCGCCAATCCATAGTGCACTCTATGGTGCAGTACGAGGATAACGCGGTGCTTGCCCAATGCGGCGCTCCCGATATGCGCACCTGTATTCAGTACGCTCTTACTTACCCCGAAAGAAAAGAAGGGCTTGCAAAGGAATTGGATTTTTCGTCCCTTTCCGCTTTGACCTTTGCTTTGCCCGATGAAGATACATTCACTCTCCTGCCTCTTTGCAGAGAAGCCATAACCCGCGGAGGAAACCTTCCCGCGGCGGTAAACGGCGCAAACGAAGCGGCGGTAGAGGCATTTTTGCAAAGAAAGATCGGCTTTACACAAATTTTCCGCGTGGTGGAAAAGGCGTATCAAAAGGCGTCCTTTATTAAAGATCCCACGGTGGAAGATATTTTTGAAACAGACCGTGCGGCAAGAGCCGCGGTCGCGGAGGAATATTTATCTTGAATACACTTATCACGGTAATCGTTACCGTTCTTATGCTGGGAATACTTGTCATAGTCCACGAAGGGGGACATTATCTTGCCGCCCGTGCTTTTAAGGTGGGAATAATGGAGTTTTCCGTTGGTATGGGCCCCGTGCTCTTTAAAAAGAAGGGCAAATACAACGATTTCTCTATCCGTGCGCTCCCCATCGGCGGTTTTGTCAGTATGATCGGCGAAGACGATACCGAAATCCCCGAAGAGCACAAGGGCAAGCCCAGCATTAACGATAAAAAGACCTGGCAAAAGATGATAATCGTCCTGGCAGGCCCCTTTATGAATATCCTTTTAAGTGTGTTGCTTATGGCAGGGCTTGTGGTTTCTACGGACGTTATCGGCTCCACCACCGTTGCATATCTTGTGGATGAGCAGATGAGCGAAGACAGAGGACTGCCCCTTAACGTAAGCGGTGAATACGGCTTGCAGGCAGGGGATACCATACTCAAAATAAACGGAAAGAGAATACGTGTGTATTACGATATGGCGTATTATCTCACCACTATGGGCAACGAGCCCGTTGACCTTGTAGTGGAAAGAGACGGCAAAGAGGTTGAACTGAAAGGCGTCTGCTTCCCCGTTAAAGAAATGGACGGCGTGAAGTACGGCTCTATGGACTTTATAGTTTACCGCAAGGATAAGACCTTTGCCAACGTGTGCTACGAAGCCTTCTGGCAGCCCGTTTCCACCATACGCACCACCGTGCAGGGAATTATTGATACCGTTTCGGGCAGATACGGCATTTCCGGCGTTTCCGGTGTTGTAGGTATGGGCGACGCTATGGGCGAGGTCATCTCCACGGGAGAGAGTATCGGAATGATAATCGAAGACCTGCTTAATTTTATGGTGCTCATTTCCGTTTCTCTGGGTATATTCAATCTTATTCCTCTTCCCGCCTTGGACGGAGGCAGATTTGTCATATACGCTATCGAAGGAATTATCGGCAGAAGACTGCCCGAAAAAGCGGTCACCATTGCAATTTCCGTAAGTATGGGACTTCTTCTCCTGCTTATGGTGCTTATTACCTTTAAAGATATAGTAAAGCTTTTTTAAATAAAGGTTTTTTATGAAAAAAATTCTTATGATCGCCACGGGCGGTACTATCGCCTGCCGCCGAACCGAAAAAGGACTTACACCCCTTATGGGAAGCGACGAACTTCTTAAATACGTGCCCGATGTAAAGAAGGTCTGTCAAGCAGATACCTTGCAGCTTTATAATGTGGATTCCACGGATATCCGCCCCCATCATTGGCTGGGCATAGCAAAAGCGGTTGCGGATAATTACGAAAAATACGATGGATTCGTTATAACTCACGGCACGGATACTATGGCGTATACCGCCGCCGCTTTGTCTTATCTTTTGCTTTCCTCTCCCAAGCCCGTTGTAATAACGGGCGCGCAAAAGCCGGTGGATATGGAGAATACGGACGCACGCATAAACCTTTACGATAGCTTTGTCTACGCTTCCGATGATGAATCTTCGGGAGTACATATCGTATTTGACGGCAAGGCTATTTTGGGCACCCGTGCAAAAAAGACGCGCTCAAAAAGCTATAATGCCTTTGCTTCCATAAATTATCCCGAGGCGGCATACGTTTCCGACGGTCAGGTGCGCCACTTTATAAAGCAGGAAAAAAGAGAAAAAGAATTTTTTAATTCCCTCAACACCCGTGTTTCCGTCTGTGCGCTGGCTCCTTCTATGGACAGCGGCGCCTTAAGGTATATGCTTGCAAACAGCGATGCCGTTATTATAGAAACCTACGGCGTGGGCGGTATTCCCGCAGAGGGCGGCTTTGAAACGGCTATACGTGAGGGAGTGGAAAACGGCGTTACCGTTGTTATCACCACACAGGTGCTTAACGAGGGAAGCGATATGGCGGTTTATCTGGTGGGCAAGCAGATAAAAGAGGATCTGCGTCTTCTGGAAGCTTATGATATGACCCACGAAGCGGCTTTGGCAAAGCTTATGTGGATACTTGCAAGATATACAAAAAGAGAAGATATAGTAAGGGAATTTTACACTCCCAGAAATTTTGATATTTACGAAAAGAAAAAATGAAAAACATTAAACGTGTTTCCCGTACCGTTAAGGTCGGCTCTCTTTCCATAGGCGGAGGAAACCCCATAGCCGTCCAGTCCATGTCCAATATAGACACGGCAGACAGTGAAAGAGTAATAAAACAAATAAAAGAGCTGCGCTCCGCAGGGTGCCATATCTTGCGCTTTGCGGTAAACAGTATGGACGCTGTGCGCGCCATTCCTTTATATAAAGCGGTTACGGATATGCCGCTTGTTGCGGATATCCACTTTGATTACCGACTTGCCATCGAAGCGGCGGAAGCGGGTATAGACAAAATACGTATAAACCCCGGCAATATCGGCGCAGAGGAAAACGTAAAGGCTGTCGCCCGTGTGTGCAACCAAAAGAATATACCTATCCGTATCGGCATAAACGGGGGAAGTCTGGAAAAGGACATGCTTGCCCGTTACGGCGGTCCCACGGCGGAGGCTATTGCGGAATCAGCCTTGAATAATGCAAGAATGCTTGAAAAATACGATTTCAACAATATAGTCCTTTCCGCAAAAAGTTCCGATGTTATCAAGATGATCCGCGCAAACGAGATTATTGCTTCCTCCTGTGATTACCCCTTGCATTTAGGCGTTACCGAAGCGGGCGGTGTGGAAAACGGCACTATAAGAAACGCAATAGGTATCGGCGCACTTTTAGCGCAGGGAATAGGAGATACCTTAAGAGTTTCCTTGACAGCAGACCCCGTAAAAGAGGTATATGCAGGGCACAGAATTTTAAGAGTAATGGGTATGGAAAGCGGTATAAACGTGGTTTCCTGCCCTACCTGCGGAAGAACGAAGATAGATCTTATCCCCCTTGCTTCCCGTGTGGAAAAGCTGTGCGAGGGAATAGAAACAGATAAATACCTTACCGTTGCGGTAATGGGCTGTGTGGTAAACGGTCCCGGAGAAGCAAAGGAAGCGGACGTAGGTATCGCCGGCGGAAACGGGGAAGCGGTGCTTTTCCGCAAAGGAGAAGTTATCGGCAAGATAAAAGAAGAGCAAATAGAAACAGTACTTAAAGACGAGATAATGAGGATAATCAATGAATGAACGGTTTTTCAAGCAGTTTGCCAAGGTTCCCTTTACCGAAGAGCAAATATCGCTGCTTAAAAATGCTACGGATTATAAGCTGCAAATAGACCGCGCAGGTAACGGTCTTAAGATGGAGCTTTATTTTCCTATGCCCGTTCCCGCAGACAAGCTGTTCGAAATAGAAAATACTGCCAAAAAAGCTTTGCGCCTTAACTACTGCTTGGCACTTCCCGTTTATACGGAGGGATGCGCCTTCGCCACCGACTATATGCCGGAATTGGTAAAGCTGTACGCAAACAGAGCAAATATCGCTTTGGGCAGAGGCGCTCTTGATAAATACGATTACGTTTACGACAGAGAAAGAGCCGCAGTTATCATAAAACTGCGCAAGGGAATATCCTCTGTTTTAATGGATACGGCAGGAGCAGGCAAATTCTTTTCAGAATGTGTATTTGCCCAGTTCGGACAGAACATAACCTTTAGTTTCGAAGAAGACCAAGCCTTTGAATACGTTCCCGTTTTCGATACAAAGGCTTTGGAGCAGCAGGCAAAAGCGGATTATGCGGAGTACGAGAAAAACCGCGCTCCCAAAGAAGTCGAAACCAAGGACAGCTTCTTTAAAACCGTTGAAGACACCGAGGATAAATACGATATCGGCGGTACTCAGATCGGAAATATGCATTTCGATCTTTCCGAGCGTACTCCCGTTTTTAAAGAGCTTATCCGCAAAGAGCCCTTCCCCATACGTGAAATACATATAGAGCCTACCGTAAACGCGGAGGGACGCACCTTTTCCAAACGTATTCCCGTGTGTATCTGCGGCGAACTATTCCAGATAGAGGACAAGGAATCCCGCGACGGAAGCAAGACCAATTACAAAGCTTATATAACCGACGGAGAAGCCTCCGTTATGCTCCGTTTTTCCGTAAACAAGGAGGACACGGAGTTTTCCGCTCCCAAGCCCGGCGCGGCACTGCTTATAGAGGGCAAGGCGGGTTATGATGATTACGAAAAAGAAACGGTTATCCGTGTAGAAAAAATAAACAAAATAAAGCGTTTGCGCCGTAAGGATAAACATCCCCGCAAGAGAACGGAACTGCATCTGCACACCTCAATGTCTGCAAACGATGCTTTGTCCGATCCCGAAACGGTTATGGCAACCGCATCCGCCTGGGGATGGAACGCCGTTGCCATTACCGACCACGGCAACGTGCAGGCGTACCCTATGATAATGAAAGCGCGCAAAAAGTATCCCGATGTTAAGCCTATTTACGGTATGGAGGGATATCTGGTAGACGATACCGCCCGCGCTGTTTTCGGCGTTAAAAACCCAAAAGAATGTGTTTTTGATGAAACCGAGTTTGTAATTTTTGATATAGAGACCACGGGACTTTCCCCCGTGGACTGCGCCATAACAGAAATCGGCGCATCCCTTTACAAGGGCGGGGAGATAATAGATACCTTCGGCACCTACGTTGACCCTGAAATGCCCATTCCCGAAAATATTACCCGTCTTACGGGAATTTCCGCAGAAACGGTAAAGGGCGCACCCAAGGCAAAAGAAGCGGTAAAGGCTTTCCTTGAATTTGCGGGGGGCAGAATTTTAGTTGCCCACAACGCAAATTTTGATATCGGCTTTATCCGCAAGGCCTGCGAGATCCATAAGATAAAGTTTACAAATCCTTACCTTGATACCTTGCCTCTTTCCAGATATATAAATTCCGATCTTAATAAGCATACTCTCGATTCTATCGGAAATTATTATAATTTGGGTGAATTCAACCACCACCGCGCTACCGACGATACTGCGATGCTGGGCGCCATCTTTTCCTGTATGGCGGACAGACTGCGCAAGCAGGGCATAAGAAACGTGGAAGAAATGAATATGGCAATGGCGGCAAACAGCGACCCCAAAAAGCTCCGCGCATACCATATTACCATTCTGGTGCAGAATTTGGCGGGACTCCGCAATCTGTATCAGCTCATCTCCCAGTCTTATCTGGATTATTACCACCGAAATCCCCGTATTCCCAAAACCGTGCTGGATGCACACAGAGAGGGACTTATTATCGGCTCTGCCTGCGAAGCGGGAGAATTGTTCAGAGGAATTCTGGACGGCAAGCCCAATTCCGAGCTTGAGCGTATCGCAAAGTTTTACGATTACCTTGAAATAATGCCTAAAGCCAACAACTCCTTCCTTATAGACGAAGGCGCTCTTACGGATTACGGCAGGTTAGAGGAGATAAACAAGCAGATACTCCGTATCGGCGATAAATTAAAAAAACCTGTCTGCGCAACGGGAGATGCCCATTTTATAGATCCCGACGATGAGATTTACCGCCAGATAATGCAGGTAGGACTTAAATACAAGGACGCCATGCGCGAAAGCAAACTGTATCTCCGCACCACCGAAGAAATGCTGGAGGAATTTGCGTATCTGGGCGACAGAGCGGAGGAGGTCGTTATAGACAACCCCCAAAAGATCGCAAATATGATCGATGGCTCCATTAAACCTATTCCCGACGGAACTTATACCCCCGAGATAGAGGGAGCGGAGGAGGAGCTTACCACCTCCTGCCATAAGACGGCTATGGATTGGTACGGCTACGAGGGAAAAGTCCCCGAGATCGTGCAAACCCGTCTTGACAGAGAGCTTACATCCATTATCAAAAACGGATTTTCCGTGCTTTACGTTATCGCCAGAAAGCTGGTGCTTAATTCCGAGCGCACGGGATATCTGGTAGGATCCAGAGGTTCGGTCGGTTCTTCCGTAGTTGCAACCTTTTCGGGAGTTTCGGAGGTTAACCCTTTGCCTCCCCATTACAGATGCCCGAATTGTAAATACAGCGAATGGTTTACAGACGGCTCTGTGGGCAGCGGATTTGACCTGCCCGATAAAATATGCCCCAAGTGCGGGGAAATGATGATATCCGACGGACACGATATCCCCTTTGAGACCTTCCTCGGCTTCCACGGGGAAAAAGCACCGGATATAGACCTTAACTTTTCCTCGGATAACCAGTCCGAAGCTCATCATTACACCGAGGTGCTGTTCGGCAAGGAAAACATCTTCCGCGCAGGCACGGTTGGTACCATCGCTTCAAAAACCGCATACGGATATGTTAAAAAGTTTTTGGAGGAGCAGGGCAAGCACCTTTCCAAAGCAGAGGAAAACCGCCTTGTAAACGGACTTGTGGGTGTAAAGCGTACCACGGGTCAGCACCCCGGCGGTATCGTTGTTATTCCCAAGCAGTACGAGATATACGATTTCACTCCCGTACAGCACCCTGCGGATAAGGACGATTCGGGAGTTATCACCACCCACTTTGCGTTTGAATTTTTGCACGATACCCTATTAAAATTAGATATTCTGGGACACGACGTTCCCACGATCTACAAATGGCTGGAAACCTTTACGGGCAAGGACGTGCGCACCGTTCCCATGAACGACAGAGCCACAATGGAGCTGTTTGAATCCACCCGCCCGCTGGGAGTCACTCCCGATCAGATCGGCTCGGATTTCGGCACCTTCGGCTTGCCCGAATGCGGAACTCCTTATGTCCGTGAAATGATACGTGACGCACACCCCACCAAATTTTCCGATCTTTTGCAGCTTTCGGGCTTGTCCCACGGCACCGGAATATGGCTGGGCAACGGTCAGGAGCTTATTAAAAACGGCACCTGCACCATATCCGAAATTATCGGTACCCGTGACAGTATAATGGTCTACCTTATGTACGCAGGCGTGGAAAAGGAAAGTGCCTTTAAGATCATGGAATTTGTCCGTAAAAACAAAAAAGGTCTTCCCATTCCCGAAGCGATGGTAGAAACCATGCGGGCGTCAAACGTGCCCGAATGGTATATAGAATCCCTTGGCAAGATACGTTACATGTTCCCCAAAGCCCACGCAGCCGCATATATGATATCGGCGATCCGTCTGGGCTGGTACAAGGTACACGAGCCTTTGGCGTTCTATGCCACCTATTTCACCGTAAAATGCTCCAAAAACGCAGGATTTGACAGCGAATTGGCACTTTCCTCTCCCTCTGTCATATCCAAGCGTATAGAAGAGCTTGAAGCCCTTTCGGACACCACCGCAAAGGATGAAGATACCATAACCGTAATGCAGATGGTGCGTGAAATGTACGCAAGAGGTATAAAATTCTTGCCCGTTGACGTATTCAAATCCGAAGCATACGTTTTCAAGCCCGAGGACGGCAAGATCCGTCTGCCTCTGTCCGCACTCAACGGTCTTGGCGATACGGCGGCGGAAAACATATACAAAACCATTCACGAAACCGATTGCGCCACTTTGGAAGAACTGCGTATAAACGCGGGACTTAACAAAAACGTGGTGGAAATACTTAAAAATAACAACTGTTTGGGAGATCTTCCCGAAACCGATCAGTTATCTCTGTTTTAGGAGTGAAAAAATATGAAAACAAAACTTCTTTCCATTATCGAAAAAAACCCTCTTTTAGCGCCCGATGAGCTTGCCGCTATGATGGACACCTCTGTGGAAACGGTAAAAAACATTCTTGAAGAATGCCGCAGCGAAGGAATAATTCTGGGCACAAAGACCATTATCAACTGGGATAAAGCGGGCAAAGAAAGCGTTTCCGCTTTTATAGAGCTAAAGACCGTTCCCCAGCGCGATAAAGGCTTTGATGCGGTGGCAGAGCGTGTTGCAAACTACGAAGAGGTAAAGAGCGTGTTCCTTATGTCCGGCGCATACGATCTCGCCGTGCTGGTGGAATGCCGTACTATGCGTGACGTTGCCGTGTTCGTGGCAGAACAGCTTGCCACTATCGACGGTGTTACCGCAACAGCCACCCATTTTATAATGGAGCGTTACAAGGATTGGGGCGTAAATTTCGAAAAAGACCTTGTGGACCTGAGAGGTAACGGCTGGTAATGGACTATAGCAATATTCTATCCAAAAGGGCTTGCTCTCTGCAGCCTTCCGGAATAAGAAAATTTTTCGATATGCTGGAAAATATGAAGGACGTTGTTGCCCTCACCGTAGGTCAGCCGGATTTTATCACGCCCTGGCATATCCGTGAAGCAGGTATCCGCTCTCTTGAAGAGGGCAGGACCTACTATACCTCCAACAGCGGACTTATGGAACTGCGTACAGAGCTTTCCAAATACGCTTCCCGCCGCTTCGGTCTGGAGTACGATCCCAAGGACGAGATATTGGTAACCGTGGGAGGAAGCGAGGCTATTGACCTTGCGCTTCGCGCAATAATTGATTTGGGTGATGAGGTTATCGTGCCCCAGCCCTCCTTCGTGTGCTACGATCCTTTGGTCACAATGGCAGGGGGAACGCCCGTTATACTTCCTTTAAAAAAGGAAAACGGATTTGTGCTCACTCCCGATGAACTGGAAGCATACGTAACTCCAAAAACAAAAGCTCTTGTTTTACCTTTTCCCAACAATCCCACGGGCTCTATAATGACAAAAGAACAGCTTGAAGCTATCGCACCCGTAATCATCAAGCATAACCTTGTGGTTATTTCCGATGAGATATATGCAGAGCTTACCTACGGCGCAAAGCACGTTTCCATAGCATCTCTTGAGGGTATGCGGGAACGCACCATTGTGGCAAACGGATTTTCAAAAGCATATGCTATGACAGGCTGGCGTATGGGATATACTCTTGCCCCCCGTGAAATAACGGCGCAAATGCACAAGATACATCAGTACGGAATAATGTGCGCACCCACCACCGCCCAGTACGCCGCAGTTGAAGCGGTCAAAAACGGGGACGGCGATATCGAATATATGCGGGACGAATACAACGGCAGACGCAGACTTATCGTAAAGGGCTTGCGTGAGGCGGGTATCGACTGTATGATGCCCGACGGAGCGTTTTACGTGTTTGCGGATATCTCCCGTTTCGGTATGAAATCGGAAGAGTTTTGCGAAAAGCTTTTGGCGGAAAAGGGCGTGGCAATAGTTCCCGGCACAGCATTCGGCTTAAGCGGTGAGGGGTATGCCCGTATTTCTTACGCATATTCCGCAACCCATATCAAAAAAGCGATTTTGCGCATAAGCGAATTTGTTGAAGGTCTTTCCAAATGACAGAAAAAGCGTTTGCAAAAATAAATCTGTTTTTATCCGTGGGCAAAAAGCGTCCCGACGGGTATCACCATATAGATACGGTAATGCACACAGTAAGCCTGTATGATGAGGTTTTGCTTGAAAAATGCCATACTCTCCGTGTTTTTTGCGATATGGATGTGCCCGAAAAAGAAAATCTCGCATATAAAGCGGCACAGGCGTTTTTTGAATACACGGGAATAACCCCTTCGGTAAAAATAACCGTAAAAAAGCTCATCCCCTCCAAAGCGGGATTGGGCGGCGGCAGCGCAGACGCGGCGGCAGTACTCCGTGGGCTTAACAAAATGTATAAAGCAGGGCTGGATACACAGACTCTCGCCCGTATCGGTGCGCCTTTGGGTGCGGATATTCCCTTTTGCGTTTACGGCGGCAAGGCAAGATGCAAAGGAATTGGGGAGATCATCACCCCCATGGAAAAAGAAAAACTGTTTCTTGCCATAGTCAAGCCGGATGCGGATTGCCCCACGGGGAAAATGTATGCTCTGCTTGATGAAAAGGAAAGAGAAACGGTTTCGTATAAGGAAAACCTGTTTTTCAATTCCTTTGATGCGGTTTGTCCCGAGGAATGTAAGCAGGCAGTAAAACGCCTTTTGGCTTTGGGCGCAAGTAAAGCCATGTTAAGCGGAAGCGGAAGCGCGGTTTTCGGTGTCTTTTCTACAGAGGAACAAGCGAACAAAGCGGCAAAAACTCTTGAAAAAGAGTACCCTTTTTCCGTGTGCGCTTATACAATATGAATTTTCGGCAGATTATTGACAAACGCGTGTACCGTATGTTATAATTTGCCCGGACGGGGCATTAGCGCAGTTGGGAGCGCACAACACTGGCAGTGTTGGGGTCACGGGTTCGAGTCCCGTATGCTCCACCAGAAAAAAGCACTTGCGAAGGCAAGTGCTTTTTTCAACTAAATCCACCCTTGCGGGTGGGTGAAATCGTCTTCGACGATGAAATCCAACTTCGTTGGATGAAATTCGCCTCGACGGCGAGTGGGTGGATTTAATTTCATCTGAGGCAAAGCCGAAGATTTCATCGGCGTTAGCTGATTTCATCCTTGCATCAGCAAGGATTTCATTTTTGCAAGAGTTCGAATTCATACACAAAACTGCCGAAAATATCTTTTTGTTCTTTCCACTAATCTTGACAAGTTTCGAAAAGGCACCTTTGCTCCGCAAAGCGATGCTTCATTGACAAAGCAATCAAATTATGGCATACTTACATTCGAAGGAGTTGATGTTATGCAGACGTTCGTTTCCGACACGCTGGCGTCAAGTGCTGCTCAGACGTTTTTTAAATCGGACGGCAAAGAGCATCTTTGCAGAATATATTACAAGGTTTTTGCAGGGGGAAGCGAATATCGCTTAATGTTCGGCAACACGGTGGATTCCACCTTTGCGGACGGGTCCCGCTCCGTGGCGAATATGCTTTGCGGCGAGTGGCAGATATCCTGCGCCCGCGTGGGCGTGGTTTCGGCTTGCGGTATGGAAAACCCCGCACAGCCCGAAAAATTTACAGAAATACTTTTTGAAGGCGCATCATATAAAAACATTCTTCCCGGTGAACGCTTTTTTACCGACACGGTGAAAATCAAAGCGGGTAGAGGCGAATATCTCTGCGTAGAATACGTTTTTCGCGGCAAAAAGCTTCCCTGCCACGAGGAAATAATTATCCCCACCTTTATTTATGAAAACGGCGCTTGGGTACGCACTCCCTTTGTTCCCGTGCCCCTTACCGTGCAGGTAAAGAGGGAAGTGAAAAAACGCATCTGCTTCCTGGGGGATTCCATTACACAAGGTATCGGCTCAACTCCCAACCGCTACGCCCATTGGTGCGCCGTTTGCGCAGAGGAATTGGGCAGGGAATATTCCTTTTATAACCTTGGCATAGGCTCCGCCCGCGCATCCGACGCCGCATCCGATTCCGTGTGGCTGGAAAGAGCCAAGAATTGCGATATTTGCGTTATCTGTCTCGGCACAAACGACCTGCTTCACGGCTTTTCCGCCAATGAAATATGCAAAAGCCTCTCCCGCATAATAAGCATTTTGGAAAAAGCGGGTGTCTGTGTTATCGCCCAGACGATCCCTCCCTTTGAATATCCCGCACCCGCCGCCCAAAACTGCAAAAGGGTAAACGAATACATACGCAACACCTTTTTCCGCTGTTTTGATAACACTCTGTTTCTTTGCAAAGACGGGGACGTTGCCTCTCCCCTTTACGGCGGCCATCCTCACGATGAAGGCTGTGCTGTTTGGGGCAAAAATATAGCTTTGCATATAAAAGAATATCTTTGATAACACGCCGTCGGTAAAAAAACCGGCGGTTTTTGTCGGGGTCCCCGAGAAGCCGCAAGGCTTCTTGGGGTGATTGTTGTCGGGGTCCCCGAGAAGCCGCAAGGCTTCTTGGGGTGATTTGCTGTGCCAATACTTTTTTTGTGTTAAAATGACCAAAAAAATATGTAAATTTTAAATATTTTGGTTGCACAATTCAAAAAAGTGTGTTACACTATATCTGTATCTTTATAAACGAATTTTGGAGGGATGGACATTGAGCATAACAAAATATCTGTTTGATGCTCTCAACAACGGCACGGAGCTTTATCCGCCTATGAGCGGTGCGTTGCCTGTTAACTCCTACGATATATTACAGGGCAAGATAAATTCAAACCGCTTTTTAACTCTGGCAGAGGATATGCGCATAACCGGGGATACGGATATACTTATCGTTGCAAAATCCGTAAACACCACCGTTGCGGGCGGTATATATTCTTCTTCCTCTCCCGCACTCCTTAAAGGGCTTTACTACATTCCCGCAGTTTTGCATACGGACGGAACTTTTTCCTTTACGGAAAACCGCCTGCCCTATTTTAACGAGGAGTTTTTGGCAGGGGATATAGTGTTCGGCAACAAAGACCGCGCTCACGGGTATTTTGCCGCAAATCCCAGACTCATTTCCGCTATATATGCAAACGGCACGTGGGAAGCCTACATCCGCCTTGCCACCGCTTATTTTGAAGAGGTGTGCGGAGTACCCTTCAATGAATGTTACATAACCAACAGAGCGGATAATTCTTCTTTTATATTCGATCAGAATTGTTATATTATCCCTGCCCGTCCCGTGAAGGGAACAAAGCCCATGCTCAGATTATACGCCCGTATCTTCAAAGCGGACGTTCCCAACAAGCTTTACGGCGATCTTTGCGCAGGTAATGATGAGGACGTTTCCTTTATCACCCTTTCTCCCGAGGAGAAAGCAGAGTTTATCCGCAAGGTTTCTACCAACTGGATAATCAATTCCGCCCTTGCCCGCCTGCCTGCCCGTCCCATTATTGTGGGAAGCGATATTTCTCCTTCTCTCCGCCTTGCGGAAACGGGGGATGACCTTGCTTCCTATTGGTCGGAGGTAAAGAGCAGCGTGCAGTCTCTTCCTGCGTACAATACAAGCGAACTTTCACCCGATGGAATTTTTGCAGGCTGTGCCCGCCGTTACGGAGTATCTTTTTCCTCCGTTAACGGTTGTATAGACCGTATCTACCGCGAGCTTTCTTCTCTTTCCGTACTCAACGACCGTGTGGTGAACGAGGTAAGAAAGCACGAAGGACTTATAACCTTCCCCGTTAAAGAGGGCAAGCGTATAACCTTTGCCGCTTCGCAGACACTTATGAAGTGCGAAGAGCTGGAAAAAACCTTAAGAGAACGGCGTATGGAGTGGGAGCTGTTTATCGGTCAGCTTCCCAGAAGAGTGCGCACCTTCGGCGGACTTGCTTCCGTAAAAGAGGAACGCAAGCGTCTGTTTGCCGAGTTTATGACAGAAACAGACACCTTTATAAACCCCGAAATGTCGCCTCAGCAGATACTTAACGCATTTACGGATATGGCGGCAAAGAACGCCGCGCTTATGAAGGAGACCGCGTTAAAGAAACAACTGCTTGATACTATCGGCGAATACAGCGAATACGGTATAGATTTCTTTGCGGATAACGGTGATGAAGATACCTTCCTCTGCACCGAGCAGGATATAAACCGCCTCATAATGAAAAAGGTATCTCCCACAATGTTCTGGCTGGCAGTCCATTATTACGAATGTATCTGGGCTTCCGAACCGGAAAACAACCCTTATACCCTTTCTCCCGTAATTATTGCGCCTTACCAAAAGATAGCAGAGCAGTTTGAGGAATTCGATTCCATTCCTTTGCTTATTCTTGACCACGCAGACAGCATATCTCCCGAATACGCCTGCGGCTTGTTCGCTTTGGCAAAAACCGCAATACTTATTTGCGACGGCGAGGGAGCAGCTCCTTCCCGCACACTGCCTACAGGTACGGATATTCTGCTGGCAATACGCTCCGGCGCAGTTGCTTATGCGGATGAATACGGTACTCTTAAAGAAAAAGGACTTTCCGTTTCCTTTAATTCCGCGGCAGATTGCTTCCGTTCATAAAAAAACAAAAAACAACATAAAAACAAACAAAACTTGAAAGGATTTTTCAAAACCATGAAAAGAAGAATTTCCATTATCGCACTTCTTCTCGCGGTGCTTATGGTTGCAAGCGTTTTTGTTGCTTGTCAGGACAACGATCCCGATGAAAGCAAGGACGGCACCGTTTCCAAGGCGGAAGGCGACGGACGTTACGTTGCAGACCTTCCCGAATTCACTTGGGACACCGAGAGCGGCACCTACGGCACCTTTGACGTTCTCGTAACCAGCCAAGAGGGCGACTCTACCTATTTCTCCGAAGAGATCGGATACAATCTGTATCCCACTACCGACGAAGTTCTCAATACCGCAGTTATGGAGCGTAACAACTACGTTGAACAGCTTACCGGCGTTGAGATCGTTGCTCATCCCGTGAAAAACGTTGTAAACGCTCTTAACGATGAGATCGCCAGCGGTCTGTCTACCTACGATATGGCTATGCCCTTTATGCCCGGCGCAGCTACTCTCGCACAGGAAGGCAAGCTTCACGCTCTCAACAGCGAAAAGCTTTCCGCTTATATCGATCTTACCCAGCCCTGGTGGGATGCAAACGCTACCTCCGGTCTTTCCGTTGACGGTATCGTATACTTCACCACCGGCGATATCTCCATTATGCAGAAGATCGTTTCCACCGCAGTTACCTTTAACAAGGATATGTACGCTTCTCTCTTCCCCGGCGAAAAGACTCTGTACGAAATGGTTGACGACGGTGAATGGACTCTTGATAAAATGGTAGAATTGGCAAGAACCGCTACCGTTCAGGACGGCGACGGCGACTGGGACCTTGACGACCAGTGGGGCTGCTCCGCTTCTCACGGCGATGCAAATATGTTCTATCTTGCATCCGGTAACACTATTTGCTCAAAGGATTCCGATGACCTTCCCGTATTCTCTATGCAGAACGCTTCCAGCATCAGCGCTGCTATTAAGGTTCTTGAGATCCTCCAGGCTGACGGCTGGGCTATTATGGCTCAGGATATGGCTACTATGAGCGATAAGAACATGTGGGTATCTTCTCTTGACGTATTCGGCGAAGGCAGAGCGTTGTTCAGAACCACCGCATTCTCCGCTATCAAGAAGCTTCGTGCATACGAAGAAGGCGTTGAATTCGGTATCGTTCCCATGCCCAAGCTTAACGCTGAACAGGAAAAGTACTACACTCCCTGCTCCGCTCATATGGCATACGCAGTAGTTATCCCCAACTGTGTCGCAGACGAAGAATTCTCCGCATATATGACCGAACTGGTTTGCTGCGAAGCAAAGAACTACGTAACCGACGCTTACTATGAAGTAACTCTTAAGAAGCGCGATTCCAAGGACGATGAAACCGAGCGTATGCTTGACCTCCTCTTCTCCAACGTAATTTACGATACCGGTTATATCTACGGCTTCTCCGGCGCAAGCTCCATCCTTACCAACCTTATGGGCTCCAAGGGTACCGACGTTCAGTCTTCTGTTGAAGAAGTAGCAGACGCTATCGAATCCGCTATCGAAGATACTATCGAAAACTTCAGAGATTAATTTACTCACACAGTTTTAAGTTGTTTTTGCCCGCGGCGGGTGTCTTTTGCCCGCCGCGCGGTTTTTATCAGGGGTAGTTGATACGAATTTGCTTTTTTGTGTTCTTCTATGCTATATAGTGTAAAGAAAACGCAAAAGGTTTGAATTTTTTTAAATGTGAAAGGGGTTTTATATATGAAAAAAACGCTCATATTCATTTTGGCTGTGCTTATGGCCGCTTCCTGTTTTGTTTCCTGCAACGAAACGGATCCTGCGGGCAGTGAATCGGATGTAAGCACGGGCGAAGCGGGTTATGACCCCGAAACGGGACGGTACGTTACAGACCTGCCCGAATTTTTCTGGAACGCAAAGGATTCGGTTTACGCTTCTTTTGATGTTGCCGTTACCAGCGACGAAGCGCAAAGCACATATTATTCCGAAGATATCGGCTACGATAAATATTCCACTACCGACGAGGTTATAAACGACGCGGTAAGAAGACGCAACCACCTTGTAGAAGAGCGCACCGGCGTGGTTGTAACCGCCGTTTACGTAAAAGACGTGGTCACCGCCGTTCAGGACGATGTGGCAGCAGGCTCCTGCGCATACGATATGGCAATGCCCTTTATAAACAGAGCGGTTACTCTTGCACAGGCAGGTATTATATACGACCTGCGCGACGACCGCTTTGCGGATTACTTAAACCTTGAAATGCCCTGGTGGGATCAAAACGCAAATGAAACATTTTCCATAGACGGAAAACTGTATTTCACCACCGGCGATATAACCATAATGACCAAGATAAACACTTGGGCTATTACCTTTAATAAAGAAATGTACGCCGAACTGTTCCCCGGCGAAAAATCTCTTTACGAAATAGTGGAAGACGGGGATTGGACCTTCGATAAGCTTGTGTCCTTTTCCAAAGCCGCAACAATAGATAACGGCGACGGTGTCTGGGATTACAAGGATAATTGGGGACTTATAAGCGCATATTCCGATGCCCGCAATTACTACACCGCATCCGGCGAATCCTTGGCTGAAAAAACGGCGGATGACCTTCCTTATGTCACCTTCGGCTCCACCCGCTCCGTAGACGTGGCGCAAAGCATACTTGAAGATTTTTCACAGAAAAATTCCTGGCATATATATACAAACACCCTCCCCGTATCCTCTCCCTGGGTAACTGCTCTGGATATGTTTGCGGGCGGTCAGGTGCTGTTCCGTACCAGCGTTTTCTCTGCCATAAAGAAACTGCGTAAATATGATGACGGTATCGAATTCGGTATCGTTCCTCTGCCCAAGTTTGATGCAGAGCAGGAAAACTATTATTCCCCCAGCGACCCTGCGGGATATGCGGTGGTCATCCCCATAAACGCAAAGGACCCCGAATTCTCTGCATATATGACAGAGCTTGTATGCTGTGAGGCAAAGAACTTTTTGACCCCCGCATACTACGAGACCACGCTTAAGCACAGAGATGCCCGTGACGATGAATCCGAAGAAATGCTGGATCTCATCTTTGATAACAAAAAGTTCGATATCGGCGCAATATATAATTTCGGCGGTATTGCAAATATGTTTTCAGATCTTTCTACCCAAGGCTCTGCAGACATAGCATCCAAGTTTGATTCCATAAAAGATTCCATAGAAACGGATATAGCCGATACGGTGGATAATTTCAGAGATTAAATTGTTTTTAAAAAATTTTTTATAAAACACGGAGGCAAAAAATGAAAAAACTTTTGGTTTTGTTCCTTTGTCTGCTTATGGCAGGTTCCTGCTTACTGGTTTCCTGCAATGACGGCCCTCAGGACACAAGCAAATCCGACACGGAAGACACTTCCAAAACAGAGGCGGGCTATGATCCCGAATCCGGACGTTACGTAGCAAACCTTCCCGCTTTTGAGTGGAACGTAAAGGACAGCGTTTATGCTACTTTTGACGTTGCGGTAACCAGCAACGAAGAGCAGTCCACTTATTTTTCCGAGGATATCGGATTTGATAAGTACGCTACCACCGATGCGGTTATTAACGACGCGGTAAAAGAACGTAACCGTCTGATAGAAACAAAGACAGGCGTTGTCGTAACCCCCATCTACGTTAAAAACGTAACTACCGCAGTGCAGGATGATATTGCAGGCGGCTTGGGCAACTACGATATGGCAATGCCCTTCCTTTCCGGCGCAATAACTCTCGCTCAGGAAGGTCAGCTCTACGCCCTCAACAGCGAAAAGCTTTCTCCCTATATAGACCTTACCATGCCTTGGTGGTCTCAGGGTGCAAACGAAGCGTTCTCTATTTCCGAACAGCTTTATTTCTCCACCGGCGATATCACCATAATGTCCAAAATATCCACCCGTGCTCTCGTTTTCAATAAAGAGATGTACGCAACCCTTTTCCCCGGCGAAAAATCCCTTTACGAAATGGTTGAAGAAGGCGTTTGGACCTATGACAAAATGCTGGAAATGTGCAAAAAGGCAACCGTTGACAACGGCGACGGCAAGTGGGATTATAACGATACCTGGGGTCTTGTAAGCGAAACCTCCGATCCTTATAACTTCTATTCCGCAGCAGGCGAATCTCTTGCAAACAAGGATGCAGACGACCTGCCCTACCTCACCTTCGAAAACACCCGTTCCATAGACGTGGCTCAGCGTCTGCTTGAGGAATATGCAAAGAAAAACACCTGGCACATTTGCTCCAACAGACTTGACGTTGATTACGGCGTTCCCTCCTCCGAACTCTGGGTAGTTTCTCTGGATATCTTCGGCGAAGGCAGAGCGTTGTTCCGTTGCAGCGTATTCTCCGCAATAAAGAAGCTCCGTAACTATGAAGACGGTATCGAATTCGGTATCATTCCTCTTCCCAAGTTTGATGAAAATCAGGAAAACTACTATACTCCTTCCGGAGCCGGCACATACGTTGCAGTTATTCCCATTACCGCAAAGGATCCCGAATACTCCGCATATATGACCGAGCTTCTCGCTTGCGAAGCAAAGAACTACCTCACTCCCGCATACTACGAAACCACCCTTAAATCCCGTGATGCACGTGACGATGAATCCGAAAAGATGCTGGATGAATACATCTTCTCCAACCTTAAGTTTGATGTAGGCTCCTTCTATAACTTCGGCGGAATCGGCTCTATGATGCAGACTCTCGCTTATGATGGCAAGACAGACTTGGTTTCCACCTTCGAAGGCCTTAAGGCTACGGCAGAAAACGCTATCGACGAAACCATAGAAAACTACCGCAATTAATTATTATGGCTTTTCTTCCTATAACAAAAGAGGAAGTCAGGACGAGCGGTATAACCGAATTTGATTTTATTATCGTGACGGGTGATGCCTACGTGGATCACCCGTCCTTCGGTACAGCGGTTATCGGCAGGGTGCTGGAAGCGGAAGGATATTCCGTTGCGGTAATACCTCAGCCGGATTGGCGCACTACCGAAGATTTCAAACGGTTCGGCAAGCCCCGCCTTGCTTTTCTCGTAAACAGCGGCAATATAGATTCAATGGTGGCGCATTACACGGCTGCGCGCCGCAAACGCAACAGCGATTATTATTCTCCCGGCGGTGTTGCGGGCAAAAGGCCCGACCGTGCGGTTATCGTATACTGCAACCGTATCCGTGAAGCATACGGGGACGTGCCTCTCATCATCGGCGGTATAGAAGCATCCACCCGCCGCTTTGCCCATTACGATTATTGGACAGATTCGGTGCGCCGCAGTATCCTTGTGGACAGCCGTGCGGATATACTCACCTACGGTATGGGTGAAAATATACTCCGCCGTATCGCTTTTTTACTGGATAAAGGCGTTCCCGTTAAAAAAATACGGGATGTAAGAGGGTGCTGTTATCTGGCGGAAAAGGAATTTACCCCCAAATTCGAAACCGAATTTATCGGGGATTACGATACCTTAAAAACAGATAAACAGTTTTTTGCAAAAGCCTTTAATATTCAGGCAAAAAATCAGGACCACGTTATCGGCAAAGCTCTTATAGAGGATTACGGCGATAAGATATTGGTGCAAACACCTCCAATGCCGCCTCTCACCCGCGCAGAATTGGATGCGGTATATTCCCTCCCATTTGAAAGGGAATACCACCCGTATTACGAACAGTTTGGCGGCGTTCCCGCCATAAACGAGGTAAAATTTTCCATAGCACACAACAGAGGGTGCTTCGGTAACTGTAATTTCTGTTCCATCGCCTTCCATCAGGGCAGGCAGGTGGTGTCCCGAAGCGTGGAATCCGTGGTAAGGGAGGCAGAAATTCTGGCTTCCAAGCCGGATTTTAAAGGGTATATTCATGATGTGGGCGGCCCCACCGCCAACTTCCGCTTCCCCTCCTGCGAAAAACAGAAAAAGCAGGGGCTTTGCGTAAACCGCAAATGCCTGGAGCCTTCTCCGTGCCCCAATATGAAGGTAGACCACAGCGATTACATCCGCCTGCTTGAAGAGGTGGAAAAGGTAAAAGGCGTAAAAAAAGTCTTTATCCGCAGCGGAATCCGTTTTGATTACGTTTTGGCAGATAAAAACGATGCTTTTTTCAAAAAATTGGTGCGCGACCACGTAAGCGGACAGCTTAAGGTTGCTCCCGAGCATTGCGTGGACAGCGTGCTTCATTATATGGGCAAGCCGAGTATAGAAACCTATAACCGGTTTAAAAAGAAGTTTTATTCCATAACTCAGTCTATGGGAAAAGAGCAGTATCTGGTGCCGTACCTTATGTCTTCCCACCCGGGAAGCAGGCTGGAGGATGCTCTGGAACTTGCTCTGTATTTAAAGGAAAACAACATAAATCCCGAGCAGGTGCAGGATTTTTATCCCACGCCCGGCACGGCGTCCACCTGTATGTTTTATACGGGCATAGATCCTTTTACGGGAAAAAGCGTGTACGTTCCCCGATCATACGAGGAAAAACAGCTTCAGCGGGCTCTGCTTCAAGCGTACCGCCCCGAAAACGCGCCCATGGTCAAAAAAGCGCTGTATAAGCTGGGCAGGGAAGACCTTATTCCCGTTTTGCTGCCTTACCGCAAAAAAACGGAGCCCGGCGCAAAAAACAAATTTCAAAAAAACGCAAAAAAACAAAAAACAGTTGATAAACGCAGAAGAAAGTAGTTTCTTCTGCGTTTTCCTTATTTATCAAGACATATAAACTTTTGTTTTGCGCATAATTGTTTCGAGGGCGTTTTATTCATTCATCTGAAAAAAGTAAAAGGTGATGTTATGAAAAGTATTTATCGTTTTACCTTTCTCATCCTTTGTGCTTGTATCTGTGTGGGTATGCTTTCGGGAATAGAGGTTTCGGCAGGGCGGCAAAAGCTTATCCCCGGCGGAATGAATTTCGGAGTAAAATTTTTCACAGACGGACTCCTCGTGGTCGGCACGGCGGATGTAACAACCTCTGCGGGCTTGTGTTCCCCCGCAAAGGATTGCGGTATTAAAGTAAAGGAAACAATCATTTCCGCAGACGGTCTGGCTCTCGCCACCACGGAAGAGCTTTTGCGGGCTGTGGATAAAAGCAACGGCAAAGAAATGGAGCTTACGGTAAAGGACGTTGACGGCGCACAGCGTCAGGTCAAGGTAACTCCCGTCTTAAGCACGGAAACGGGCAAATGGTGTATCGGCGTGTGGGTGCGGGATTCCACTGCGGGTATCGGCACCGTAACCTATATAAACGGGTTTACGGGTGATTTCGGCGGGCTGGGACACGGTATATGCGATGTGGATACGGGCGCGTTGATGCCCGTGGGCAAAGCGTATGTGGTGGATGTAAATATCACCGCTATAGACAAGGGCGATACCCGCGTGCCCGGGGAACTAAAGGGCACCTTCGGCAAGGACGTGCGTGGTGAAATATTCAAAAACACACAAACCGGAGTGTACGGCAATCTTTCAACCCTGCCCGAAGCGCTCCGTCAACCCTTGGAGGTAGCCGCGAAAAAAGAGGTGACCGAGGGCAAAGCCACCGTGCTGTGCCAGATCGACGGCAAGGTAGGGGAATACGAAATAGAAATAGTAAAGGTATATAAAGATTCGGGGGAGACCAAGAACTTTCTTATTCGTGTTACAGATCCCGCACTTCTTAAAGCCACGGGCGGCATAGTTCAGGGCATGTCCGGCTCGCCCATTATCCAAAACGGCAGACTTGCCGGCGCCGTAACCCACGTTCTTGTAAACGACCACACCAAAGGCTACGGAATATTTATAGAAAATATGCTTAATACAGCATCATAATGTAGGGCGGGGGCTTGCTCCCGCCTTCTTGATTTTTTAGAATCATTATGGTACAATTATTAAAAGGCGGTGATTTCTTGAAACTGATCGATGTTAAAAAGTTGTTGGATGATAACGGTTATACATATACGCAGACCATAGTTTCCAGCCGAGCGGAATTTTATCGGCAAAAAGGTTTTAACTCATCTAAAGATACGGGAGCTTTTATTTTGCTCTCTATCCCAAATCCAAATCACCAAATAGATATTCAAATCATATTTAATGATGTAACAGAAAATCCTGATTTTATTGATTTGGAATTTGGTGGCTATTGGTGTGAATTGTTTGATTGCGAAGAAAACTATGTTGCTCAAGAGCTGCTTACCGAAATTGAGGGAATTGTAAATGGAAGCACACATGTTATTTTTGCAAGCATATTCAAAAAAGGAATTCATTGGCGTTGGTGCGGAAAATATGTTGATTTACCTGATGCCGAAAAGAATAATATGGATTCTTTTCATAATCACGTGGCAAAAATCAAGTCGCCTAAAAGTTGGTGGAAGAGATTAATCGGAAGAACAAATGTATATGAAATTTTTAATTGGAAAAGTTATGAAAGAATTGTCAAGTAACACTTTTTGGTGGTAATAATGCGTAAACACAATCACCCCGTGTAATGAACACGGGGTGAAGTTTTTATTTGTTGAGCATAGGTGGACAGTTGCTTGTATTATCCTTTTGCAAGCTCCTCAAAGGCAGGGCGGTAAAGCTTGAGAATACGTGCAGCCACCATATCTATTATTTCGTCATCGGTCATTCCGGTGGTATCCTCTTTTTCGATATCGGTCTGCTTAGGGTTAAGTTCGTTATCGGGTTTCACTTTTATTTCTTCCGGTATTTTATATTACCTCTATCGCCGCGGTGAGGGCGGTTACAATTTGCTCCGTGGTGAGTGAGGGGTGTTTATAGCCCGCCTGTTCGGGAAGAAAGGGCACGTGAATGAAGCCGATCTTTTTGCCCGTGCCGACAAAGCGGTGAAGCAGGGAATACATAAGGTCGTTGCACACAAAAGCCCCTGCGGAATAGGACTTAAAGCAGGGCACACCTGCGCGGTTTACCGCTTCGATCATATCATCCACGGGCAAGGTGGAAAAATACGCCGCAGGTGCGTTCTCAACAACAGGTTGATTCTTCGGCATATATCCGTCGTTATCGGGAATACGGGCGTCACGCAGGTTTATTCCTATCACTTCGGGGGTGATTCCTTTTCTTCCCCCTGCCTGTCCGACACAGATTATCACGTCTGCAAAGCATTCCTCGGCTTTGGTTATCACCGTATCGCTTGCCTTTTCAAAGGAGGTGGGCACGCACAGCTTTACGATATTATATTTTCCAACCCTTTCGGGAAGCAGCTTGACTGCTTCGTAGGAAGGATTTATTTTTTCTCCCCCAAAGGGGTCAAAGCCGGTTATTAAAAGTGTTTTTTCTGCCAATTTTTGCTTACCTCCGGCATATCTTTTAATTAAATCATACCTGTCTGACTCCTGTTTGTCAATAGTTTTACATAATTAAACGGTGTGTTTTGTCGCAAAAAGCACAACGATGTTGGCAATTGTCGTAAAAAGTTGGCAAAAATATGAAAAAATTGGCAAAAAAGTATTGCCAAAAACTGCCAAATGTGCTATAATTCTGCCAAACGGAAAACATAATGCATTTACGAAAGGATGTAACGGCAATGGAAAAACAGCAGACAAGAGCAAGAGTATTTATAGCGGACGGTTCGGCGGAGTTTCGCGCCCAGTGCGTACAGCACCTCCGTCCCAGAGGCGTGGAGATAGTAGGGGAGGCGTCGGACGGAAGGGAAGCGTTTACCCGAATATGCAGAAGCAAGCCCAACGTGGTAATAAGCGAATTATATCTGGGAATGTTGGACGGCGCAGGGCTTATAAAGGAGTGCCGCAAGCAGTTGGGGGATAACGCTCCTGCTTTTATAATGATGTCGGCTTTTAATTCGGAGGAGCTTTTCGAGGAGTGCTGTGAAGCGGGCGCTTCTTATTGTATGATCAAGCCTCCGGATTACACCACTCTTGCAGAGCGTGTGGTGCGGCTTTCGGATAAATCCCGCAGACTCCGTGTGCGGAGAGAGAACGACGAAAACGATCTTGAAGCACAAGTTACCAAAATCATACATCAAATCGGCGTTCCTGCGCATATTAAAGGATACCAGTATCTCCGCACTGCCATAATTATGACTATTAATGATAACGACATAATTAATTCAGTAACAAAAGTTTTGTATCCCTCTGTGGCAAAGAAATACGGCACCACCTCCTCCCGGGTGGAAAGAGCTATCCGCCACGCCATTGAGGTAGCGTGGGACAGAGGGGATCTGGAGGTGCTTAACTCCTTCTTCGGCTACACGGTGCAAAATTCCAGAGGCAAACCTACCAATTCGGAATTTATTGCCATGATCGCAGACAACCTGCGCCTTAAAAACAAAGCTTTGACAGTATAAAAATTTTTAATATTTTTGTGTTTTTCCTATTGACATTTGCAAAAAAAGTGGTATACTAATAACAGTAATTATTCCTACTTTTTTGAAAGGAGGCGCAAATGTCAAGGCAAAGAGAAGCAATACTTTCCGCTGTACGTGAAAGCTGCTGCCATCCGGATGCGGATATGATATGCGCAAGAGTAAAAGAGGATATACCTCACGTATCTCTTGGAACCGTATACCGTAATTTGGGCAGGCTGGCGGAGGAAGGGTTAATACGCAGGATCGCGGTCCCCTTCGCGGCAGACAGATTTGATAAAACCTTAACACCCCACGGCCACGCGGTGTGTCCCTCCTGCGGCGACGTAAGCGACCTGCCGGAATATATATCGGCATCTTTGGAAAAAGCTTTGGGGGAATGTATTTCCTACGAACTAACGGTGCGCAGGGAATGTGAAGAATGTAAAAAATTAAAAAACATACAGTTTAAAAATTAAGGAGAAACACAATGAACATTAAAGGAACCAAAACCGAACAGAATCTTATGACCGCTTTCGCAGGCGAATCTCAGGCAAGAAACAAGTACACCTATTTTGCATCCGTAGCACGTAAAGAGGGTTACGTTCAGATCGCAAACATTTTTGAAGAAACCGCAAACAACGAAAAAGAACACGCAAAAATGTGGTTCAAGCTTCTCGGCGGCATCAGCAATACCGAAGCTAACCTTGAAGATGCTGCAGCAGGCGAAAACTATGAATGGACCGATATGTACGCTACCTTCGCAAAGGAAGCAAGAGAAGAAGGCCTTGAAGCTATCGCAAAGCTTTTCGAGGGCGTAGCAGCTATCGAAAAAGCACACGAAGAAAGATACAGAAAGCTTCTTAAGAACTGCAAGGAAGGTCTTGTGTTCAGCAAGGAAGGCGATACTATCTGGGAATGCCTTAACTGCGGCCACGTAGTTATCGGCAAGAAGGCTCCCAACGTATGCCCCGTTTGCGCACATCCTCAGGCATACTTCGCAGAAAAGAAGATCAATTACTGATTCTCGCCTAAATAACGCAGACCGTAAAAACGCAAAACATTTGATAATAAGGCGAGAGCAACACTTAATGCTCTCGCCTTTACTTTTGTGTAATTTCGAGGTAGAAATCCGCCAAAGCGGATTTCTTTTTTTAATGCGTTTTTACTACGCGACTTTACTTCGCTCGCTGTAGTCACTACAGCGTTCGAAGGGTCCCCGAAAACGCTTGCGTTTTTGGGGCGCGAGATTCCGCTCGTAAAAGTCGTGTTCTGCGTCATTTAGCCATCGCATCAGCTTCAAGACGTTACCTTGGGCAATACATTACTTGACATTCTTTTACAATTATGTTATACTTTCTGCAAATGGTTGCGCACGCAACTAATTTTTGGGAGGATTTTATGGCATCTACAATGCGTTATATAAACATGGTAAGCCGTTGCTGTGCTATGTACCGTGCACAGCGGTTGGAGGGCACGGAGCTTGGCGCCTGCCATATACCGTATATACTTACTCTTTGCAGAAATCCCGGCGTTACGCAAGAAACCCTAGGCAAGATGGTATATATAAACAAAAGCAACGTGACCCGCGCCCTTTCTTATCTGGAGCAGCACGGCTACGTGCAAAGAACGCAAAGCGAAACGGATAAAAGAGTTTTGCTTGTTTATCCCACGGAAAAAGCGTTAGAGACGCTTCCTTCGATCCGCAGTATTTTAAAGGATTGGAATGAATACATAACCGAAGATATTTCCGAAGAGGAGATGTGCGCCTTTATGTCGGTGCTTGAAAAAATTGCTAAAAAAGCGGCGGACTACGGCGAACTTTCCGAAACCGCAGGGGAGGGGGAACGGCTTTGAAGAAAATACTTGTGTATCTTAAGCCTTACGGCGGCAGAATGACAGTTTCTTTTTTAGTAAAGATACTTGCCACCATGTCGGAGTTGGCGCTCCCTTATATTTTGAGCTATATTATTGATAAAATAATCCGCCCTCTTGAAGGGCAGACGGATGTGGATACCGCCGCCGTTATAAAACGAATAGTAATTTGGTCATTGTTTATGATGCTTTGCGCCGCCGTCGCCGTGGTTGGCAATATTACCGCAAACAGAATGGCGGCAAAGGTTTCCAAAACCGTGGCAGGAGAGATAAGAAGCGATCTTTTTAAGCGCACCATGGCGCTTTCTCCCGCCCAGACGGACGCATATACCGTTGCATCTCTTGAAAGCCGTCTTACCACGGATACCTATAATATCCACCACTTTATGAACGTGGTACAGCGTATGGGTGTACGAGCCCCCATAATGCTTATCGGCGGACTTATAATAACCGCTACCCTTGACCCTGTGCTTACAGGGGTAATGGCGTGTGTACTTCCCTTTATCTTTATTGCGGTGTACGGAATTTCCGTAAAGGGACTTCCCTTGTTCCGTGAAACCCAAAAGGCTGTGGACGGAATGGTAAAGGTTGTCCGTGAAGATGCCCAGGGAATAAGAGTAATAAAAGCTCTTTCCCGCAAAAAGTACGAATCCGAAAGATACGATACCGCCAACAAAGGCCTTGCCGCCAAGGAGAAAAAGGCAAACCTTACCATGGCGGCGGCAAACCCCGTAATGAACTTTTTTATGAACTTAGGTCTTACTGCCGTTGTGTTTGCGGGGGCGGTCCGCGTTAATTCCGACCTTACAGAGCCGGGTAGGATAGTGGCGTTTATCCAGTATTTTACCCTCATTTCCATGGCGATGCTGGCAATTTCCCGCCTTTTCGTTATTTTTTCAAAAGCCTCTGCCTCTGCAGGCAGAGTTGCGGAGGTGCTGGATACTCCCGCCGACCTTGAAGTGAAAAAGGAAACCGATTACCCCGCACAGATTGCCAAGCCCTTTATTTGCTTTGATAAGGTGTCCTTTGCATACAACAACACCAAAAACGTGCTTCACGATATATCCTTCACCCTTGAAAAAGGGCAGTCTTTAGGTATTATCGGCGCAACGGGAAGCGGAAAAACCACAATACTTGCTTTGCTTATGCGCCTTTATGACGTTACCGAAGGTAACGTGTATATAGACGGCAAGGATGTCCGCACCATACCCAAAGAAAAACTGCACACCATGTTCGGCGCGGCTATGCAAAACGATTTTATTTTTGCGGGAAAAATAAACGAAAA
Organism: Clostridia bacterium; assembly: GCA_017399965.1. Lineage (GTDB taxonomy): Bacteria > Bacillota > Clostridia > Oscillospirales > CAG-382 > SFLA01. Next base: position 177,952 of record JAFQAP010000027.1, on the reverse strand, counting down.
CATTAAATTCTTCCGCGATATATCCGATGAAGATATGGTGTCCTCTGCCAAAACCGCCCAAGCGGACGGATTTATATCGGGCTTTGAAGAAGGGTACGAGCGCGAGCTTACCTCCAAGGGCAACAATCTTTCCGGCGGACAAAGGCAGAGAACCTTTATCTCCCGCGCCGTTGCGGGAAAACCGGAAATTCTTGTGCTGGACGATTCTTCCTCCGCTTTGGATTACCGCACAGACTCCGCTTTGCGCAAAGCCTTGAAGACAGACACCGCAGGCAGTACCACCATTGTTGTGGCACAGCGTGTAAGCTCGGTTATGAGCTGTGATAAAATTATCGTCCTTTCCGAAGGCAGAATAAGCGCGGCAGGCACTCACGAACACCTTTTGGAAGTAAGCGAAGAATACCGTGAAATAAGCAATTCACAGATGGGAGGTGCCGTCCTTGACTAAAAAAACATCTTTAAAAGGCAAAAAAGCGGCACTTTTGCGTTTGGGAAGCTATCTTTTTCGCCACAAATTGTACGTTGTAACGGCATTTGTTTTAATGCTGGCGTCCAACCTGTTGGCGCTTTTGGGGCCCTCCCTTTCCGCCAAGGCTATAAACGCCATAAACCTTGGCGTGGGCAAGGTGGATATGGATGTGGTCACCCAAAACGTCATCCTTATGGTTATCGTTTACGCCGCATCTGCCCTTATGTCCTTTCTGCTTGCGGCACTGCTGGTTAAATTGGGACAAAAAATCACTTATACTCTGCGCAAAGAGGTGTTTGACCACCTGCTCACATTACCTGCGGGATATTTCGATACACACCAGACAGGTGATATTGTAAGCCATATTTCCTACGATATAGATACGGTAAACGCATCTCTTTCCCACGACCTTTTGCAGATATGCGCATCCGTTGTCACGGTGGTAGGCTCTTTGGGCTATATGCTTTCAATTTCTCCCGTGCTTATCGGTGTTTTTGCGGTAACAGTGCCTATATCCATACTGTTCACCCGCTATAAGACCAAGCGCACACGGCCTCTTTTTAAAAGAAGAAGCGCAAAGCTGGGCGAACTTAACGGCTATGCGGAGGAAATGCTTTCCGGTCAGCGTACCATACGAATATACGGCAGGGAAGATGATGTTTGCAGTCGTTTTGATGACCGCAACGCACAGTCCTGCGATGCGTATTACGAAGCGGATTACCACGGCGCAATTATCGGCCCCGGCGTAAACTTTATAAACAATCTTTCCGTTTCCTTGGTAACACTTATGGGCGGCATATTCTTTATGCTTTCCTTAACAGGCGTTTTCCCCGAAACCGGCATAATGTTTTTGAATTTGGGAGATCTTTCTGCATTCGTGCAGTATTCCCGTAAGTTTGCAGGTCCCATAAACGAATTTGCAAACATTTTGGCAGATCTTCAGTCCGCTTTGGCGGCGGCAGACCGTATATTCGGTATTCTTGATACCGCCCCCGAAACCGAGGACGACGAAAACGCTGTTATTTTGGATGACGTTAAGGGCGACGTGGAGATCAGGAACGTGACCTTCGGCTACGACGAGGAAAGAGCCGTTATCAAGGATATGTCGGTAAAAGTCCCTGCGGGAAGTGTAACGGCTATTGTCGGCCCCACGGGTGCGGGGAAAACCACCCTCATCAACCTGCTTATGCGGTTTTACGATGTAAACGAGGGCAGTATCGCCGTGGACGGACGGGATATTCGGGAATATACCCGCGATTCTCTGCGCAAGGCGTATACAATGGTTTTGCAGGAAACCTGGCTTTTCGGCGGTACTATCGCAGAAAATATCGCCTACGGCAAGGACGATGCCACCCGTGAACAGATCGAGCACGCCGCAAAGCAAGCCCATATCGACGGGTTTATAAACACCCTGCCCGATGGATACGATACTGTTATAACCGATAACGGCGTAAGCATATCCAAGGGGCAAAAACAGCTCATAACCATCGCCCGCGCCTTCCTTGCGGATGCGCCTATGCTTATTCTGGATGAAGCCACCTCCAACGTAGACTCCCGCACGGAAAAGAACATACAGTCCGCAATGCGCTCTCTTATGGAGGGCAGAACCTGCTTTGTTATCGCCCACCGTCTTTCCACCATAAAGGAAGCGGATAACATTTTGGTTATGCGTGACGGACGTATAACCGAGCAGGGCACTCACGACAGCCTTATGGCGCAAGGCGGATTTTATGCGTCGCTATACAACTCCCAGTTCGAAACAACGGAATAGAGAACTTTATGCAAAAAGAGAAGGCTTTTTACAAACCTTCTCTTTTTTCGACATTTTCTTTCGTTGATTTGTTAACATTTAGGTGGTATAATTTACCGTAAGGTGGTGTTATTTTATGGATCTGCTTTTTCAAACCAGAGGATTAAAGCTTATAAACCGTCTGTTTTCTCCAAACAAGGCGGCGGAAACGGTAATACCCTTTTACCCTCAAAAGCCCGATTTCCCCGGGGTAAAACCAATATCCCTGCCCTTTGAGCGTGTTACTCCGGAAGAGGTGGGAATAGATTCTGAAAGGGTAAACGAATTTATAAACGAGCTTGTATCGGATAAAAGCATAAATCTCCACGGTATAACTTTGATCAGAAACGGAAAGATCTTTTTTGAAGCGGACTTCGGCTTGTATCGCAGCGAGATATGGCACGCCGCATATTCTATGAGCAAGACTGTGGTAAGCCTTGCAATAAGCTTTATGTTTGACGAAGGCTTGCTTTCCCCCGATGACCGCTTGGTAGACCTTTTGGATGCAGGGAATATAGCAAAAATAAGCAAAGGAAGCATAACCGTAAAGGAACTGCTCACCATGTCCACGGGCATATCCTTCAACGAGCTGGGCGCGGTTACCGAAACCGACTGGCAAAAGGCGTTTTTTGAATCCAAAGCCAAATTCGATGCGGGCGGGGGATTTGAATACAACAGTATGAATTCCTATATCCTCTCTTGCATAATCAAAAAGGTTTCGGGGGTAGGGGTAAACGAATATCTGGAAGACAGGCTGTGGAAGCCTCTGGGAATAGATATGCACCCTTGGGAAACCTGCCCGAAGGGAACCGAAAAAGGAGGCTGGGGACTTTACCTCCGCCGTGAAGATTCGGCAAAGCTGGGTGTTCTTATAATGAACGGCGGCGTCTGGAAGGGAAAACGGCTGTTAAGCGAAAAAAATATAAACCTTTTCCTCCGCCGCCACAGCAAATGCCCCGCAGAGTACGGTGGATTTGATTACGGATGTCATATCTGGACAGGGCGCAGCGGCAAAAGCTTTTTGTTAAACGGTATGTTCGGGCAAAACGTGCTGGGCTTTAAAGGAAACGGAATTATCATCGCATCCAACGGCGGCAACGACGAGATCTTCCAGCAAAGCCCGTTTTTTAAAACAGCAGAAAAATATTTCGGCTCTGCAAATTTTAAAGACAGCCTGCCCAAAAACAGAAAAATGTATAAAACGCTGTGCAAGACCGCAAAAAAGCTTTGCGGTGTACAAAAAGAAAAGCTGTTTGCCCGTATAAAAAGAAACTCTTTTTTAAAAGAAATATCGGGCAGGGAGTATGTGATCACTTCAAAAAACCGCGTTTCCGCAAGTCTTTTGCCGGTAACGCTTCGCGCTATCCAAAATAATTACGGCACGGGAATAAACAAAATATCCTTTTTATATGAAAACGGCGTGCTGTATACGGATTTTGTTTCGGAAGACGGGGTGCGTCGGGTCGTTTCGGGCTTTGAAGAAGGAGAGTACACAAAGCTTGATTTCGGCGGCGAAAAATATATAGTGGGCAGTCTTGCCCGCTTCGGCACAAACGAAGACGGCGTGCCTGTTTTGACCGTTAACTGCGCCTTTTGCGAAACCGCTTCGGAAAGGGTAATAAAATTTTACTTTTCGGAGCAGAACAAACTGCGGATCACCGCCTATGAAAGACCGGGAGTCCGTCTTTTCGACCGCGCTGTGGAAATGGTGGGTGCGGTAAGCAAAAATAAGCTTCTTTCCGCCGCAGGGAAACGTAATACGGATTATCTCCGCTACCGTATAAGCGCAACATTTAATCCCGAATATACAGCGGCGTTGTGTTCCGAAGGACACAACGCATCGATATAAATCTGCTTGCGCAGATTTTCGATATACACCTGCGGTGTTCGATATGCGCTTACGCGCTCGATATGCTCACTGCGTGAGCGCGGATTTATATCATATCGAAACCGACCGAAAGGGCGGTTATATCGAGCCGAACAAAGTGAGGTATATCGAGTCGGCAGTGCCGACATATCGACAAAATATACGTTATTCACTCTTGTAAAGAAAGAACCCCAAGAAACCTGCTGTTTTCTTGGGGCGATTTTTTATTTTTTCTTTTTTGCGTTTACTATAAGAAGCACTATTCCCGCTGTTATGGCGCAAGCGCCCATAAAGAATGCAACGGAAGGCAAGCCGCCAAAGGTGCTTTTTGTAATGAGTATTGCGGTGGGACCGTCCGCACCGCCGATAATGCCGGTACTCTGCTGTCTTGTCAGCAAAGCGACCAAAGTACCGCAAAGGGGTATAACAACGCTTGCAAAGGATGTCACCGCGCCGAGAATAAGTGTGATAATTCCTGCTTTTTTCATATATTTACTCCTTTATTAATTTCGGCTTGAAGTTCAAAAAATCTGCGGAAACCAGATGCACCTCAATTCCGTCTATATGCTGGGGAAGCGTTTCCTTTACTGCCCCGTGCAAATGACCGTACCAGCATCTTTTAATTCCGTTTTCCCGCATTATCTCTGTAAGAGAGCGTGTGGGCGGATAATGTATAAAGCAAACTATTTCCGCTTCGGGGTTTTGCTCTTTTAATTTCAAAGCCTCTTTTACCGAAAGATTAAGCCTGCCTGCTTCACGGGCAATAATTTTTTTGTCCTTTTCGCAAGCGCCGTTTTCTTCCACCCAGCCGCGGGTGCCGCAAATAATAAGGTCTTCCGCCAGGTAGGCGTTATTATACAAAAAATCAATACTGTCTGCGCCGGACGCTTCTTTATATTCTCTCAGCTTTTTTGCACTTTGCCACCAAAGGTCGTGGTTGCCTTTGGAAATTATCTTTTTTCCGGGAAGGGAGTGGATAAACGCCAGATCCTCCACCGCGTTTTCGAACCGCAGTCCCCAGGAAATATCGCCCACGATCACCACCGTATCGGTATCTTTAACGGCGGTGCGCCAGTTTTCTCTTAATTTTTCGGTGTGGTTTTCCCATTTTGCGCCAAAAACGTCCATAGGCTTATCCGCATCGTGGGAAAGATGCAGGTCTGCTATTACGAATACCGCCATAGGATTCCTCACCGCCTTTTAATAAAACAAAGAATAATTTTTTTGTTTTCAGGGAAAACTGTATATGGAAATGGAGGGATATTTAATGGAACAAAAACACGTAAACCACGGTATTGACTGCAACGTAACCGATTGCATTTACCACGCAGAACAGTGCATTTGCACCGCACCCAAGATAAAAGTGGGTCCCACCCACGCAGAATGCTCTTCCCAGACCGCTTGCGAAACCTTCAAGTCTGCGGAAGACTGCCATCACTGCAAGTAAAGAGATTTCTTTATATCCGCTTTATCCACTACACGGGTGAAGCGGATCTCTTTTTTGTAAATATCCTTTAAGGGGGCGGGAATTTTCGTGCCCGTATGCTTGCTCAAAGCTTGGTGTGTGGTTTCTTTAAGCTCAAGCGCCTTTGCTACCGCAGGAGCGAATTTATAGGGAGAAGCGGTGGAAACCACCATACATTTTCCCGTGCTTCCCATAACCGCGGCGGCGGTGTGGGTATCTACGGTATATCCGTATTCCTTGAATACGTGTTCGATTATCTGTGCGGTGCTTTCGTCATCACAGCTGGAACAGCCGAATTCTGCTTCAAGTACATCGAGCTGTTCTTTTGTAAGGGAGAATATGCCGTCTTCCTTAAGACTTTCCATAAACGCCTTGGTCTGCTCGGGACCGAAATCAAAGCAAAGCAATCTTTCAAGGTTGGATGCTATAAGAATATCCATAGAAGGAGAAGTGGTTGCGTAGAAGGGACGGCGTATATCATAAACGCCGGTCACAAAGAAATCGGTAAGCACGCGGTTTTTGTTGGATGCGCAAACAAGTTTTCCCAAAGGAATTCCCATTTTCTTTGCTATCCAGCCTGCAAGAATATCACCGAAATTGCCGGTGGGTACGGATACGTTAAGGATTTCGCCTTCCTCAATAAAGCCCTGTCTTACAAGGTCGATGTATGAAGAAACGTAATAAGCCACCTGAGGCACAAGACGGGCAATGTTTATGGAGTTTGCGGAGGAAAGAAATTCGCCCTGCTCTGCGGCGGTGTTTTTAATATTCTCATCCGCAAAAATAGCCTTTACCGCAGACTGAGCATCGTCAAAGTTGCCCCGCACCGCGATCACGTTTACGTTATTGCCTTCCTGGGTTGCCATCTGTCTTTTTTGGGTTTCGGAAACACCGTCGGTAGGATAATATACGGTTATACGGGTCTGCTCCAGATCCTTAAAGCCTTCCATAGCCGCTTTGCCAGTGTCGCCGGATGTAGCGGTAACGATATGGGCTACACGGGTTTCGCCGCACTTTTTCATAGACATACGGAGAAGTCTGGGCATTATCTGTAAAGCCATATCCTTAAAAGCGCAGGTAGGACCGTGCCACAGCTCAAGAAAAGCGGTATCTCCGCAAACCTTTACAGGTGCGGGAGAGGGGTCGAAATTGGGATAAGCGTATGCCTTTTTACATTCTTCCGCAATCTCTTCCTTGCCAAGTTCGGGGAAAAATTTATAAAGTATCTCTGCGGCTATTCGGTTGTATTCATAGCCGTAAAAGGCGTTTATTTCTTCTTTGGTAAGGGTGGGGATCTCTTCGGGTATAAACAGACCTCCGTCAGGCGCAAGACCTTTGCAGATCGCCTCGGGAGCGGAATAATATTTCTTTTGGCTGTCGCGTGTGCTGTAGTATTTCATCAGAATGCTTCCTTTATGTGATTTATGCTTTTTATCTCTCCGTTTTTGTGTGCGTATACCTCTATAATATCGTTACGCAGAGAGAAAACTCTTCTGTTTAATGTAAAAAACTTGTGCTTTACGGGGATCCTTCCGTTTTTTAAATAATGCTCGGTAAGGTCTTTTCTCGCTTTTAAAAACCTTTTTATTTTCTCGTCGTCCACCGCTTGGGCAGGGGTGCCGAAAGCATCTCCCGTGCGGGTCTTAACCTCTATAAACGCCAGAACTCCTCTGCGAAACGCCACGATATCTATTTCTCCGCCCCGTATACGGTAGTTACGTGCCAGAATTTTGTAGCCCTTTGCAAGCAGAAATTCCGCCGCTTTGTCTTCTCCCAGCCTTCCTATGTCTGCCATCGGTCACTCACCCAACAGCTTTTTAAGAAAGCTTTTTCTGTGTACGGGGGAAGCGCCGTATTTGAGCACCGCTTCTCTGTGGTCCTTGGTGGCATATCCCTTGTGCTTTGCAAAGCCGTATTCGGGGTAAAGAGCGTCCATTTCCATACAATACCTGTCCCTGCTCACCTTGGCAAGTATGCTTGCCGCCGCAATGGAAGGGCTCAAAGCATCTCCCTTTATTACGGGACGGGCGTCTATATCAAATCCTCTGGCGATATTTCCGTCTATAAGGGCGTAATCGGGTGTATTCTTCAGGCTTTCCACCGCCCGCTTCATAGCCAGCATAGATGCGTTAAGAATGTTTATTTCCTCAATCTCTTCAACGCTTGCGCTTGCAACGGCGTAATCAACGGCAACTTCGGTTATAATGTCAAAAAGCTTTTCTCTTTGCTTTTCGGTAAGTTTTTTGGAATCGTTCAAAGCGGGTATCTCTATTCCGTGCGGAAGTATTACGGCGGCGGCAAACACGGGACCCGCCAAAGGACCTCTGCCTGCTTCGTCGCATCCGCAAATAACTGTTTTTCCTTGCTCCCTTGCGGCAGCCTCTATATCCCAGTTCATACTTATCACACCAACGTATCCAGCGTTATTTTGCCTATTTTACCGCCGCGGAATTCATCAAGTATAGTGGCGGAACAGCGTTCTTCGTTTATCTCGCCGCCGCTTATAAGCATACCGCGCTTTCTGCCTATTTTTTCAAAAATTTCAAAATCCATGTCCTCGTCGGAAAGGGTTATATTATATCTTTCCGCCAAAAGATCCGGGTATTTATCCCTTAAAATTCCGCAAAGCTTTACGGAAAGGGTAAGTGTATCCAGTATCTCGTCTCTTATCGCTCCCGTGCAGGCAAGGTTAATGCCCACCTGCGGGTCGTCAAACTTGTGCCAAAGCAGACCGGGGGTATCAAGCAGGTCTATTCCGTAAGGGGATGCTATCCATTTAAGATTACGGGTAACGCCCGGACGGTCCTCCGCTGCCGCCTTGCTTGTTTTTGTAAAGCTGTTTATAAAGGTGGATTTACCCACGTTGGTAACTCCTACCACCATGGCACGCAGAGTAATATTCATACCCTTGCTTGCGGCTTTTTCCAATTTTTCGCTCATAAGTGTGCGCAGCTTGGGGGCGACGGAATTTATATTAAGTCCCGTTTTGCAGTCTATGGGAATAACCGTTCTTCCCTCTGCCCGCAGCTTTTCCACCCACGCTTTTGTCTGCTGCTCGTCGGCGAGGGAGCATTTGTTTATTAAAGTGAGTCTTGGCTTTTGAGGAAACAGCTCTTTTATATCCGGGTTTTGGGATGAATAGGGCACGCGGGCGTCAAGAATTTCTATAACCGCATCGGTCATAGAAGACATTTCTTTTAACTGCCGTTTGGCTTTCGCCATATGCCCGGGGTACCATACTATAGGGTCTGCCATAATTTAATCCACCGTTCCGAATTCCGGCGCGAGCCTTACAATAACTCTGCCGATAATGTTGTGTTCGTCCAGGCAGCCAAGCACGCGGCTGTCCGTAGAATCGTTGCGGTTATCGCCCATTACGTATACCTGCCCTTCGGGCACGGTAAATTCACCGTTGTAAAAGGCGGCATAATGCATATCCCCTTCGCGGCGGAGCACGTAATCCTCTTCAAGCAGCTCCCCGTCAACATAGACTTGCCATTTTTCAAAGTCTATCTTCACGGTCTGCCCCTCGGTGGCGATAACACGTTTTATATAGGGCTTGTTCTGCCCTTCGATATATATGACCACTATATCTCCCGTTTGGGGAGTGTAATTAAAATTGGATATTATAAGCTTATCTTGGTCGTGCAGGGTGTTCATCATAGAGTTTCCGTCCACGGTGACGTAGCGGAACACAAAGATAAACAGCACCACCATAAGCGCCAGCGCAAAGCAAAAGGTCTCTATCCAATCGTATACTTCGCCGAAAAAGGTCTTTTTCTTTTTCGTTTCGGCGGTTTTTACGGGGTTTTCGGCAATATTTTCTTGTGGTTCGGGAGTGTTTACAGAGGTGTTTTCTTCCATATCGTTTTGCCTCGTTAAAAAAACTTTACGTTTTGTTCAAATGGGGTTAAAGAAGAAAAGTGTCAGTTCCCTGACACTTAATCTCGCAAATTTAGATCTGTTCCTTAACCTTTGCTGCCTTACCAACGCGGTCGCGCAGATAATAAAGCTTAGCTCTGCGAACTTTACCGTTACGAACAACTTCAACCTTGAGCACGTTGGGGGAGTGGAGAGGGAAGGTCTTTTCGGTACCTACGCCGTAAGAAACGCGGCGAACCGTAAAGGTTTCGGAAATACCGCCGTTCTTTCTTGCGATAACGGTGCCCTCAAACAACTGAGTTCTAACTCTGGTGCCTTCAACTATACGGCAGTGAACCTTAACGGTATCGCCCACCTTGAAGGAAGGAACCTCAGCCTTAAGCTGCTCGTCTGTAAAAGCTTTCAACATATCCATAAAGCTTTTCCTCCTTTTAATAATTCAAAAATAATAAAAGTAACAGGCGTTCTTGCCGAGCCGCAGAGGACCGCCCGATTTCTTGACACGCAATTATATCACGCTTTTTCCATAAAATCAAGTGTTTTTTAACATTTTTTGCAAAAATCTTGTTTGTTTTTTATATACAAATTTCACGCGCGAATTTCTACATATTGTATAATTGAATTGTTACCGATGCTATGTTAAAATAAACGTGTGGTAATGTAAATATTTACCAAATTTTATACAAAAGGCGGCGGTACCCATGGTTTCAGATATCTCACAGCATACAAACGCGAAAAACAACGAAATACATGGAGGTAAAAGCAATGAAAAAAGTGCTGTCTGTTTTACTTATATTGATGATGCTCTTTCCCGCCGTTTCTGTGTTATCTCTTGACACTGTTTACGCTGATCAAGGCACGAAAACTGTTGACACTCAAAGTCCTGAAGAGTTCACTTTGCCCGATATAGTTCCCGAAGAAGAAGCAGTAGAACGTGGATATATTGGCAGAGTAAAGGAAGAAGAAAAAGATAATTACACATTTGTGTTTAAAGATTCGGAAAATATGCGCACAATGCGCGTGTATTCTCACCCCGTAAAATATACGGATAAGGACGGAAACACAAAGGATATAACCCTTGATATACAGTTCCGTCCGGGCGGCGGATTTGAAACGAAGGATAACAGTATTAAGACCACCTTCGGCGCCAAGCTTTCCGACGGTATACGCCTGCAAAGCGAGGACGTGGATATTAAGCTGATACCTGCAAATTCTCTTAACCAAGCCACCTTGTCCGAGGACAGTAAAACCGTTTCTTATACACTGGATGAAAAAACCACCCTTGAATATTCCCTTACTTATACCGGATTTAAAGAGGATATAGTTGTAAACGAATATACGGGGCAAACGGAATATGAGTTTTTGCTGTATACAAACGGACTTACCGTAAAGGAAGAAATGGGTTCATACTACCTTGCGGATGTGCAAGGCAACAGAAAAGCGAATATAGGCGATATAATAATCTTCACCGCAGACGAGAGAAATAATACTCTTGGTGAACTTTCCTGCATAGAGATTAAAGAAAACCAAATATACGGGCTCACCATTCACGTGGATGCGGAATATCTTAAGGATGAAAAAACCGTTTATCCCATAAGAATAGACCCGACTTTGGAGGTAACAGATTCTGCAAACGCACCGATAGAAGATGTTACGGTTTATACTGGTCCTTCATATTTTTCGGGGACACTAGGCATTTTGTATCTGGGAACCGCCGATAACTACAAGTACAGAATAATGATGCGTTTCCCCAATTTGGAGTTCCCAGTGGTTTTTCCTGAAATGTTCATTGATGCATCTGTAGAATTGCGTGATGTGATGTGTCAGGGTGTTCATGTTGATGTGGAATGCAGATACTACAGCGGCTCTGCTACAGCATGGTCAGAAAGTACTACAACTACTTGGAACAGCGTTAACCCTGATTATTGTGGTGAATTGTTAGATACCCAAACTATATTTTACGGCAACGGAAATGTACCCGGAATGTCGCAAAGGTACTCTTTTGATATAACCGAGGCAGTAAAAGCATGGGCTGCTGGCACACATTCACCCCAACGAGGATTAGTATTCAAAGCAAAGGATGAATCTTTCTCATCAACCGAGGACAGACTTAAGTATTTTGGCTCATATAACAGAAGTGATTATAAACCGAGCTTTACGGTGCGGTATAGAACTGAGGAAATATATACATTTTCTGTTTACAGAAACTCTACCGAAAAATTTATGTATGCTCTGGGATCGGGCTCGTCAAATGTGTCGTTTGAAAACAGTTCACAGATTGAATCTTTGGCGAAATCTGAATACAACAACATTACCGGGAATTTTTTGGCAAATGGCAGTGCTACACCGTATAATTTTGGAAAATCGATGTGGTGTGTAAAGTATAACACGTATTACGATGCATATCAGATAATTTCGATGGGAACCAGACTGGGTAACGGACAAAGACAGGCGTGTGTATATTCCACATCGACAGATGTAGGGTTAGGTGATGATTTTATGCTTACCACTTCTACGTTGTTCACCGTGGAGCCGAACGGAAATTCTCAGTATGTATTCAAATCATACACCACAGGTAAGTATTTGTGCGTCAACAGCGGTAATAAACTTACACAAACAAACAACTCTTCTGAAGCAACAACATTTACACTTACAAATATACCTGCAGAATCGTTAAATAACTTTTGGTCCGGTTCTTATAACAGTGGAATATATGATGGAGTTGCACATATAAAAATAGTGTTAGATAACAGTGTTAAACAAAGTGCGCTTTACGGCAACAACGATTTCTCTTCTACTAAATTGTGGAACGGAATTACCGATAATATAATTATTTACGGTCCTAATGATGCTCCGCCTGCAGGCATCACTCCTTTTTATGTAACATTCAAAGTGTTGCCCGCATTAGAAAACGCAACTGGAGCAATGGTGCCAAACGGTTTAGATTATACCTATTTTAAAAATTTGTCAGATAGCTCTAGAAACGAGATTTTATCTTCAAATTGGAATAGCGTTACAATTTATTTGGATAGCCGTTCAAGTGCTTATGAAGCGTCTGGTGCTTATTTAAACACTTATATTAACAAAACGATTACTCATGAAATGGGTCACGCATTAAAGCTCACACACCCAGATCAAACAGATTGTTTGCACGAATTTCAAGGTAGTAACGGAGGATTCTGTTCGTATTTTTGTGTCTATTCCGTTATGAATGTAGCCAACCCTAATGACAGCACTTCTTCTAAATCTCCGTTGACCGCAGCTACGCCACAAATGATTGATAAGATCAACTTGCAAAACAAGTGGGAAATCCACAATTGTTGCACACACTGAAAGGAGAAACAATTATGAAAAAAGCATTTATATTTATAATAATTCTTTTTTTAAGTACGCTTTTGACGGTATTTTCTGCTTGCCAGAGCATTGAAACGCCGAGTGCTTCGAATGAAAACAGCAATCAGGGCGTTTCCGAAGTAAGCGAAGAAGAAAGCTCGCTTTTACCCGAAATAAGCGAGGTTCCCTTTGTTGCCGATAAGATAGTTTCGAAATACGACACTAATTTGCACCCGCCAACGTTTGAGCCGGCATTTATGACCCATGTGGGTGACGCAGAGCGTTTGTTGGAGCGGGGGACGGAACGGAATTCGGCAGCGTGTATAGCGGTAATACGGCTGATAGATATTTCCCTGTTTCCTGAAAGACACGGCTATGCGGAATACAGATTGCAGATCGTAAAGGTTTTGGATAAAAACGAATTGTGGACTGCCGATTCCGGCGATGTTGTTAATGCTTATGACGTAGCAATTTGGTTGCCGCAAGAAGACGAAACTTATGAACTTCGTGTTTACGGATATTTTATAAATATGGCAGAACCGGGTGCATATCACATCGTTGCTTTGTACGAGTCGAAAGAGGAAGAAGGGCTTTCGTTCGTGATGCCGTACACTTTGCCGCTTGACAAGGATTTGCAATATACAGATTTCCCCGTAGGAATAATGGAAGATTGGGAAACATCTTGGCATAGGTATATGACCGACCGTGCGCTGATTAAATACGGATTTTTAACACCGGAAGAATTGCCGTATGATTTTGAAACCGGCGAATGGTACGACACATCCGAGGAAGAATAAATATCAAAAGCTCCCGATTTTTCGGGAGCTTTTTGAGTTGAGTTATATTATTCCGCCGTTGACGTCCAGGACGGCGCCGGTTATATAGGACGCTTTTTCGGAGGCGAGGAAGTACACCGCCTCTGCCACGTCCTCGGCTCTGCCAAGGCGCTCCAGCGGGATCTCTTCAACAAGGGCGTTTACATCCGCAACGGAAAGGTGGGCGTTCATATCCGTATCGATCACACCGGGGCAAACGCAGTTGACGCGGATATCGGAGGGACCGACTTCCTTCGCCAGCGCCTTTGTAAAGGCGATCACCGCACCCTTTGCGGCGGAATAGTCCACCTCACAGCTTCCGCCCGTTTCCCCCCACATAGAAGAAATGTTTATAATACAACCGCTTTTGCGGCGTATCATCCCCGGAAGCACTGCACGGGAGCAGTTTAAAACACCGAAAAGGTTTGTGCCGTAAAGGGCGTTTTCCTGCTCATCCGTAACCGCATCAAAGGGGGAAAAGAGAGAAATTCCCGCGTTGTTTACAAGGCAGTCTATATGCAGATCGTTTAAAGTGTGGTGCACCGCTTTTTTATCGGATACGTCAAAGGGTAAAACTACGCTTTCGGGGATATCTTTTTGCAATTCTTCAAGCATCTGAACGTTATTTCGGCAGTTAAGGTAGACCTTCCAGCCCTTTTCGCCGAATATTCTTGCGCAGGCTTCACCAATCCCGCGGGATGCGCCGGTTATGAGTACGGTTTTCATTCTTCAACCTCTGTTAAAACTTATTAGGGGTACTAATATAGTTCGTTTTCTGTAAATACGGGAAGCACTATGGGCTTCTTTTTTGTTTTGCTGTAAATATAAGAGGAAAGGGCGGTTTTTACCCGTTCTTTCAAAGCAAACATATCCGGCTTTCCGTTGTATACGGCTTTGCGTATCAACTCTGCCGCTTTGTCCGTAAGCTCTTCAAGCAGCTGTCCGTTTTCCTTTGCGTATACAAAGCCGCGTGTTATAATTTCGGGGCCTGCGGTCATTTCGGATATGGTGAAATCCACGGTGGCGGATACCACTATAATACCGTCCTCCGCCAGATGAAGTCTGTCCTTCAAAACTGCGGCGCCCACGTCGCCCACGCCGTAGCCGTCCACCAGCACCTGCTCTGCGGGCACGCTGTTTCCCCATGCAAGACCGCGCTTGCCCACTTCTATTATCTTTCCGTTTTCGGGGATCATAATATTTTTGCTCTTCATACCCATTTCGCGGGCAAGAGATGCGTGGGCGCACAAATGCTTGTATTCGCCGTGAAGGGGAATAAAGAATTCCGGCTTGGTAAGGGCGTGCATCAGCTTTAATTCTTCTCTGCAGGCGTGTCCCGAAACGTGTACCGATTCCTCGGTGTCCACCGTAAGGACCTCGACGCCCAATTTGTATAATCCGTTTATAATGTTTCCGATCAATTTTTCGTTGCCGGGAATAGCGGATGCGGATAAGATAACAATATCGTTTGCGCCCAGCGCAACTACGGAATGTTCTCCGTTTGCCATACGGTAAAGTCCGCTCATACGCTCGCCCTGGCTGCCTGTGGTAAGCAGGGTGAGCTGGCTGTCCTTATAAAGGCGCATTTCCGCAGGGTCTATTATAGTTCCCTCGGGCACGTGCATATATCCCAGTTCCGTGGCGGCTTTAAGCACGTTAAGCATACTTCTGCCCGTAACGGCAACCTTTCTGCCGTATTTCACCGCCGCGTTAATAACCTGCTGTATACGGTGCACGTTGGAGGAAAAGGTGGCAATAACTATACGCTTTTCACAACCGTAAAACAGCTTGTCGAATGAATTGCCCACCACGCTTTCGGAGGGGGTACAGCCTTCTCTTTCCGCGTTTGTGGAATCTGCCATAAGCAGCTTTACACCCTTGTGCCCCAATGATGCCAGACGGTAAAGGTCAATAGGCTCATCTCCCTTGGTGGGGGTAAGGTCTATTTTAAAATCTCCCGTGTGGATAACTCTTCCCACGGGGGTGGTTATGCACAACGCCACCGCATCGGGAATAGAATGGTTTACCTTTATAAATTCCACGTCAAACGCATCGCCGAAAGACACCGTTTCTCCGGGGAAGACCTCACGCAGGTCGGGGTTTTTGATACCGTGCTCCGCCAGCTTTAGGCGCAGTATACCCAGAGTGAGAGGGGTGCCGTATACGGGTACGTTTATCTGCTTGAGCAGGTAGGGCACCGCGCCGATATGGTCTTCGTGCCCGTGGGTGAGTATAAGCCCGCGGAAATTATCTTCGTTTCGCAAAATATAGGTGAAATCGGGTATTACCAGATCCACACCCGGCATATCGTCTTCGGGGAAAGCCACGCCGCAGTCCACGGCGATCAGATCTTCGCCGTGCTCCAGCAGGGTCATGTTCATTCCTATTCCGTCAACGCCGCCTATGGGTATTACCTTTAATTTTTCACCTTTGTCCGCTTTCTTGGTTTCCTTTTTGGCTGTTTCTTTTTCTTTTTTCTTAGCCATTTTTTATCCTTTCTAAAACAAAATTTATGTATGTGTAACGCCTGCAGCGTCAAATTCCAAAATCTACCTTTATATATTATGAAGCAAAACAATTGTTTTGTCAAGTTGATTTTATGTCGCATATTATGTATTAACGGCTAAACCCTTGACAAAATCAATTTTTCCGTATATTATATTATAGAGTATTTATGAAAACATATCCGAAAGGTGTATATAAATGGAAAAGATCTCTGTCACAGGCGGAAAACGTCTTCACGGCAGTATAACTGTTGGCGGTATGAAAAACGCCGCCCTCCCCATTCTGCTGGGTACCATTCTGGTGGGGGATAAATGCGTTATAGAAAACCTTCCCGAAATAAGCGATATAAAGGCTGCTTTGGATATTCTCTCCGCTTTGGGCGCAAAGGTAAAAATGCTTGACCGCACCACGGTGGAGATAGACACCGCAGGAGTGCGTCCCGGCACCACGCCGTATGAGCTGGCTCGCAGTATGAGAGCATCTTATTACGTTGTGGGCGCAGAATTGGGCAGGTTCGGAACCTCCCGTGCCGCTTGCCCCGGCGGATGCGATTTCGGTGTAAGACCTATCGACCAGCATATCAAAGGCTTTGAGGCGCTGGGCGCAAAGGTAGAGGTAGTGGACGGATGCATTAACTGCGTCGCTCCCGAAGGACTTACCGGCTCTTCCATATATATGGATATCGTTTCCGTAGGCGCTACCATAAACATTATGCTGGCGGCTGTAATGGCAAAGGGCTTAACGGTTATCGACAATGCAGCAAAAGAACCCCATATAGTTGACGTAGCCAATTTCCTTAACACCTGCGGAGCGGATATTTCCGGCGCGGGAACAGACGTTATTAAGATCCGCGGCGTGGAAGAGCTCCACGGCGTTACTTACGCAATTATTCCGGATATGATAGAAGCGGGCACCTTTATGATGGCTGCCGCCGCAACGGGAAGCGATCTTACCATAGAAAACGTAATTCCCAAGCATCTTGAATCCATTACCGCAAAATTGGAGGAAATGGGTGTAGAGATAGAAGATTACGGCGATGCGGTGCGTGTAAAGGCTGTAACGGAACCTTTACGCAGAATAAACGTAAAGACAATGCCGTACCCCGGCTATCCCACGGATATGAACCCCCAGATATGCGTTTTGCTTTGTCTTGCACAGGGCACCAGCATTCTTACTGAGGGCGTTTGGGATACCCGCTTTAAATACGTAGAAGAGCTTACCCGAATGGGCGCTGTCATTACGGTGGACGGAAGGAAGGCGGTCATAGAGGGAGGAAAGCCCTTAAAGCCCGCCGCTGTCAAATGCTCTGACCTGCGCGCAGGCGCCGCAATGGTAATTGCCGCGCTGGCAACAGAGGGCGAGACCGTTATAGATAATATTTACCATATCGAGCGTGGTTATGAGCATCTTGTGGAAAAGCTCCGCGGCGTAGGTGCGGATATTAAAAAGATATACGTGCCCGACGGAAGCAATGCTCAAAGAGTAATATAGTTTAATTTTTGCGGGGACGGTGTACTGCCGCTCCCGCTTTTTATTTACAAAACAAAGGAGAACCGATTATGAAAAAGCTTATGTGTGTGTTTATCGCGGCGTTGTTGCTTCTTTCCGCCTGCACTCCCGGCGGTGACGAGAGCATTACCGATATAAGCGGCACCGTTTCCGAAAACGAAGGTCCTCAGGGCGTTGATTATACTCTTACCAAAGAGAGTGTAGATAAAATGCTTGCAGACAGAACCTCCGCTATAACAGGCGAAGCCGACAGAGACGGCGAGCGTGTCAACCTTGCGAAAAACAAGGAATATACCGTTTCCAGCGGCGATAACGAAAAGTTCCCCAACAAGGGAAAGCCCCTTACCGACGGCGAGTTTAAGGAAACTCACTACAAGTTTGTAAAGACGGGCTGGATGGCAGTTACCGGCGCAGGCGCGCAAGTAGTGGTAGACCTTGGCGAAGTTAAAGAAAACATAAGCGATTTCGAAGCGTCCACCTGCAAAAATACAGAATACAACGTAGATGTTTGCGAAGCGGTGTTCGTAAGCATTTCCGACGACGGTGAAAATTGGAAGGACATAGGTATTTACCAGTTCTCCGGCAACGAGAACGATAAAGCAAAGCACCTTATATGTGTAAATATTCAGGGTGTTGTAAGCGCAAGATACGTTAAATTCACCTTCGAGGGAATTAAAAACGAATATATGCTGCTTGATGAGATCTCCGTATACACCTTCGGTCCCTCAACTGCCGAAAAGATGAGCGGTATCAACACATATTACGGCGCTCAGTCCGTTCCCGTTATAGATGAAGAGGTTTATCTTGAAGGCGGTACCGACCGCAAAAACCTCCTTCTCGGCGTAAGTCCTCTTACATACGAAGCCCTTACCGACGTGGGCACCGATTATATCAATTCCAATTATAACACTCTTCCCTCCACCGGCAAGCTTACCGACGGTAAGTACGCTTCCCGTGCTGAAATGGGCGACCAGAATTGGTTCCGCAATACCCACGGTACCGGCAGAGTTGCTGTTTTTGATCTCGGCGGAATTGCCGCTGTGGACGAAGTTAAGATAGGCTTCCTCGCTTCCCACGGCCCCGGAATCCGCCTGCCCGATACCGTTTCCGTTTCCGTTTCTCTGGACGGCGATGAATGGTACACCGTTTACGAGGAGAAAAATACCTCCGATGCATCCAGTGCAAAGGTCAGTTTCGGCGGCAAGCTTGATAAAGCGTATAAAGCAAGATACGTAAAAGTATCCTTCTCTATTGCCGCACATATTTATCTTGACGAGATCGAAGTTTTCGGTAATTGCAACGGCAAAAACGCCGCTCACCCCTCCGAAACTCCCATAAAGGCTCCCTCCGTAAGCTCCGGCTACGGCACTCCCGACCAGTACGACGGTATGCACGACGTAGTGCTTTCCTACCTCTGCCCCAACGAAGTAAAGGTTACCAAGGAACAGTATCTTGCATACGTTGCTTATCTTGAAAAGGGCGAGATAAAGGATACTTATTTCGATGGCTTTATGTATCTGCCTTACGTTAAGTATCTCTATTCCGGCGGACAGAAAAAAGAGCTTACCAGAGAAGAGTGGCAGGCTTGGATCGATTGGCAGTTTATGGCAGACTACAACTTCGACGCGCTTGACGCCGCAGTTGACGAAATGAAGCAAGCTCTTCCCGAGATCGGCGAAGATTATTCCGTGGGCACGTATCTTTCTCTCTTCTATCCCGTTTACGGCGCAAAGAACTTCGGCGAGCTTAACGGCAAGCAGATGGACTTTACCAAGATAGAGGACAGAAAAGCAGTTCTTAAATGGTTTGTAGACGAGCAGGTAAAAGGCTTTAAGGAAAAAGGCTACGATTCCGTACGTCTTTCCGGCTTCTATTGGTTTGTAGAGGAAATGAGCGGCTCCGATCCTCACGTTCAGGAGCTTTGCAATTATATCTGCGATTACATAAGAAGCCTTGGCTACCAGACCACCTGGATCCCTTATTTCAACGCTTCCGGTAACACCCGTTGGCGTGAATTCGGCTTCGATACCGCTTGCCTCCAGCCCAACTATGCGTTTAATGAGGACGTTCCCCTGCAGCGCATTTACGATGCGGCAAAGATGGCAGAGCTTTACGGTATGAGTATCGAGATCGAGATCGAAAGCACCTCCGAAGTCAAGTGGGTAGACAGATACAGAAGCTACCTCTACGTAGGCGCAGAGATCGGATTTATGACAGACTCCGTACATATGTACTATCTGGCAGGTATGCCCGGCGCTATCTATAACGCATACGTTTCCACCAATCCCGCTATCAACTGTATTTATAAAGAAACATATCTGTTTATAAAGGGTAAGTTGGGCGTGCCCGAGGAAGCTCCCAGCGCAGAAGACGTAACCTGCAAAGCAGGAGAATCCGTAACGGGAACCCTTATCATTCCCGAATCCACCATGCCTACCGAAGGCATACGCCTTGCGGTAAGTGCGGCAAACGGTTCTGTTTCCGTAAATGCAGACGGCACCTTCACTTATATTCCTTATGAAGGCTTCACCGGTGAGGACTGGTTCGAAGTTGTTGCCGATTACGGGATGGCAGGCCGTTCCGCATACGGCAGAATAACCGTCACCGTTGAATAATGATAGAGCTTGTATACGACACCGTAAACGGCGACCAATATGCGCCGTACGCTTCCTTTGTAAAAAAATGCTTTGAAAAGCATTCGGATATTACCGTAAAAGAAGTACTTGACCTTGGCTGCGGCACGGGCGGAATAACCGCCCTGCTGGCAGATATGGGCTATGATATGGTGGGAGTGGATATCTCTCCCGAAATGCTTATGTGCGCCCGTGAAAACACCTACGGCAAGGATGTGCTGCTGCTTAATCAGGATATGCGCTCTTTCGAGCTGTACGGCACGGTGCAGGGCATAGTGTGCTCTTTTGATACCCTTAATTATCTTTCTTCGGAAAAGGAGCTTGTAAAGACACTTTCTCTCTGCCGTCTTTATATGGAAAACGGCGGGGTAATGGTATGCGATATAAACAGCCTTTACCGTTATGAGAAGGTGTACGGTGATAACGCCTTCGTTTACGAGGTGGATGAGGATATGCTGGTCTGGCAAAACGCCTGGGACGGTGAAAAGGAAAAATGCGCCTTTTACCTTACTATGTTTGCCGAAGAGGACGGGGTTTATTCAAGAGAGGACGAAACCACTCTGCAAAAGTATTTTTCTGCAGAAAAGTTTTCTTCCTGCGCCCGCAAAGCAGGCTTTACACAAGTTTTTGTTTACGGCGAAAAGGATTTTTCGCCCCAAAGCGAAACAAGCGAAAAAATGTATATAGTACTAAAATAAGCAGATCACCCCAAGGAAACGCAGGCTCCTTGGGGTGATTTTGTGTTGACATACATAAGCGTTAGGGGTATAATATAAGCATAAAAAGACAGTTCTTTAAGGGGTGACAGCGTCTATGCCCAATAAAATAAAAAAGAAGATTTCTTTTACCCATACACAGCTTATCGCCATAAGCTTTATATTGGTAATTCTTGTGGGAAGCGTACTTTTGTCCCTGCCCGTTTCACATAAAGGGGAGGGGAGCGTTCCTTTCGGGGACGCATTGTTCACCGCGGTAAGCGCCACCTGCGTTACGGGACTTGTTGTAAGAGATACCTTTACCTGCTGGTCGGGCTTCGGACAGGCTGTTATACTGTGTATGATCCAGATCGGCGGGCTGGGGTTAATGACAGTTATCTCCCTGGGATTTCTCTTTGCGGGCAAACGCCTTTCTCTTTACGACAGAAAGGTTATGATGCAGTCTTCGGGAACAGACCGTATGGACGAAGGACTGAGCGCTTTTGTACGCAATATAGTTTTGGGCACCCTTTTAGTAGAGTTGGTTGCCGCCGCGGTACTTGCTTTCAGATTCGTTCCCAAATTAGGCTGGGGCGAGGGTATATGGTTTTCCGTATTTCATTCAATATCCGCATACTGCAACGCGGGATTTGACCTTTTCGGCAGGACGGAAGCTTTTTCTTCCCTCACCACCGTGGCAAACGACCCTGTTATAATTCTTACCTTGGCTTTTCTTATCCTTATCGGCGGCACGGGCTTTTTGGTTTGGAACGATCTTATCCGCAACCGCTTCCGCCTTTCAAAATGTCTTTTGCATACAAAGATCGCTTTAACCGCATCCTTGGTGCTGGTTTTGGGCGGTACCGCCGCAATACTTGTGTTTGAATATTCCTCCGCGGCGTTTAAGGATTTTAATTTGTTCGAAAAGCTCTATCACAGCTTTTTTGCCGCCGTCACTCCCCGTACCGCAGGCTTTAACGCGGTAAGCTTTGGGGATATGTCGGAATCGGGCTTACTGCTCACAATGCTGCTTATGCTGGTGGGCGGATGCTCCGGCTCTACTGCAGGGGGCATAAAGACCACCACCGTGGCGGTGCTTATATTTGCTACCGTCGCCTGCGCAAAAAAAGACAGAAGCGTAAACGTCTTCCGCAGACGGATAGATGACGATACGGTGCGGCAAGCAAGCGCTATCGTGCTAATATACGTCATCGCCGCCACAGTTGCTACAATGATAATATGCGCTATCGAACCCTTCGGTTTAAAGGAAGTGCTGTTCGAGGTGATTTCCGCTGTGGGCACGGTAGGGCTCAGCATGGGACTTACTCCCTCTTTTTCTCTTGCCAGCCGTATCATCTTAATGGTTTTGATGTTTGCGGGCAGACTGGGCGGACTCACCTTTATTCTCTCCCTTGCGGAAAAGCGTTCCCATCCTCCCGTGGAGCGTCCTTCGGGCAAGGTTCTTATAGGTTAAAAGAAAGGAAAAAGTAAAATGAAATCAATTCTCGTTATCGGAATGGGAAGATTCGGCAGACATCTTTCAGAAAAGTTTATAGCTTTAAAAAATCAGGTAATGGTGGTGGATAACAACCAAAAGCTTATAGAGGAGCTTCCGCCTATCTTTGCCGATTCAAGTATAGGCGATTGTACAAACGAAGAGGTTATCGCCTCTCTGGGTGTCAGCAGCTTTGACCTTTGCTTTGTAACTATAGGCGAAAACTTTGAATCCTCTCTCATAATCACCTCCCTTTTGAAAAAGCACGGTGCAAAATATGTTTGCACAAAGGCAAACCGTGAAATTCAGGCAGAGATTCTGTATAAGATCGGCGCAGACGAGGTGGTGTATCCCGAAAAAGAAATGGCATTCCGTATGGCGACCCGTTTCAGCGCCCGCAATGTGTTTGATTACATTCCCCTTACAGAGGAATACTCCATATACGAAATTCCCATACCCCGTTCCTGGGAAAACAAAACCATTGCCGAACTGCAGGTATTAAGAAAATACCGTATAAATATCGTAGGCGTAAAGCGGGGAGGAAACCTGCGTCCTATGTTCAGCGCGGATTTTGTCTTTACGTCGGGGGACCATATCGTAACCGTAGGCAAGGAAGAGGATATCCGCAGACTCACGTCAAAATCATGAACACGGAAAACTTAAAAAATATACTTTTAAAAGGTTTGGAACAGGGCGCATATCCCTGCTGTGCCGCCGCTGTGGGAAGGGGAAACGAAGTGTTTTTCCGCTTTTCCGCAGGACACCGCGCTCTTTTTCCCGAAAAATTGCCATTAACAGAGAATACCTTGTTTGATATGGCGTCCCTCACAAAGCTTATGGGCACCACTATGGCGTGCCTGCGTATGCTGGAGGAAGGGAAGATAGCTTTAAACGATAAAATAAGCAAATATTTTTCCCAATGCTTCGGCAAAGAGGATATAACCGTTTTTATGCTTATGACACATACTTCGGGTATATCCGCCCATATGCCCTTGTATCTGGATAAGGACAGCGTGGATGCGGTGTCTGCCATTCTTTCCAAACCCCTTGCATATCCCACGGGGACAAAAACCGTGTACAGCTGTATGGGATATATCCTTTTGGGCAAGATCTTGGAAAAGATTGAGGGCAAGACGCTGGATAAAATAGTAAAAGAGCGTGTTTTTGTTCCTTTGGGAATGGAAAACAGCTTTTACAACCCGCCTGCAGATGCCATTTGCGCCGCCACGGAAAGAGATATTTTCACAGGTGAAATGGTGTGCGGCGTTGTCCACGACGAAAACGCAAGATTTTTAAAGGGCATTTCGGGCAACGCAGGTATGTTTTGCACTGTCAACGATACCGTCCGTTTTGCAAAAATGCTTTCTCAAAGAGGGGCAGGATATCTTGACGAAAAGACCTTCTCTCTCGCCGTTACCGATTATACTCCCGATTTTGACGAAAGCCGCGGTCTGGGCTTCCAGCTTTACGGGGGCAAGCCTTTCCCCGGCGGAAGCAAAATGCCCATGGGAAGCTACGGTCACACGGGATTTACGGGCACTTCTCTTTTTGTGGATAACAAAACGGGTGTGTACGCAATACTCCTCACTAACCGAGTCCACCCCACCCGTGAAAACGGACTATTGTACCCCATACGCAGAGAATTTTACGATACCGTGTTTTCGGAGATATAGTTATGCGCAAAACTGTTTTAAACGGAATTGACAATATAAACGAATATATTTCTCTTTTCGAAAACCGCTGTGTGGGACTTATCACCAATCCCACAGGGGTAAACAGACAGCTTGTTTCCACGGCGGATATTCTTTTTGATATGGGTGTGCTGCGCTGTATGTTTTCGCCCGAGCACGGCGTGCGGGGAAACGCTCAGGCAGGCAAGCGTATAGATAGCTATACCGATGAAAAAACCGCTCTCCCCGTATACAGCCTTTACGGAAGCGAGCCCCATATAAAACAAGAAGTGCTTGATACTTTGGATATAGTTGCTTTCGATATTCAGGATATAGGCGCAAGGTACTATACATATATGTATACTCTCTCCTACGCTATGGAGGATTGCGCCGCTTCGGGCAAGACTATGGTGGTGTTCGACCGTATAAATCCCGTAGGCGGTTATGCAGATGGAAATATACTTTCCACAGAGTTTTCTTCCTTTGTGGGCAGGTATACTCTTCCCGCAAGACACGGCTTTACTATGGGCGAATACGCACGCTTCATAAACGAAACAGAGGGAATTGGCTGTAAATTAGAGGTAATTCCCGTAAAAGGCTGGGAAAGAAGTATGCTTTTTTCGGATACCGATCTTTTGTGGATCCCTCCGTCCCCCAATATCCCCACGCCCGATACGGCGCTGTGCTATCTGGGAAATTGCCTTTTTGAGGGGACGAACCTTTCCGAAGGCAGAGGAACCACCCGCCCCTTTGAATTTATCGGCGCTCCTTGGCTGGACGGTGAGAAAACGGCGCAGGAATTCAATTCCCTTGGGCTAAAGGGCGTAAAGCTCCGCGGCTGTTACTTCACTCCCGTCTTTTCAAAGTATGCAGGGCAGGTGTGCGGCGGAGTGTTTTTCCATATAACAAATAAAACAGCCTTCCGTCCCTTTGAATCCGCTTTGCTTCTTTTGGATATCATCCGCAAAAATAACGTAGAATTCGAATTCGCACCCCTTTATAACGGACGCTCCTTTATCGACCTCCTCTTCGGCTCGGATATTATCCGCTCGCCCGATTTCTGTGCAGAGGAGTATTTAAAGGGTTGCAGTAAAAAATTAAAAGAGCACGAAAAAACCGCACTCCCTTACTATATGTATTAAAAAAGCTCCCGAAAGGGAGCTTTTTAAGTGAAGAGATAAGAGATAAAAGAGAAGAGAAACGGAAGATTTTTGCGTTATACGCAAAAATCTACCATAGTTTCTCGTTTCTCGTTTACAGTTCTTCTGTCGCGGGCGGTTCGGAAAGCATTATTTCCAGATTTCCGTTTCTGCAGCGCAAGGCGTCTATAAACTCCTGTGCTTTGTCCGTTTCCTTTAATTCCACACGGTAGGAAAGCTTATAAAGGCTTCCCATATTGGTGGTCTTGGTGGCGATAAGGCGGTATTTTTTTGTATAAGTCTTAAACAGATCGTCAAACCCGTGGGCTATATTAAGGGATTCGGGCACGGTTATGTTAAGCAAAAGAGAACTGTCCTCGCCTATCTTTATAAAGGAAATTACCACCGTTATAATACTTACGATAAGAGTAAACAGCACAGCCAGCGCCACGTAGCCGGATGCGCAAGCCAAGCCTGCCGTCATTACCAGAAAGATGGAAACGATATCCTTTGCTTTTCCCGGCACGGAGCGGAATCTCACCAGAGAGAATGCGCCCATAACCGCCACGCCGGTGCCGATATTTCCGTTAACCATAGTGATAACGGTAAACACGATCATGGGAAGCAGTATAAGAGAAGCCAAAAAGCTTTTGCTTACGCGGGTTTTAAAGCCTGCGGCAAAGGCGGCAATAATTCCGCAAAGGAAAGAGCAGCCGAGGCAGATAAGAAAAGTGGTAACCGTTAATTCGGTTTTTATTACGGAATCAAATACAGCGGGCATTTTATTTTTCTCCTTTCAATAAAGGGCTTTTTCTTAAAGAGATCAGATGTGCGTTTGCGTATTTGGAAAAACTTACAGGGTATATTTTAAGCTTGTCCAAAGCGGAGGAAAGCCACAAGGGCATACCGCCGTTTGTTTTGATTTCAAGGACGTATTCGCCTTCGGGCAATATTTTTTCTCCGTACGAACCGTCGGTAAGGTCGGTGTTTTCTTCTCTGAACCGAATATTACGGTCAAAAGTTAACCGCAGTCCTTCGTCGTCCTTGCCGAAATAGGCATCTCTTTCGTATGCTATAAGCATAGACGGTGCGGGATGTCTGTAAAATTGCATTGCGTAATCGATTTCACGCATTATCTGGTTGTTTATATCGGTTTTTCCCGTGGAAACATATTCCAAAGCCTTTTCAAGGGGCATTTTCACACGCCTTTTATGCACCACGCCTTTATACTTTTTCTTTATTTCCAAAAACACGTCGGTTTCGGGTTTGGGCGTACCGTAACTGCGTATACGCAGCTTTTCTTTATATGTACGGGCATCTATGGAGTTTCGTATAAGCAGCCTATCGGGAGTATCAAGATAAACGGAGCATATAGTGCTTTTCCCGTGAGGGTCGGCTTTAAGGTTGTCTATTATCATAGCAAGAAGCATATTCTTTTTGCTTTCGTCAATTCTGTACTTTTTTTCCACACGCTTGAATATGAGAATATCCTTCAATGCCCGACCTCCTTAAAATTTATTCTTTGCGTGGTGTTTTTTCTTGCGGGGTCCCCAAAAATCCGCAGGATTTTAGGGGTGTTTTTTTCTTGCGGGGTCCCCAAAAATGCGCAAGCATTTTAGGGGCGTTTTTTATTTAGTGCCCAAATTACAGCAGCAGTTCCCAATATTACGGAAGCGCCCAAGGCTATATAGGGAATATATTTTTTAAAGCTTCCCTTTTCCGCAGGGGTTTCGGAAACAGAGTTTTCGGGGAGTGAGCCTTCGGGCAGGGAAGCGTCTGTTTCGTTAAAGCCTTTTTCCAAAAGCTCGGTAACAGCAAGCAGCATATTGCCCGCTTCACCGCAGTAGTAATTTCCGCTGTGAGCCGTAGCTATATATTTAACATACACGTGGTGTATAAATTTTTCCGCCCGTTTAAAATCATCCATCTTAACGGCGGCTCGCAAATTTAACGCCCAGGGATACGCATCTCCGCAGTCTGCCACAGACCAGTCCTTGCCTGCTTTTCCGTTTTGACCGTACACGGTATTAAACAGTTCGTACTGGGCTTTTGCGTCATCGCTTTTCGGGTCAAGAATACCGAATGTGATGGGGAAAAGCTGGCTTGTGCCGTGGGGATAAAAATCAAAAGACGTTTTATCATCAATGGTGTATGCGGTCTTGCCGTTTTCAAACACGGCGGGGTAGTAGTATCCGTCTTTGCAATATAGGGATTTTTTTATGCCGTCCAAAAATTTATCCGCATCCGCTTTATATTCGGGGAACAAAACCGAAATATCGCGGAATCCTGCGTAAACTTCGCAGTTATCCATAAGATAACACACCATATAATCGGGCTTTGCGCCGGTAAGAGAAACTTTTTCGCAGTAGGTGGAATATATTACGCTTTTAAGGGTTTCCAAAAGCTCTTTTTTGTTTTCAAGGAAGGTGCTGTCATATTTTTGGGTATATGCACTGAGTATCTGCAAAAAGGTGGAGGCATAGGAATCCGTGCTGTCGTAATTACGGGCTTTATCCCCGTAAAGATCTATAAAGCTTACCTGCACAGCTTTTTTTCCATCGGGCGAAACGAAGATACGGTAATCATACACCGTGCCGGCAACGCCGTTAACGTCGCTTTCTTTGGTGTTCATAGAGGATATGTACCAGTTAATATAATTAAGGGTAATGTCTTTTGCGTTTTCGTAATCAGCCGCCATTATACCCAATACCGCAAACGCGGAAAAATAAGGAACAACTTTTGTAGAAGCCCATTTCGTATATTCTTCGGGCTTTATTCCGTCTACCTCGGGAAGATTGGCAGGATCTATGGAAGCGTCCACCTTGGGAATATCGTATCCCACAGCACCGTTGGGCAAAACAAGACTTTCTATATATTCACATTCCAGTTTAATAACCTTTTCGTAAAAGCTTTTTCCGTATTTCATATCATACGCCTCCGCAGGAATATTAATAATAAAAGAAAAACACAGTAAAACACACAAAAATGCAACGAACTTTTTCATAATACACCATCCTCCGTATAGAGAATTATACACGTAAAAAAGGCGGTTGTCAACAGTTGACACCTCGCTTTAAATATAGTATAATTTCGGGTAAGAGGAGGGAATAAAATGTACGATTTCGGAAAAGATCTTGCGGCTCTGGGTATTCTTCCGGGGGATACGGTGCTTATGCATTCTTCCATGAAAGCGCTGGGAACCGACGAAACACCGGAAAGCTTTTTAAATGCATTGTGTGAATATCTGGGCGAAAAAGGCACTTTGCTTTTACCTGCACTTACGTATTCAAACGTAGGTGAAGATCAGCCTTTGTTTTCGGTGAGGGAGACCGAACCCTGTATCGGCTTGCTTCCCCGTGTGTTTGTAAAAATGCAAGGTGTTGTCCGCAGTATGCATCCCACTCATTCCTGCGCGGCAAAGGGATACAGGGCTTTGGAAATGACCTCCCGCCACCATCTTGATAAAACTCCCGTGGGGGAAAACTCCCCTTTCCGTATCCTTGCGGATGTGGACGGAAAAATTCTTATGGTAGGGGATATTAACGACCATTGCACCTTTATGCACGGTATGGAGGAGATCGGAAACGCTCCTTATTGCTTAAACAAGCACACTACAAGATATATTCTTGAGGATTACGACGGCACCCGCAGAGAAGTTCACCTTTACGGCCACGATTTTAAAGATATCGCCGAGCAAAAGTACAGCCGTTTCGAGAATATCTTGTCTTTTCCCCATATAAGACGGGGCGTCATCTGCAAAGCGGATTGTACTCTCATTTCCGCTTCTGCATTAAGAGAAGCCGCCGTGGAAAAGCTTAAAGAAGACAAATTTTATTTTGTAAATAAAAAATAACCTTAAGGGGTAATAAGAAATGAAAAGAAAAGTGGTAATCGCATTTATGTTGGCACTCACTTGTATTCTCTCCGCCTGCACCGGCGCAGGCAACGAATCCTCTTCCCCTGCGGAAAGCAGTACACCCGCTGTGGAATACGGCGAATTTGAGACCGTTTTCCGCTTTCTCGTTACGTCGGATACCCACGTTTCCGCAGTGACGGACGCTTCCGCTGTCCGTCTGGGCAAACTGCTCACTTCTGCATACGCTTATGCGGATAAGCAGGACTACAAAAAGGTAGACGCTCTTGTGGTGGCAGGCGACCTTACCAATTACGGTCAGCCCTATGAATTTGAGGCGTGGAAAAAGGTTGTAAACGATAATATCAAGGAAGAAACTCAGCTTATTACCGTAATGGGCAACCACGAATATTACTGCAATCTTAACGATCTTTCCGTAGGCGAAAAGAACTACAAGGAAAATATGGATGCAGAGGATAACAAGCACGTGGTTATAAACGGATATCACTTTATCGGCGTATCCACCTACGGCGAGGGCGATTATTCCGCAGACATAAGCTGGCTTGAGGAAGCCCTTGCTTCTGCTGCCAATGACGACCCCGATAAGCCCATAATCACCTTCCAGCACCATCATATAAAGGATACCGTGTACGTAAGCTCGGAATGGTATGCATCCCAGTCTGCAGAGCTTAACGCGGCTTATTCCAAGTATTCACAGGTACTCAATTTCTCGGGACACTCCCACGGACCTATAAACAACCCCACCTCCTGCTACCAGAAGGATTATACCCTTTTCGGTACGGGTACTTTGGCTTATTTTGAAATGACCACGGGTATGACCTACGGCACTATCCCTCCCGGAGCTGACCAAGCGGCGCAGTATTACATAGTAGAGGTTTCCGCAGACAACCGTGTCCGCGTGCTTCCTTATAACCTGCTTACCGACGATTTCTTTAAGACCGCAGACGGACAAAAGCAGCTCGTTTACGAAATAAACGACCTTAAGGATAAATCTACCTGGCTTTATACCAAGGAAAACCGCGAGGATAAGAGCGAAAATCCCGTATTCGCGCAGGATGCGGCTGTAACTGTCGGCACCGTTACCGCTGTGTCTGCGGAAATAACCTTTGATCAGGCAACGGATGACGATTGCGTATACAGCTATAACATAGTCTGTACCTCTGCAGGCGGGGAGAAAAAGGAGTTTAACTATTTCTCCGAATATTATTTCGAGCCCATGCCCGAAACACTTACCTTTACTCTTGCGGGACTTGCGTCCGAAACCGAATATACCGTGGAGGTATATCCTGTTGACGTATTCGGCAAAAAGGGCGAGTGCATCTCCGCAACCTTTACTACCTCCGTTAAAGAGGTGGCTGATTACGTTTCGGAAAACGACGTAAACTTCGCAGGCACCTTCACGAACTTTGATTCCGTGTCCTCTCTTACCGCTTCCCAAAACAACCTGGCATACGGCGGCAAGGTAAACGGCGATATTTACGTGGGCACCTGGAATTCTGCGGAAGCAGATGCAAACAGCCGCTTTGAACTTACTCAAAACGGTTATCAAGGCTCCAATGCCATTTCCGTATGGAGCGAAGGCAGAGATAACCAGGGTCTGTATATTTTCGCTACCGAAGCAAATAAAAACACCGCTTCCTTCCCCTCCACCGCATATCTCCGTGTATGGGTAGATTTTACGGACGTGGAATTCCGCAAGGCAAACTTCGGTCTGGTTTCTCCCACGGGCGATCTGTATACTACCGATGAAAGCGATAACGTGCCCGATCTGTTCTTCTATTATCTTGCAGAGGGCAGCGAGGAATGGAAAGAATACAAGCACGGCGGCGACGGATGCTTCGGCTTGGAGCAGTCTTCTTCCGTAAAGGGCTTCAAGGGCTGGATGGCGTTCCCCGTTAAGGATTTCACATACCGCTACGGCACCGGCTCCGGCTCAGGCACCGTCGGCGAAGCATATCCTCTTAACGAGATCGCAGGCGTGTATATGTTCTGGAACTACGCAGGCTCTACAACAAGCGGCACCAAGTTCGTGCTTGACGAGGTTCAGCTTGTAGAAGATTACACGGTTTTTGAAGAATATAATAAATAATGCCCGCTTTGCCGAAGGCAAAACTTCACTGTCCGCAGGACAACTTCACTTACGGAGTAAACTTCACTTTTGATTTCAGCAAAAACTTCACCAATAAAATACCACACAAATCACCCCAAGAAGCCTTGCGGCTTCTCGGGGACCCCGACAACAAAAAAGCCACGATTTTCTCGTGGCTTTTGTTTTACTATTGGAGTGATTTCAACAGAGCGTTTATTTTATTGATCGCTCTTTTTTTGTCCCCGCACCAGAGGGGGGCGAGCAGGGTCTTTTTGCTTCCGTCCCCCGTAAGGCGGTGGATAACCGTGTCTTCGGGCAGAAGGGAAAGAAGCTTTTTTAACAAAGCGTAATACTCATCCTCTTCCATAGGACGCACATTTCCTTTAAGGTATTCTTCTTTTAAAGGGGAATCGGAAAGTATCTGTAAAAGCTGCAGCTTTATCCCTTGGGTTTTACATTCCGCGGAGGTCTTTACGGTGTTTACCATATCCTCTTCCGTTTCACCGGGAAGACCTAAAATAATATGGGTAACAAAGGGAATATTTCTTTTATTAAGCTCCCGCGCCGCATCAATATAGACCTGCGTGGGATAACAGCGGTTGATATATACAGCCGTTTTGTCGCTTGCCGTTTGCAATCCCAATTCCACCCAGGTAGGCTTTATACGGGAATACGCTTCCAGCATATCCAGAATATCCTCGGGCAGGCAATCGGGCCGTGTGGCGATAGATACGCCCACGATATCATCTCTCCCGTAGGCGCAGTCCAATTTTTCCCGCAAAACCTCTGCAGGCAAGTACGTGGCGGTAAAGCTTTGGAAATATGCGATATATTTTTTCGCACCCTTGTTTTTTACCTTCTGGGTGGCAAGGTCTATCTGCTCATTTATAGGCAGGGAAGGGTGGGGCACAAAATCTCCGCTTCCCGTTTGGGAGCAAAAAATACATCCGCCCAACCCCTTGGTTCCGTCGCGGTTGGGACAGGTGCACCCTCCCGCAAGGGATATTTTGTACACCTTTTCTCCAAACAGCCTTTTGTAATATTCGTTTACGGTTATCATTGTCTGAACTGGTATTTGTAAAGCCCTGCGTAGATGCCGTCTTTTTCAAGCAGCGTTTCGTGGTTGCCTCTTTCGGCAATACCGTCTGCCGTAAGCACGATGATCTCGTCCGCATTCTTTATGGTGGAAAGTCTGTGGGCGACCACAAGAGTGGTTCTGCCCTTGGCAAGCTGCTCAAGGGATTGCTGTATCAGCATTTCCGTGGCGTTGTCCAGAGCGCTTGTGGCTTCGTCAAGAATAAGTATGGGGGGATTTTTAAGGAAAACCCGGGCAATGGATATTCTCTGCTTTTGTCCGCCGGATAATTTTACGCCTCTTTCACCCACCTGAGTATCGTACCCGTTTTCAAGAGTCATGATATAATCGTGAATATTGGCTCTCTTTGCCGCTTCTTCGATCTCCGCATCGGTAGCGTCAAGGTTTCCGTATGCTATGTTTTCTTTTATGGTACCGCCGAACAGGAATACGTCCTGGGCAACCATACCGATATTTTTACGCAAAGCATAGCGGGAAATATCCTTTATATCCATACCGTCAACGGTAATGTTTCCCGATACCGTTTCATAAAAACGGGGAATAAGATGGCAAAGCGTTGTCTTTCCTCCGCCGGAGGGACCTACCAAAGCCACCGTCCGCCCTGCGGGAATATGAAGATCCAGAGAATCTATAATATTTTTGCTTTCGTCGTCCTCGCCGTAATGGAAGGAAACGTCTTTAAATTCAATATCGCCCTTAAGCACACCGGGGTCGGTCACACCCGTTTCTTCTTCGGGCTTTACTTCCATGATCTCCACAAATCTGGTAAATCCCGTCATACCGTTTTGTATCTGCTCAAAGATCATAACCAGATTGTTTATGGGGCGTATAAATGAGGTGGTATACAAAATAAACGCAGCAAAATCGCCTCCGTCTATTTTGCCGTAGTAAAAGAACAAACCTCCCGCGGCAAGCACCGCAAGATACATTATATCCGTAAGCAGAGTCATTCCCGAATGGAACACACCCATAGCGCGGTACGCCTTGCCGCGAACCTTTTTAAAGCTTTCGTTTGCTTCGTCGAACCGTGCATTTTCGTGGCTTTCCGCCGTGTATGCACGGGAAACACGTATGCCGGAAACCGAAGTTTCTACGTTTGCGTTTACCTCTGCCACACGGGTGCGGGATTCCTTAAAGGCGTCCTGCATCATTTTTCTTGTCTTTACCGCAAAGAAAACTATAGGCGGTATAAGCAAAAACAGAAGCAGCGCCAGCCACACGTTTATGGTGGAAAGCAGCACAAACGCACCGATAAGAGAAATTGTGGATATAAACAGGTTTTCGGGTCCGTGGTGGGCAAGCTCGGAAATATCGAAAAGGTCGTTCATCAGACGGGACATAATAACGCCCGTCTTGTTTTCATCAAAAAACGCAAAGGGCAGCTTTTGCAGGTGGTGGAACATATCCCTGCGCATATCGCCCTGAATACGTACGCCCAGCACGTGGCCCTTGTACTGTATAAAATAGTTCAGCCCGCATTTTATAAGGTATATTCCCAGTATCACCGCCGCCCAGATAAGCAATCTGTCAAGCATCTTTTGAGGCACGTAGATATTTATAATATTACGTGTTATCATCGGGTACACCAGGTCGCAGGTGGAAATAAGGAAAGCCGCCGCCATATCAAGCAAAAAAAGCTTCTTGTGGGGCTTATAGTATGCCGCAAATCGTCTTAACATCTTTTACTCCGTCTTAATATCGTATTTCCCCGCAAATAAAAGTTCGGCAAGTTCTTTTTCCGTTTTGGGGCACTCATAAAAATCCATACCGAAAATTCTTTTTTGTCTGTGGGCTGTGTGGTTATCGCTTCCTGCGGTAAGAGGCTTTTCGTATGCCGCCGCATATTCCGCCGCCCGCTCGTTTTCAAAATCCGTTCTGTTTGCGTTTAATTCCACACCGTCTATCAAACGGGGAACAAGCACAATGCTTTTTATATAATTTGCCTCTCTGAAGGGGTGGGCGTGGGAAACAAAGGCTCCCGCCTCCCGCACGGTCTTCAGTATGTCGTATAAAGACATATCCTCCAGCTCGGGATGGCCGCTCCACCATTCGGGCTCAAGTCCCAGACACAAAAAATCGTTGCCGCCAAAGGGGCGCACCGTTATTTCCGCACCGTAAAGCACGGTCATACCGTATTTTTCCGCCACAGCCTTTGCGTTGCGGTAGCCTGCCTGCTGATGGAGGCAATGCTCTGTCCAATCGTCTTTTTTACTGCCTATTCCCAGATGGTCGGTTATAACCACACCCGCATATCCTTTTTCCTTGTAAGCCTTTACCGTGGCTTCCGCCGTTTCGGAAGCGCATCCGCTGGATTCCGAGGTATGACAATGTATTTCAAATAAGTATTTCATAATATTAAACACTCCTTTAATGTAAATATACCACAAAATCGCGGGATAAAAAAGAGTTTTTGCGCAAAAAATATATTTATTTTTCGGTTTTTGTGTGCTAAAATATTAAAAACCTTTAAAAAGGCGGTGCGTTTTTTATGTGCGAAAAGCTTATAGATCTTCATACCCATTCCACCTGCTCGGACGGAAGTATGTCCCCCCGTGAGCTGGTGCGGTACGCGGCGCAAAAGGGACTTGCCGCTATCGCCCTCACAGACCACGATTCCGTTTCGGGAGTAGAGGAAGCTGTGGAGGAAGGCAAGCGTGTGGGAGTGGAGATCGTTCCCGCTATAGAACTTTCCGTCCAATCGGAAACGGAGACTCATATTCTGGGTTATGATATAGATATTCACCATCCTCTGCTCAAAAAAGCGCTGGACGGGGTAATGGATGCCCGCAACACCCGCACTCTTAACACCTGCAAAAAGTTAAATGATCTTGGCTTTGACGTTTCTATGGAGGAAGCATACGCTATCGCCCCCTCGGGCATTATCGGCAGAGCACATTTCGCCCGTATAATGATGGAAAAAGGCTACGTTTCTTCGGTAAAAGAGGGCTTTGATAAATGGTTGGGCGTGGGCAAGCCCGCTTATGACGGCACTCAGGCGCTCACCGCGCAGCAAGCGGTAAAATTAATTAAAGATATAGGCGGCCACGCTTTTGTTGCCCATCCCCATCTTATACGCATTTCCGACGATGCTCTTCGAGTGTTTTTAATTGAGCTTAAAGCGTACGGACTTGACGGTATCGAGGGATATTACAACGAATACACTCCGGAAATGCAAAGAAAATTTCAGTCTATGGCAAAGGAACTTGGCTTAAAGATCTCCGGCGGAACGGATTTCCACGCCAAAATGAAGCCTCATATAGAGATCGGCATCGGTCAGGGCAATATGAAGATACCCTACTCGGTACTTGAAAATATCCGCGGAGTGTGATATTATAACCTTCAGTGAGTTCGTAACCATCCTCACTTAGGGCGCGTAAATTCCGCCCTTAAATCAAAACTAAGGAAGTAACAAAAATGAAAAAAAGGATTCTTTATCTTTGCCAAGCGGCTGTAATCGCTGCATTGTACGTAGCGCTTACGCTGGTTTCACCAAATCCTGTCGGCGTGTTTCAGGTGCGGTTTTCCGAATGTCTTACCATTCTTCCCGTGTTCCTGCCTGCCGCCGTGCCGGGGCTGTTTATCGGGTGTATACTCTCAAACCTTCTGGCAAACGCCGTTATATGGGATATTATCTTCGGCTCGCTTGCCACCCTTATCGCCGCGGTATTGACCTGCAAATTGGGCAAAAATCACT
Organism: Clostridia bacterium; assembly: GCA_017399965.1. Lineage (GTDB taxonomy): Bacteria > Bacillota > Clostridia > Oscillospirales > CAG-382 > SFLA01. The sequence goes on along the minus strand of JAFQAP010000027.1, from coordinate 141,933 downwards.
TTTTATTGGCGGCGCTTTTCCCCGTGCTGGCAAACACATTGGTCATTCCTCCCGTACTTGCCTATATTTACAACGTGCCGGATGCTCTTTGGATAATATATCTTTCTCTTTTTGCAGGGGAGGTCATATCCTGCTATGGTCTGGGATATATTCTTCACCGTGTTCTTAAAAAGCATTTTTCTCATATAAATAAATGAGGTGAATTTAATGTTCAAAAAAATAAACCCCTATGAAGCGCAGGGCAACGTGTTTAATATGATCGGCAAGCAAAAAATGCTTATCGTTGCGGGAAACAAAGAAAGCGTCAACGGTATGACAGCCTCCTGGGGCTCTATGGGCGTTATATGGGGCGCACCCGCCTGTTTTGCTTTTGTCCGCGACAGCCGCTTTACCAAAACCTTTATGGATACGGAAGAAACCTTTTCCCTTTGCTTTTTCGGCGAAGGGTACGAGGATATGTACCGCTATATGGGCACCGTTTCCGGCAGGGACGAGGATAAGACCGCCCATTGTAATCTCACCGTAGCCTACGAGGGAGATACTCCTTATTACGCAGAGGCAGATACGGTTATCATCTGCCGCAAGCAAGGCGCAGTGCGAATGCCCGCAGAAACAATGTCGGATGCGGTGAACGAAAAATGGTATACAAGTAAGGATTACCACACTATGTATACCGGAATTATAGAATGTTATATGGTTAAATAATTACTCAAAAAACTGAGCTTGCCTTTACGAGGCAAGCTCAACTTCACTCGTGCCTTGGTACGAACTTCACTCGTGCTCCGGCGCGAACTTCACTTTTGCCTTTTGGGCAAAAACTTCACTTAAAAAGCAAGAAAGGACGAGGCTTGCGAGACTTCTCATAAGGAAGTCTCGCAGTTTTATTCGCCAAAGGCGAGTGATATTGCTTCGCAGTTATATGATGCTTTCGCATCGTGATATTGTCCTACGGACAGTTTTTAGGGCGAATAAAATATCACTACGACCAGAGGGAGTAATATCACTTTCACAAAGTGAAAATATCACTCTTTGCACAGCAAAGAATATCACTTATCTTTCTTGTTTGTTGTTAAAAGGGTTTGGGTATCACCCAAAAAGAAGCATTTGTACTTACAAATGCGATGCCGGTTCTTTCCGATAAGCATAAGAAAAGCCTCGATGAATTTCATCGAGGCTTTCATCATCCTTATGAGAAGTAGTCTTTTCCTCGTCCTTTTTATGTTGGTGAAGTTTGGGCATTTTACGCCCAAGTGAAGTTGCGTACCGCAGTGAAGTTTCGTCGATGCCGACGAAGTGAAGTTTGCCCTGCGGGCAAGTATTTTTTATTTATCCTGCGGGTAATCAAATCCTTCTTCGCAGGCGATACGTGCGCAATCCTTTATTTTTGCCACGGTGTCCGCGTCAAATCCTGCGGTGTAGGTGACGTCGTCAAGGTCGATATCCAGATAGGTTACCGCCATAACGCAGGCAAGGAGATATGCACCTAAATCGGAATGGTGGGAATTATCCGTGTGGTAAATCACAAGTTCGGGATATTTTCTTTCGCATATAAGGAACGCATCCGCACCGGGAGCCACCTTTTCAATATCAAAGGCTTCTGCCAGCTTGGTGTAGTTTACCTCGTGTCTGTACGCGCTGTCAAGACGGTTTGCGGGTACGTCATTGGAGGAATAACGCTTGTACAGATGCACCGTCGCGCCGGTTTCACGGAGCATGGGGACCAGAATATCCAGGGCGGGCTTGGAATCCTCGTAATCGGCGTTGCCGTTGTCCTGCAACACCACATAATCGAAATCTTTTTCCGCAAGCTGCTGTCTTAATGCTTTGCCGTGCTGTTCGTCGTTTGCGTCTGCAAACTGGCTCAGATACGCACCGCCTACACAGCAGTAGGAAACGTCGATATTCATACCCGCGCTTTCTGCGATATACATAAACTTGGTGGGTACGTCAAAGAAATACGTACTGCTGTTCCCAACAAACAGGAATGTCTGTACTGCGTCTTCTTCGGGGTAGGGAAGCTCTTGCTCCGCCTGCGCGCCGAACGCTTCAACCTCGCAAACCATAATCCAGTTGCTGTGTCCCACAAATCTGTACTGAACGTATCTGGCGGTGAGCGCCGATTCCAGCTCCAGCGTTGCGGGAATGGAGCTTACCTCTGCCGTATCTTCAATGGCGGCTCTGCCCGCTTTATACCAATTTTGGTTATCGTGGGATATCATTATTTCCACGTACTGGGGTGCGGAAATTCCCACGCTTTCGTGGAATGCGGAAGCGACGTGTGCAACGAACTTATCCACGTAAAACAGCCCGCCCAGATCAACGGATATGTAGGAGTAGCCTCTGGACGTGTAATCGGCAATACTTTTGTTAAAGCCCATAAAGGTCTTGTCCGAATATTTTGCGTTTTCGGAGGCGATCTCTCCGTCCGTCATACTCTTGTTACCCTCATCGGGGTAGGAGGGGCTTGTGTCGTCGGGATACAGGGTGGATCTGGTATACGCTTTTCCCAGGGCTTTGTTTTCGTAATCGGCAAAATCTTTAATGTTTATCACGGGAATGCTCTCCTCGGGCTCTGATTCTTGGGGTGCTGCGCTTGATTCCTCGGGCGTATCGGGGGTGCCTTCGCATCCGAAGAGGGATACCGCCGCAGAGGAGAAAAGCAAAACAAAACAAAGAAATGCGGAAATTATCTTTCTTTTCATAGTTAATCCTCCCTATTGATCTTATCTGTAATATTTATTTTTTTAATCAGTATACTTCCCGCAATGCCTATCAAAGCGCCGCTTACCGTTCCGCCGATAACAAGAGCAGGCAGGTAATACAGTATATCCGCCGTGTTCATCAAAACCGCGGCGGCGCAAACTTGGGCAATATTGTGGGAAATCCCTCCCGCCACGCTTACTCCGCGGGAAGAAAACAGGTCCGTCTTTTTTAATAAAAACATTACCCCAAGGCTTATCAAAGCACCCGAAAGGCTGTATATAAAGGAAGGCGCGCTTCCAAACAGTATTCCCGCCAAAGCCACACGCAAAAGCGATACCGCGGCGGCATAGCCTATACCGTATTTATACAAAACGAAAAGTACAACTACGTTGGGCAAGCCTGCCTTTATTCCGGGTATACCGATATTAAACGGAATAAGAGTTTCCACGTATGAAAGTATCATAGCCGTGGCAAGGGCGGTTCCTCCTGCCGCCGCCTTTAAGGCTGCAGATCGGGAGCGTTTCCCTCTTTCACTATACGCACTGTCAGTCGGTTTGGCAGACATACTATCCTTTCTCCTTCAAAGCCTATTTTTCGGTGGTTCACACATATTTTGTCGGGGCAGGAGGCAGATTTTATATACGCCTTTCCGTCCTTTATCACCAATACGTTATATCCGCCGTTTTGGGCTTTAAATTCAATTTCGGTATCCTCGCTTAAAAGGTAGGATGCGGTTACAACTCCGTCCTGCTCAATATAAACGTATCCTCCCGCTTGGCGTGTGAAATTCACCCACAGCATATATCCGGCGCACAAAGCGATAGGTACGAAAATTATAAGCAAGTCGGCTATTATTTTTGATTTGTTCTTTTTAACCTTCATCGTTTACAATGGGTATCGGTGCGGGAACGATGCATTTTACGGGGCAAACCTCCGCACATCTGCCGCAGCGAATACATTTTGAGTAATCAATACGGGAAAGGTTGTTTTCTATGCTTATAGCATCTGCAGGGCAGACCTTTGCGCATTTTGTGCAGGCGATACAGCCTACATCGCACTTTTTACGTGTTGCCGCTCCTTTTTCGGTGTTGGAGCAAGCCACAACCACTTTTTCCGTTCCGTCAAACAAAGTTATTATTCTGTTCGGGCATATTTTAACGCATATTCCGCAGCCGATACATTTACTGCCGTTTATATGGGCAATGCCGTTTTCCATACATATGGCATCAACCGGGCAGGCGGCGGCGCAATCGCCGTATCCCAGGCATCCCTGGGTGCAGGCGCCTTTTCCGCCGAACACTCCTTTTGCCGCTGCGCAAGAGGATATGCCTTGGTAAAGTGCTTTTTCTTTGTTGCGGTTGCAATCCCCTCTGCAATGCACAAAGGCGGTCTTTTCCACAACGTCTTCAAATTCCACTCCCAGTATGGCGGAAATCTTTCTTGAAACTCCGTCGGACCCGGGCACGCAAAGGTTAGCGGCGGCAGTTTTTCCTTCCGCCAAAGCTTTTGCGTATCCTTCACAGCCGGGATATCCGCAGGCACCGCAGTTTACACCGGGAAGGGCTTCAAGTATCTTCTTTTCCGTTTCGTTTGCTTTTACTCCCATAAAGCGGGATGCCAGCGTGAGTATTACCGCCGCCAGCAGACCGATACCGCCTGCCAAAAGGGCGGGGATAAGAATTTCTTTCATTTTTCTTTTCCTCTTTCTCTTTAAGCAAACATATTTTCAATTACGGATGCAAATCCGTAAAACGACATAGAAACAATAGAAGCGGCAATAAGGGTAATGGGTATCCCTTTAAAAGCTTTGGGAATATCCGCTCCCTCCATCTTTTCACGCACGCCCGCAAACAGCACCATTGCCAAAAGAAATCCCAGCCCCGCACCAAGGGATGACACCATGGATTCCAAAAATCCGTATCCATCGGTAATATTATTCAGGGTTACGCCCAGCACGGCGCAGTTGGTGGTTATAAGGGGCAGATATATTCCCAAGGATTTGTGCAAAGCGGGAATATATTTTTTAAGCACTATCTCCACAAACTGTACCAAAGCGGCGATAACCAGTATAAATACAATGGTCTGAAGATACTCGTATTTCGGGGAAAGCAGATAGGTGTATATAGGCCAGGTTGCTGCGGTGGCAACCAGCATAACAAATATAACCGCCGCGCCCATTCCCGCCGCCTGGTCAAGCTTTTTGGAAACACCCAGAAAAGGGCATACTCCGAGAAATCTGGATAAAACGTAATTGTTTACCAAAACCGAAGCCATAAGGATAATAACAAGGTTTTTCAACATCACGCTTCCTCCTTTCCGCATTCGCCCTTACAAAGAGCGGCATTGGGGCATCCTTCGCACCCGAATTCCTCTTTTGCAGGCTTTTTACCCAAAGCGGACACCAAAGCGATAAGCACACCGAACACAAAAAATCCGCCGGGGGGAGAAACCAATATGGGAACGGTGTAATTGCTTATAAAGGGAATTTCTATTCCGGCAAAGCTTCCCGCGCCGAACACTTCGCGGACGGATGCCATACACAGCAGAGCAAGGGTAAATCCCAAGCCCATTCCCGCGCCGTCAAGTATGGACGAGCCTACGGTATTTTTGGAAGCAAACATTTCCGCTCTGCCCAGAACGATACAGTTGACCACTATAAGAGCAAGGTAGACGCCCAGCATCTCATATAAAGAGGGAAGGTACGCTTCCATAAGCATTTGAACTATGGTAACGAATCCCGCAATAATAACTATATATGCGGGTATACGCACCTTATCGGGTATTATCTTTCTTAAAAGAGATATAGCAGCGTTTGAACAAACAAGCACCGCCGCCGCGGCAAGTCCCATTGCCAGGGCGGAAATTACACTTGTGGTGGTGGCAAGTGTGGGGCAGGTGCCCAAGACCAGCACGAAAACGGGATTTTCTTTTACAAATCCGTTCAGTAAAACACGCATATTATTTTTCAATTCCCGTTTTCTCCTTCCGTTATCCTGCCGTATGCTTCAAACATATCCTTTAAAGCCTTGTTAACTGCATTTCCGGATACCGTCGCACCGGAAATAAGGGTATCTTCATCAGACAGCGTGGAACCGTCTTTTCCCTTAAGTCCTTCGGTGTACGCATCCTCGTCCAGCTCGTAATCGTCATAATACTGGGAATACAGTATTATTTCGCTTATTTTAATTTCTTTTATCTTTCCCTCACTGTCCAATATGCCGTATACCGTCATTACGCCGTTGTTATAGCCGATGGGACGGCACACAAAGCCGTAAAGCGTTTCCCCTTCGGCATCTATCACAAACGCGTTGGTAACGGTGGATACTGTGTCAATAACGGCTATTGTGAATGCCGAAGCATCTCCCGCAAGCTTTTTCAAGGCTTTTGTATCGGCTTCTTGCTTTTCTCCCGAAAGATTGGGAACAGCGCCTGCCGCATCGGTAAGATTCTGGGCTTTATCGGTTATATCCTTTCCGTCGGTATCATATGCTTTTACCTTACCGAAAGGATTAACGGTATATACGGTCCCGTCCTTGGAAACAAGTATATATCCCGTTCCGTTGGCGGCTTCATAGCCTGATTGCGCCCAATCGGGAACGGTATGATCTTTAAAAGAACCTGCGCCGCTGTCGTTCAGCGCACCGGGGATAAGTTTATCCAAAAGCTCTTTTATCTTTTGCGCTTCGCTTTTTTCACCTGCTTTTATCAGGTCCATTTTTATAAGGACTGCAAATACGTCCTCAATGCCCTGCTTGAATGCGGTGGAAGAATAGGTTACTCCCGCCACAAGCTCTGCGCCGTTAAGCGCGGAATCCATACCCAGATAGGTTTCGGGATAAGTGTCTTTGCCGAAATCCTTTGTTTCTCCGTAATTGGTTATTACTATTCCCGTAATAACCCCTTCGCCGCTCACGCCTACGGTGTACAGCATGGGGGATTTACTGTAAGATGTGGTTACGGAAACCGTAACCGCGTATCCCAGACCGCTTGTTTCCATATAAATGTCCTGCACGGATCCGGGAGCATCTGCGGGCTTTTCCAGCTTATCAAAATTCTTTGCGCCTTCAAGCACCTGAACAAGGGATTGATTTGCGGCATCCGCTTTGTTTTTTTGTATAACGGGCGCGGTAAAATGGTTGGTAAGCGCCACCAGCAGGGTGGTGATAAGACATATAGAGGTAAGAACTATAACGCTTTTTATTCCGCTTTTCATTTTTTATTACCTCCTATAGGCATAGGCCTTGTCCATTTGTCAATATAGGGGGTAAGAATATTCATAAGCAGTATGGAAAAAGATACACCCTCGGGGTAGCTTCCGTAAAAGCGTATCGCGGCGGTTATAATTCCGCAGCCGATACCGAAAATAACCTTTCCCCAAGGTCTTGTGGGGGTAGTGGAATAATCCGTCGCCATAAAGAAGGCACCCAGTATAAGACCCCCTGCCAAAACCTGATACAAAGCGTAATCGAACCCGCCGTATATAAGGGCGAGTATAAATACCGTGCCTATATAGCACACGGGAGTTACCCAGCTTATAATTCCTCTTGCAATAAGGTAAATTCCGCCCAGCAATAATGCTGCGGCGCAGGTTTCGCCCAGACAGCCGCCCCTTAATCCCAAAAACATATCCTTTAAAGAGGGCAGGTCTGTTCCCATCGCCTTAAGCGCCTCAAGAGGAGTTGCCGTTGAGGCAAGATCGGGACTTAAGGGAGCGGTGTATGCCGTCATAGTCCCTGTAAAGGCAATAAGCATCATTATTCTTGCGGTTATGGCGGGGTTTGCAAAATTTTTGCCTATACCGCCGAACAGCCCCTTAACCACCACTATGGCGAAAACGCTTCCCAAAGCGGCTTGCCACAAGGGGATCGAAACGGGCAGGTTCAAAGCAAGCAAAACACCGGTCACGCAGGCAGAAAGATCACCTATCAAAACCTTTGTCTTTATTATCTTCTGAAACAAAAATTCGCTTAAAACGGCGGACACGACACACACGCCTATTACTAAAGCGCTTCGGTATCCGAAAATAAGTACGGACGCAACCGCCGCGGGAAGGAGGGCGATAATAACGTCCAGCATTATTCCGCTAACCGTTTTTTTGCTCAATATATGTGGCGAAGGAGATAATTTAAGCTTATCCATTTTTATTTTCCTCCGCTTTCTTTTTTTCGTTATGCTCTTTAAGCATATTTTTTGCAAGGCGGTTTCTTTGCACCAGATGCCGCTTCGCGGGGCATACGTAGGAGCAAACTCCGCATTCCATACACAGATTTACTTTTAATTTTTCCAAAGCTTTGGGGTCTTTAAGCATATATGCTTTGCCGAAAGCAGGCGGGTCAAGATGCAAAGGACATCTTTGTATACAGCTTCCGCAGTTTATGCAGGGCGTCTCTTCGGGAATTTCCGCATCCTTTTTATCAAACGCCAGCAAAGCGTTTGTGCCCTTCATAACCGGATATTCCGTATCGGGCATGGAATGTCCCATCATAGGACCGCCCATAATTATCTTTTCCGGGTCGGCTTTAAATCCGCCTGCCGCCGCAAACACGTCCTTTATGCGGGTGCCTATGGGAACTATGAGGTTTGCGGGGGCGTTTACCGCACTTCCGTCCACGGTTATGCATTTTTCCGTAAGAGGCATACCTGTGCGGATATAACGGGCTATCGCCGCAACGGTGGTCACGTTAAGCACTATCACGCCGACGTCCAGGGGAAGCTTGCCTTCGGGTACGATCTTTTTGGTAGTGCTGTATATCAAAACCTTTTCGCCGCCCTGAGGGTAAACGGAGGGAAGCTCCCGTACCGCAACGTCTTTTACGCTTTCAAAAAGCTTTTTTGCTTTTTGTATAGCTTCTTTTTTGTTGTTTTCAATACCTATGATTATTCTTTTCGGCTGAATATACTTCAAAAGCAGGTCAACGCCGTATAAAAGCTCATCCGCTCTGTCAATAAAGGTGCGTGTGTCCGCGGTTATATAAGGCTCGCATTCCGCGCCGTTTATAATAATTTCCTCCACCGTCACGCCTTCTTTTACGTTAAGCTTTACCGCGGTGGGAAAAGCCGCGCCGCCCAAGCCCACCACGCCGGATTCCTTTACCGCTTGTATAAAGGATGGGCGGTCGGTCACCTGCGGAGGCGTAAGGAACTCGTATTTTTCCATCAGCCCGTCGGACTGTATAACAATAGCTTTTGAAAGAGTGTTTGCGGCGGTGGTTATATCGTCTATACGCTTAACGGTTCCGGAAACGGAAGCGTGCACGGGGGAAGAAACGTAGCCGCCTTCCTTCGCCACAAGCTGACCTATTTTAACCTTGTCTCCCGGTTTTACCGCAGGAATTGCAGGCGCGCCTATATGCATAGAAAGCAGAAGGCACACTTCCTCCGGAGGTGTTATCCTCGACGGAATACTGTTTGAAGTGTGCTTTCGGTGAGGGACTTTTACTCCGGGCATTCTGAAAAAAGCCATAGCCGGTATCTCCATAAAATGTATTTGGTAATTATTAACATAATTATTATATATTATACCATGGCTTTTGTCAATAAATACGATAAAACCTGTTAAAATAAAGAAAAAAATTTTAGTTTTTTTATATTTTTTTATAAAAAAACAATGACAAACGAAAAAAAGTGTGGTAAAATATATTATTCTTTTTTTAAAGGTAAGTTTTATAAGGGGAGTAATGTATAAATGGATTCTAATAAAAGACCCGAAACAATGGCACGTATTCAGACAAAAGAACAGGCAGACGCTTTTATTGCAGAGCAGGTCGCAGCCGTAAGAGAGCAGGTAGGAAACGGTAAAGTCCTCCTTGCGCTTTCCGGCGGTGTGGATTCCTCTGTGGTTGCCGCTTTGCTTATAAAGGCTATCGGCAAACAGCTTATCTGCGTTCACGTTAACCACGGTCTTATGCGCAAAGGCGAAAGCGAGCAGGTTATAGAAGTATTTAAAAAGGGCTTGGATGCAAACCTCGTTTACGTAGACGCTTCCGAGCGTTTCCTCACCAAGCTTGAGGGAGTTTGCGAGCCCGAGAAAAAGCGCAAGATCATCGGCAACGAATTTATAATTGTGTTTGATGAAGAGGCAAGCAAGCTTACAGACGTTCATTTTCTTGCTCAGGGCACCATTTATCCCGATATTCTGGAATCCGACGGAGTAAAGGCGCATCACAACGTGGGCGGTCTTCCCGAGGAAATGGCTATGGAGCTTGTAGAGCCCGTAAAGCTTTTATATAAAGACGAAGTAAGAGTCGTCGGCAAAGCCCTCGGTCTTCCCGCCTCTATGGTAGACCGTCAGCCCTTCCCCGGCCCCGGTCTCGGCGTGCGCTGTCTTGGCGCTATCACCCGTGACAGACTCCACGCTCTCCGCGAAGCGGATGCTATTTTGCGTGAAGAGTTCGATAACTGCGGTCTTGCAACCAAGGTTTGGCAGTATTTTATCGCCGTGCCCGATTTCAAGAGCGTAGGCGTTAAGGACGGCAAGCGTTACGAAGGTTGGCCCGCAATCATCCGCGCCGTAAACACCGTTGACGCTATGACAGCCACCATCGAGGAGATCCCCTACCATGTCCTCCACCGCATTACCGACCGTATCACCCACGAGGTAGACGGCATCAACCGCGTCCTCCTCGACCTCACACCCAAGCCTATCGGAACGATCGAGTGGGAATGAGTTTTGCAAAGCAAAACTCAACTATGATTATTTCGCAAGAAATAATCATATCATAACATTTGGCGAAGCCAAATTCATAACTCTAAGCTCATAACTATCTATCTCTAACTTGCGAAATAAGTTATGAGTTATAAACGGCTGCGCCGCGTTATGAGTTGCCATACGGCAACGCTTTATAGAAATGTTTGACGAAGCCGTTTCGTATTTAATTGTGATCGGCTTCGTTTGTTTATTTGGAGAAGAAAATGTCAGAAAGCATACTCAGAACAAAAACAAAAGACTTTGCTAATGCATCGTACCCTTAAGGACAATAACTTAATGGTACGGGCATTGCGAAGGGCAAGAGAATTGAGAGAAGTTTCGGCTTCTCTCTTTTTCTTTTTTGTCTATTTACCTCTGCAAATGTATATAAACGAAACCGCCATCTTAGATTGAGCTCTAATGTGGCGGTTTCGTTATGCCAATTTATATTTTTCTGAAAGCAGATTTGGAATATCGTGCCTTTTATCTAAGGAATGCGATTCTCTGAGTATTTCCATAGGATCGAAGAATGGTGTAAATGAAACAATGTCTTGCCCAGTCTTTCCCGCTTCACAAAGAGCCTTGCTTTCACGAACCTCATTCTCAATAGATTTTGAAAAGTACATATCCTCCGAATACATAAACATAATCAATGTCAATGCGGCAAGTTTATCTTCCAATGTGAGTTTATTAAATTGTTTATAAAACTGCCTATAACGTTTATCTCCATTCTCAATAAACATCACGATTATAGTTTCCGATTTCAAAGGTAATATGCTTATATGAATGTTTTGTATTCTGTACTCAGGAGATGGATTATAAATATTGTTGATGATATTACCGTTAAAATCAACAGCTAATGCTAAAGAACATTGAAAAGCGATTGGAACGACATAATTCAGTTTTTCATAATAGCATATATAGTAGTCTGTTGAACTGTTCTTTTCTAATGCTTTCTTTGCTTTTCTATAGCTGTCCTCATATTCTTTTAAATCCATTTCGTTAGCGGTGTTTTTTGCATCGCTAAACATCCGAGCAGCATCTGTTTTTTTAGCCGAAATATTAAAAAGTTCAATTTCAAAGAGCCGTTTACTAATGGATTTTAAACTGTTTTTTAGTGCCATTTGGGCAATCATTTTTGCAGTAGGTTGATTTGAATAATTATCGGGATTTTCGTAGTCTGAAAAAATCTTACTGTCGCAATCATTGCAGATCAAATGAAATGTTCCTGCCTTATTCACTCCGTTCTCAGTGTCCATCAAAGGATTATCCACAACAGTATTTAATGTTAGTACATCGCCATTTGTGGCTATGTTTTCAAGACAAAACCTTGGAACGGAATGCGAATTACAAAAACTTGTAACGCTCTTTCCGCAAAAATAACAAGTATCTCTCTTTGCAGCTTGACGTGCTTCTTTTAAAATTCGGCTCATTTGCTTCTTATATGTAAAATCGGTTCTGAGCAATTCTTTTTCCTCATCCGAAAAAGCTCCCAAATTAAAGAGATTAACCATATCATCAAACATCTTTTTCACCTCTTTGAAAACATTATATCATAATTTTAAGCAATTAACAATTAGTAGCTTAAAGGTCAAATCATTATTTCATACATTCGACTATTAAATCGCCTTTGAGTACAATTATGATAGAAAATCAAAGGAGGTAACAATATGGGCAAATTTATAGAAGAATTTTACTACGGCAACATTGATCCGCAGGCACGAAGCACCAAACAGAACAAAGCCGTACAAAAGCAAATGGAAGTGCTGATGTTAAACGAAGAATTTCTGACCGAAGCACTTTCCGGCGAGAACAAGAAAAAGTTTCTCGACTTTGTAAATGCGTGGAGCGTGGTAAATGGTGAGTCTAATCTTGACAGTTTTATGATGGGGTTTCGCTTGGGAGCAAACTTTACATACGATACCTTCGTTGCTACTGACACCCCGTTCCAAGACTTGCTGAAGGAGTGACCGATGTGCGAGATGAGAAGTATTACATAGCACTTGATGATTTTGAACGGCGAGTGGTTGTAAACTGCCTAAACGAGATGCGCAACAACCTTATAGCCAACGGAAAGTACACCGATGCGGTGGACGAGGTTCTGCTGAAAATTATTAATGCGAAGCAAAAGAAATTCAGGGTAATCTACAAGGAGGTGTGATTATGGAAAAGGTTATTTATGATGAAAAGAATGGTCTTTGGTACGAATTGCAAGGCGACTATTACATTCCTTGCTTAAAGCTCCCCGAAGAAGAACAACAGCCTATTGGTATATGGGGACAGCGACACTTACGGCATATCAAGCAAAACCGCAAGGTATTATACCTAAATCTGCTGATAAGCGGAAAATTGAACGGCTACCTTGCAGACATCGACAAGCAGGCAGAGGAAATGTATTCTCAGCAAGTAAAGCAAATGGCAGAGCGAGAAGGTGTGACTGAACAACTCAAGGCGAACAATCAAATGGAGTGGGTTGGTCGAATGAACAATATCCGCAGCAGAGTAACAGAAATTATCAACAAAGAACTAATAAATACATAAGAGAAAGGTGGGTTTATTTCCCCACCTTTCTTTTATGAGTTTTGCGAAATGTCAATTGATTTATCCAAAATCGTAGAAACATAAAAGGTTTTATGCTATAATAAAATCAAGCAAAATTTTCCTGCACGTGAATGCGAAGATGACAATACTTGTTTATAAGCACATGATACCATGAAACTTTATTGTAAAAGGGAGAAAATATGAAGGCAAAAAAATGGCTTGCAATTATAACTTTTATTTGTAGTATGATATCCGCCCTTGTTGGGATTTATACCCATTTCAAGTGCAATGGTGGTATTATATACGATTTTTCTATGGCGATTTTTGGCAGTGCATTGTTGGGTTTTATTATGTCGATGACCGAATATTTCCCCGAACGAAAAAAGGCCATGGAAAAATTTTGGTCAGAAACATATAAAGTGATTGACGCTATGCAAAAACTCAAATATGTTGATATTGATGAACCTAAAGATATCGTTTTAGCCGCCCTACACGAAGAACAAAATAATGAATATATTTATTCTTTGGGCGAAGATGAAGTAAAAAGCTTAAAGTTATCCCCTTCACACACAGCAAAAGAAAATATGATACAATGGATGATTGAAAATTCATATTTAAAACATTTGAAAAAACCCGCAGCAGAACATAAGGCCGAAGAAAGATATATGAAGAAGATGGCGGAATACAAAAAGCAATTTCAAGAATGTGTTGATAGTTATTTGACCTTTGCCAATCTCGATTTGAATAAACTGTCATCTGCATATGGAAGTCTTGATTTTATCTTTGCGAACAATAGTATTAGATCTCGTGTTTATACTCAAATATATGAAAAAATCAGAAATTTGAAATTTTCCGCATTAGCACGAACACCAAATTTTAATGCTTTGAAAGAAGGAAAAGGAAATATTTATGTATGTGCAAAGAATTCATGGGAAATAAGCGATATGCATTTTGATGTTACATACGCCAAATCGGAAAACACATTACATAAAAGTATTTACCATAAATCTTCTGATGATTTAAGGGATGAGGTCGAATGGTTTCATAGTAAGATTTATTTTAGAAGGCAACCCGAACCCAAAAAGCGTGTACCTGTATTAACAAAGGCAACACGTCTTGATCTAAATGATTAGAATTGTCATTTAATGAGATTAAGTAATAAAAGAATTCCAATATTAAAAACAGGAGTGTTACTATGCTTGAATTTTTGAAACAAGAGTGGCTAAGTATATTATCAATTATTCTTTCCGGCGCTATTTCTTGGGGTGTCTCTGCCATCTATTTTTACAAAGGTAATAGGAGTAGCCTTCAATCCGCAATAATCATTCCACTGATAACCATCACTAATGAACCTGTGACAAGAAAGAATTATGCAGAAGTAAAAGATATTTCACGTAGTCCATTAACAAGATTCTTTCATAAAGATGAAAAAAAGAAATTTTTTAAGCTTGTTACCGAATACCGCTTTGTATGTTCTTATAATGAAAATTCGACTAACGCTACAGCGGTTGTTACGGACATTGAACACCGTTTAAAAAATATGGGTATAAACCCAAGATGTATTCCTGTAGAACTTGATGATGGAAGTTACGAATATGTTTATCCCGAAGAAATAAACTACCTACATAGTGACATAGAAAGAGTGTTTGAAAAATGTTGTTGGCAAACAGAAACCAAGGAATGCACACAACAAATTCTTATGTTGATAAAGTGTTTTGCAAAAAAACTTTACACAAGTAATTTTGCTGATTTGTGTAAAGACTACGACCTTAAAACGATAATTGATAGTGCTGAAATAACAGATAAGTGGAACTGGAAATTTGATAAATATAATAAAGCCAAGCAGGAATTTGAAGCATTGCGCATAGTGAAAAAATCACAAAAATTTTTAGATAACTAAATAACGGCGGCAGGAGTAAGATTCCTGCCGCCGTATTTTATGGTTTATTTAATAATTGTGGGATAAAGATTAGTTAGCTACTTCAAGCAACTTTTTACTTACTCTCGATTGAACTTCGATATAATAAGCAGTCTCAGCGGCGTTCATTTCTTCATCTTCCCACTTCTCGAAATCTTCCACGAAGTCTGCGTATTTGCTCATATAATCAGCATAGTCTGTGAGCAGACTCATATCAGTCGGGTTAGCGCTATATTTTTTCATAAACGCAACGTACTCATCCATAAATTTCTCATAGCTATCCATTGCAGCTTTGAAATCAGGATCTAAGCCACCATTATTAGAAGTGTCTTTATCAGGTTCTTTTTCTGTTGCATCAGGCTCAGAAGTCTGATTTGACGAGTCGGTGGACGGTGTAGAGGTATCGTTATTATCATCCTCGCTCGGTGCATCAATATCAATGCTCATAATATTATTTCCCTCATAGCGAACAGAAATGTGCCATCCTTCGCTATTGTCAGCGTAATAATAGTCATCACCCTTGCTATAATCCACATTGAAACCCTTTTCGGAACAAGCATTTACATACTCTGCATAATCGGCTCTTGAGGTATTTCCTACATATACAAAGAAGTTATCATCATACTCGTAAGAGAACTTGCCGGTTGTGGACTTTGGAGTGGGCAACAGTTTACCTGCAGCACTTGCAGGCCAAGTGATAGTTGTCATTTCCATAGGAGCTTCCAATTGAATGCTCATATCCGCATCGCTACCATAGTGACCAAGACTTAATTTATAACCTTCTGCATTATAAGCATCATAGGAAGAAGAATTAGACTCAGCATCTACAGTAAAGCCTTTCTCTTTGCAAGCATCAACGTAATCGCTGAACTGCTTATCGGAAAGATCGTTAATATCAATCCAAAGATCATCAGCGGAATTAGTATGTATTTCACCTTTATTTGCAGGAGGTTCGGGTAACATATCACCTAAAATTATATCATCCCAAACGATTTTCTCGCCACCGCCACCTGCACTAAGAGCGATAACGCCAACGACAATAATCGCAAGAAGGATAAACCACCATCTTAAGAAAAACGGCTTTTTCTTCTTTTTAGCCTTTCCGGTTTGCACGGGAGCTGATTGTTGTTGGATTGGTGGAGGGGTTATGGGCATTTCGGCCTCAGTTTTTGCGCCACACTCAGGGCAAAACTTTCCCTCAAATTCTGTTCCACATTGTTTGCATTTCATAATATTACCTCCAGATAATTTTTTGATCTATTTTGTTGCCATTCGGCAATGGAACCATATTAAAATTATTCGCTTGGTGGAATTGGCGGCATAACGAAAAACAAGCCTTTAAGTTCATCAACTGTTGCGGCTTTCATCCATTCAGCCATACCATTTTTCCAAACCAGCGTATCACCATTGACTTGACCTACATTTACCATTTGAGCGATAGTATTCAAATTGTAAGGACCGGTTGCTTGACCGTTTATCGCAATATGATATGCTGAAGTTGGAATGGGCGGCGGTGTGACTCTCATAGGTTGATTAATTCCACCCATCATATTGTTCATTGCGCCTGCGATGTTTTGACCAACAGCACCGCCAACAGCCATACTTGCCATCATAGCTGCCATATTAAAACCATCGCCGTTACCGCCAATACTAACATCTCCCGCACCGTTAGCACCCATTTGTCCGAGTGCATTTGCACCTGCTATACCAACTTCGGCTTGCTTTTCTACTTGGAACGCACCGATATTAGTAGATTGTGTAGCCTTATGTTGTGCGTACTGTCCTTCCTCACGCTGAATACGGAGCGTTTCTTCATAATGCTCGGCTTCAATACGTTGTTTTGCGGCAATATCTCTAATCTTCGCTTCAGCTTCGGCTTTAACAGTAGCCCCCGCAATGTCTTTGGTTACACCCATAAGTTGGCGATAACCATCGCTTGATTTATCAAGCTCTATTGCAGACAAATCCACACCCGAAACTGTTACACCAAAGGCTTCCTTAAAACGCTCACCAATGTCGTACTCTATGACATCATTAATTTGCGAGGTTTTCGTTTCAATTTGCACTAACGGAATATTGTTTGTGGCGGGTGCATTTGCCACAACATCTTTTACATAGCGACAAACTGCATCTCTGATTTGCAACTGAAAATCTGAAAGATTAAAATCGCTAAGTCTATGTAATTTGATAAATTCACGGTAATCGCTAATCTTAAAGCTGATTGTTCCTCTAACGGAAACGGGTACACCAAAATCTTCGAATCTCGGATCATAAACGTCAAAGAACGGTACACCGAATTTTACTTGAATGATTTGAGCAAGATTGATGAAATAAACCTCTGCCTGAAAAGGCGTTCCGCCTTCATAAGCAAGGCCTACGATATTGGCTAAGATAGGCAGATTGGCAGTTTTTATAGTTTGGTCGAAGGGGCCAACTATATAATCCTGCATAGTTCCATCTTTTTGTTTGTAGACAAATACCGCAACCTCGCCATCCTTTACACGCAGAGATGAACCCCAACGGATTGCATTTTCACGGTTATTGTTACCTTGCTGTGAGCCGGACGGATGCCATTTCCATATTAGATAAGACGGTTCATCACATCGTATCTCATCCATAAAGCCACCGGCCTTTGGTTTTCCGAATAACGACATATAAACTCCTCACTTTCAATTACTTTTTGTTTTTCTTGTTTGTAATGCCGTATGTAGCAGCCAAAATTATTGCATCAAAAATTATGTCTAAGCCTGCAAAATCTCCGCTAAACAAGCGAACCAAATTAAATATAAGAAGCAAAACCAACACAACTGCAAAAACGGGATTGGGCATAAACTTAAAGTAAGTTGTTATCATATTTCCCACCGAAGCGGTTGTATGAGATATTTTTTCTTTATTAATCGCTTTTTCGGTTTTCTCATAAATATCTTCAATTTGAGCAAATGCAGGATCGTTTTGCAAAGTAATCTGTGCTTTCTGATATGCCTGCTCAAATTTTGCAACCCACGCTTCAAATATGTTTTTGTCTGCTTCACCGCTTATGTTAGAAGAAGCTAAAATCATAAACTCAACAATATCTTCCTTAGAATTTGGAATGGGATAGTTTCTTATCATTGAAGCCTTTTCTTCTGAATTTTTAGCTCTATGTAAATCCCAATAAAATTGTTGTAACGATACCGCTGCTTTAGAACCCCTTATTTCATAGTCACAAGCGGGACAGTTGGTTACAAAAGCATCAATGATTTCTCCGCAGTTGGGGCATTTATGTATTTCACCATCATAAACCGTCTTGCGCTCAGAGCTTTCGGTTTTGTGAGTTGTAACTGTCTGTCCGCAGTTCGTACAGAATTTAGCTCCCTCACCTAATTGTTGTCCGCAATTTACGCAAAATGCCATTTTTACTCCTTTCAGCAAAAGACCTAATCTTCCGTCTTGACTGCATCACAAATATCTCCGATATTACAATTTAGGTACTCACAAATTCTCAATAAAACCGATAAGGCAACTTCCTCGTTCTTACGCATCTTTGTCATAGTACCCGTTGCAATATTTAAGTCCTTTCGCAATGTAGCCGGTGATATGTCTTTTTCGATTAGCAATATCCAAAGTTTTTTATAACTTATCTTCATAATTCACTCATCTACCTAAGACCTTATCATTTCTTTTAATAAAACTTTTTACATTCTGTTGTCCTCAGTTTGCTATGACCTAAAACAAAATTCGCAACTTCTTGAGAGTTGAAGGTCAAAATAAAAACCGTATTTTCTAACGGTGAATTTGCTATCTGTTGCAGATCAGAAAACCGCAACATAATCAGCATTATGTTGTATATTGACACAAATAAAAAACGCTCACGATCAATTCGTGAACGCTGACAATTAAAAATGGGTATAAAAAGCCAAGCCTTTTCATTTTCTAAGTTTGAGAAGGCTTATTTGTGCTGTATTAAAATCGACAATTCTCTTACAAATCATACTTTTCTCCACAAAATGTATTGCAAAAATCTCTGTATTGTGCTATAATGCACTATGTAGTTTCGAGTTAGTCCAACTGCTTATAACATAATGCTGATTATGTCATAGCCGCCGTTTTCGGTGGCTATTTTTATATTATCAACCGCATATTTTCCATACGCTGACGGTGTTCGTTGCCGGTGGTGATAATATAAATTCGTGTGGTGTTGATACTGCTGTGACCGAGAATATCAGCGAGCTTGGCAATGTCCTTTTCGATGCCGTAAAATGTTCGTGCGAAAAGGTGACGCAGATTATGGGGAAACACCTTTTGCGGATTCACCCCCGCCTGCTCACAAAGACTTTTCATTTCCCGCCAAATATTAGTGCGACTCATCGGCTTGCCACTTCGGGTTATGAAGATCGCACCCGAAGTGATATTTTGCTCTGCTGCATAGCGGAGCAGTTTCTTTTGCAGTTCTCTGACAATAAATACCGAGCGTGTTTTGCCTTTAAGCGATACGACCGATTCTCCGCATTTTACCGCTTCGACCGTAATATATTGCAGTTCGCTGACACGTATGCCTGTTCCACATATTGTTTGGATCAGTAAATTCAAACGTTCATTGCCTTTTTGCTTAGCAGTGTTTATAAGTCGCATATATTCCGCTTTGGTTAGTTCCTTTTCTTCGGGACAGTAGATCTGCCGTTGGAGTTTAATGGATTTTACCTTCAAATCCGCCCATCCAAGGAAAGAGAGTAGACTATTGATTGAAGCAAGCATTGAATTAACGCTACGTGCGGCATAATTGTCGGTTAACAACTTGTTTTTATAGGCAATAACCGTTTCCTTTGTTATATCCGTTTTGCCAACGTAAGCAGAAAACGCCATTACATCTCGCATATATTTTTCAATGGTGTTTTCGCTTTTTTCCTCGTTTTTGAGATATACGGTAAATGCCGCTATTTGATTTTCGGTTAAAATTCTTCCTTTCATTGTATTTACCTCCGGATAGTTTTAATAATATTTTACCCGAAAAGTATGATTATAAATTGTCACCATAATTTTAGGTAAATACAAATGCCAAGTCGAATGTACCGATTTTTGAGTATAATAATTGCCCCGTTGGGAGTGCAGTATTTTCAGCATTCCTAACGGGGCTTTTTTTGTTTTTTCGGCAAAGGGAGTTTTATTGGACACTAAAATATGATATAATTTTTTCGAAAAGCAGGAACAATTTGCTATTGCTTGTGTCGAATAATAAATAGAGGACACTATCCTCTGGAAAGGAGGCGAAGAAAATGCCATTATTATTAACAAGAAGGAACGGACCGCCCACACCGTTTCGTAACTCGGAATATATTCCGTTTTACTACTTTATCCCCAAAAGAATTTTGAAGAAATGTGGCGCTGAATTAAATTCAATCCCACGCAATCCACGGTTGATTTTCTCTAATCGAGAAGCGTGCGAATTTATCGAAAGCGATCTGTTTTTACTTCTCATCATAGATGCGACGGCATATATGGTATGGCCGTATATGGGACACAGTGAGTATATGGAGATATATTCCGGTTATGATCCCGCTTGGATTCTTGCTCATTCACCCGGTTATTGGGTACAGGAACTTATAGATGAGGGTATCGTTCCCACAGTAAATAATTTGTTCCAAAATTGCAATGAGGAATTCGGGTATGTAACCGAAGAAGAATTGGACGTTTATTTGCGGTATGTTGTTCCGAGAGCAATGAAAAAGCATAATATGAATGCTACCATACAAATTGCGGAAGAATTCAGATGCTTTGAGGACTTCGATTTTCGTAACAGTCGCCCAAAAACAGACTTTCACCGCAAATGGTATCACACCCGAACCAAGCATCCTATGATTTCCCTTGAGGAATTCAAAGAAAACTATGCCGAGAACCACAACGGTCAGGAGTGGGACGAGCCTGATACCTCGCAGGACGTGGAGGAAAATGTTACTTCCGAAATCTTGGTTGAACAGTTCAAGGCAACGCTGACCGAAAAGGATATGGCAATTCTCCAAATGCGTATGGAGGGCGATACGCTTGAAGAAATTGCTGAAAAGCTCGGCTACAAAACCCATAGCGGCGTTTTGAAGCGTATTCGTAAAATCGGATTGGCTTTTGAAGAGTTTACCGGTGAAGATTACGGCTTTGAAAACAGAAAAATCACTTGATAACACCTACCCCTGAAAAATCGGTAGGTGTTATTTTTATGCCCAAAAAAAATCGAAAAAGGAGGAAGTTTTATGATGAAAATTACACCCAAGCAGGCAGTGCGAATAAAAAAACTCGTAAAGAAATTATGTGCCAACTGTGATGAGGATGGCAACTGCATCCTGCTTGACGACGGCGAAGCACACCGCTGTGTGCAGCTTATTTCTATCTACGGTATTTACTGCAACTATTTCAAAGAAGCGGTACTGCCCAGCGACAGAGAGCTGTATGAGCAAATCAAGAAAATCAACAAATCAAAGTAAGAAAAGGAGAAATGTAAAATGAAGAAATTTAATGAAATGTACGTTATCGGTATCGACCACGGATATGGGAATATGAAAACGGCAAACGGCTGCTTTCCCACCGGACTTATGAAAAACGATACCGAACCCACCTTTGTCAGCGACCTGCTTGTATGGAACGGCAAGTATTATTCCATCGGAGTCGGTCATAAGGAATTTGCGGCGGACAAGTTTAACGATGAGGATTATTATGTTCTCACTCTTGCCGCCATTGCACGGGAACTCAGACGGGAGCGTATTACCGAAGCCGCCGTATTCATTGCCGCAGGACTGCCCCTAACTTGGGTAAGTGAGCAAAAGGCAGATTTCAAAAAATATCTGCTTCAGCACAGTGAGGTTGCTTTCACTTTCCGCAATACGGAATACCGCATTAAAATCATAGGCGCAGAAATCTATCCGCAGGGGTTTGCCGCCGTTGCCGAAAAGCTCGGTGATTTTAAGGGCGTAAATATGCTCTGTGATATTGGAAACGGCACAATGAACCTTCTTCGGATCGTAAACAGAAAACCCGATGCACAGCGTATGTTTACCGAGAAGTACGGCACCCATCAGTGCGCTTTGCTCATCCGTGAGCAGATGATGAAGGTACACCACGCCTCCCTTGATGATACCATCATTACGGAAATTCTAAAGAAAGGCACGGCAGATATTGACGGTGAGTATCTTGATACGGTTATCAAGACCGCAAAGGAATACACCACCGGTATCTTTCGTCGTTTGCGTGACCACGAATACAATCCGAAATTGATGAAGCTATATGTGGTCGGCGGCGGTGGCTGTCTTATCCGCAATTTTGCCGATTGCGATGCAAACCGAGTAAACATCAACGAAGATATTTGCGCCACCGCAAAGGGATATGAGTATATGGCTCTTGTTACCCTTAACAGAAACGGTGGTGCAGTATGAGCGTTAAGAACGTAAAAATCCGTTTCAATTTGGATAAGGAAAATGACCGCAGGGCGTATGACTATCTGCTAGGCGCAGAGAAATCGTACAGCAAGGCGGTCATTTCTGCTATATGCGGATTTATGGAGTTGTCGGAAAGGACGGCATCCGAAGATGCTTTCCTTGAAAGGGTTATATCCACTATCCGAGAGGAAGTCGCAAAAAGCAATCCCTTTGGCGGTCTATTACAGTTTGTGCAGACACCCTCTGCACAAACACCCGCCGAAAAAGAAAACAATGCTGAAAACGAAGAAGCGGTACTGGATTTCCTCGACAGTTTCTAAGGTAACACTAATTCCTGCTTTTGACGGTACTGTGATGGCAATATCCAAAGGGATTACCCCCACTAACTCCTATGGTTCCACTATTTTGCAATACTGACGGCATTTACAATAAAAGTGATGCCAACAGAGCAGATAAATGGAACTTTTGAAGGATTTGCACTGATAACAACGGTATGAGGTCGCTCCCTCACGGTGCAAGTCACGGAGAATGGAAGATATACGCTAAAAGCGTGTGTCTTACACCGTAACAAGCAGGGAACTTGTACGGCAAGTTCCAAATAAACAGTAAGCGTTTCCGCCTACTGTTCACCTTTAGGGGACACCCCTAATACCCCGATGACAGAAAGAAGGTATGTATATGAATAGAAATCCAAAAGAAAAGCCGTGTCGGTTATATCTTCGGGTATCTCCGCAGGAGAAAAAGAAGATCACCGAACTCGCCGAGAGCTGCGGCATCCCTGTCGCTGAATATCTCCGTAAACGGGCATTGGGATACACTGTGAAAGCAGTTGTTCCCGATGCCTTTTATGTTTTTAACGAGAAAATAAGCGAACTGCTCAACCGTGAGTTATCTCCCGAAACCGAAGCGGCGGCACTTAAACTCTTTGACGATATTTATGCCGAAATCATAGATGCGCCAAAGCAAACCGCACGGCAGATACGCAAGGAGGTGGCACAATGGCAAGCACAGGCTTCTGGCCCGTCAAGTCCCGATTAAAGGAAGTAATCGACTATGCGGAGAACCCCGATAAAACCACCGATAAAAAGTTCTTGGACGAGGACTTGTGGGCGGCGCTCCGTTACGTGGAGAACGACCAAAAGACTGACCAAACAATGTATGTGTCGGGCATTAACTGTCCGAAGCAGAGAGCATACCAATGTATGATGGCAACTAAACGGCGGTACGGAAAGCTCGGTGGCAACGTTGCCTATCACGGGTATCAGAGTTTTGTAGCAGATGAAGTCACTCCCGCTGAAGCGCACCGTATTGGCGTAGAAACGGCAAAACTGATGTGGGGCAAAAACTATGAGATAGTCGTTACCACACATCTCAACACGGATAATATTCACAATCATTTCGTGATAAATTCCGTTTCTTTTAAGACGGGCAGAAAGTTTGAAAACCATATCCGTGACCACGTGGAACTTCGGCAGATCTCCGATGCGGTCTGCAAGGAACACGGAAAGTCCGTAATACCCTTTACGCATTTTTACGGCAATAAAAAAGCGTATTGGATACGCAACTCCGGCAAGCTCACTCATCGGGATATGTTACGGCGTGACGTGGACGAAGCACTTTCCAAATGCTGTACCTTTAAGGAATTTGAATATTACCTTAAATGCCTTGGGTACAGATTTGAGCATGATTTCCGCTATGAACACCCCTCCGTTATAGCAGACGGATGGAAACGGGCGGTGCGCATTTCAGGTCTTGGCGAAAAATACTCACGGGAGGCAATGCGGCAAAAGCTCGTTGCCAACCAACGCCTGCCCGAACTGTATGTGCTTATAACGCCCAAATGGAAACGAGCGCCGCTGCTTAACTTTGAATACCAATTGCGGCAAGCACAGCGGAAAGATACGGTGCAGTTATTATTTGAACTGTTTATTGAAATCTTAAAACTCTGCACGGGCGGCAATATCCAAGAAGCGGACAACCGCCCACTGTCCCCGATGATGCGGGTGGAGGTACAGAAGTTAGATAAATATATTGAGGAATACAAGCTCCTTTGCGACAACCATATTGAGTCGCCGAAGGAGCTTTTGTCACTTCAAGAGAACTTATCCGCCCGTATCTCTGCATTGGAGCAAGAACGGTATGCCCTGCGGCTAAAACTGCGCCGAGTGAAAACGCCCGAAGAAGATGCCGCCCTGAAGGAGCAGGCAAAGAAGATCACCGCAAGAATTACTCCCTTGCGAAAGGAATTAAAAGTCGCCCTGCGCATTGAGGAGCATATTCCTAAAATTCACGAACTGCTTGACGCCGAGCGCAATATCGAACTGAAACACAACGGTTTAATTATTAAGAAAGAACGAGGTTATGAACGATGAAAAATACTAAGAAAAATATCTCTATCGAGAAATTACACCCCTTTGAGAATCATCCCTACAAAGTGCAGGACAACGAGGAAATGGATGCCCTTGCCGAAAGCATTAAGACGCACGGCGTTGTATCTCCTATCATAGTCCGACCTCTCGAAAACACCACAGATGAATATGAGATCATATCCGGTCACAGACGGGTTATGGCAAGCAGAAAGGCAGGGATCACCGAAATCCCTGCCTTAATTGTTTCCCTTGACCGTGATGCGGCGGCGATAGTGCTTGTGGACAGTAACTTGCACCGAGAGCATATTTTACCCTCTGAAAAAGCCTTTGCTTACAAGATGAAGCTTGAAGCGATGAAGCATCAGGGTTGGCGTTCTGATTTAACTTCCGACCAACTTGGTGGGAAGTTGGAAACTGCCGACATTGTCGGTGCAGAAACGGGAGATAGCAAAAATCAAGTCCGCCGCTATATCCGTCTTACCAACCTTATCTCCGAAATTCTGCAATATGTAGATGAAGGGCGCATTTCCTTCACTCCCGCCGTTGAGCTTTCCTATCTCAATGAGCAGGAACAGTACGACCTTTTGGAACAGATGGAACTGAACGATTGCACCCCGTCACTCTCGCAGGCTTGCCGCTTTAAGAAGATGAGCCAAGAGGACGGTTTGACTCCCGAAGTTATCGCCGTTGTTATGAGTGAAGAAAAAGCCAATCAGCGGGAAATGTTCAAAGTCCCGATGGAACGCATCCGCCAATATGTCCCTAACGCCAATGCAAAGCAGGCTGAGGATTTTGTTTTGAAGGCTTGCGAGCATTACCGCAAATTCTTAATCCGTCAGCGTAACCGTGATGAAAGGTAAGGTGAAATATATGTTACAGAAAATCAATTATAATAATGTTCTTGCGATTAAAGGGATGGGGCGGGTTGATGATACTCGCCCTATTGATTTGCAGGAATATGTTATTCCGGTTACTCAGTCGATACGAAAAACACCGCTACCTGTTATCCCTATTCCGCAAAAGATTTGCTTATCCAAAAAGATCGGCGGCACGGTTTACGACGTGACCGCCCATTTCGATATAGAGGGCAAAGAAACCATATTGCAGCAGTTCAAGGACTTGATTCTGTCCACTGAACTGTAACCCACAGAATTGTATCAAGTGTAGCGAGCATTGTATAATAGCTTCGCCTAATATGCAATGCTCGGCTTACACAGAAAGGAGTTTATTATGGCAAAAAAGCAAGCCGAGAATAATGTAAAAATTACTGCTCTTTACTGCCGTCTTTCCCAAGATGACGGGCGTGACGGCGAGAGCAACAGTATATCCAATCAGAAGGCAATCCTCTCTCAATATGCCAAAGAGCACGGATACCTTCACCCTGAATTCTTTGTAGATGACGGTATCTCCGGTACGACCTTCGACCGCCCCGATTTTCAGCGTATGCAGAGAATGGCGGAGAACGGCGAAATCGGCACTATTATTGTAAAGGACTTATCCCGTTTTGGTAGAGAAACCATAGAAATGGGCAGGCTGACTCAAGTGGTGTATCCTTCACTTGGAATAACCTTTATTGCTATTCAAGAGAACGTAAACACCAATACGGGTACGGGACTTGAAATGATGCCGTTCTATAATATTTTCAACGAGTGGTATGCTGAGCAAACAAGTAAAAAGATAAAGGCAGTTTGGAAATCAAAAGCGGATAACGGAGAGCGTGTATCCTCCGCAGTTCCTTTCGGGTATATGAAATCTCCCGATAATCCGAAACAATGGATTATTGACGAGCCTGCCGCAAAGGTTATTCGATATATTTTTGAGTTATGTCTTGCGGGACTTGGTCCAATGAAAATTGCACGGCGCTTAGAGAATGAGGAAATCGTATGTCCCACTGAGTATTATTATCGTATCGGCAGAAAGGCAACAAACAAGCGACCGGATAATCCGTATCGTTGGGATCAGGTAACGGTTCGGCATATTCTTGAAAACAGGCAGTACACGGGCTGCACCGTTAATTTCAAAAGCACCTTTGTCAGTTTCAAAGTTAAGAAAACCATTCATCTTCCCGAAGAAGAATGGCAAATCATACCCAACACCCAAGAAGCGATTATTGATGAAGATACCTTTGAAAGAGTGCAGGAACTTCGAAAGCATCGCCGCCGCAACTCAGCAACAGGAAAATCAAGTATGTTTGCAGGACTTTTATACTGCGCCGATTGCGGTTCCAAACTGTACTACTGTGCTTCTAAAAGTATTGAGGACGGCAAAGAGTTTTATCGTTGTTCTCAGTACAAGGAAAACAGAGGTGCTTGCACCATCCATTTTATCCGTGATTCTGTACTCAAAGAATTGGTGCTTGATACCATACGGAAGGTAGCAAAATATGTGCAGGAGTTTGAGCCGGTGTTCCTTTACTTGTTTGCAAAGCAAAACACACTAGGCAGAGAAACAACAATCCGTAATATGAAGCAAAATATCGAGAAGTCCAAAAGGCGTATTAAAGAGCTTGATATGCTTATTGAACGCATTTATGAAGATAATGTGCTCGGTAAGATTTCGGACGAACGATTCTACCGTATGTCTGCTAATTATGAAAAAGAGCAAAAAGAACTGCTCGCCGCAGTTGAACACGACGAGCAGGCAGTCAAAAAAGCGGAACAGGAAAAGATTGATTTGAAGGTTTTCCTCGAAGCAATCCGTGAGTGTACTGACTTAAAAGAATTAACACCCACGATTGTAAACACTTTGATTAAGCGGATTGATGTTCACAATAGCGAAAAGGATAAAAGTGGGACAAAGCACGTTCCAATTGATATTTCTTTTACAGCGGTTGGAATTATCAATATTCCAACAGAAAAGGAACTGATTGCGGCAATGGAAGAAATACGAGAAAAACTGCTAAAATCCGCTTGAAACAAAGGAAAACGGTGCAACCCTCACGGGTTACACCGTATCCTACATAAGACTGTCCTTTAGAGTACGACTCTAAAGAAATTGTTTTTCTTTGCCGCAGGTTAAAGCAAAACGGAACTGAAGGCGCTTTAATAAATCAGCTTTTGCGTTCCGGAACGTCTATTGGTGCCAATGTTCACGAAGCGCAGTATGCACAGGGCACAAAGGACTTTATTTCAAAATTCGAAATCGCATTAAAAGAGTGTACCGAAAGCGAATATTGGCTTGAACTGCTTTTTGAGGTGAACAGTATTTCAAAAGACGATTTTGATGTTATGCAAAAATCATGTGTTGAAATCCGTCGAATGCTCGTTTCGTCGGTAACGACGCTTAAACAAAAGAAATAATGACATTCAACAAACACGCCCCGAGCTTCTTTTGCTCGGGGCATACTGTTTATGCCAAGTATAAAAGCATATAACGGGCAATGTTGTTTGTCTGCACCGTGAGTCTTATATCCTTCTCATGCTTCTGATCTCCGTTGGCTTTTTATTGAATACGTCGTGGCATACCTGATTGAACGATCGAATGCTTTTGAAGCCGCATTCGAAAGCAATGCGCGAAATGGGAAGGTCGGTATCCTGAAGCATCGCAAACGCCTGATGTATGCGGTAAAAGTTAAGCATTTTTTTGAAGTTCATGTTCATATATCGGTTGAAGGTGCGAGAGAGATACTGATAATTATATCCCTTTTCCTTCGCGATATCTTTAAGCGAAATGTTGTTTTTGAAGTTTTCCGCAATGTAAAGAGCGATATTCATTGCCGCAATATCGGTTTTTGGGGCTGTGATGAGCGTTGTCGAGGCAAGAAAGTCGCCTGCAAGCATATATAAAAGCCCTTTTATCCTCATTCTGTTTTCGAACGGCGTTATTCTGGATATGGGGCCGCTGTCTTCGCCGAAGGTATCGAAGATCATTTTAAGCCCGAAATCGAGAACGCTTTCGTTCGGACGGAAAACAGGTTTTTTTGGTATCATACCCTCGATCGATTGCGTAACTGTGAGAATAAGGTGGTCGTTAAATATTATTCGCTGCACAGAAGCGTTTGGCTCAAGCTCAAGCTCGAGCACCTGAAAGGGAAACAAAATTATGCATTCGCCGACGGAAAGCTCGTAACGGTGCTCGTTTACCGTGCATACGCATTTTCCCTCGAGAGGTGTGATGCATTCGTAATTTTTGTGGAATTGCCTAAGCACTCCGCTTTGACGTTGTATGAAGCTGTGGAACTCAAGTGAGAGATTGCCGGAGGTAAAACCGCTTTCTTTTTTTGTCATGGCATTACGCTTTCTCAAAAACCAAAAAGTCAACTTTTTGCTATAATATATACACTATTTGACTTGCTTTGTCAACATTTGCATGTTAAACTTTCTAAAAATACGGTATTGCCGATATCGCGGAGGCTTTCTTATGAAGAAAATTCTTGCAGTGCTTTTTTGCCTGCTCATTTGCGTTCAGTCCTTAGGGCTTGGCTCGATGCCTGCAACCGCGAATGAAGCGCAGGTGCTTTTTACCGATTCCTTCGATTACGTTGATTTCGGCTCGTCCGAGCTTTACGACAAGTCCGGCGTTTGGGAAAAAGAATATGCAACGCCAAAGGACAATAACGATTACGGCTCGGTTGAAAGCAGCGCTCCTATAGCCAAAAACGGCGTTTTGAACTTTGCCGAGGGCGACGGAATTCGTTTTAATTGGCAAAAGCTTAACGGATTTTCGGGTTTTGATAAGTCTAAAACCTATACCGTTACGTTTGATTTTAAGGTGCTTGATTTCGGCGACGACGTGCCGCGCGGACAATACAGCACTTGGAACAGAGAGCTGTATTTTGCGGTTGCGGGTTATTATAACCAGATCGAATGCAGAAGCGGAAACTATTCGGGACAGATAGGCATTCGTGCAGGTGACAAAACCGCCGCGCTTCCGTTGGGCGGATGGACGAACGATAAATCGACCTATGTATTAAATAAGGTTTATAACTGTACCTTTGAATGGAAGCCCTCCGAAAAAACCGTGATTTCCACGGTAGCCTGCGACGGCAAGGTGATCGCAAAGGGCTCGCGCACCGATGAGCTGTACGCGACTGTCAACAAGCACACCCGTTTTCTCGTTTGGCGCTGTGAGGATGGCGCGATCGAGATCGACAACGTGACCTTCGGTGACGGAACTAACGAATACGTTCAGAATTTTGACTTCGGCACCGAAGAGTATACCATGACCGCCGGCGGTGTTTGGGGACTCGAGGAAGTTCGCAAAACCGACGCAAAGGCGCCCGAGCTTAAAAACGGTGCGGTGATTCTGAAGGAGCAAAGCTCGATCAGATTCAATTGGCAAAAGGTTAAAGACGTTGGTGCTTACGATCAGACCAAAACCTATATTTTCGATTTCGATCTCAAGCTTACCGACAAGGGCGACGGAAGTAATTGGGGCGGAGCGAATTATACGCGCGGAATTTATATTGCCTTCGGCGGCTGGTATAATCTTATTGAAATGCCGACGAAGGAAAATATCATAAAGGTCGGCTCGACCACCAAGAATTTTGCCGACAGTGAGCATTTGAACAAGCAAATGCACGTAACGGTTTCGTGGGAGGGTGCAAACATTTTGGTAAATATTACCGATTCGAACGGCAACGAGGTTATCCAAGGCTCGAGAAGCGGAAACGCCTTTACCGATATGGCTGCCGAAAGTGCGGCGATGACGAATCTTGTGTTCCGTTGCGAGGACGGCGCTTTTGAGCTGGATAATTTCAAATTCAGCGTATTGACTGTCGAAGCGGACAGCACGACCGAGATAAATATCGCAAAGGGTCAACAGGCGGTATATACCTCCGAGATCGATTACAGCGGAAACGGCAAGGTTATGCTTAAATACGGCGGAGCCGAGATGTTCTGTATCGAAAACGGCAACCTCAGGGTTGCAGGAAAGACCGTTTTGGGCTCGTACGGCAAGGGCTCCTATAAGATCGAATCGGTCATCAGCCCCGATCAGGAAATGCAAACCGTTAGGGTCGTAGGTCCCAACGGCGAAATAATCCGCAGAGGCTTTTACACTCTGCTGGGCGGCGACGCGATGAATTACTTCATCACGGGTGAAAGCAAGGTCGTTGCCGCTGACGTAAAATACGAAGCATGCACGGTCAACGAATATACCCTTACCACGAAGGAACCGATCTATACCGGCTCGGACGCGAAGATATACAACGTTGTAACCTCGTTTAACGAGGCACAGACAACGCGCAATTTCGCCTGGACGGCAAAAAGCGAGTTTGCCGGTAAGAATACGATGGCGCTCAAATACCGCAAGGTCGGCGATGCCGAATGGATGACCGTTGACGCCGTCAAGGAGATCGAGTCGGTCAACACAGCGGACGAGGATTATTACAAGTGCGATATTTCGTCGCTTTCTCCCGACACCGAATATGAATACAAGATCGGCAAGAAGGAAAGCGACAAGGACAGCGATTGGACGAAGATATTTAAATTCAGAACCGCAAAGGAAAGCATCGACGAGTTTACGTTTATTGCCGTCGGCGATACACAAGGCATCACCTGGAACGGAATGACCTCGGGCGATAAGGGCTTTATGTTCGCTATGGCTGCATACCAAGAGGCGTTCGAGGAGGTCAAGGACCCCGCGTTTATTCTTCATACCGGCGACGTTGTCGAAACAGGCAACAATAAGGATATGTGGAATATGTATTTCAAGTCGCTGAACGGATACGGAACATCGACTCCGATGTTTGCCGCTATCGGCAACCACGATTCGTTGGGAACGCCGCTTTATTTCGATTATCACTTCAACCACCCCAACAACGGCGGCAATGCGGCACTTGATCAAAGCTTCAAGAATGCGGTAACCGGTAACATTTTACAGCTTTTCCAAAACGCGGACGAAACGATATATTCCTTTGATTACGGCGATGCGCATTTTATCGTGCTGAACACCGGAAGCTACAGCAATCAGGATAAGCATATTATCGACGCTCAACGCGATTGGCTTACGCGCGATCTCGAAGCCAACAAGGACGCAAAATGGAAGATAATGCTCTTCCACGAGCCTGTATATCACCGTGCGGGCGCAGGCGAAAGCAGACCTTGGTTACACGACGTTATCGAGGGATACGGAGTTGATCTTGTTATTCAGGGACATTCCCACTTAGTAACCAGAACCTATCCGATGAAGGACGGAAAGATCGTTACCAAAGCAGTTGACGAAACGATCGAAAAGGGAATAGGTACGGTTTATACGACGATCGGATCGACTGCATTGAATCACGACGGCGCAAACGATGCGAAATACGAGGAGGAGATCGGAATCCTTGCAACTCCGACCCCTACTCAATCGGCATATACGACGGTTACGGTTAAAAACGATAAGATCGTCGTTACGACCAAGCAAATCAACGGATTTGTTCTTGACAGCTTTACTATCGAGGATAAAAACGCGTCAAGCGACACCTCCGAAGACCAAATCGGTGAAATTACCGATACTTCGACCGAAGCATCGGACGGCTCGGTAAGCGCCGATCCCGAAGACGAAAATTCGGGAAGCTTTACGATAATCGTAATTTGCGTTATCGCGTTTATCGTCTTGGCTGTCGGAGCGGTATTGTTTATCAAACGCAAAAAATAAATAAAAAACGAGCTTCTCATTTACGAGAAGCTCGAATTTTTGTCGGGGTCCCCAAGAAGCCGCCAGGCTTCTTGGGGTGATTTTACGTCATTTACGCTGCGGGAGCGAAAACAACCGGATTCTTCAACCAAACCTTTAGTCATAACACCGTGGGCATCCGGAAGATCATCGATAAAAAAATGAAAAAGTATACTATTTTGAAATTTCGTGCAGGGCTTTTCCGCCTGTTTTTATTACGTTTTTATACCAATGAAAGGAATCCTTGGGGGTACGTTTTTGGGTGATATAATCAATGTGAACAAGCCCGAAGCGGACGGAAAATCCCTTTGACCATTCGAAATTATCCATCAGCGACCAATACATATATCCGTCGATCTCGATGCCTTCGTCAACGGCTTTTTCAAGCTCAAGAAGATATTTATGTATAAAATCTATTCTGTCGGCATCGTGAACCTCACCGTCAAGAGAGATCGCATCGTAACCCGCCATACCGTTTTCGGAAATTATAATGGGCTTTTTGTAACGCTCGTAAAGGAACTTGGGACCCCAGTAAAGAGATTCGGGCACCACGGGCCAATTACAGTTGGTAAGGGGCATATTTATGGAATTGGGCACCCATTCGGGACCGTTTTTGCCCTGCTTGAAGCGGGCGCCGTTGTATATGTTCTGGCAGTAAAAATCAATGGGCTGGGATATTATATTCAGATCTTCCTTGTAGCTTTCGGGCAGATATTTGCCCAGCTTTTTAAACGCCTTTGTTTCCTCGGGATATCTTCCCAGCATAATGGGATCGCTCCACCAGGACACGTTCCACGTCCAGTTATTCATATCAATATCGAAAAAGCTTGTGCGCGCCGCTTCGATATCCTCTTCGCTGTCCGTTGCGGGTATTGCGGCGGAAGCGGTGGGAGCGTATCCGATCTTGCAATCGGGGGCGATCTCTCTCAGCTTTATAACCGCCTTGCCGTGGGCAAGCATAACGTTGTGCGCCATTGTAACGATATCACGGTTGGAGCATATAAGTCCGGGAGCGTGTATTCCCTGGGCATAGCCCTGACCTATAAAGCACTGGGGCTCGTTCAGGGTAACGAAATATTTTACTCTGTCGGAAAAATTTTTGAACACCGCTTCGGCATATTCCGCAAACCAATCCGAGCTTTCACGGTTTCTCCAGCCGCCCTTTTTTTCAAGCTCATAGGGGTAATCCCAATGAAAAAGAGTGATGATGGGAGTTATGTTGTTTTTAATAAGCTCGTCAATAAGGGCGTTATAAAAATCTATTCCCTTTTGGTTAATTTCGCCCGTGCCGTTTGGTATGATTCTGGGCCAGGAAAGGGAAAAACGGTATGAATTTATACCCAGTTCCTTCATAAGCGCAACGTCTTCGGTAAATCTGTGGTAGTGGTCGCAGGCGGTATCTCCCGTATGTCCCGCATACACCTTTCCGTCCTCGCAGAAAACGTCCCATACGGAAAGCCCTCTGCCGTCCTCATGGGAAGCCCCCTCTATCTGATAAGCGGCGGTAGCGGTACCCCACATAAAATCCTTTTTAAACATATCAAGTTCTCCTTTCCGCAGAGAAAGCAAATTATTATCAATATTCATTATAATACGGTTTCTTTGAATTTTCAACAAGCGTTTTTATATAAACTTGAAAATATTCTGATTTTGTGGTATAACAAGTGTGAGAAAAACATAAAGGAGAAGC
Organism: Clostridia bacterium; assembly: GCA_017399965.1. GTDB lineage: Bacteria > Bacillota > Clostridia > Oscillospirales > CAG-382 > SFLA01. Next base: position 108,026 of record JAFQAP010000027.1, on the reverse strand, counting down.
GCAGAGAATGAAAAACGATAAAAAGCAATTATGGCAGGCGGTGAAGTTTACGCTGTTTTCTGCTTCGGCGGGAATAATTCAGGTGGGCTCCTTTGCGTTAATGGAGTTGTTCATTAAATCTTATTGGATACCCTATCTCACGTCTTTGGTGCTTTCCATAATTTGGAACTTCACACTTAACCGCAGGTACACCTTCAAATCTGCCGCCAACGTGCCCGTAGCTATGGCAAAGGTGTTTGGATTTTATCTTGTGTTCACGCCGCTGTCCACATATCTGGGGCATCTTGCGGAAGGAAAGGGAGTAAACGATTTTTTGGTTCTGGCAGTTACGATGATATCAAACTTTGTGCTTGAATTTTTGTTTTGCAAATTTTTGGTATACAGAGGCAAAGAGGATACTCTGGAAATAAAAAAATAAAGGATATGCTTATGAATACGACTATCTATGAACAAACGTTAGCTGCGGTCACGGAGCTTTGCGAAAAAGCGGGACTTACCGCAGGCAATATATTGGTGGTGGGATGCTCCACCAGCGAAGTGATGGGGGCAAAAATAGGCACCAATTCCGATCCGGATACGGCAGGAGAAATTTTCAACGCCCTTTACGATTACACAAAAAGCAAGGGAATATTCCTTGCGGTACAGTGCTGTGAGCATTTGAACAGAGCAATAGTTACGGAAAAATCGGCTTTTCCTTTTTCGGAAGCGGTAAACGTAATTCCACAGCCCAAAGCAGGCGGTTCTCTTGCAACCAAGGCGTACCAAGGCTTTGAAAAACCCGTCGTGCTGGAGGAAATAAAAGCAGATGCGGGAATGGATATCGGCTTTACCCTCATCGGAATGCATTTAAAAAAAGTGGCTGTGCCTTTGCGGCTTGAAAACAACCGTATCGGAAACGCAACAGTGCTTGCCGCCCGTACACGCCCCAAGTTTATCGGCGGCGCAAGAGCGGTGTACGACCAAAATATGATATAGAGTTTTATAAAACGAAAACGCTCGGTCTTTAAACCGAGCGTTGTTTCTTGGGGTGATTGTCGGGGTCCCCAAAAATCCGCAGGATTTTAGGGGTGATTGTTTGGGGTCCCCAAAAATCCGCAGGATTTTAGGGGTGATTGTTTGGGGTCCCCAAAAATCCGCAGGATTTTAGGGGTGACTGTTATTTTTTCATTTCCGTATATGGTAAAACGGTAAATCCGTGTTTTTTGTAAAGATTTACTGCCGCCGTGTTTTCTCTTTCCACTTCCAGACGGAAGATACAGTCTGTATAGGCAGAGGAAATAAACTCCATAAGCTTATTTCCCAGCCCCTTTCCTCTGTGTTCGGGCTTTATATACAGGTCTTCTATCCATATGCAGCTTTTGCCAAACTCCGTGGAATAGCTTTTTGCTACCATAGAGTATCCCAGAATATCCTCACCGTTTTCTATAACGTATCCGTCCAGATAAGGGTTTTCGTTTATACAGTTGTTTATATCGTTTAAAAATATTTCCTCCGAACCGTTGCTGAACACCGCCTCCGATGCGTAAAACACCCGCATCATTTCAAGAAGCGTGTTTTTATCTTTTTCCTCAATAGGTCTTATAATAATGTCCACGGTTTACGTACCTCGCTTTATTTTATGTCCTTTTTGGTATATACCGTGTATGCGGTAATAAGTCCTGCGGCGGCAAGTAACAAGCCGATCCACATATATTTAAAATCCAAAGCGCCGTTTTTAATAATATATCCGCTGTCGGTATAGCCGTAGGGGGTTATGTATTTGAGGAATTTGATCTCGTCGGTAATGTTGGCAAGTATATTCATAAAATAAAATGCCATTGTAATTCCCAGAGAAACCGCAAATCCCCCTCTGCGCAAAAACGCAGACAGACCGAAGCATATAAACGCCACCTCAAGGTCCAGTAAAAAGTATGCCAAAAAGATAAGCGCCATCTTTCCCCATTCGGGACTTTCGCCGATAACCAGCGTGGCTATGCAGGAAACCGCCATAACCGATACGTTCAGCACAATTATCTGCGTAATTACGGCAAACAGCTTTTCCGTAATAATTCTGCCACGGGAAACAGGATGGGTAAGCAAAAATTCCGCAGTTTTGTTTTTTTCTTCCTTTGACAAAACGCTCACCGCCGTTATTGCGGCAAAGATAGGTCCTCCCAATCCCAGCACGTTTCCGCATTCCACGCCGAAATATCCCATAAATTCGCCGAAGTTTATTTGGTCCATTCCGAAAGCATCGGAAAACGCGCCCATATTCGAAAACATATCCGATATATCTCCCATCTGTGAGGACATCTCGGGATATATAAGTATACTTACCCCCAGCATAAAGGCAATGACCGCCGACCAGATCATAACAGACAGTCTGTTTTGCTTTAATTCATGTAGAAAGACAGTCATTTGCTTTCCTCCTTTACGTAGTAGTGCATAAACACCTCGTCTAAATCGGGATCGGTTATATTTATATCCTCAAATGAAGCGGCGGAAAGTATTTTCACAAGCTCATCCGTTCGTCCGCCGTACAAAAAGCTTATAGTATCATTTTCCGTCTTCATATCCCGTATGTCCTTTATCTCGGGCATATTTTTAACACCCCGCAGAGATATGCGTTTAACTCCCGTATGGCCGAGATTCGCCACGGAATCGGAAACCAAAAGCCTGCCTTCCCGTATTATCGCCGCATTTTTACAATAACGGCTTACCTCGGACAGCACGTGGGAGGATAAAAATACCGTGGCACCTTCGGCGTTTCTTTCCTGCAGAATAGTGTAAAACTCTCTTTGCATCAAGGGGTCAAGACCGCTTGTGGGCTCATCAAGTATATACAGCTCGGGCTTGTGCTGTAAAGCGCAGATTATACCTACCTTTTTTCTGTTTCCCAAGGACAGTTCGCCTATACGCTTTTCCGCATCCAGATCAAGCCTTTCGCAAAGGATTTTTGCCTCTTTTTCGCAGTTTTGCTTTCTCAATTTCGCGGAAAGGCCAAGCATTTCTTTAACCCGCATATTTCCGTAAAAGCCGGATTCGGAGGGCAGATAGCCAACGGATGCAAGTATTTCGGTTTTATCCTTTTGTATATCCTTTCCCAAGATCTCCGCCTTGCCGGAGGTAGGGGAAATAAGTCCCAAAAGAGCGCGTATCGTGGTGCTTTTGCCTGCCCCGTTAGGACCTATAAACCCGTAAAAATCTCCTTTTTCAACCGCAAGGTCAACTTCGATAATTCCACGGGAAGCGCCGTAATATTTTGTTAATGCTGTGGTTTTAATGGCTTTCATATTTAATCTCCGCAAAAAAGATTCAGTTTTTCATATATCTTTTCGGTTTCCGCCTTGTCTTTTCCCGTAATGATAAGCGTTTTTTCGCCGGAGCGCACCACTACGCCGTAATCGCATTTTGTGTAAGCGTACAGGGTGTATTTTCCGTAAGTGTCGCTTTCAAAGGTGCCCATAAGCAGCTTTGAGCTGCCAAATCCGTATACTCTTGTGCCTCTGTCAAAATTCTCTACCAGCTCCACGCTGTCGACCTCGTTATAGCCTACGGTAAGATCCTCGAAATAATCGGCCTCTATTTTAAATCCTGCGTTTCCGTATTCCACGGTAATATTTCCCGTAAACATAAGTGGAATAAGCGCGGCAAAAAGGATCGCCAAAACAAGCGTTACGATAATTCCGATCACTTTGTATTTCTTTTTATCGTATATGGGCTTGGGCTCAAAGCCGCCCTCCTTTTTTTGCTTTTTATAAAAGCAGTAGGAGTATATGATGGGAACCAAAACGGCAACCAATATCAGTACAAACATTGCCGCCATGGAAAGCTTTTCGGGAAGCAGGATGGTAAGTACCAGAGCCGCACCGCAGAAAAACCATACTATTCCTCCTAAACGGTGGGTGGCTTGCCAGTTTTCCTCGCTTTCAAGGGTCCACTTTATCTTTATACCCATGGTTTTGTTTTGCTTGCATTTGGGCAGATAGTTACCAATTATTATAAACATTCCGCCTAAGATAAGGTTTACAAAATAAACGGGGAAAGTGCTTTCATAAAGTACTGCGCCGTACGTCAATCCGCTTAAACAGCAGGAAAGCAGAGGGATTATCAACAGCATCACGGAAACCGCCTTGGGATTTTGCTTTTTGCTTTCTTTATCCAAAGCAGTTAAAAGAATGCACACCCATAAAAGGGCAAGCATTATAAGGGGCAAACCGAACACGAAAAAAGCTTTGCTCCCGTAGGAATCGGCATTTCCCGCCAAGTTCCAATGTATAGGCATGGACGGGGGTAGTTTATCCCAAAGGATGACTCCCGAAATTATCGGTAAAAGTGTTAAAATATTTGCAAAAATTATGGTTGTTTTATTCTTTTTGATCATTGCCGCTTTCTCCTTTCAGGGCGGTTATCCACAGCATAATTTCTTCTAAAACGGATGCGTTCAGTTCGTAATATATATACTTTCCCTCGCGGGTATCTCTTATAAGATCCGCTTCCTTCAGCACCGATAAATGACGGGAGATCGAAGCCCCCGTAACCGAAAAACGCTCGCATATCTCTCCCGCGGACTTTCTGCCGCTTTTAAGCATATTGAGTATTTCCCGTCTGATCGGGTCGGAAAGGGCTTTTAAGGTATTTTGAAGTCCCACGTGTTCACCTCATTTAACATTTAACCTAATTGTTAAATGTATTGTACCACAGAGCTTTACGGTTGTCAATAGGGGAATGAATACCATTTTTTGCATATTATATTGAATTTTGTCTTATTCGGGGGTATAATGGGGCAAGGACGGAGGTGTTTTTATGAACCGTGTATTTTGTTCTACGGGCGCCGTTATCGGCAGACCAAACGGAAGAAACATATATCTGCTGGATGAATGTGTCCGCAGCCTTAATTGCGACGGATTCGAATTTATGATGTACAGCACCTGGTACGATAAGATAGACGAAGTAAAAAAGGTCGTTTTGGGCACGGGAGCATCCTTTCCCGTTTTCCATATAGAAAAGCAGGTGGGGGATCGTATCAGCCGCAACGGAGAAGGCGATACCGAAAAAGCGGTAGAATTGTTTGAGGTAAACTGCCGTCTTGCAAAAGATATCGGTTCGGAAAAGCTGGTTTTACATTTGTGGAGCGGTATTGATTCGGATAAGGATATGCCCCACAATATGGAAATGTATGTACGGCTCAATGAGATCGCTTTGTCCTTCGGTCTGCTTTTAACGGTGGAAAACGTGGTGTGCAACCATCAGGATCCTTTTACACATCTTGTTTCGCTTTCACGTGAGTTTCTCGATATTTCCTTTACCTTCGATACGAAAATGTCCCAATTCCACGCACAAACGGAAAAGCTTTATGAAAATACAGAGGTTTTTAACCGTATAAAGCATTTTCATATAAACGATTACGGCGGGGGATATATGGATTGGTCAAACCTTAAGACCCTGCATATAGGCGAGGGTAAGGTGGATTTTGATAAGCTGTTTGCATATCTGAAGGAGCAAAACTACGGAGGCGATTTTACCGTGGAAGCCACCTCTTTCGATGAAAACGGTGTAATTGATTTCGATTCTCTTAACCAAACCTTTGAAAAAATAAGAAAATATATAGGTTAAAATGAATAAAACAGAAAAAACAAAGAAAATACTTGCGCTCCTTTCATTGGCTGTGGTAATAATTCTTGCTCTCCTTGCCACCCTTTTTGTGTGGAAATGGCTGTCCTCTTTTTCCGAAGAAGGCTTCAGAGATTACATACGCTCCTTTGGCCCGTGGGGGTGGTTGGTACTTTTCGGAGTGCAGTTTCTGCAGGTGTTTATCGCCCTCATTCCCGGCGAGGTGGTGGAGACTGCCGCGGGATATGCTTTCGGACCTCTTTGGGGAACGGTTATCTGCTATGCGGGCGTTGCCGCCGCATCGGCTTTAATCTTTTTTCTCACCCGCCGTTTCGGAATACGGTTGGTGGAGGTGTTCGTTTCAAGGGAAAAGATAAACGAGCTTAAATTCATAAACACCTCCAAAAAGCGTAACTTTTTAATATTCATCCTGTTTTTTATTCCCGGCACCCCAAAAGACCTTATCACATATTTCGCAGGACTTACGGATATTAAAATCACCGAATTTCTGTGTATTTCCCTGGTTGCCCGTTTTCCTTCGGTAATTTCCTCCACCTTCGGGGGACATCTTTTGGGAGAGGGGCAGTACATTCACGCATTACTTTTATACGGAATAACCGGCGCGGTAAGTATAGCCGGCTTGCTTATATACAATAAAATAGTAAAAAGCAGGCGGGAAAAGAAAAAATAATTAAAATTTTTTATACAGCGGTCAAATTTTTTTATTCACGTACTTGTCAAATTTTTAACGCTGTGATATAATTAATCGTTCTATTGAGATAATAAACAAATCTATGATAAAAAGAAGGTTTTACGAAGTATGAAGACACTTTACACCGGCAAAACAAAGGACGTTTTACTTGACGAGGAAAAGAACATAGTTCACCTTTTGTTCAAGGACAGTATGACAGGCGAAAACGGCGTGTTCGACCCCGGTTCCAACACCGTTGGCGGAAGCGTAGAGGGCAAGGGCAAGATCGGTCTTGCCATCTCCAAGTTCTTCTTTGAGCTTATGGAGAAAAACGGTGTTCCCACCCACTATATCGCAGCAGACGTAGATAAGGGACTTATGCAGGTTCGCAAGCTCACCGTTCCCAAGCTGGAGTTCGTGCTTCGTTATTACACCGCAGGCAGTATGTGCCGCCGCTTCTCTTTGGAAGAGGGTATCGTATTCGATCCTCCTTACGCAGAGGTTACTCTTAAGGACGATATTCAGGGCGATCCTCTTATCAGCGAGCGTCTGTGCATTATGAAGGGTCTTCTTAAGGAAGGTCAGTACGACGAAGCGCAGAGCATCGTTCTCCGCGTAGGCGAAGTACTTAAGGAATACCTTGCAACTCTCAACCTCACCCTTATCGATTTCAAGATCGAAGTAGGATATGACGAAAGCGGCAAGATGTACGTTGCGGACGAGATCACACCCGATATCTGGCGCGTGCGCGATGAAAACGGCAATATCCCCAACCAGCTGGATTGCTCCAGAATGCTTATCCAGAAAATGGGACTGTAAAAGCACCCCACAAGAAAAAGCACTCCACAAAACAGCATAAAAACACGGCGAGAGATTTTTTCTCTCGCCGTTTTTGTCGTTGTGGGGGTTTATTTGTTAAGTTCTTTGATCAGTTCGCTCAGCTTTAGCGCTTCGCTGTGTTCCATCATGTACCATTTTCCGTGATCGGTGCGTATAAACATATTGCCGAAATGGTAAACCGTTGCGTTGGCGCCGTTTTCGTATTCGAGCTCTATAACCCACGTCATTCCCGCATATTCATCAGGATTTTCAGAGAAATCGGATATAAGCGCCAACCCTTTTAAATATTTTACGATCTCTTCAGCGTCTTCGCCGTCATAGGAATATTCATACGCTTCGGGCAATGAACTTATGTGAATTTTCACAACAAGCTCATTTCCTCGTAAAAGAGAGTATTCTTTTGCAATTTTTTCATATTCGATATCGAACTTATTAAGGTCGAAAACAGTTATTCTTCCGTCTGCAAGCGCATCTTTAACGTTTTGCGACGTGCCATCGGAATATTTGACGATAACGTATTCGTGCTGAGGCATGGTAGGAAAGTAATATTCGTAATAATCGTCTTCATAGAAGGTGTCTACGGCGGTGTCGAGAGCTTGCCCCGTAACAACAATTTCTGTAAGAGTTACTTCGTCTTCGGCGGAAATATCGCTCTCGTCGAAGATACTTTCGGAATTTACGGAAACATTTTCTCCGCTTTCATTAGTATCTTGCATGCTTTGCTCGTCGGTTTCACATCCCGCAAAAAACAAAGCACACATAAACAAGCAAATTAACAAGCACAATGTGTTTTTCATAAATAACCTCCGTTTAGTTTTATATACAATACTTTGCAAAACAAGGAAAGGTTACATGCGTTTTATTTTTTATTCAGATATATCTTCATCGCCGCTTTCTTCGCCGTATATATAGTCGGTATCGTAAAGGGGGCTGAATTCTATATTATCTATACCCACGGGCAGGGAGTGGGAAGCGGAAAGAAGCTGGGAAGCATCTTTAACGTACACGGTACACACTCTGTTTTCTCCGTAGGTTACGGTTATGCCGTTGATATACTCCAGCATTTCCACGGGAATAAGCCAATCCTGCTCTTCAAAAAGCACGGGGGCGGAAAGTCTGCAGGGCGCGTCGTTCACCCAAATGGAAGAGGAATTGGAAAAGCATTTAATATAATCGCCGCTTTCCGGCAAAATTATTGCCACCGCGTCTTTATCCCCCGCAATAGACATGGGGCAAAGCTTTGTAAGGGTGGAAAAGGGGATGTAAAGTCCGTAGGAATTGTTCGCATTTGCGGCGGAAACGGTAAACGCCTTTGTTTCACCCATATATCCCTCCACGGAATATACTTTGGAACTTTCCGCAACGGAATTGAATGAAAGTATGCCGTATGCGGCAATAATTCCGATAACGCCCACGTACACCGCCAGCATTACCGCTATTACGGCAACCGTCTTTTCCCGTCTTGCACGTTTGCGTTGTATCGCCCTTGCTTTGCGGGTGTCACGGCGGTATTTTTCTTCTTCCGTTAACGGGCGTCTGCTTTGAACAGGCTCATTTACCGCAGGCTTTTTAACCAAGAGTTTGCGGGTCTTCTTAACCGGCTTCTTTTCTGCCACAGAGCATACCTCCTTTCCTTTGACCTATTATAGCACAAAAACTGCTTCATTGGAAGGGGTTTTAACAAGAATTCGCAAAAACACATAAAATGTATTTGAAACGGTAAAACCTACCGAGGGAGGGGGATATATGCAGGGCAGATTTTCGGATCATTCTTATTCTACTCTTAATCTGGCGATAAAGACAGCTTCGGACTTAGGTCACATTTACGTGGGCACCGAGCATTTGCTGTACGCCCTTGTGGAAGCAGACGGATTTCCCGCCGAACTTAATAAAAAAGATATACTTAAAAGAATAGAGCAGTTATCGGATAAGGGGGAAAAGACCTTTTTATCGCCGGAGGATATGACCCCCGCTTTGAAGAAAGTTTTATCACGCGGGGCGGAGAATACCCCGCGGGGAGAGGAGGTGGATAACACGGCGCTGTTCATAGCTTTGCTGGAATCGGACTGTGTGGCTACCCGCCTGCTTGATGATATGGATATAGATACGGACAATTTGAAAAAGGCACTGGAAAGGAAAAAACACACCAAAATGAGCGCAAAAAGAGAAGTACGGTTATCCACCCCCAATCTTGACAGATATTCGGTATCCCTTACTGAAAAAGCGATGCTTGGAGAAATAGACCCCGTTGTGGGCAGAGAAAAGGAGGAGGAGCGTATACTTCGCATCCTTCTCCGCCGCCGCAAAAACAATCCTCTGCTTATCGGGGAAGCCGGAGTAGGCAAAACCGCAGTTGCGGAATCCATTGCTTTGCGCATATCAAAAGGGGACGTTCCGGAGGAAATGCTTTCCCGCCGTATACTGTCTTTGGATATGGCTTGTCTGGTGGCAGGCACCAAATACAGAGGCGAATTCGAAGAGAAACTCCGCAATATCATACGTGAAGCCACCGAGGATAAAGACGTAATACTCTTTATAGATGAAATTCACACTCTTGTGGGGGCAGGCGCGGCGGAGGGTGCGGTGGACGCCTCCAACATCTTAAAGCCCGCTCTTGCCAGAGGCGAAGTACAGCTTATCGGGGCAACCACCCCCAAGGAATTCAAAAAAAGCATAGAAAGGGATGGGGCTTTGTGCCGGCGTTTCCAGCAGGTGTACGTAAACGAGCCCACGGTGGAGGAATGCAAGACCGTGCTGTACGCTTTAAAGGATAAATACGAAAAATACCACGGTGTATGTATCTCCCACCAAGCCATTACCGCCGCGGCGGAATATTCCCACCGCTTTATTTCGGGAAGATATCTGCCGGATAAAGCTATCGATCTTATAGACGAAGCCGCCTCCGCCAAGCGTATGTCGGGAGGAGAAACGGTAACGGAGCGGGATATAGCCTGTCTTACGGAGGAAATGTCGGGAGTGCCTCTGGAATTTATTACGGATTCCGATTGCCTGCGGGTGGATCAGGCGGAAAATACCTTAAAAAACGGAATTATAGGTCAGGATGCGGCGGTTTCCGCCATAATAGCCGCAGTAAAAAGGCGGTCTTCCCGTATTGCGGAGGGAGGACGTCCTGCAGGAAGTATGCTGTTTTACGGTCCAAACGGAGTAGGCAAGACCGAATGTGCAAAAAAGCTTGCATTTGCTTTAAGCGGAAGCCCAAAAGGACTTATATCAATAGATTTGTCGGAATACACCGAGCCTCATTCCGTATCCCGCCTTATCGGAGCGCCTCCCGGTTATACGGGAAGCGGGGAAGGAGGCGTGCTTACAGAGGCGGTGCGCCGCACTCCTTTTTCCACGGTGCTGTTTGACAATGCGGAAAAAGCCCACCCCGACGTTAAAAGCCTTATATCCCGTATTCTGGATAAAGGCGAGCTTACCGATTCCGACGGGCTGACGGTATCCTTTGAGGATGCCACGGTAATTATAACCGTGTCCGATGAAAATCTGTCTGCGCGGGCGGGCTTTTACAGCGGTAAAGAGGGTAAGGACGTAACCGCGCTTGTCCCTTCGGATATAACCGAAAGAGTGGACGATATTATTTTCTTTGCTCCGCTTGACACTTGTTCCCTTGAACGCATAGGCTTTGACCACGCCGAAAAGCTGTCTTTGCTTGCCCGCAGACGGGGAGAGGATATATTTTTGCCCTCCGAAGCGGTTAAAAATGCGGTAAAAGAGTGCAAAGGAAGCGCCCGCACCCTCTGCCGTGACATAACAAGGCTTACCCAGGAAAAAATGTGGGAAAAACAAAGTAAAAAAGTAAGAGAATATCAAAAAAGTACTTGACAAATTACCATATAACGGATATAATATGTGCCTGTAAAGAAAAAAACTTTACAGGCACACGTTTTTAACATAGTCCCTTAGGGGACTGTTTTTTGAGAGGGCGGGAGTTTTATGAACGGAAGAGAGCGCATACTTGTTCTGTTTGATTGCTATTCCCGCGTGCTTTCCTCACGCCAGAGAGACGCTTTGGATCTGTATTACAACGAGGATCTTTCCCTGGCGGAAATAGCCGAGCAAACGGGGATCACCCGTCAGGCGGTGCGTGACCTTATAAAGCACGGTGAGGAAAGATTGTACGAGCTTGAGGAATGTCTTCACGTATATGAAAGGGGACAAACGGTAAAAACCGCGGCAGAAAGAATTATTGCGCTTACAGATTCTTCGGAGATCCGCGCGGCTGCCGAATCCCTGCTGGGAGAATAATATGTTTCAGAGTCTTGTAGATAAAATGGCGGGTGCTTTGAAGAAATTCCGCAACAAGGGCAGACTCACCGAAGCCGACGTAAAGGCGGGCATGCGTGAGATAAAGCTGGCTTTGCTGGAAGCGGACGTTAACTTCAAAGTGGTTAAGGAATTTGTTGCAAAAGTGTCCGAGCGCGCTGTAGGCGCAGACGTTATGCAAAGCCTTGTTCCCGCACAGCAGATAGTAAAAATAGTAAACGAAGAGCTTATAGCTTTAATGGGCGGAAGCAATGCCAAGCTTACCATATCCTCCGCACCTCCCACGGTAGTGCTTATGTGCGGTCTGCAGGGCAGCGGTAAGACCACCCATTGCGCAAAGCTTGCCCGTATGTATAAAAAGCAAGGTAAAAATCCCTTGCTTGTAGCCTGTGATATTTACCGCCCCGCCGCTATAGATCAGTTAAAGATAGTAGGCGGACAAGCGGGAGTTCAGGTTTTTGAAAGAGGCACGCAGGACCCTGTAAAAACGGCGAGAGAAGCTCTTGTCCACGCAAAAAAGTACGGTCACGATATGGTGTTTGTGGATACCGCGGGCAGACTTCATATAGACGAAGTTCTGATGGCGGAGTTAAAGCGCATACGTGACGAAGTCAACCCCACCGAAACCCTGTTGGTAGTAGACGCAATGACAGGTCAGGATGCGGTAAACGTAGCGGAAAGCTTTAACAACCTGCTGGATATAACCGGCGTTATACTCACCAAGCTGGACGGCGACACCCGCGGCGGTGCGGCGCTTTCCGTAAGATACGTTACCGGCAAGCCCATAAAGTTTATCGGCGTGGGCGAAAAGATAGAAAATATAGAGCCCTTCTATCCGGACAGAATGGCATCCCGTATACTGGGTATGGGCGATGTACTTTCCCTTATCGAAAAAGCGGAGCAGCAGTTTGACGAAAAGAAAGCGGCAGAGCTTGAAAAGAAGTTCCTTGAATCTTCTTTCACTCTGGACGATTATCTGGACCAGTTCCGCCAGATAAAGAATATGGGCAGTATGGAGCAGCTTTTGGGTATGATGCCGGGAATAAAGCCTTCCCAGCTTAAGGACGCGAAAATAGACGAAAAGCAAATGGCTCATATGGAGGCTATAATTCTTTCCATGACACCCAAGGAAAGAGCAAAACCGGATATTATAAATTCTTCCCGCAAAAAGCGTATCGCCGCGGGCTGCGGCAGAACGGTTGAAGAAGTAAACCGCCTGCTTAAGCAGTACGAGCAGATAAACAAGCTTATGAAGCAGATGGCAAAACAGCAGACCGGTAAGGGAAGCAAGAAAATGCGCTTCGGCGGCATGAACTTCGGCTTTTAACTAACACCCCGCAAGAGAAAACACCCCTAAAATCCTGCGGATTTTTGGGGACCCCGCAAGAAAAACACCCCTAAAATGCTTGCGCATTTTTGGGGACCCCGCGAGAAAGCACCCCACCAATTAACAAAAAATAAAAAAATAAAAATAAAAAACACCTTTATGGAGGAAAAACATCATGGCAGTAAAAATCAGACTCAGAAGAATGGGCGCAAAGAAGGCTCCCTTTTACAGAGTAGTTGTAGCAGACTCCCGTTATCCCAGAAACGGCAGATTTATCGAGGAGATCGGTTACTATGATCCTATGAAGGAGCCCGCAGTCATCAGCATTGACGGCGAAAAGGCAAAGGATTGGATCGCAAAGGGCGCACAGCCTACCGATACCGTTAGAGCCCTTCTCAAGAAAACCGGCGTACAGTAAGAATTTTAACTTTAGCCTCTGAAAATCCGCAAGGATTTTCAGGGGTGAGATATGCCGATTTTTTGAAAGGACGGTTATTTGATGAAGCAGACACTTATTGATATCGCATCTGCTATCGTGGAGCATCCCGAACAGGTTGCGGTTACCGAAAAAGTCAGCGGTGATACGGTCATACTGGAACTTTCCGTTGCCAAGTCCGATATGGGCAAGGTTATCGGCCGCGGCGGCAGGATCGCAAAGTGCATACGTGTGGTTATGCGTGCGGCTGCTGCTAAGGAAAACAAGCGCGTTATCGTTGATATTGTCGACTAATGAAAAGATTTTTAGAAGCAGGCAGGCTTAATTCTCCCCGGGGTATAAAAGGGGAGCTCAAATTTTCCTGCTGGTGTGACAGCCCCGATTATCTTGAGGGCGTGGAATATCTCTATCTGGACCAAAAGGGCGAAAAAAAGCTTAAAATAGCTAATTACCGTCCCAACATACCCTCTATCGTTTTTGAGGGATATGAGGACCGTACCGCCTGCGCGGTGCTTACCGGCAGAACGGTGTATTTTGACCGTTACGATCCCGCTCTTCCCGCGGACGTAATTTATAACGACGATCTTATCGATCTTCCCGTATATGATGCAGATACACAGGAATGCATAGGCAGACTTGCCCGTATCGACGAAACCATAGGCGGATTTTTATACTATATCGCAGGGGAAGAAAAAGAATATCTTGTGCCCGCGGTGGACAGATATATCCTGTCCGTTGATGTGGAAAAGGGCATACACGTCCGTTTGGACGAAGGACTCAGGATAGGAAGCTGATATTTTTGCATTACGAAATACTTACGCTGTTCCCCGATATGCTGGATAACTATTTTAACACCAGCATTATCGGCAGAGCACGGGCAAAAGGACTTTTTACACTTAATACAAACGATATCAGATCGTATACCAAAGATAAGCACCGCCGTGTGGACGATTCTCCCTACGGCGGCGGCTTTGGTCTTGTTATGGCTTGCCAGCCTATCGTGGATTGCATACGGGACGTTAAGAAGCGTCTTAACGGAACCGTGCGCACCATATATTTTTCTCCTCAGGGCAGTCTGTTCAACCAACAGAAAGCTAAGGAGCTTTTGCAGTACGATAACCTTATTTTGCTTTGCGGTCATTACGAAGGTATTGACGAGCGGGTTATCGAGCTGGAAATAGACGAGGAGATCTCTATCGGAGATTACGTGCTTACCGGAGGAGAGATAGCCGCAGAGATAGTGGTGGATGCCACCGCAAGGCTTTTGGAAGGCGTGCTCAAGGATCCGGAATGCTATGAAAAAGAAAGTTTGTCGGACGGTCTGCTGGAATATCCCCAGTACACCCGCCCCAGAGTCTTTGAGGGGCTGGAGGTGCCGGAGGTATTGGTAAACGGCAACCACGCAGAAATAAAAAAGTGGCAGGCAGAGCAATCTCTGCTCCGCACTCTTAAAAAACGTCCCGATCTTATAAAGACGGACAACGAGGAAAAGAAAGAATGTTAAAACGCGGCAAAATCGGCTCGTATATCTCACGGCTCACAGGTGGGAGCCGTATTTGGTCGCGCTTTTTTTCCGGCAAAGGCTTAACGCCTCAAGGCGAGGGTGAATCCTTATTAAAGGAAGATTCCCTTCTTGAAAGCAGTCTGCTGGGATCTTTGTATAAAAAAATCACCCACGGCGCTTCCCGCGTGCGCAGATTTTGCGCATTACACGCAGAGCAGAGCCGGGTGGTGTCTATAACGGCGTCTCTTTGCAGAGCCTTGCTTGATACCTCCGTAGGCAGTTTCGGAGTATTTTTGTTTTTTACGGGTCTGTATTCCGCCGCCGCTTTCTTTGTAAAGCTGTACGCAGGCAATGAATACGATGTGTTTTCTCTTATATATTCTGCGGTTATCGCTTTTTCGGGGCTTTTGCTTTTGCCTTTGCGCCGCAGTGTCATTACCTGTATAAGCGACGGTATCTTAACCTCTTACGTGGCAAAGGAAATGTTTTCCGTAAGCCGATACGCCTTGGAGGAAAAAAGACCTCCCAAAAAACGTCTGGCGTGGGGAGTGCTTTTCGGTACCATTGCGGGAGTTTTGGGATTTTTTGTATCCCCTTTAAATATCCTTTTGTTTTTACTTTCGGCAGCCGCCGTTGCGGTAATAATTTACTCTCCCGAAGGGGGACTTTATATCTCCCTGTTCCTTTTACCCTTTGCGGATATCCGTATTTCCGCCTTTGCGGCGTTGACTGCGGGTGTAAGCTATCTGTTCAAGCTGCTTATCGGAAAGCGCAATTTCTATTTTACAGCGGCAGATATTTTTGCTTTGCTGTTTGCTCTTTCCGCTTATATTTCGGGTAAAATAACACCCTTTGGCTATGAAAATATCGGATTGACCGTACTTACGGTAGCCGTTCTCTATATACTGTGCGCCAACCTTATGCGCAGCAGCGAACAACTTTGCCGCCTTATGAGCGCCGTTAACAGCGGGGCTTTGATGCTTGCCATGTGCTGTATATTTGCATTTTTGTTCAAGGGCGAACTCGGCGCATTCGGCGATTATCTGGCGCAAAAGAGCGAGTATGTATTTCTTTTGCCCATACTCGTTCCCGCGGCTCTTTCCACCGCTTTTTCAAGAGGAGCGTTTTCCTCCGGCACCATTGCCTGCGTGGCAATATACGTTGCGGCTGCTTTAACCTTTTCAGAATGGATGTACCTTGCGGTAATCATTACTACGACAATATATTTTGTGTTTGCCTTCCGCAAGCGTATGGGAATAATTTTCGGCGCCGTTATCTCCTGCGCTGCAGTGCTTGTACTGTTCAGCACGGAGATAATAGACGGAACTACGGTTTCTTCAATTCCCGTTTACCCTCCCGCAGCAAAAATCGCGTGGAAATATCTGTTTTCCGGCGCGGGGTTTGGAGATAAAGCCTTTACCTTTGCTTTTAAAAGCGGAGGCTACGGCTCCGCTTTGAACGGCGATATGTATTCGGCACTGATAATAGGTGGAGGAATACTTCTCTTTATTCTGTTTGTCGTAACGGTAGTGTTGCTTTTGCGCAGAGGACTTGTTACCTTTTCCGGCAAGACGGGAGGCAAATTAAAGCATTCCGCTTCGGCGGCTTGTGCAACCCTTTGTGCCCTTTTACTCTGCAGTATTTTCGGCGGAGTATGGAATATGTGGGAAAATATACTTTTGTTTTCGGCAGTTTGCGGCTGTATGTGCGGATTACCGAGAGTTTATGACAGAGAGGCAGGCGATGAAATATGAAGTGGAATAAAAAATCCTTTAACGCTCTGGATGCTTTGATAATAGTTGCGTTTGTTGCCATATTTGTGTTTCTGGGCGTAAAAACCGTATCCCAAGCGGGCTGGAGTACAGAAAAAATACAAGTAACCGTGGTGGCGGATTGCGTTCCCGATGATATCATCGCCGATATAAACGAAGGCGACATACTTTATACTTCGGACGGAACCTATATCGGCGTGGTGAAGAAATCTTATACCGCCAAGGCCACCCAGGTATATGCGGACACCCGTGTGGACAGCGGCAACCGCTGGCCTTTGGTTACGGTAGACGTTCCCGACCACAGCCGTATCGTTATGACAGTGGAAATTGACGCGGATTCCGATTCAAGAGGTTATTCCGTCAACGGCGTTAACGTAAAGGTAAACGGGGATATAGAGTTTTATATTAACGGCTTTTCCGCCGAAGGATATTTTTCCGGAGTTACGGAGGTAAAGTCTGATGAAAAATAAGCTTAAAAAATTCAACGTATTGGATATAGTAATAATAGTTTTAATAGTTGCCATAATCGCAGGCGCATTCTTCCGCACGGATATTATCCGCCTTGTTTCGGGAGAAGAAACGGTAACAATGGAAATTGCTTTTGAAAGCGAGCCTATGTCCACGCTTTTTTACAGTTATTTTATAAAGGGAGATAACATTTATATTGCAGGAACGGATATTTCTCTCGGTAAAGCAGACAAGCTTTCAAAAATTCTGGCACCCGTTTGGGTACAGATGGAGGACGGCAGCTATGAAGAGGACGTGGAATTGGAAAAAAGCGTAATTTCCGGCGTTCTCACCGTAGAGGGCTATTACCGCGACGGCGTGTTCTGTCTTGAAAACGGAAAGGTTATCTCCGCAGGGGACGTTATTTCCGCAGAAGGAACGTTGGTCGCTTTTGATCTCACGGTAAAATCCGTCACCCAAGCGGAGAATTCTTCCAAAACGGAAGGAAACAATATTTCCGAATAAATGGGAATAAAATAATGCTTGACAATCAAGCGGTTTTCAATTATAATATGTTATTATATTAGTTTATTACGGAGGAATATAAAATGCTTTCAAAGGAGATAACATTGGTTAACAGTGTGGGACTGCATGCGCGCCCTGCCACTTTCTTTATACAGAAAGCAAACTCATACAGATGCTCCGTGTGGATAGAAAATAACTCACGCCGTGCAAATGCAAAGAGCTTGCTGGGTGTTCTTTCCCTTGGCGTCCGTCAAGGAGATTCCGTTACACTCATCGCAGACGGAATAGATGAAAACGAGGCACTCGAAGGACTTTGCTCTTTGATACTCAGCGGCTTTGCCGATTAAGCTTTAAGTAAATATCGTCATCTCAACTTTCAGGGGGAGGGGGTTTGCCCCTCCCGTTTGTTTTTTATATAAAAAGGACTCCTCTTATGACAAAAGAGCAATTACTGGAAAAAGCGCGTCTGCTTCCTCCGACTCCCGGCGTGTATATAATGCATTCTCAATCCGGCAAGGTGATCTATGTCGGTAAATCCAAGGCGCTTTGCAACCGTGTAAGCTCCTATTTTGCCCAGACTCATACGGGAAAGACTGCCCGTATGGTGGCGTCCGTTCACGATTTTGAGGTCTACCATACCGATACGGAATTGGAAGCGTTGCTGCTTGAAAATTCTTTTATAAAGCAGTATATGCCCAGATATAATATCAAGCTTAAGGATTCCTCCGGCTATCCTTATCTTAAAATAACAGACGAAGAGTACCCCCGTCTTGTAACCGTGTATAAACGGGAGGACGATAAAGCCCGTTATTTCGGTCCCTTTTCCTCCTACGTTGTCGCACGGAATATTGCCGAAACGGCGCGGCGCACCTTTGGCATACCCACCTGCAACCGCGTTTTCCCAAAGGATATCGGCAAACAGCGCCCCTGCCTCAACGCACAGATAGGGCTGTGCGTCGCTCCCTGCTCGGGGAATGTAAGCTCAGGGGAATATAAAGAAATTTTTTCTGAACTTTCCCGCTTTTTAAACGGCGAATATACTTTTTTAATAAAATCTCTTACAGAAAAAATGAACGCGGCGGCAGAGGATATGTATTACGAGCGCGCCGCAAAATACCGTGACCGCATTAACGCCGTAAAGCGGCTTGGGGATAAACAGCATATCGTGGGCGCGCCGGATTTCGAGGGGGATTTTATCGGCGTATACCGTGATGATCTGGGCTCCGCCGTTAATCTTTTCTTTGTGCGCCGCGGCGCTATTGCGGACAGAGAGTGTCTTTTCTTCGGTGCGGACGAGATTGTGGATTCTTCTGCCGTTGTTTCTCTGCTTCAGCGGCTGTATACCCTCCGCGGATATATTCCCAAAGATATTTACACCGTTTTTGAGCTTGAAGAAACGGATATACAACTTTTTGAAGAATGGGCAAAAGAGTTTTCATCCCTTAAGGTTTCTTTAAAGATAGCCCGCAGGGGAGATAAAAAGACTCTTGCGGAAATGGCGCAGACCAACGCAAAGGAATTACTTTTGCACAAGCGCAAAGCGGAGGAAAAAGACGTGGCTGTGCTCACAAATCTTGCATCCTTCCTCAGACTTGAGACCGTGCCCGAGCGTATAGAGGCTTTCGATATTTCCAATTCGGGAGAAGAATATACCACCGCGGGAATGACCGTGCTTATAAACGGCAGATTTGTAAAAAAGCATTACCGCACCTTTAATATAAAAGAATTCGCGCAAAATGATTACGGCGCAACGGAAGAAGCCCTTTCCCGCAGGTTTTCCCACAGCGAATGGGATGCACCCGACCTGCTTCTTATGGACGGCGGCGTACAGCATGTGGCTGTGGCAAAAAAAGTGCTGAAAGAAAAAGGGCTTTCCCACATACCCGTGTTCGGTATGATAAAGGACGAGCACCACAAGACCCGTTCACTTACCGACGGGGAAAACGAAATAGGTCTTACCGCAAGACAGGATCTTTTTGTGTTCATTTACCGCATACAAGAGGAGGTCCACAGATTTTCTCTTGACAGAATGGATAAAAAGCGACGTAAATCCGTAAGCTCCAGCTCGCTCACCGCCGTAAAAGGTGTGGGAGAAAAGACCGCCGCCGCAATTTTGGGGCACTTCGGCTCCTTTAAAGCCGTAAAGCAGGCAACAAAGGAAGATCTGTTGAAGGTAAAAGGATTAAGCGAAAAGACCGCAGAAAGTATTATAAGCTATTTTGAAGGAGAATAAAAATGAGAATTATAACCGGAAAAGCCAGAGGCGCCCGTCTTACCACCCTTGCGGGCGAAGCTACCCGTCCCACCTCGGAAAAGGTAAAAGAAGCGATCTTTTCCGCAATTCAGTTTGATATAGGCGACAGAACCGTGCTGGATCTTTTCGGCGGAAGCGGACAAATGGCATTGGAGGCGCTTTCAAGAGGAGCGCAGAGCGCAGTTATTGTGGATAATTCCCGTGCCGCTACCGAGGTTATACGCAACAACGCCGCAAAAACAAAGCTTTTACCGGATTGCCGTATCGTTACCGCAGACTGGAAGGATTATCTTCGTATGGCAGACGGAAAACAAAGATTTTCTCTGGTTTTTCTTGACCCTCCTTATAAAGAAGGATTTATCGACGAGGTTTTAAAGCGTATGTTCCAGACGGATATTCTGGAGGATGATTGCATTATTATCGCCGAATCCGCCGCTGACGGAGTGCCTGTCCCTCCCGACGGATGGGAATGCAAAGGCTACCGCTACGGCTCTACCGCCGTTACGGTAATGAGAAGAGGTTAAAATGGCAAAAGCAATATTACCGGGAAGCTATGACCCCGTAACAAAAGGGCATATAGATATTATTCTCCGCGCAAAAAAGCTTTACGGGGACGTAACTGTGGGCATACTTTTTAACCCCGAAAAAGAGTATCTTTTTACACCCAAACAAAAGAAAGCCCTTTTGGAAGAATCGCTTAAGGATGCGGGAATTCCCGTTATTATATGGGATGGGATGCTGTATGAGCTTTGCGTTAAGCAGGGGTATACTCACATTGTAAAAGGTGTGCGCAGAGGGGATATGGAGTATGAGGAAAAAATGGCGCAGTTTAATTCCGCCCGTTGCGATGCCGTAACGGTAATGCTCCCCGCAAAGGAAGAGTTTGAATTTATAAGCTCCACATTGGTAAGAGAGAAATTAGCTTTGGGCGAGGATATATCATCCCTTTGTCCCGCTTGGGAACTGACGGAGAAATTATATGCTGAAAATACAAAAATGTAGTGTTACACACGTAAAAGAAGACCTGCTTTCTCCCTTTGGATTTAAAGGAGGATACCTTACGCAGCTTTGGCAAAGCGTGGTAAAAACAGAGTGCGACGGATACACCGCCGTTGCCCCCTGCACACAAAGCGTCCTTTGGTCCGACCCAAAGGTGTTTAGCGCATTCCCCGGCGAAAAAGGGGACGGGATAATGCTCTCCGTCACAAAAAAAGCCTGCGAAATGTTAGAGGGTATGTCCTTTGAAACACCGGGAGAGGTTATTTCGGAGATATTGCCCGAGCTTAAAAAATACGCATTTTCCCTTACGGGCTTTGACGTGGCGGAAACCTTTTTATTAAATTCCCTGGTAGGTGTGGATATCGCCTTGTGGTCGGTGTGGTGCCAAAAGCATGGTGTAAAACGGTTTGAGGATATGGTTCCTCAAACAGCAAAAACCGCTATGAACGCCTGCCACCAAAGTCTTGCCCGCATACCGCTGGTCTCCTACGGCGTATCCCTCGCCGAGGTAAAGCGGCTGGCTGATACGGGCACCGCCCTTATGAAGATAAAAATAGGCGCACCTTCGGGAGAAAAAGCGGGTTCGGAAGAGGATATGCGGATAATGGCGAAAAAAGACACAGAGCGTATATCTGCCATACATAGTCTTGTTAAGGATATTTCCACCCCTCTTACCAAAAACGGAAAGATAATGTATTATCTGGATGCAAACGGAAGATACGATACCGCCCTGCGCCTTGAACAGCTGCTTGAGGGAATAGAAAAGATGGGCGCGTCCGACCGTATCGCCCTTATCGAAGAGCCTTTTTCCGCAGAAAAGGAGTTTTTCGTAGGCAATTACCCCTACGTGTTCAATGCGGACGAATCCGCCCACTCGGTAGAGGACGTTAAAAAGCGTATAGAGCTGGGCTACAAAGCGGTGGCGTTAAAGCCTATTGCAAAAACCGTGTCCGTATCCTTCGGTATGATAACCGCCGCCCGTGAAAAGGGCTGCGGCGTGCTGTGCGCAGACCTTACGGTAAACCCGTTCCTTGCAGAATGGAACAAGCATTTTGCATCTCTTTCTCCCGCCTTGAATTCTATGAACGTAGGCTGTATTGAGGTGAACGGGGACGCAAATTATACCCGCTGGAACAAAATGAAATCTCTTTTGCCTGCAGAATATCCGCTTGCGGAGGAGAAAAACGGCGCATTTGAGCTTAACAACGAATTTTTTGCAGGCTTCTCTCTGTTAACGGGAGAAAACGGCTATTATAAATATTTCGGAAAGGAATAAAACTATGGAAAAAATAGCACTTATTATGGGCGATTCCGCAAGGGATCTTGTTATCAGCCCCCGCTCTGTCAAGCGTATGGAGCAGATCGGCGAGGTAGTTTTGGGCACGGGTAGCGACAGAGAATCGGTTAAAAAAGCACTTGCCGGCGCGACTATCGCCATCACTACTTGGGGTAATACCGAGCTGGATGCAGATATTCTCTCCGTTTGTCCCGATCTTAAATTGGTGTGCCACGCCGCAGGAAGCGTAAAGCCTATCGTATGCGACGACCTCTGGAACAAGGGCGTGCGTGTTACCGCATCTGCCGCTATGCTTTCCATGGGCGTTTCGGAAACCGCTTTGGGCTTTACCATTGCCGCTTCCAAAAATTTCTTTGCTCTTAACGAAAACCTGCATAATGGCTTGTGGGCAGAGGGAAAAGAAAATATCCGCGAACTGTACGAGCTTACCGTGGGCGTTATCGGCGGCGGCTGGGCAGGCAGACATTACATAGAGCTTATGCAGGCTTTTGACGTGGATATAATTCTTTACGATCCCTTTGTAACAGAAGAACAGTGCGAAAAAATGGGCTGTAAAAAGGCATCTCTGGAAGAGGTTTTAAAGGAATCCGATATTATCTCCATTCACGCTCCCTCCATTCCCGAAACGGACAAGATGTTTAACGCACAGACTCTTGCAATGATGAAAAAGGACGCTGTACTCATAAACACCGCCCGCGGCAGTATTATAGACGAAGCGGCGCTTTATGAGCATATGAAGGCGGGCAACCTTAAGTATGCTTGTCTTGACGTATTCGACCCCGAACCTCCCGCTCCCGATCATCCCCTCCGCTCTCTCCCCAATGTAATAATGACACCTCACCTTGCAGGTCTTGCCGCAAACGGACTTAAAAAGATCGGCAAGCATTGCTGCGAAGAGATAGAACGCTTCCTTAAAGGCGAACCTATGATGTGCGAGGTAACCAAGGAACAATTGGCACGAATGGCATAGTAAATTTTTTCAATAAACAACAAAAATCTGCAGTCAAAACGACTGCAGATTTTTTATTCGAAATTATACTATTTCCTGTTCTATATTATCGAAAATATCGGAATCGAAAAACTCGCGTAAAGAGATATTCAATCCGTCACAAAGCTTTTTAAGTGAAACGATACCGGGATTGTTGCTTTTATCGTTAAGCATGCTGTATACGGTGGAAGGAGCAACACCGGAAATGTTGGCAAGTGCGTTTACTGCTATTTTGCGCTGTTCGCAAAGCTGTAATATGCGCTTTGCTACCGCTTCTTTAGTGTTCACTGCGCAACCTCCTTGCCTAAATATATAATTAATATTACCCGAATTTGCGATAAATCGTGTGCGATATATCGCAAATTTTAAAAAAGTGTGGTATAATGTAATTGATTTTGGCAAATGGAGGGATTTATTAATGATTTGTTCGTTTTTTGGGCACCGTGACAGCACGGAAGATATTTACTGGTTTGTGTTAAGAATATCTGAACTTCTTATTGAAAAATTTTCCGTGGATACTTTTTACATAGGAGATAACGGTAAATTTGATCGTGCGGCATTTTTAGCAATGACAGGACTTCAAAAAAAGTATCGTCAAATCTCCTATCAAGTTGTTACTGCATATATGCCTCGTAATACACATCGCTTTAAAGATGTGAATTCTTTGATACTCACCTATCCGGAAGGGTTTGAGTATCTGCCCAAAGCGGTAGCAATTCCGCGCAGAAACAAATGGATGGTAGATAAATCGGATATTGTTATCGGTTACGTGAAGTACCCTTTCGGCGGCGCGGCTACTGCCTATAATTATGCAAATAAACAAAAGAAAGTGTGCTTTAATATTGCCGACCCTGATTCAGGGAATGAGAGTCTTGTTAGTTTGTGGAATAACGATTTGATTATTAAGCATTTACGTCGGGATTTTGAAATTTAACTTAGTCCGTGCAATCGAAATCGTATGCATTTTCGTTTATAAAACAATAATAAAATCCGCAGCCGTTTTGACTGCGGATTTTTCGTTGTTGGGGTGATTATGTTTGTCTTTATTATCAATAGCAGTCCCACCAATAGAGAATATCCGAAAAATCTTTATTCTTTAAATTCTCTTTGGGGATAAAGAACTGTATGGCGCCCTCGTCGCCGATCTGAATTTTAGTTTCATTCTGTGTGCGATGAGTGAAAACCTGCAAAAGCAGAGTATCGTACTTTTGGTATTCTTCGTTTTCTCTCGGATCGTATTGGGCGAACATGGGCGAGCCGTACAAGGAATGTCCCACGGTGCAAAACCGTTTTGCAATGTCTTCCTGCGTATCCTCTTCAAGCTCATTAAACTTGGGCATACCGCTTTTTGCAAGATGCTTGTTTAAGATATCCTCAAACCGATAATCGCAGTAATTCATAGGGCATATATCGGGTGTTAAGGCAATATTATAACGTTTTTGCACAGGGAAGGTTTCGGTTAAAACAGGCGTATCTCCCTCCGCAAGAGCAGCTTCGGGGCGGTAGATAACTCTGAAATTCTTTTGCGACGTGGGGTTATCAAAATCCGCGCCGTAAAGCTCGTTATCCGCAATATAGAAGAGCAGCCAACCGCTTTCGGGGAAATCCGCAAGACCGCGAACTTCGCTGCAATCAATTCCGCAAAGAAGCTTCATTTCGTTTCCGCTTTCGTCAAGAGGAGCTGCGCCCAGAGCAGGTCCGCCGAAACGGCTGTTTGTGTCTTCTCCTGTCAGTCCGATACGGATAAAGGGCAAAGCCGTTTCTCTGTAAACCAGATCACACGCTTTGTCTATCTCGTAAGGAACAGGGGCATAGCTGTCTTTTGCCAGATTACCTTCTCTTATTACTTTTAAAACGTTTTGCAGGGCAGCGGGGTTGCCGCCGGAGGAAACGGATAGATCAAAATACTCTTTGCATTTTGCTTCATCTCCCATAGCGGCGTAGGATGTGCAGAGCAACTCCAACGCCTGAACAAATGCGGGCTTTAATTCAAGAGCTTTTTTTGCCAAATCAACAGCTTTTTGATATTCTCCCAGACGGAAATAGGAATTCCCCATATTGTTATATGCGTATTCATTTTTTGGGTCAGCCTCAAGTGCTTTTTTGTAGCATTCAATGGCTTCTCTGTGATATCCCTTTTTCCTATGCAGCCTGCCCAGATTTGACCATACCGTGCTTCTGGTATCATCGTATTTCAAAACGGCTTGGTATGCCTTCATAGCGTTTTCGGGCTTGTCAACTTGCTCGTACATCAAAGCTAAAAAGGTGTATACTGCGGCGTAATCGCAGGGCTTTGCGCATTTGGGAACAAGATTTTGAAGAATATCAATACCTTTTGTATATCTTTCCGCATTAAAACAGTGGATAGCGTTCATTAAAAGCTTTTTTTCTTTTTTCTGTTCGTCTCTCGAAAAAGCGCCGTGTATATGCTCGCTGTACTCTTTTTCATATAAAGCGTACAGCTTTTTGCTTCCGCCTCCTGCGGCAGAATACATTCTCGCTATTGCCAATACCCACGCGGCGGCAAAAGCGGCTAACTTACCTGCCGTTTTCACAGAAAAACCGTTTGTGCATATTTCCCACACGGCAAGTCCGACCGCCGCAATACCCAACACCAAAAGAACTATAAAAACTATTTTTGCTTTTTTGTTTTGTTTCATAGCTGTAATATCCTTTGTATTAATGTTTCGGAGAAACTATCGTGGTTTGGAAAATCCGAATATTAATTTTGTCGATATGTCGGCGGTGCCGACTTGATATGATATAAATCCGCGCTCACGCAGTGAGCATATCGAGCGCGTCAGCGCATATCGAACACCGCAGGTATATATCGAAAATCCGCGCAAGCGGATTTATATCGATGCATTGTGCTTTAAACAGCACAATGCAGGCTATCTCTGAACTCTGCCGCTGCCGGAACCTTTGGCAAGAGCCTGAACCTCGGCAACGCTTACCATATTGTAATCTCCCTCGATGCTGTGCTTCAAGCATGATGCGGCTACCGCGAATTCGATGGCGGATTGGTTATCGTAACCATTAAGCAGACTGTATATAAGCCCTGCGCCGAAGGAATCTCCTCCGCCTACGCGGTCGACTATATGCATATCGTACTTTTTGGAAAAATATGCGTTTTTATCGGTGTAAAGCATTGCGCTCCACTTGTTGTCGTTTGCGCTTATACTCTCACGCAGGGTAATTGCAACACCTTTGAAGCCGAAAGCGTTTGTAAGCTTTTCCGCCACGCTTATGTATCCTTCGCGGTTAAGCTTTCCGCTTTCAATATCCGTGTTGTCTGCCTCTATGCCGAACACGTCCTTTGCGTCCTCTTCGTTGGCGATACAGTAATCCACGTATTTGCAGACCTCGCTCATTACCTTATTTGCCTGCTCTTTGGTCCACAGCTTTTTGCGGTAGTTAAGGTCGGTAGAAACGGTAATACCTTTTTCTTTTGCTTTTTTGCAGGCGGCAACAGTAATTTCCGCCGCGCTTTCGCTTAAAGCGGGGGTAATTCCCGTTACGTGGAACCAGGATGCTCCTTCAAAAATCTTATCCCAATCAAAATCATTAAGGTCTGCTTTGGCAATAGCGGAATTCGCTCTGTCATATATAACCTTGCTGGGTCGCTGGGACGCACCCTTTTCGCAGTAATAAATACCCACTCTTTCGCCTCCGCGGACGATTTCGGTAGTGTCCACACCGAACTTGCGCAGGGAATTTACTGCCATCTGACCTATTTCGTGGGAGGGGAGCTTGGTAACAAAAACCGCCTTTTCTCCGTAGTTGGCAAGGCTTACAGCCACGTTTGCCTCCGCACCGCCGAAGGTTGCCTCAAATTTATCGGACTGAACAAATCTTAAATATCCTTCGGGAGCAAGACGGAGCATAAGCTCGCCGAATGTAACAATTTTCTTATCCATTTATAATCTCCATAAGCTTTTTAGTGTTTTCCGCAATATCGCCCTTCATTATGAAGGAACCGCCGATGGCCTGAATTTTATCAAACGCCAGATATTCGGTAATATTGGTCATATCCACACCGCCGGTGGGAACGAACTTTATCTGGGGAAAAGGTGCGGCAAGGGCTTTCATAGCCTTAAGTCCGCCGTAAATTCCTGCGGGGAAGAATTTCACCGTGGTAATACCCAGAGAAATTGCTTTCATTATCTCGGTGGGGGTTACACATCCGGGGAAATAGGGAATACCCTTTTCCACACAGTACACCGCAACCTCCTCGCACAGTCCGGGGGAAACAATAAATTCCGCGCCCGCCTCCAGCGCCTTTAAGCATTGGTCAAGGTTAATGACCGTGCCTGCGCCGATGCACATTTGGGGAAAAAGCTGTTTGCCCAGCTTTATGGCATCCGCTGCGCAGGGGGTACGGAAGGTTATCTCCGCGCAGGGAAGCCCGCCTTCACAAAGACCGCCCAAGGTCTTTTCGGTATCGTTTATATCGTTTATAACCACAACGGGAATAAATTTAAAATCGTTTATCATATCTTTACCTCTTTTTATACACCCGAGTATGCGGAAAAACCGCCGTCAACGGGAATAACCACACCGGTAATAAAGCTTGCCGCTTTGTTGTTTACAAGGAAGAGCAGGCTTCCCTCCAATTCCTCGCTTTCACCGAATCTGCCCATAGGGGTAGCGGCAAGGATCTTTCCAGTGCGGGGAGTGGGAGTGCCGTCTTCGTTCCACAAAAGGCGGGCGTTCTGCTTTGTGGAGAAAAATCCGGGAGCAATGGCGTTTACTCTTATTCCGACTTTGGAAAAATGCACCGCCAGCCACTGTGTAAAGTTGCTTATTGCCGCTTTTGCACCGGAATATGCGGGTATTTTGGTAAGAGGGGTAAATGCGTTCATAGAGGAAATGTTGATAATGTTGCATCCCTCTCTGCCAACCATCTGCTTTGCAAAGGCTTGGGTGGGAATAAGAGTGCCGAGAAAATTAAGGTTGAACACAAATTCCACGCCGGACGAATCAAGATCAAAAAAGCTTTTTGTATCGCCGTCAATATCGCCGATCTCAAAATACTCCTTGTCCGTAGTGGCTCTGGGGTTATTTCCTCCTGCGCCGTTTATAAGGATATCACAGCTTCCAAGCTCATTTTCTACCTGCAACGCCACGCTTTCGCATATCTCTTTATCCAGCACGTTGCATTTATAGGCTTTCGCTTTTCCGCCCTCGGCGTTAATCTTATCCGCAAATTCCTGTGCTGCCTGCTCATTAAGGTCAAGCAGTGCAACGGTTGCGCCTGCCCGTGCAAGCACGGCGGCAAAATTACTGCACAGCACGCCGCCTGCACCCGTTACTACGGCAACTTTTCCCGTAAGGTCGGTATTAAGTACGTTTACGTTCATTTTTTAAGCTCCTTTTCCGCCGCTTCAAACAGACCGTTGATGTATGCCGCGCCCAGGGCTCTGTCATACAGACCGTAACCGGGCTTGCCCGTTTCGCCCCATATCATTCTGCCGTGGTCGGGACGGACGTACCCGTCAAATCCGTTTTTCGCAAGTGCTTTTACGATTTCGTAAATATCCATAGAACCGCAGGAGGAAAGATGAGCCGTTTCTTCAAAAGAACCGTCCTCCATTATCTTAACGTTTCTTATGTGCATAAATGCGATTCTGTCCATTTCGGCGTATTTGCGCACCATCTTAACAACGTCGTTTGTTTTTGCACAGCCCAAAGAACCGGTGCACAGACAAAGGCTGTTTGCTTTGCTGTCAACTATCTTTAAGAATCTGTCAAGGTTTTCTTCGTTTGTAATAATTCTGGGCAAGCCGAAGATGGGGTAGGGAGGATCATCGGGGTGTATTGCCATCCGCACACCGCATTCTTCCGCAACGGGAATAACCTTTTTTAAGAATTTTTCAAGGTTTTTCCAAAGTCCTTCTTCACCGAGCTCGCCGTAAGCGGTAATAAGCTCACGCACTTCGCTTTGGGTATAGCTTGCGTCCCAGCCGGGAAGATGAATATCATCCTTTAAGGGGTCAAGCCCTCTCATCTGGTCCCAATACATTACAAGGCTGGTGGAACCGTCGGGCGCTTTTTTATCAAGCTGTGTTCTTGTCCAGTCAAAAACGGGCATAAAGTTGTAGGTCACGCACTTTACGCCGTATTTTGCACAGCGGCGTATATTTTCGCAGTAGACCTCCAACAGCTCGTCCACGTTGTTTCTGCCTAATTTTATATCCTCGTGAACGGGAATGGATTCCACCACGTCAAAAACCAGACCGTTTTCTTCGCAAAGAGTTTTCATACGGGAAAGCGTGTCCTCTCCCCATACTCCGCCGGGCTTAACGTCATAAACTGCGGAAACGATAGATCTCATCCCCGGTATCTGGGAGATGTTTCGGAGTGTTACCGGGTCGGATTCACCGTACCAGCGGAAAGATAATTTCATATTCATTTTGTTTGTTACCTCTGTTAAAATTCAGCGTATTTAAGGGAAAGCGCATCCATATAAGTTTCGGCTTTTCCGTCTTTAAAGGTTATATCTCCGTATACTCCGTCAGGCAGATCGGCGTAAATAACGGCGTTTCCGCCCTCTTTGGCGGCATTTACCAAAAGCAGCAGCCGTTTTCCGTCTTCCGCTTTGCGTATACAGCCCATTACAGCGTTTTCTTCCACAATACCCTGTATCGCCTGATTACATTTTTCGGTGCGCAGACGGGGAATGGCAGTTTCTATAACGGGAGGATGCAAAGTTTCGTTTCCGCAGCGGAAATATTTGCAAAGCTTTGCGCGGGTACGCACACATTCGGTATAAAAATCTCTATATGGGCTTTCCTTGTATTTACGGGGTGCTATCCAGCCAAGCTGTTCGCCGTAAACAAGGCTTTGTGCAATAAATATTCTGAATCCCGTCCAATCGGGATCGGAATCCGCACCGTAGCATCTGCCGAACATAGATATATATTTTGAATATATTACGGGGAATGCGGGAACCTGATCGTTTCTTACCCACAGCCAGGAAAGGTATCCGCCCATATGGGATATAAAGGGGTCGGCTGTACATTCGGTGGTAAGCACCGCATCCTCTGGAATAGCGCGGTATACTCTGTCAAGCAGTCCTCTGTAAGAACGGCACCACCAATCTCCTCCGCCGGGCGCGTGGGGGTGTGCGGGGTCACAGCAGGCGTAAGGCTGTGCGGCGGCTATCTGGTCCATATACACCGCGTCAAAGCCTTCGTCGTTAATAAGTCTGCCCACGGTATACGCCATCTTTTCCTGCCACAAAGCGGAGGAAGGACACATAATGGAAAGGCAGACCTTGCTTCCGTCCTCTTCCTTTGAGGAATAGGTTTCGGTAAAGCAAACGCCCTTTCTGTCCTTGGTAGCCCATTTCTTTGCAACAGAGGTAAACTCAAAATCCTCTGCCTTTTTATCTCTGGTATCCCAAAGTCTGCCGTTGATATAGGGCATAACCTTTACGCCCGCTTCCTTAAGCTTTTTAAGTCCTTCCTTGGCAACGTCACGCACGGGGAAGTAGTGGGGGTAATCGTTATCAAAGGGAGCGTTGTGCCACAGATAAAGGTGAACGGGGCTTTCCGTACCCAAAAGCTTTGTCGCTTCTATAATATCGTCTGCAAAAGAAGCGTCATCGTTTATATGCACCAGCCACCAGTGAGGCGCATCGGTAAACCAATCGGGCTCTTTTCTGTTTCTGGTAAGGAATTCGGCTTCTTTTTCCACCCATTCTCTGTAAATAACGGCGGCATCGTACCAATCTCCGTCAAACATCTTCCACACGCATTTACCGTAAAGGGACTGGGAATTACAGCCTCTGTCCAAATGGGTAAGGGGCTGTCCCGCTACCATAGACATAAACTTTTCTCCCGCTTTTTTGCTGAAGCTGAACTTTTTGTACGCAGGCGCGGTATCGTGAATACCGTAGTAAATTCCTCTCTTTGTCCGTTTATTGTAAAACGCCATATACTGCATGGAAACACCGTAAGAGGGGTAGTTCTGCAGATTTCTCAGCTCTTTGTTCTTTTCGGTGGTATATACCTCGCCGCATCCGTAGGGGTAGAACATACATACGTTTTCACCCGTGTCAAAGGAAAGCATAGGATGGTCGCAAGCCGCAACGGCGTATTCGGTGTTGACGGAATTTATCTGTGTCTGCCATTCAATAGTGTTGTGAGTGCATACTGCGGTAAGAGTTACGGTTACTCCGGGCAGTTCGCGGTTGCCGGAAAGCACTATCAAAGCGCCTTCCTCGGTTTTAAAAGTATCCGCCATACTCCAGCCTTTATCGGAAGAAAGGGTCACCCAAGTTCCGTCTGCAAGGTTTTCTGCGTATAAGCGGAACAAAGGCAGGGCGTGGGTAAGCAGATTCTTTTTGTTTTCTTTGTCTCTTATGGAGTACAGACGTATGCCGTTCCCCGTTTTTTCAATTGCTACTGCAAGGTATCCTGCGGAAAATCTGAAAAGTTCATTCATTTTTGTTTTTCCTCTCTTTAAATGCTTTCGGAAAGCATTTTTTTCAAAAATCCGTGTCTGTGTGATTTTTTATCGTTTTCCACCATAATGGAAATACTTTTTTGTGTTCCCACCAGTATGAGTATCTGCTTTGCGCGGGTTACTGCCGTGTAAAACAGATTTCTGGTCATCAGAGGGTATGGGCAATCGTAAACCGGCATAAGCACCACGGGATATTCGTTGCCCTGGCTTTTGTGTACCGTTACCGCAAAAGCGTGCTCCAGTTCGTCAAGCAGGGCGAAATCGTATTCCGCCACGCGGTCGTCAAAATTAATAACCATAGTTTCGCTTTGCGTGTCTATGGAAATTATCCGTCCCACGTCGCCGTTGAATATGCCTTGACCTCTGGTTCCGTCCTTGTCCCATTCTATCTCGTAATTATTTTTGGTCTGCATTACCTTGTCCCCTTCGCGGAACAAAACAGAACCAATCTTCTTTTCCCGCTTTTTAAAGCTTTTGGGGTTAAGTCCGTCCTGCAACACCTCGTTAAGTGCTTTTGTGCCCAATTCTCCTTTTCGGGTGGGAGTGAGTATCTGTATATCCGAAAAGCTGTCAAGTGAATAGGTCTTGGGAAGCCTGTCCCTGCAGAGAGAAAGCAATAATTGCCGTATGTCCTCTGCGTTGTTTCTTTCCAAAAAGAAGAAATCGTTTTTCTTTTCGTTAAGCACGGGCATTTTGCCCTCGTTAATATCGTGGGCGTTGGTTACTATAAGACTTTGCTGTGCCTGACGGAATATATGCTTTAACCGCACCACGGGGAAAGCTTCGCTTTCTATAATGTCTTTAAGACATTGTCCCGCACCCACGGGGGGAAGCTGGTCCACGTCGCCGATAAGCACCAGAGTGCTGCCCCTTTTTACCGCTTTCAAAAGTGATGAAAACAGTAAAAGGTCCACCATGGACATTTCGTCTATTATCACTACGGAGGCGGGGAGGGGATTTCCTTCGTCCCTGCCGAATTTAGGTCTGTGGGCGGTATCGAACTCGGTTTCAAGCAAACGGTGTATGGTTTTAGCGTCCGCACCGCTGGCTTCGCTCATACGCTTTGCCGCTCTGCCCGTAGGCGCCGCAAGGCAAAAGGATATTTTAAGGGATAAAAGCAGCTCCGTGAGTGCTTTTATAACGGTGGTCTTTCCCGTACCGGGACCGCCGGTTATTACCGTAACGCCGTTGGTTATTCCGCTTACAATAGCTTCGTTTTGTTCACTTGCATAGGTAATTCCGTATTTTTTCTCCAGCTCTTTTATTGCGTCCTCCACACCCTCGTATCTTTCGGGACGGGGAGTATCGCGCAAAAGCTTTAATTTTGCGGTAATATAGTTTTCCGCCTCTTTATATTCTCTTAAATATACGTATTCTTGTTCGGTACGTACAAATTCCCCTTTTTCGCACAGCCTTCCGATAGCGGCGGCAACCAAAACGGGCTGTACTTTTAACGCCTGCGCCGTTTTTGAAACCAACTCTTTTTGGGGCAAACAGCAATGTCCTCCCGAATATGCGGCGGCGGAAAGGATATATTCAGCCCCCGCTTCCAAACGCTCGGGGCTGTCTGCGGGGAATCCGAGCTGCTGCGCCACCGTGTCTGCCTTTTCAAAGCCTATTCCCTCAATATCCCCAATAAGGCGGTAAGGATCCTTTTCTATAATTGTAGTGGCGGCGGCACCGTATCTGCGGTATATTCTTGCAGAAACAGAGGGCCCGAAAAATCTGGAGCAAAACAGCATAACGCTTCTCATGCCAAACTGAGCCGCATAGCTTTCCGCAATATCTTTTGCTCGCTTCGGTGAAATTCCCTTAATATCGCACAGCCAATTGGGGTTGTTTTCCATAACGTCAAAGGTATCTGCGCCGAAAGCCTCCACTATTCTGGCGGCGGTTACGGGACCTATACCCTTTACTGCGCCGGAAGAGAGATATTTATATATAGCCTCCGTGTCCGTGGGAAGCTTTTTTTCAAAATACTCCACCTTTAACTGTCTTCCGAAGGTGGCGTGGACCTGCCATACCCCTTGGGCTTTTATGCTCTCTCCCTCGTTAAGATAGGGCATAATTCCAACCAAGGTGATAAGCTCCCCTCCGCAGGCACATTCGCATACTGTGTAGCCGTTATCTTCGTTTGTAAAGACTATGTTTTCAACCACGCCCTCCAGCGTAACCTGCTCCAAAGCTTTTCACCTCTTTTTATATATTTTCCCGTATTCTTCTGTCATACGCTTTAATATTTCTTCTTTATCCGCGGCGGTACGGCATATAATTACCTTACTGCCCCGCAGAGAGCTTTCATACAGCTTTTCTCTCACGGTCTGTTCGGTATCCGTGTCCGTGGGAATGTATATTTCCGTAACATCCGTCCGCTTTTTTTCAAGCAATGCGGCAAGCACCATACATACGGCTATACACAAAAGAAATGCTGTCAGAATTTCCATATATTGCTTCACCTCCAATTATAAAATAAAGTACATATCTTTTCAAGTAAAATTATAATATTTTACTTTACTTTTTTACATTATAATGTTAAAATAAACTGAATAATACTGTGAGGAATATAATGAGCAAAATTTCACTTACACCTGATAAGATGTTTAAGAATATATACGAAATAACTCCCGCTCTTTTGAAAGAGGACGGGATAACCACCGTTATCTTTGATGTGGATAATACCATCGCACCCTACAGCGTGGCGCACCCCACAAAGGAAATGTCGGAATACCTGTTTTCTTTGAGGGACAACGGCATAAACGTGGCGTTTGCTTCCAATAACGACGGCAAGCGGGTGGAAAAGTTTAACCGCACCTTGGGATTTTTTTCTGTAAGCAAAGCCAAAAAGCCTTCCCGCCGTGCAGTGCGCAAAATTATGCGTAAGTTCGGCGCATCAAAAGAGCAGACTCTGGTTATCGGCGACCAGATCTTTACGGATTGCCTTTGCGCCCACCGCGCAGGAGTGCGGGCGTATATTGTCGAGCCTATCGACCGTAAGGACGAAGGCTGGTTTGTAAAGGTAAAGCGAATTTTTGAAAAGCCTCATATCCGACATTTTAAAAGGAGTAAAGCATAATGGGCGCACTTTTCGGTCCCGGCGGGAATTGTGATGAATTTGCAAAAAGCGGCTTAAAAAGCTCACTTTTCGCACCTCAGTGGGTAAAGGATTACGGGCTTGACGCTTATGAATACGAAGCAGGCAGGGGAATACACGCATCTCCCTCTCTGCTTGCGGAAATGGGCGAAAACGCAAAAAGACTGGGCGTAAGAATGTCCTTCCACACCCCTTATTTTATATCCCTTTCCTCTGTGGAAAAGGAAAAGCGTGTAAAAAGCGTTGGGTACATAATGGAATCCGCCGCCGCAAGCGAACTTTTGGGCGCATCCGTTATGGTGGTGCATTGCGGCTCCTGCGCAAAGATAACAAGAGAGCAGGCAATGGAATACGCTTCCGAAACTCTGCTTATGGCGGATAAAGCCTTGAAGGAATCCGGCTTCAAGGTGAAATTGGGTATAGAGACTATGGGCAAAATAAACCAGCTGGGCACTCTTGACGAGGTGCTCACTCTCTGCGCTCTTTCGGAAAATTTTGTGCCCGTAGTGGATTTCGGCCATTTAAACGCAAGAACTCTGGGAAGTATAAAGACAGAAGAAGATTATAATTTTATTTTTGATGAGATATCCCGCCGTCTGGGAAAAGAATATGCAGATACTCTGCATTGCCATTTTTCCAAGATCGAGTACACGGGTATGGGGGAGAAAAAGCACCTTACCTTTGAAGATGAGCTTTACGGCCCCTCTCCTATGATGCTGGCACAGGTTATTGCAAAACGGGGACTTTCTCCCACCATCATCTGCGAATCTGCGGGAACTCAGTCTTATGATGCAAAAGTTTTAAAAGACGAATATGAGAAAGCAAAAAATAATTAAATTTTTAAAAAATCTGTTTCTCACCGCACTTTTTATAGGCGGATTGTGCGTCCTTTTGGTTTCTGTCTGCAATCTCACCGTAATTTGGGGTTCGCAGAAAAAGGTGAACACGCAAGACGTTCCCAAGTGCGATGCTGTCATAGTCCTCGGCGCAATGGTAAGGGGCGATACTCCCTCCGCCATTTTAAAAGCGCGGTTGGATAAAGGCTGTGAACTGTATTTCAGCGGTGCGGCAGACAGAATAATAATGTCCGGCGACCACGGCAGAACGGATTACGACGAGGTAAACGCCATGAAAGCGTATGCGGTTTCAAAAGGCGTGCCGGAGGAACACATTTTTACCGACCATGCAGGGTTTGATACCTACGATTCTATGTACAGAGCAAAGGCTATATTTCTCTGCGAAAAGGTAATAGTGGTAACTCAAGCCTTTCATATAAACCGTGCGGTCTTTCTGGGCAACGCCTTAGGGCTTGAAACATACGGTGTTACCTGCAGTGAGGAAACCTACCGTCCTGCGTTTTTCACCACCCACGTGCGTGAGCCTATGGCAAGAGTTAAGGCGTGTGCCAACGCTTTGTTCAAGCCAAAACCCAGATATCTGGGCGATAGTATTCCCATTTTCGGAGAAGCCTCCGCAAGCTGGGATTAAAGGAGTGTATTTTATGAAGTTTCACAAGATAACAGTTCACGCATCCTCTCTCGGCGTGGAATTCATACAGGGCGTTTTGATGGGCGCAGAAGCAGAATGCTTCGAGATAATCGATCCTACCGACCTTCAGGAATTGCTGGACACCCAGTATGTGCCCTTCGATTACGTAGACGATGCTCTTTTGGAGACCAAGGGAGATGAACCCAAGGTGAGAGTATATCTGGCGGATAACAGCCAGGGCAGAGAGAAAATGGAGTTTATCCTTGATGGGATAGAAGCGCTCCGCAACGAAACGGAATTCGACCTCGGATCTTTAAAAACCGAAATAAGCGAAACCGACGACAGCGAATGGGCAGACAACTGGAAGGAATTTTTCCATCCCCTGCCTATTGGAAACTCCTTTGTGGTAAAGCCCACCTGGGAGGATTGGGAAGGAGAGGACCGTATCGTTTTGGAGATAGACCCCGAATCCTCCTTCGGCAGCGGTCAGCACGAAACCACCTCTCTGTGTCTTGAGGCGCTGGAGGATATTCCCCTTGAAAACGTAAGCGTTCTGGATATGGGCTGCGGAAGCGGTATATTGGGAATAGGCGCTCTGCTTTTGGGCGCAAAGGACGTTCTGGCTGTGGATATAGATAAAAACGCAGTGGATATTGCCGTTAAAAACGCAACCCTTAACAAAGTTCAAAACTTTGAAGGTCTGTGCGGAAACACCCTTTCCGATGAAGGCGTTTATAATAAAGTTACCTCCAAAAAATACGGAGTTATTCTTGCAAATATAGTTGCAGACGTTATTATCGCCATGGCACCCACATTTAAAAAGGTGCTTGAGGACGAGGGTACGCTTATCTGCAGCGGAATCATATCTCCCAGAAAAGGCGAGGTTTTGACTGCTCTTGCGGAAAACGGCTTTGCTCTTACCGGCATTGCCGAGAAAAACGATTGGGTTGCAATAGTATGTACCAAAGCATAGAAAAAGAAATGCGTGAGCTTGAAAAAGCTCTTGAGTATCATTCAAAAAAGTATTACGAGGACGACAGCCCCGAAATTTCCGATTACGAATACGACGCGATGTTTGACCGTCTTAAAAAATTGGAGCAGCAGTATCCCGAGTACGCTTCTCCCGTTTCTATGACCCACCGTGTAGGCGGCGCCGTGGCGGAAAGATTTGAAAAGGTGCGCCACAACGTATCTTTAGGCTCTCTTACCGACGTATTCTCTACAGACGAGGTCTTTGCCTTTTGCAGTAAGGTAAAAGGGCAGTTTTCGGATGTGCAGTTCGTTACCGAAGCAAAGATAGACGGACTTTCCGTTGCCCTTACGTATGAAGACGGTGTGTTCGTTTTAGGCGCAACCAGAGGGGACGGAGAGTACGGAGAGGACGTTACCGCAAACCTTAAAACGGTGCGCAATATTCCTCTTAAATTGAACATTGAAAATCCTCCCTCACGTCTTGTCGTACGCGGCGAGGTGTATATGCCCAAGAGCGTGTTTGCAGAGCTTAACAGAGCGCGTGAGGAAGAGGGACAGCCTCCCTTTGCAAACCCCAGAAACGCCGCCGCAGGTTCTCTGCGCCAGCTTGACAGCCGGGTGTGCGCTTCCAGAAAATTGGATATTTTCGTATTTAATCTTCAGGAATGTTCGGAAGAGGTGCCGAATAACCACAGAGACATTCTTGATATGTTGGAAGAATACGGCTTTACCGTTTCTCCTTACCGCGTGGTGTGCAACACCGCCGATGAGGTAAGGGCGGTCATTGACGAGATCGGCGAAAAACGCTCATCCCTGCCCTTTGATATCGACGGCGCGGTGGTAAAGGTAAATTCCCTTGCCATGCGCGGGGAAATGGGCGAAACCGCATCCGTTCCAAGATGGGCTGTCGCATATAAATATCCGCCCGAGACTGCGTCCACCGTATTGCGGGATATAGTTATTCAGGTGGGCAGAACGGGAGTGCTTACCCCCAAGGCTGTGTTTGATACGGTGCGTCTTGCGGGAACAAACGTAACTCAGGCTACCCTCCATAATATAGATTATATTCGGGAAAAGGATATTCGTGTGGGGGACACCGTTTTTGTGCGCAAAGCAGGGGATATTATTCCCGAAGTTGTGGGGGTGGATGTTAAAAACCGTCCCGAAGGTGCACGACCCTTTGAAATGCCAAAGGTTTGCCCCGTGTGCGGCGCAGCTGTAGAACGGGAGGAAGGCTTTGCCGCCACCCGCTGTACCAACGCTTTTTGCGAAGCGCAGGTCCGCAGAGCTTTGGAGCATTTCGTTTCCAGAGATGCGATGAATATCGAAACCGTAGGCAAAAGCGTGGCAGGACTTTTAATAGATTCAGGTATGGTAAAGGACGTTTCCGATCTTTACGCTTTGGATAAAGAAAAGCTTGCATCCCTTGAAGGTTTGGGAGAAAAAAGCGCACTTAATATACTTGATTCCGTGGAAAAATCCAAAACCGCAGGACTTGCCCGTCTTATATACGCTCTCGGCATACGCCATATCGGAGAAAAAGCGGGAGCGGTGCTTGCGAGCCGGTTCGGAAATATGGATGCTTTGATGAATGCAGACAGAGAAACGCTGTGCGCCGTCAAGGATATCGGTCCCGAATCCGCAGATGCGCTTGTAGGCTTTTTCGCATCGGAGAAAAATAAATTCATTATACAAAAACTGCGGGAATACGGCGTTTTGACCGAAGATAACAGCGTTAAAAACGGCGATATCCTTGCAGGAAAG
Organism: Clostridia bacterium; assembly: GCA_017399965.1. Classification (GTDB taxonomy): domain Bacteria; phylum Bacillota; class Clostridia; order Oscillospirales; family CAG-382; genus SFLA01. Next base: position 69,283 of record JAFQAP010000027.1, on the reverse strand, counting down.
ACCGTGGTCGTAACAGGTACTATGGTTACGATGAAGCGCTCGGAGATAGAAGCGCTCATACGTTCCTACGGCGGCACCGCCGCGGGAAGCGTATCCAAAAAAACGTCTTTCGTGGTTGCGGGAGATGAGGCAGGCAGTAAAAAAGCCAAAGCCGAGCAACTGGGAATACCGGTAATAACCGAAGAGGAATTTTTAAATTTGCTTAAATAAAGGAGTAATCATTATGAAAACAGCATATCCCGTTTATATGGAAGCAGACGTTGTCGTATGCGGCGGCGGTACTGCAGGCGCTTTTGCGGCTATCGCGGCTGCAGAGCAGGGCAAAAAGGTACTTGTTATAGAGCAGTTCGGCTCTCTGGGAGGCACCGCCACAAACGGCCTTGTTACTCCCGTAATGCATACCCACATGCGCACCGACCCCCAGTGCTCTTACATCCAGAAAAAGCTGGTAGAAAAACAGCTTAAGTACACCGGCTGTAACGAAAAGGGCAATATGTTCGATCCTCTCGTACTCCGTCTGGCTCTTGAAGAACTGTGCGTAGAGGCAGGCGTAAACCTTCTCTACCACACCTATATCGCAAACGTAGAAGTAGAAAACGGTTCCGTTACCGCAGTAAAGATAGTAAACAAAGCAGGCGAACAGCTTGTTAAGGGTAAAATGTTTATCGACGCTACCGGTGACGGTGACGTAAGCGTAATGGCAGGCGCCGCATATACCAAGGGTAACCCCGAAACCGGCATTAACCAGCCTATGTCCCTCCGTTACATACTTGGCGGTATCGATATTCCCAAAGCAGGCGCATTCTTGCGCGGCGAAGCAGAACGCACAGGTCTTATCGGAGCTTACTGCAAGGAAGAAGATCCTTACAACACCTTGTATGCAGGCGGCGTTGCATCCAAGCCCTGGGCACTTACCGAATGGTTTGATGCAGGTATAGCATCCGGCGAACTTGAGCCTATGGATAAGGCATACTGGCAGGTATTCACCATCCCCGGCAGAAAAGACGGACTTGCTTTTAACTGCCCCGAATTCTTTGAAAATATAGACGCTACCAATCCCGATGACCTTACCATTTCTCAGCTTAAGGGTAAAAAGGCTATCTTCCGTCAGCTTATGTACTACAGAAAGCATTTCCCCGGCTTTGAAAATGCATACGTTGCAGAAATCGCAGCAATGGTAGGTATAAGAGAAAGCCGCGAAATCGTTACCGAATACGTTATGGAAGCCCGCGACCTGTTCGCACAGCGCAAGTTTGAGGATATGTTCTGCCAGTCCAACTATCCTATCGACGTACACGGCAAGGCGCACAACTGCTCCTTTGACGGTATCGAAAAAGACGAAGCTCGTCCTTGGTACGACATTCCTTACCGTTCCATCGTAGTAAAGGGCTTGGAAAACCTTTTTGTTACCGGCAGATGCTTGGGCGCAGAATTTATCGTTCAGTCCTCTCTCCGTGTACAGCATTCCGTACGTTCCTCCGGTGAAGCCGCAGGTATCGCCGCTGCTATGGCTATCGACGCAGGCATTCCCGCACGAGAAGTAGACGGCAAGAAGGTTCGTGAAACTATGATTTCTCTCGGCGCAGTATACCAGGATATTTAAAAAGCATTTAAGGGGAAAAGCTCTTGCTGATATATGATCGTGAAGGCAATATCGTTCCCGCAACGGTGATGCCGGATAAACTACTTAAATTTATGTATGGCAGAAGGCTGGGCAGACCTATGCTCTGGCTTTCTGTCAGACGCAATTCCTCCCGCTTGGTGGGCACGTATATGAACAGCCCGCTTTCCAGAAGGAAAGCGCGAAATGCTGTTAAAAAATACGGCATTAATCTGGATGAATACGAAAAACAGAAATTCAAAAGCTATAACGATTTCTTTACCCGCAAGATAAAAGCCTCTTGCCGTCCCGTGGATATGACACCGGAGCATCTTATCGCCCCCTGCGACAGTAAGCTCCGTGCCTTTCCCATAACGGCGGCGAAGGATTATATCATCAAGGGCGCGCCGTATACCGTGAGTGAACTTTTGGGCGGGGACAGCGCGTGTGAAGAATATATCGGCGGCTTGTGCCTTATTTTCCGTCTTTCGGTGGATGATTATCACAGATATTGCTACATAGACAAGGGCACCCGTGATGGATACCGCAAGATAAAGGGCGTGCTGTATACCGTTTCCCACGTGGACGGGCTGGGCAGAAATTATTTCAAGCGCAATTCCCGTGTCTATACTACCCTTCACACCGAAAACTTCGGGGATGTTATCCACGTTGAGGTGGGCGCTACCCTTGTGGGCAGGATCCGCAATCGTGTTTCCACCGTCTTTAATAAAGGGGACGAAAAGGGATATTTCGAGTTCGGCGGTTCCACCATCGTTTTGCTTATCAAAAAAGGTGTGGTGGAGCTTGACGAGGATATCGTCCGCAACTCTATGGCAGGCCACGAAACTCAGGTGAGATACGGCTCCAAGATAGGTAAAAAAATATGATAAAAAATCCCCCGATATGTTCGGGGGATTTTTGCGTCTGTTATTCCGTTACCGTTATATTTACGGTTATGATTTTCACTGTGTTCTCTCCGTCAAAAACAGAGATCTTCACTTGGTCCTCTCCCGCATAACCCTTCATGGCAGTATATGTAAGAGTTCCGTTTTTATCCAGCCGCACGCTTCCGAAAAGGGGAGTAAGCTCGTATCTGTACTCGATTTCCGAAAGATCTCCCAGAAAGACTGATGCGGATTTTCCGTTTTTAACCGTTAAAACGGTATCCTTAAATTCGGATATATCCTTCTTTCCCGTTACACCGAACTTTCCGTCCATGGTACCCGTAATATACTTTACGGATTCATAAAAAATAGTGGGCATATGGGGTCTGTCGCTGTTTTCAAAGCTGATATACGCTCCGGGAATAGCTCCTTGGTAGTATGCATTTACCGAATTTATAAAGCCGTACTCGAACCCTGCGTTGAGATATTCTCTGTACATATTCAGCGTCTGCTTGCTTTGCTCAAAGGTATCCGTTTCAATTTCAATGCCTACCCCGTATATCTTTGCCAATTCGGAAATGGTAGAGAGTCTGTAAGGGTCTATCTGGTCAAACATAAGGTTCGGCTGCCAGCAGGTAATGTCAAAGCCGTAATATTTGCTGTGCCATATGCCGTTTATCCGGCTGTAATAGGGGCACCACAGAGATTTGTAGCCCATAGAATGTAAGTATTCGTTAAAGGCGATCACCGCCTCTTTATCATAAGCCTCGGCGGGTGCGTGGGCGTTGGGGCGTATGTTTTCCACCTGCCAGTAAAATCCTGTCAGCAGCAGATTTTCGTAACCCTTTTCGTTAAATCTGCGTATAGCTTCGTCTGCCTGCCATTTCAGACATTCAATGTAATCCTCTGCGGTTTCTATTTCTTTACCGTTAAATATATCGCCGATAGCAGGACAGTTAACGGATATCCATATCATTTCCTTATCGTCCGTGCCCAGAGCTTCGTTAAGCATACCCTTGGCACTGTCCGCCGCATCCATATTCACGCCTTCACGGAACAGTTCGGATAAAAACCATTCTGTGCTTTCGTTTCTGTCGGGATGGGAATTTAACTCACCTCTCGTGGTAAAGGCGAGGGAATCGAACAAAACTCCCGCGGCGTTTCCTTTTTCATCACGGTGGGCAAGATATTTGTATGCGTTTTCCAAGGTCAGCACGTGCACGTCCTCGCATACCTTTCCATATCCGTCGGTAATGCAGGTAAAGAGTATGTCGTTCATTCCCACATCCTCGGGATCGGGATAAGTACCGTAAAGCAGACCTTCGGGCTCAAACGCCTTAACCGCAGAAGCGGTGTTCTTTTTGCCCCAAATTTCAAATTCTCCCATATAAACGGAACTGGATATTTCGTTATCGGGTACGGTGGGGAAGGTTATGCGCACGTAACGGGCGAGAAATTGCTCCTCGAATTCGATCTTTCTCGTATCGTTGCCCTTTTCGGCAATACCGTATTCGGGATTATGCTCCGCAAAAACCGTAACCCAATCGGTACCGTTTTCGCTAACGCTTATATAATATACGGGAGGCGTGGCAATTCCCCAGGAGGGTTTATCCTGAAAAGTAACAGTACAGCCCTGAACTGCCATTACTGTTCCCAGATCCGCTACCACGTGCCGTCCCGCACCGCGGTAGAATATAAAATAATCTCCCTCAATATTTCCGTGAAGCTTTCCGTCGGTGATCATGGATATTTTGTCCATACCCGTGTTGGAATGGTTTTTGATAATAGGTTCAAAATGCTGTATCTGAAAATCCACGCCCTTTAATTTGGCAAGATTTTGCAGGGTATCGTAATCTTTATCTTCTTTGCTTACCTTGACCTCGGATTCACCTAAATTAAGGTTATATCCGTAAAAATCCGTAACGGGGTAGGAAGGGTCCGTCCAATCTCCCAAGGTGTTGTAAACGTCGCCGTCTTCACAGTATTCAAAAGCGGTAATTTCGTCAACAAACAGCATATTTCCGTTTTGGGAGGAGAAGGTGATTTTTATATACCGCGCAGTAACTGCCTTGGGGAAGGCAAAATTATATGTGAATTTGCCGCAGTATTCCGTATCCGAGGGAGTGTCTATCCTTCCTATTTTTGTGTAATCTTTTCCGTTATCCGAAACCTTTACAGATACGTTTCCGGGCAGATTTGCACCGGCGCTTATGTTTTTATAGCATCCGATATAAATATCGCCGATAGCGTGCTCCGCTTCGCCTAAATCAAAGGTTATTGTTAAGGATCCGCCTCCGGACCAGCCTGCGTAATAATGAGGTCCGTAAGCCAGGTTTAAGTAATATCCGTCTGTAAGCTTTTGGTTGGCGGAATCGGTGTAGTATCCGTCGGATTCTCTGCTGGGAGTATAGGTAAGCCCTTTGAACACGTTTTTTGCTTTAAGAGACCGGTCTATATCCTTTGTCATATATCCCTTTATTTCTTCAACCTTTTCGCTTAAAACAAAAGAAGGAGCGTCCTCTGTTGAAACAGTTTCGCTTGCTTCGGGGGTGCTTGCGGTTTCTCCTCCTTCGCAGGAAGTCAGCAAGATCATAGCCGCCAACAGTAAAAGTGATACAAAGCCAAAAAAGTTAGTCTTTTTCATACAGATACGCTCCTTTATTAAGTTTTTGTTTATTCTTCAAGCATTGCCTGAAGGGAATTCATTAAAGAAATGCCGGGGGTATCCATTTCTTCAAAGGGAAACGGTATGCCCATATTCTTATATTTGACCGCACATATTTTGCGGAAAGGGAGTAATTCGGTCTTATCCACGCAGGGGTATTTTTGTATTACCTCTTTTAATTTGAGGATATTTTCCTCTGTATCGTTTACGGCGGGAATTATGACCTGACGCAAAGTAACGGGAATATTTTGGGAATTAAGATACGCCAAAAAATCCTCCACCTGCCGTATTCCGCACCCTACGTTTCGGCGGTAGGAAGCATCGTCGGTATATTTATAGTCAAGGAGTACTCTGTCCGTAACGGAAAGAAGCTTTTTTACCTTTTCGTTTAATATACTTCCCGATGTATCAAGGCAAGTGTTTATACCGTTTTGATGGCATTTTTCAAATATTTCCGTTGCAAATCCGGCTTGCAAAAGGGGCTCTCCTCCCGAAAGAGTTATACCGCCTTCGGCGCCGAAATATTCTTTATAGCGCACGGCTTTATCAACGATCTCCTGCGCCGAATATTCCTTGCCCCCTGCCGTATCCCACGTATCGGGGTTGTGACAGCACTTGCACCGCAGATTACAGCCCTGAAAAAACACCACAAACCGCACTCCCGGTCCGTCTACCGTGCCCAGACTTTGTATGGAATGAACTCTTCCCGTCATACGCTCTGGTGGAAGGTACGGCTTATAACCTCTCTCTGCTGTTCGCGGGAAAGCTTGTTAAAGTTTACAGCGTAGCCGGAAACGCGGATGGTGAGGTTGGGATATTCCTCGGGGTTTTCATATGCCTTAATAAGAGTTTCTCTGTTAAGCACGTTTATGTTTATGTGGTGTGCTTTTTTTGCAAAATAACCGTCAAGTATGGAAACCAGGTTGGTTATACGCTCATCATCCGTTTTTCCCAAAGCATCGGGAGTTATGGAGAAGGTGTTGGAAATACCGTCGCGGCAGTCATCGTAGCGTATCTTTGCCACAGAGTTAAGGGATGCCAGCGCACCGTTTTCCTCACGGTTGTGCATGGGGTTTGCGCCGGGCGCAAAGGGCGCGCCTGCTTTTCTTCCGTCGGGCGTAGCTCCCGTGTTTTTGCCGTACATTACGTTGGATGTAATGGTAAGCACGGAAAGAGTGTGGGTAGCGTTTCTGTATGTGGGAGTCTTGCGCAGCTCTGTTATTACCTGATGTGCAAGATCTACGGCAATACCGTCCACACGGTCGTCATCGTTACCGTATTTGGGGAATTCGCCCTCGGTATTAAAATCTACAATATATCCCATCTCGTCCTTGACAGGGGTCACCTTGGCGTATTTTATGGCACTGAGTGAATCTGCCACCACGGAAAATCCCGCAACGCCAAACGCCATAAGACGCTTTACATCGGTATCGTGAAGTGCCATCTGTGTCTTTTCGTATGCGTATTTATCGTGCATATAGTGGATAAGATTCATTGTATTTACGTACAGCTTGCTCAGCCATTCCACGTAGATATCGTATCTTTCCTTTACAGCGTCGTAATCAAGAGATTCTCCGTTCATAACCGGCATTTGGGGACCGATATGTATACCGCTGGTGGTATCGAAACCGCCGTTTATTGCAATAAGCAAAAGCTTTGCAAGATTGCATCTTGCGCCGAAGAACTGCATCTGCTTGCCTATCTCCATAGCGGAAACACAGCAGGCAATAGCGTAATCATCGCCGTGGTGGGGGCGCATGATATCGTCGTTTTCGTACTGGATAGAGTCTGTATCCGCAGAAACCTTGGCGCAGAAACGCTTAAAGCCTTCAGGCAGACGGGTAGACCAAAGCACGGTAAGGTTAGGCTCGGGAGAAGAGCCGAGAGTGTAAAGGGTGTTAAGCATGCGGAAAGAGCTCTTGGTAACCAAAGTCCTTCCGTCGTTGCCCATACCGCCCACAGCTTCGGTTATCCACATGGGATCTCCGCCGAACAGCTCGTTGTATTCGGGCGTGCGGAGATGGCGGGCAATACGAAGCTTAATAACGAAATCGTCTATAAGCTCCTGGGCGCCTTTTTCATCAAGTATGCCTTTTTCTATATCTCTTTCAATATAAATATCAAAAAAGCTGCTTACTCTGCCCAGGGACATTGCGGCGCCGTTTTGCTCCTTAATAGCGGCAAGATATGCAAAATATGTCCACTGTATCGCTTCCTTTGCGTTCTTTGCAGGCTCGCTTATATCAAAGCCGTACATAGCTGCCATTTCCTTCATATAACCTAAGAAGGTTATCTGCTGGAACAGCTCTTCGCTCTGTCTGGCGCTTTCAACGGTGAAATCCGCATGGGCAAGCATTTGTTTATCCGCCTGCTTTTGCTTTATAAGTCTGTCCACACCGTAAAGGGCAACGCGGCGGTAATCGCCTATAATACGTCCTCTGCCGTAAGCATCGGGCAGACCGGTAATAACGTGGCACTTACGTGCTTTTCTCATTTCCTCGGTATAAACACGGAAAACGCCGTCGTTATGAGTGGTGCGGAACTTGAATTCATCCTCCACCTTATCGCTTAATCTGTATCCGTATGCGGCGCAGGCCTGTCTTGCCATACGAATACCGCCGAAGGGGTTGACACCTCTTTTTAAGGGGCTGTCGGTCTGCATACCGAATATAAGCTCGTTTTCTTTATCAATATAACCGGGGGCATAGCTGGTGAGAGAGGATACGGTTTCCGTATCTACATCCAAAACCCCGCCCTTACGGCGTTCCTGCGCAAAAAGCTCCTGAACTTTTGCCATAAGTGCGTTTGTACGCTGAGTTGCGCTTTCAAGAAAGCCTTCGTTCCCCGTGTATTCCTTGTAGTTTGTCTGAATAAAATCTCTTACGTTGATTTCGTTTTGCCATTTTCCGGCTTTGAAGCCGTTCCAGTTTGTGTGTTCCATTTTTTGACTCCTTACTCTGAAACTTGCCCGAAAAACAAAAAACGGGCAAAATCAGTTCGTTGATGAATTGATCTTGCCCAGACGGTCGGCTTGTATATCTCTTTACACTCCCCCGCGGTGTATCCGCGAAATCCGTCAGTTATGTAAAGATCATAATTTATTATATATTAAAAGGGCAAAAAAGTCAATGTGAAAAGTGAATATATTTGCTCTTTGTCCTTTAATGCTTTTTATGTACTTATCTCCGTAAGCGCCCATCCGCCCGCGTATAAACAGCCGTCTTCAAAAGAAAGCGTATTTGTGCCGAAAAAGGGAAGGGTATTCAGCCCGTAGCTTTGGGCAATATCTTCGTTTAAGCAGGTTACGGTAAGGCTTTCTCCCTGCACCTCATAGGTGAAATCAAGCTTTATTCCGTCCACGTCCAATTTCCCGTTACCGTCTGCGTAAAAACATATGGTCACGTCGTTTCCGTATTTCCACATCGTGTTCTCAAGGTTAAATTCCTGCTCTTTGCAACCGCAAAGCAAAACCGCCAGCAGTAAAATAAATATAGCAGCTTTTTTCAATACTTTCACCTCCGTTTTATCGGTCATATCCAATTATGTGCCAAAACGGGCAAAATGTCAAGATAATTCAAAAAAGACTCAAATTTTCTCTTTTTATACTTTACAACTCCCGCTCGTTTATGGTACAATATAATGCTAAAAAATCCTTTTCTTTTAGGGGGAAGTTAAGTGGTACAGCGTTTTTTGGAAATTATTGATGATTCTTCCCGAATAGTCTTCTTCGGCGGAGCGGGAGTTTCAACAGAAAGCGGCATTCCCGATTTCCGCGGTGAGGGCGGTTTGTACGGCTTGGTGCCCGAGCAAATGATAAGCCACAGCTATTTTATTTCCCAACCCGAAAGGTTTTATGAATTTTACCGCAGTAAAATGATATATCCGGAGGCACTTCCCAATAACGCCCACAAAGCACTTGCACTTTTGGAGGAGCAGGGCAAGCTTCTTTCGGTAATAACCCAGAATATAGACGGCTTGCATCAGGCGGCAGGCAGTAAAAAAGTATACGAGCTTCACGGTTCGGTACACAGAAATTACTGTACCCGCTGTGGCAAGTTTTACGGGGTAGAGCATATACTCTCTTCGGATACTGTTCCTACGTGCGAATGCGGAGGAATCGTTAAGCCGGACGTGGTGCTTTACGAAGAGCCTCTTGACAGCAAGACGATGTATTCCGCCATAAATGATATTTCCCGCTGCGATACTCTTATCGTGGGCGGCACCTCTCTGGCAGTATATCCCGCCGCAGGGCTTATAAACTATTTTTGCGGAAAATATCTTGTTCTCATAAATAAATCTCCCACCCCCGCAGACAGTATGGCAGACGTTATCATACGAGAAAATATCGGGGAAGTAATGGGAAAGCTTTTGAAGGAGTGATTTTTATATGAAAAAAACGGTCGCTCTCCTTTTCGGAGGTGTTTCCAGCGAATACGCCGTTTCCTGCGTTTCTGCGGCGTGCGTAGCTGATAATATAAATAAAGAAGTTTACGATGTGCGCCTCATCGGCATTACCGAAGACGGCAAATGGTATCTTTACAGCGGCGATACGGACAGTATGCGTAATCACACTTGGGATAAAAAGACGGAATTTCTTACATCCGCCGTTATCTCCCCTTCAAAGACCCACCACGGCATTCTTCTCGGGGACGGAACGGTTATACACGTGGACGCGGTATTCCCCGTGCTTCACGGTAAAAACGGCGAGGACGGCACTATGCAGGGGCTTCTTGCCCTTTCGGGAATTCCTTACGTAGGCTGTAATACCTATTCCTCCGCAGTGTGTATGGATAAGGTCACTACCAAGATACTTTGCGAAAAAGTTGGTATTCCCGTTGTTCCCTACGTGTTCTTCCGCAAAAACGGATTTTGCGTTGATACCGCGGTAAAGGAATGTGAAGAAAATCTTTGTTACCCTATGTTTGTAAAGCCCGCAAACGCAGGCTCTTCCGTGGGTATTACCAAAGCGAATAACCGTGAAGAACTTGTAAAGGGCTTTGAAATTGCTTTCCGAAACGATTACAAAGTGCTGGTTGAGACCGGCGTTAAAAATGCAAGAGAGATAGAAGTGGCTATGCTGGGCAACAAGGATGCTATGGCTTCCGTTTGCGGCGAGATAGCTCCCGGCGCGGATTTTTACGATTACGAAACAAAATATGTTTCCGATACCGCCAGCTATTTCGTGCCCGCCCGCATATCCGATACTCTTTCCCAAACCATAAGAGATTGCGCGGAAAAGATATACGGAACTCTTGATTGCTCCGGACTTTCAAGGGTGGACTTTTTCCTTGATGAAAACGATGTTTTGTATTTTAACGAAATAAATACCATTCCCGGTTTTACTCCCATAAGTATGTATCCCGGTCTTATGGGCAAGTGCGGCTACAGCTATTCCGCACTTATAGAAAAGCTTATTGATTACGCCTGCGAGGAAAAATTATGATAGGAATTTTTGATTCGGGCTTGGGAGGACTTACCGCAGTAGCGGAGCTTCGCAAGGCACTGCCCGACGCGGATTTCGTCTATTTCGGAGATACCGCCCGTATTCCCTACGGAACCCGAAGCGTGGACACTATACGGTCCTACGCTTTGCAGGACTGCCGCTTTTTAATGTCTATGGGTGTAACCTCTATACTTACCGCCTGCGGCACCGTAAGCACCAACGCTCTCGATACTTTACGTGCGAATTTTGATCTGCCTATAGTGGGCGTTGTAGAGGGTGCGGCAAAAAAAGCGGCGCAAATTGCAAAAAACGGTTTCGGAAGAGTTCTCGTTTTGGGCACGCCCGCAACCATCAAAAGCGGAGCGTTTGAAAAAGCTCTTAATAAAAACGGCTGCAGGGACGTAATAAGCGTTGCTTGTCCCATGTTTGTTCCCCTTGCGGAAAACGGCTATACTTCCGTTAATCAGATTCCCGCTTTGGAGATCGCCCGCGAATATCTTTCTCCCGTGGCAGATTTTTGCCCCGATGCAGTTATTCTGGGCTGCACACATTATCCTCTGCTTTCAGAGGTCATATCCTATTTTCTGCCCCACAGTGTCTTGGTTTCCTCGGGTGCTGAGGCAGTTTCGGAATTAAAGGATATGCTTATATCAAGCCACCGTAATATAAACGGCGGCGGAAAGGGTAAATATTACGTTTCCGACGGTATGGAGAGCTTTACCGAAAGCGCGCACCGCTTTTTGCAGGCTCCCGTTTCCGACGTAACGGTTATAGATATAAACAGCTATTAGACCATGAAAATTCCAGTAACAGTAAATATAAAGACCGAGCGCAAGACCCACGATCCGTTGCATTTGGATAAACCCCGCACGGAGATCCGCACCGCTACGGTAAACGGTTACCTTTCCCGTACCAAAAAAGGTTTGACCTGCGTTTTTTCCGAAGAGGAATCGGATACCGTAACAACCGTGTCCTCTCTGGGAGAAAATCTGGTTTCGGTAAACAAGATAGGATATTTCAATTCCCTTATGGTGTTTGATACGGAAAAGAGCTATTCCTGCATATACCACAACGGAAATATGCCTATGCAGCTTAAGGTCAGCACAAAATCCCTGCGCAACGGACTTACCGAGCAGGGCGGTAAAATAGATATTGACTATACGGTGGAGATAGTCGGCAATCTGGCGGAGCACACAAAAATGTCCTTTTCCGTGCTTCCCCAAAGCGGGCTCGTCTCCTGAAAAGAGGACGTAGTAATGAGCGAAAACGCGGCAAAAAAATTCCCTGCGAATATATCTGCGGTCATATCGGGCGCCACCCGTGAAGAGCTTGCGGTGGCGTTGTATCTCTGCGCAAAAAATGAATACAGCGTAAAAGAGAGCGCAAAGGAATTGGGGGTTTCGGAGGAAGCCTTCCGTGCCGCCGTGTCCTTTTGGAGAGGGGCTGGAATGGTCTTCGGCACAGAAAGTGCATCTGCTCTTGCTCCCGAAAAGCGCGACCAGCTTTACGATGCGGCTACGGTCGCGTCTTCTATCGAAAAAGACGAAGGCTTCCGCACTGCCTGCGAATCGCTCCAAGCCCTTTACGGAAAGCTGTTCACCCGCTTTGATTACGATTCCCTTCTTTATCTTTACGATCATTGCGGTCTCACGGCGGAATATATGTGCACCCTTGCGTCATATTGCGTAAGCAGGGGAAAGACCGCCTTAAAATATTTCACCAAGACTTGCCAGGGCTTGGTTTCCGAGGGCGTGGATACATACGAAAAATTGGAAGCCCACCTTGAAAAGCGCAACCGCGCAAACGAGCGGGTGTACAAGCTCCGCAGACTTTGCGGTATGGGGGACCGTGCCTTCACCGCCAAGGAGGAGCAATATATCGGGGATTGGTTTGTGGAAAAAGACCTGCCCTTCGAGCTTATACAGCACGCTTACGATATAATGATAAATTCAATAGGCGAAGTTAAATTAAGCTATATGAACAAAATTCTCGCCCGCTGGCACAAGGACGGTCTTAATTCCGTTGATGCTGTGGAAAAAGCGGAAAACGAGAAAAAAGAACAAGCGGAAAAGATAAACACGGGGACAAGCTTTGACGATGACGAGTTCTTCGCCGCCGCCGTTGCCCGCACCAAAAAGAAAAGGAGTGAACGTAAATGACAGCATCCGAGGCTATGCAGAAAAAGAGCGCCCTTCGTGAAAAAGCCCTTAACGAAGCATACGCAAAGACCTTGGCGCTTGATGAAAAATATCCCGATATTGCCGAAATAGATAAAGAACTGTCTTTGGTTTCCTCCCGTATCGTGAGCGCAATGCGCAGCGAAAATTGCGAAGATGAGATAAACCGCGTAAAAGAAAGAAACCTTGCTTTGCAGGAAGCCCGCCGTCAAAAGCTTTTGTCCTACGGCATTCCCGAAGATTACGATACCCCCGTTTTTTCCTGCCCCGTGTGCAGCGATACGGGCTATGACGGAAAGACCTTTTGCTCCTGTATAATAAAAATGTGCGCGGTGGATGCGTATCTTTCCAGCGGCTTGGGCAAAGCACTTCTTGACCAGACCTTTGAAAATTTTTCTCTTAAGTACTACGGCGGAAAAAGCAGGGAAGAAATGTCCGGCGTTTTGGATACCTGCCTTGATTTTGCTCAAAGCTTCGGTACGGGGGCAAATCTTTTGCTTACCGGCGGTACGGGCTTGGGCAAGACCCACCTTTCCTCCGCTATCGCACAGAAGGTCATAGACAAAGGCTATACCGTGGTATACGAATCCGCACAGACGGTTTTTGATGCTTTTGAATCTGTCCGCTTCGGCAGAGGAAATGATAATACGGATAAATATATCACCTGCGATCTGCTTATAATAGACGATCTGGGCACGGAATTTTCCACCCAATACACCGCATCGGTTTTGTATCAGCTGGTAAATCAACGGCTTATAAACGGAAAATCCCTTATATTAAGCACCAATTTAGGGGGAAAAGAGCTTCTTAAGCGGTACGGCGACCGTATATATTCCCGTCTGCTGGGCTCCTTTGATACCTGCGTTTTTTCGGGTAACGACGTAAGACTTATCAAGCTTGGTGAATAAAATGAAAAAAGTAAATATGTATACCGACGGAGCTTGCCGCGGCAACCCCGGTCCCGGGGGATACGGAGTTATACTGGAATATAACGGACACCGCAAGACCCTTTCCGGCGGTGAAAAAAGCACCACCAACAACCGTATGGAGCTAATGGCGGCGATCGTTGGTATGGAAGCGTTGAAGGAAGCCTGCGAGATCACTCTGTGCAGCGATTCAAAGTATCTTATAGACGCGCTGGAAAAAGGCTGGCTGGAAAGCTGGCATAAAAAAGGCTGGGTAAAAGCGGATAAAAAGCCGGTACTTAACCCCGACCTTTGGCAAAAGATATACGAGCTTATAAATTATCACATTGTTCACACCGTGTGGATAAAGGGACACGACGGGCATCCCGAAAACGAGGAATGCGACCGTATGGCGACCGAGGAAGCAGATAAATTCAAGGGGTAATATTATGGCTTTTGAATATAATCACGATATGCATATACACACCCGCCTTTCTCCCTGCTCGGGGGATGATGGGCAGACCTGTGAGCGTATACTGGATTACGCCGTGCAAAACGGTCTGGATACCGTTGCGGTTACCGACCATTTTTGGGATAGCGCGGTTGCAGGCGCATCCTCTTGGTATAAGCCTTTGAATTATGAACACGTTTCCCGCTCCCTGCCTTTGCCGAAAAACGATACCGTGCGGTTCCTCTTCGGCTGCGAAACGGATATGGATATGCAGGGAAATATAGGTTTAACAAAGGAAAACTTCTCTCTTTTTGATTTCGTTATAGTTTCCACCACCCATTTTCATATGGAGGGATTTACAGTCCCCGCGGGCATCACCCAAAAGGAAAGAGCGCTTATTTATGTAAAACGCCTGCACAGCTTTTTGAATTCGGATATCCCTTTTAAAAAAACGGGTATCGCCCATCTCACCTGCAATCTTATCGATAACAGCGAAAAGTTCGCCCACATAGACGTGGTGGATATGGTTTCGGATAAGGAATTTTACGAAATTTTCGGCGGGGTCGCAGCGTGCGGCGCGGGCGTGGAATTGAATATCTATACCCATTGGTATGATGAGGATCAGCTTAAGCGGGTTCTTCGTCCATATATGATCGCAAGGGACTGCGGGTGTAAATTCTATCTCGGGTCGGATTCCCACCACGGGACAAACCTTTTAAACGCCCCCGCAAAGCTTAAGGGAATACTGCAGTATTTCCCCCTCGAAGACAAAGACAGATTTACAGTAAAATGAAATTGAGCTAATGAGGACGAACTCATTTGGATGCAGAAGGAACTTTTACAAGCGGGAGCTGTAGTAATCTACAGCGAGCGAAGATTCCGGGGTCCCCGCGAATGCGACTGCATTCGTGGGGTGGAAGGTAAAAGTTTCTACAAAAAACGCACGAAAATAATTTGTGAAATCCGCAAGGATTTCTACCATAAAAGCAGACTTGAATCGGTATTGAAACAAGCCTGCTTTTTGTGTTTCCGAATATTATTTTGCGTTTTTTGGTTCTGCGCCAAATGAGGATGTCCTATATTTCAATCTGACCAGATAAAAACATAGCTCCTGTTGAAATTACCTGCTTTTCCGCTTCTTCGGGGGCGGAAAAACCGTCTGTGCGGAATGACATTACTCCGCCCACCACCGTTCCGTCCGCCACTACGGGGCAAAAATGGGAAATGCTTCCTTCGCCCGTATCGGTAATGGATGCGCCCGCGCTGTCCGCGGTGTAGCATTTTCTGTTTTCCATCAGTTCGTTAAGGGTGCGGGATACGTTTTTACCCAGCACGGCACGCTTGTCCTTGCCTGCCGCCGCGGTTACGGTATCTCTGTCGCATACCGCCACGTTTACTCCGCTTGCCTTTGCCGCCGCTTCCGCAAACATTGCGGCACTCTCGCCCACGCCGCCTACGGGGGAGTACTTTTTAAACACCACTTCGTTTTCTTTCCCCGTAAAAATTTCCAGCATTTCGCCTTCACGTATCTTCATAGTCCGCCGAATTTCCTTGGGTATAACAACACGTCCCAGATCGTCAATTCTCCTCACAATTCCGGTTGCTTTCATATATAAAATCTCCTTGTTTTTACATTTGTGGTGTTATTATTTGTAAAATCGGGACGATTTATACCGTGCGGATTTACTTTTTCGATTTGTTATGCTATAATAAATTAAGGCGGTGATTTTTGTGTCAAGCGTAATATTTCACGATAAATATACACGGGATTGGATGAGGGCGTTTCCTTTGGGCAACGGACGTATCGGCGCTATGCTTTACGGGGATCCTCACAAAGAAACCATAGAGATAAACGAAGAATCTCTCTGGAGCGGAAAACAGCTTAAGGAATCCTATGTTTCGGACACACAAAACCTTGAAAATATAAGAGATCTTCTTTTTAAAGAAAAATACGAAGAAGCCTCCGCCCTTTGCACAGACACTCTTTTGGCTTCTCCCTCAAGAGTGCGGTTTTACGAAAGCTTTGGGGAGATATTTATAGATTTTGCGGATAAAAGCGATTACACCGATTACCGCAAGGAACTGGACTTAAACAAAGCCATCGCTACGGTCTCTTATACAAAAAACGGCGTTAAATACGCAAGCGAAGCCTTTGTAAGCGAAAAGTACGATTGCTTTATATACAAGCTGAAGGCGGAAAACGGTGTTTTCTCCTGCCGCGTTACTATGGAAAGAGGGCAGGATGCGGTTACTTCCGTTATTGACGGCAGCACTCTTTTGCTGGACGGACAGATATTCTGTCCCGCCCACGAATATTACGGCGAAGAATTTTGGGGAATGAAGTTCGGAGCAAGGCTTCATATCCTTTCAAACGGAAAAACGGCAAAAAACAAAACGGGCATAACCGTTTCCGATGCAACGGAATTGATAATTTACGCCGCGTTTTCCACCACTTACGATATAGAAAAATTCGACTTCGATAACAGCATAGATTACCAAAAGCGCAATACAGACACTGTTTGCAAAGTCCTTGATGCCGATTACAACGAAATACGGGAGGCACATATTATCCGGCACAAACAGCGTTTTGATAAAGTCTGCTTTGAGCTGGAAGCCGATTTATTTGAAACAGTGCCCACAGACGAGCGCCTGCGCCGAGTTATAGAGGAAGATGCCGAAGACCTTGATCTCATCTGCCTTTATTACAATTTCGGAAGATATTTGCTTTCTTCCTGCTCCGATGGCAACGCCACGCTTCCCGCAAATCTGCAGGGGATATGGTGCAACGGATTCCGCCCTCCCTGGGGCAGCGATTACCACACAAACATAAATCTGCAGATGAACTATTGGTGTGCGGATAACACCAATATGTCGGAAGCCTTTTTGCCCTTTGCAAATTACGTTAAAAAATTAAGCCTTTTCGGAAAAGAAACTGCTCAAAAGCTGTTCGGCGCATCGGGTTGGGTGTGTAACCATACAAGCGATGTTTTTGGCAGAACCGGGGTCCACGATTCCGTTCAGTGCGGATTTTTCCCCATGGCAGGCCCCTGGCTTTGCTTAAACCTTTGGGATCATTACGAATTCACGGGGGACGCCGAATATTTAAAAGATATCTTTCCCGTTTTAAAAGGCTCCTGCGAGTTTTTGCTGGATTTTTTGGTTGAAAAAGACGGTGTTTTGCATACTGCACCCTCCAACTCCCCTGAAAACTGGTTTTATTATAACGATGGCGGAGCGACCAAAAAGAGCATGTTCGCATACAGCGCCGCTATGGATGGCCAGATAATCCGTGAACTGTTTTGTAAAACAGCCTTTGCCTGCACCCTTTTGGGCAGGGAAAGGGAGCTTGCCATAGCCTTGGAAGCGGCTTTAACAAAACTTCCCCCTCTGCGTATAAACGAAGAATACGGGACTGTCTGCGAATGGATAAAGGATTACGACGAGGCGGAGCCGGGACATAGGCACATCTCCCATCTGTTCGGCTTGTACCCCGGCGAAACCATTAATGAAACAGACCCCGAAATATTCGAAGCCGCAAAAAAGACGATAAAAAGGCGTCTTTCCCACGGAGGCGGTGCTACCGGCTGGTCAAGAGCGTGGATAATAAACTTTTTTGCCAGATTAAAGGACGGCTTTTCTGCGGGAGAGCATCTCAAACAGCTTTTAAAGCTGTCTACTGCTCAAAATCTGTTTGATATGCATCCCCCTTTCCAGATCGACGGCAACTTCGGCGCTGTTGCGGGAATTACCGAAATGCTTATCCAAAGCCACGAGGGCGGGGTGGGGAACAGAGTTGTTTCCTTGCTTCCCGCGTTACCTCCAAAGTGGAAAAAGGGAGTTGTAAAAGGCATAAGAGCCAGAGGCGGCTTTACCTTTGATATTTATTGGGATAACTGCGAAATATCAAAATTGCGCGTTACTGCGGATAACGACAGCACGCTTCGTATAAAGCTTCCTTCGCGGCGGGCAGTAACGTCAAAGCCGTATACCGTTTCGGCGGGTGTTGCGGAAATGAGTTTTGAAAAGGGAGAATCGGCAGAAATAGTGTTCGGTTTGGCTTGATACAGCAAAGCGAGGTAATGAAAAATGATAATTAAAATCACTCAAACCGCGTCCAACATAAAACAGCTTTACGATATAAGGGGCGAAGACTTTTCTTATCAGGGAAAAACGGGAAGCCTTTGCACTTTTCAGCCCATAACGCTTTTTAACGATGAGGTGTGTATCAAAGGCTCGTATAAATTTAATCGTTGGGTTAATTATATCCCCTTTTTGCATCTTCTCGGCGGAGTTAGCGTTACAAGAACGTTCCGCCTCAATAAAAACGGTGTTGATTACGGCAGTGTGTTTTTTACCAAATTCGGTTTTATGCAGAATTTCTACGGTATATCCTTGGATAACGGAGAGACCTTTCAGTGCTATTGCCGTTCTGCAGGCAGCTTTAATTACGTTTCAATATACCAAGGGGATACACAAATAGCGTTGGTGGAAACGTATCTTTCGGTAAACGATCACAAATATACACATAAGCTGTATATTTTAGAGGACTATGACAGGCTGGCGGATACATTTTTGTTTTTCGTGCTGTACTATGCAAGCTATACCCTTACAAGAAGATTCCATATGAGCAAGGGCTCTGTTAACACAAAGTCCTACAGCTTTTCAAAATATAATTTCAAATATGATGAAAACTGGCGGGAAACACATTTTCCGGATGAAAATTTTTTCGGAAAAACACATCTTTTCGATTAACACGTAACAAATAAGAGGAGTACTTATTTTATGGCAAAGCTTTATTTTAAATACGGGGCGATGGGCTCCTCCAAAACGGCGAGCGCCCTTATCACCAAATTCAATTACGAGGAACGGGGGATGCGGGTCTGGCTTATCAAGCCCTCGCTGGACACCCGCGACGGAGTGGGGACGATCCGTTCCCGTATCGGATTGGAAGCGGAGGGATTTGCCGTTTGGCCCCAAACAGATCTGCTGGCTGAATACACAGCCCGCAGAGATATTCACGTTATTATTGCGGATGAATGTCAGTTTTTCACTTCGGCACAGGTGGATCAGCTTCGGCGTATCGTAGACCAATACGATATTCCCGTCCTTTGCTTCGGATTGCGCACGGATTTTCTTACACATATGTTTGAAGGCAGTATGCGTCTGTTTGAGGTGGCGGATTCCATTACAGAGATAAAGACCATATGCGCCTGCGGAAAGAAAGCTATTGTCAACGCCCGTATTGACGGCAGCGGCAAGGTCCTTACCGACGGCGGACAGATAATGATCGGAGGCAACGATTCTTACGTTGCAATGTGCCACAGCTGCTGGAAAAAAGCTATAGAACAGCAGTCGGGAGCTGAATAACATTATATATACAAACAGCGGAGTGAATAATGCTGACATCCTATAGGGAAGTATTTCTATAAAATAAGAGGAATTTGCTGCACAAATTCCCTGCTTGTTAAGGTATAAGACAAAACCACCCGATAAAGAACGAAAAATTCTTTTTCGGGTGGTTTGTTTTTGTCGGGGTCCCCAAGAAGCCGCAAGGCTTCTTGGGGTGATTTGTGAAGTTTCAAACCTTCGGTTTGAAGTGAAGTTGTAATAGATTACAGTGAAGTATTTGCCTTTTTGGCAAAAGTGAAGTTAAGTTTGCCGGAAAAATACTTGCGAAGCAAACTTCACTACGAAGTAACTTCACTGCCGCAGGGCAACTTCGCTTGCCGTTATGGCAAACTTAGTTTCGGCACAGCGTGGTGCGTTTTTCAAAATACTGCATTATGTGGCTGTGCCGAAGCACACTCCGCTTTTATATTTTATATCCTTGCCAGATATTCCTGCGCAAAGTGGACTGCCACAGCCCCGTCTGCCGCTGCGGTGATTATCTGCCGCACTGCCTTGGTGCGCACGTCGCCTATTGCAAAAACTCCTTCCACGGAGGTTTTTGTGGTTTCGTCTGCTTTAATATATCCCTTTTCATCGGTTTCCAGTTGATCTGCAAAAAGCTTTGAAACGGGATCTCTGCCGATACTTATAAATACTCCCTCTACCTCTATTTCATCTGTGCTTCCGTCGTTTTTCTTTATTTTTATTCCCTTTACCTTTTGGTCGTGTATAAAGCCTTCTAAACGGGAGTTCCACACAAACTCAATATTTTGTGCTTTTGTAAGAGGTTCGTAATAAATCTTTTCCGCACGCATGGTGTCTCTGCGGTGGATAATATACACCTTTTCGCATATCTTGGAAAGCAGCAAAGCGTCTGCCGCCGCGGAATTGCCTCCTCCGATCACAGCAACCCGTTTACCGCGGTACATCATACCGTCGCAGGCGGCGCAGTATGCAACGCCCCGCCCCGTAAGCGCTTCTTCCTCGGCAAATCCCAAATGCTTGTGGTCGGCACCTGTGGCAATAATAACCGTTTTTGCGTAATATTCCCCTGCATCCGTCGTAATCTTTTTCGGTACGGCTTTAAGGTCTGCTTCCAGAACCTCGGTCTGCAAGGTCTGCGCGCCGAACCGCTCTGCTCCCATTTGCATTTTGTATCCCAAGGTAAAACCGTCTATCCCTTCGTCAAATCCGGGGTAATTATCTATTATATGTGTTTGTGTCATTTGTCCGCCCGCGGAAAACTTTTCCATAACCAGCGTTGTAAATCCCGCCCGAACCGCATATAACGCAGCCGTATACCCGGCGGGACCGCCTCCGATTATTATAGTATCGTATATCTTATTTTCCATTTGTTAAAGCTCCTTTCGGTTTGCTGTTTAAATTATATCCGCAAAAGCGGTTTTCTTCTGTGATATTGTTACATTTTTCTTTACCGCGTTGACAGCGGCCGCAAGTTTTGGTATACTGAAAATGTAAGAAAAATTCAAGGAGGCGCATATAGTGGACGTTTCTTCCTTTTTCCCCATATGGAGCAAATTGACCGCCTTTGAGCAGCAGACACTTAAAAACAGCGCGTTTATAAAAAAGATTCCCGCAGGGACAGTCATTCACGACGGAAGCGCAGACTGTATGGGACTTTTGCTGGTCCGCGCAGGACAGCTCCGTGCTTTTATTCTTTCCGGAGAAGGAAAAGAAATAACCATTTACCGTTTGTTTGAACGGGACGTGTGCCTTTTTTCCGCTTCCTGCATAATGCGCAGTATTCAGTTCGATATTACCATCTCCGCAGAAAAGGATACGGAAGCGTGGCTTATTCCTATCGATGTATATAAAAGACTTATGGAAAGCTCTGCTGTTATTGCCAACTATACGAGTGAGGTTATGGGAACTCGGTTTACCGACGTTATGTGGCTTATGGAGCAGGTGATGTGGAAAAGCTTTGATAAACGCCTTGCCTCCTTTCTTTTGGAAGAAAGCGTTATCGAAAATACCGAAACGCTAAGGATCACCCATGAACAGATCGCCGCTCATATGGGCACTGCCAGAGAGGTGGTAACCAGAATGT
The DNA here is from genome assembly GCA_017399965.1 of Clostridia bacterium. Lineage (GTDB taxonomy): Bacteria > Bacillota > Clostridia > Oscillospirales > CAG-382 > SFLA01. The sequence continues at coordinate 47,702 of JAFQAP010000027.1, read as the reverse complement.
TAAAATATTTTCAAACGGAAGGTATGGTAAAGATCACCCGCGGTTGTATAGAGATAACAGACCGCAACCGCTTGGAAGCGCTTTCCGAATAGCAAAAATCCGCAGGAAACTGCGGATTTATTGTTGGTGTTTTTTCGGGGTCCCCAAAAATGCGAATGCATTTTAGGGGTGTTTTCAATTAAGCATTTTCAGCAGCTGTGCTTTAGGCTTTAAACCCAAGGAACTGTTTACAATCTCTCCTTTTTCCATTACAAACAGGGAAGGAATGCTCATTACTTCAAATCGGGATGCAAGCTCTTTTTCCTCGTCGATATTCACCTTGCACACCTTGTATTCGGGATGCTCTGCTGCGAGCTCGTCTAAAATGGGACCCAGCATACGGCAGGGATTGCACCATTCTGCATAGAAATCCAATAAAACTTTCTTTTCGCTGTTTAAAACCTCTTGCTCAAAATTACTTTTATTTACTTTTACAACTGACATATCAAAATCTCCTTTTCGGGTATATTTATTAGAGTGTTTCTCTTTTGTGGCTTTAGTATACCCTTTTTGAGTTTCGCTTTCCGTGATAATGTCACAAAACGGGAAAATATTTGTAAAAGTTGTTTTGCTTGCCCTACGGGGTTCTTGCCAATACCGCTTTTACTACTTGCTTTACGCCCGCTTCTCTTAAAATATCCGCACATTCGTCTATGGTGGAACCCGTGGTGGTCACGTCGTCGATAAGCAGTACTCTGCGGTAATCGGCTGCTTCTTTTGCGGGAAAGAAAACGTTTTTTACGTTTTTTCTTCTTTCCACAGCGTCCAACAGCTTTTGGTCGGAAGCCCGCTTTTCACGGCGCGCAAGAAGGGGTCTTAACGGAATTCCCAAACCCTCCGCCACTCCCGCAGCTATAAGACGGGATTGATCTCCGCCGTGAATTCTCACGTTTTTGGGGCTTCTGGGCACGTATGCAACGCAATCAAATCCCGTGCTTTTCTCTCTTTTAACCTTTTCCGCCAATAATTTTCCCAGAAAACGGGCGGTGCGTTTATCGGGATTTTGCTTTAAATTAAGTATTATCCGCTTTTCGGCGTGGGTATCGTAATAAAACAAAAACACCGTATTTCCGCTTTTTTCGCAGGAGCACCCGCTTCTTTTACAGCCGCATTCGGGGCAATCCTTTACAAGGGACACCTGAAAATCCTTAATGCAATCCTTGCAAAAGGGAAGCGCGCTGTCCGCTGCCCTGTCCCCGCAGGAGCAACAAAAAGGGGCGAAGAACAGATCGGTGAGCCTATTGAGATTTCGTTCTGCGCTGTCTTTCATGCACGCTCCAGCCGTCCTTTCCGCTTCGCTCAAGAGCGCCGAATAACCGGGTCTTTAAGTGTCTGTCGTTTTTGGACATTTCCTCCAGCATTAACTTTGTATCCTCTCTGCGGGTGGTCCCGTCCGCAGGGCAATACTTGGGGGAAACTTTAATCTTGTTTTTGTTTATAAAACCTATAATCTCTTTTTCGGGACAGTAGATAAGAGGACGTATAACCGTTACACCGATACGGTCAAGGTACGTTACGGGTGAAAAGCAACCGAACCTGCCCTCTATAAACAGATTCATTATAAGAGTTTCCACCGTGTCGTCAAAATGGTGTCCCAACGCCACCTTGTTGCAACCGAGCTCCTTTGCGGCGGTGTTCAAAGCACCTCTGCGCAGGTTCGCACACAAAGAGCAGGGGAACTTTTCCTTCCTTATATTGAATACTATATCGTAAATATCCGTGTGGATTATATGATGCTCTATCTCCAGCCCCCGGCAAAGCTCGGTTATATTTGAAAGGTCTGCGCCGGGGAAACCCGCATCCAGAGTAACGGCAACGATTTCGTATTTCTTTTCGTAAAACCGCTTAAGCTTTGCCATAAAGCAGAGCAGCGCCAGAGAATCCTTGCCGCCGGAAACACCTATGGCTATCCTGTCCCCGTCCTCGATCATATTATAATCCGCGCAGGCGCGGCGGGTATAGCCCAGCATTTTTTGTATTCCGTCAAATTCTATCATACGCTTCCCAGCCTTTCAAAAGGTATTATACAATGGCTTTTTAATAAAATCAACACAAAAAGGCGTAAAAACGTGTTTTGCGTTTTACAAAATTAAAGAAAAATAAAGAAAATTAAAGAAAACAAAAGAAAACTTAAAAAAATTATAAAAAACCTATTGACATTTTATTTTTGCGTGGTATAATGGCAGGGCACGAAAAAAGATAGTATAAAAACGGAGGAATTTTCTCATGTCCACATTCATGCTCAAAACCGAAGATGTGAACCGCAAGTGGTATGTAATCGACGCCGCAGGCAAGACTCTCGGCAAGGTTGCTGTTACCGCTGCTACCATCCTTAACGGTAAGCATAAGCCCGAATACACCCCTCACGTTGATTGCGGTGATTGCGTAATCGTTATCAACGCAGAGAAGGTTGTTCTCACCGGCAAAAAACTTGAACAGAAGACCTATTATCATCACAGCGGCTACGTAGGCGGTCTCAAGGCTGTTAAGTACAGCACTCTTATGAGAACCAAGCCCGAAATGGCAGTATCCCTTGCAGTTAAGGGTATGCTTCCCAAGAACAAGCTGGGTGACGCATCCTTTGCTCGCCTCAGAGTATACAAGGGCGCAGAACACGAACAGCAGGCTCAGCAGCCTATCGTTGTTGAAGTAAAGTAATAGGAGGAGCAAAACAATGACTTATACACCCGCAAAACCCTATTTCTACGGCACCGGCAGAAGAAAGTCCAGTGTTGCAAGAGTACGTATCGTTCCCGGTACCGGCGTTATCACCGTTAACGGCAGAGATATAGACGATTATTTCGGTCTTGAAACCCTTAAGCTGGTAGTTCGTCAGCCTTTCAACGTTACCAATACCCTTGGTAAGTTCGACGTTATCTGCAAAGTTAACGGCGGCGGTATTTCCGGTCAGGCAGGCGCAGTAAGACACGGCATCGCTCGCGCTCTTACCCAGGCAGACGAAGCTGCATACCGTCCTTCTCTCAAGAAGGCAGGCCTTCTCACTCGTGACCCTCGTATGAAGGAAAGAAAGAAGTACGGCTTGAAGGCTGCTCGTCGCGCAAGCCAGTTCTCCAAGAGATAAAAAACAACAATATGCTTTTTACAACACCTGCAGTTTTGTGGGTGTTGTTTTTTCTTGAGGTGATTATCTATAGGTAAATAACTAAGTTTGCCCCAAAGGGCAAGTGAAGTTATCTTCGATAGTGAAGTTCACTTCGTGAGTGAAGTTTTGCATTACTGCAAAGCGGCAAACTTAACTTCACTTAGGCATAAGCCTAAACTTCACTGCGCAGCAACTTCACTTTTGCTTTAGCAAAAACTTCACATATGAGTTATAACGATTCTTATAGGATATACAAAAGACTCTGCTTTGCAGGGCTTTTTTGCTTTTTCAGAGCCTATTTACATCTGTTTTGCTTTGTGATATAATAAAGGCGGTTGGAAACCTATTCCACAAAACCGAATTTAACGGAGGTGTTTTTATGAACAAAAAAGTGTGGTCGATCATACTTTTGTGTATAATATGCATTTCGTTTGTTTGCGAGGTTGGGCTGATTGTCGGTTTCGATATGTTGGTTAACGAAATTGAAAGCAAGGGTGAGTTGCCCGGCAACGGACTTGGTGCGATAGTTTTAATTGTGTATTTGTACTTCGGAACTGTTATTATTAGCGGTTTTATTGCCTCTGTCGGCTTTTTCTGTTCGCTTATGAATATAAAAATATCCCCAAACCGTGCTATAAAAATTATTTCCATAGTGTCCGTGTGTATTTGGTCCGTAATTTTTCTTTTGCTGGGTCCATTGTTTTATATTTTAATTTAAAGAGCTTGTTGTATGGAAAACAAAAAAAGATGCAAGTGGTGCAATTTAAATAACCCGCTGTACGTGGAATACCACGATGCTGAGTGGTGCGTGCCGAATTTTGAAGATAAATATCTGTACGAAATGCTTTTGCTCGAGTCTTTTCAGGCGGGGCTTTCGTGGGAGTGTGTTTTAAACAAAAGAGAAAGTTTTCGCAAAGCGTATGATAATTTTGATATAGAAAAGGTCGTTTTATACGGCGAAGAAAAGATAAACGAGCTTCTCTCCCATAAAGGTATTATAAGAAATAAACGCAAAATACAGGCAAGCATCGCAAACAGCAGGATATTTAAAGAGATCGTTTTGGAATACGGTTCTTTTTATAACTATTTAAAGACCTTTACCAAGGGCGATATTATTTACGAAACGGATAAGACTTCAAATAGGCTGTCGGATTCTGTTTCCCGTGATCTGCAAAGCAGGGGAATGAAGTTTGTCGGCACGGTTATTATATATTCCTATCTGCAGGCTGTGGGGATAATATATTCCCACGAAAAAGAATGTTTTTTATACAAAAACCACGGGCAATAGGTGTTACAGAGGAAGAATAAATGGACGAACTTATTTTGGTAAGACCTCGGGCGGAACACGCAGAACAAGTTATGGCATATAAAGAAGAAATGGCAAAAAACGGCGATTCTTTCGATGGCTGCGCAGGTCTGGAAGAAACAGAAACCTATGAAGAGTGGCTTGATTTTGATACCCGCTTAAAGAAAAAGGGCTACGTGCCCTCGGAGGTGTTTTTGGCTGTCCGAAAGGAGGACAACAAGGTGGTGGGTATTATCGACTACCGCCGTCCCTTAACCCCGTTTTTACTGAAATACGGCGGGAATATCGGTTACAGCATTTTGCCGAGTGAGCGCAGAAAAGGGTATGCAACCCAAATGCTAAAGCTTTTATTGCCCGTTTGCAAAGAGTACGGGGAAGAAAAGGTGCTTATCACCTGCAATAAAACCAATTACCCGTCCCAACGCACCATTATCAAAAACGGCGGCGTTTTGGAAAACGAAATTACGTATGATGCAAGTCTCGGCGAATGCGGTGTTGTTCAGCGGTATTGGATAACTTTGTGAAAACTTTAATGTATAAAGGTAGTGAAATGTTTTGAAAAAAATAAAGACAAATTATTGGGTATTATTTTTGATCGATGTTTTGTTTAGCGTTGTTCATATTGTAAATATGCTGATTATTGGTGATTCTAAGGATTTGGGGCTTATTCCTCTTGTGTTAGGGGATTTGCTGTTCTGTCTGATCTATCTGAGCATTCACGGCATTCTCACATATTGTGTTTATCGCAGTGTTTTTTATCCGCATCTCATTACAGGTGCTGTTTTGCTGATATCAACCATAGGTGTGTTTTCGTCAACTTTTAGTAATAATATATTTCTTTTCGGTTTTTATTTATGTGTTTTCTATTTGATTTCTCTTATACTTTCATTGTTGACAATGTGTGCTTTTAAAATATATAATAAAATAAAGCGCAGTAAAGAGAATACACCCCAAACCGTTTCCGAAAATCAGTAAAAATCTTTGTAACCTTTTTGGGCTTTGCAAAGTATTATATATGAAACTGACCGAAAGGAGTATGTTTTATGAAAAAGTATATTTGCATCTTTCTTTCCCTTTTGCTTTGTCTTGGTGTCCTTTGCGCTTGCGAAGAAGGAAAAAGCAATATTTCGGATACCTCTGTGCAAAGCGAAGTAAGTAATGTTTCTTCAATTCCCGAAGAAAGCGTTGCTCCCGAAGAAAGCGTTGTTCCCGACGAAAATTCGGAGGTTCTCCAAGAACTGCCGCCTCTTTCCGACGATGAAGTGGAGTGCATTGAGGAGGTAGATGGCGACTATTTTGTTTACGGTGTGATTGTCGGTAAACTTACCAACGCTTTGCTTCTTGAAGTAGTTGCTCCCAGTTCAAAAGAAACGTGGGGCGAATTTGTGTACGTTATTACCGATCAGGCGGATGAATGGTGCGTCGGTGATTCAATACGAGCGAACGCTTTGATTGTGCATTACCCTAAAGATCCCGCAAAATACGCAAGAGTAACAGCCAAGGAAATACACCCTATGGCGATTGATGCCCCCGAAAAACCCATTATATACTTATACCCTCAAGTACCCACGGTTTGCTCCGTTAAGCTTACTTTAAACGGCGCTCTAACCTGCACTTACCCGGATTACGGCAAGGGCTGGGATAATTTCACAGCATACCCCGACGGAACTCTCGTTTTCCCCGACGGTAAGGAATACTACGCTCTGTACTGGGAAGGTGTCCAATACGGCGATTGGGATCTTTCCAAAGGCTTTTGTGTCCGAGGTGAGGATACCGCGTCCTTCCTGGAATGGGCGCTTGCCTACCAAGGGCTCACTCCCCGTGAAGCCAACGAGTTTATCGTGTACTGGCTGCCCCGTATGCAGGATAACCCTTATAACGTAATCTCTTTCCAAACAGATACATACACAAACGGCGCGGTTTTGGATATTTCCCCTGCGCCCGATAGCCTGCTCCGCGTGTTTATGACATATTACGCCTCCGACACGTATGTGGATATCCCGCCCCAAAGCTTTATTCCCTTCACCCGCCAAGGCTTTACCGTGGTTGAATGGGGCGGAAGCGAAATCGAAAAACCTTAAAATCACAGCACTCACTTTTTGTGGGTGCTGTTTTTTTTCGGGGTCCCCGAGAAGCTGCAAGGCTTCTTGGGGTGGTTTCTCGGGGTAATTTTTGAAAAACTGTTGAGTTTTATTTTTTATTTGCTATAATGAATTCGGTATACAGTCCGGCGCATAACGTACCTGCCGGGAAATTTTAAAAGCTGTAACAGGAGGAGAACGATATGAAAAGAAAAAGCTGTGTTGCGGGAAAATTGTTTTTTGTTTTGCTTTGCATAAGTTTAATGGCGGTATGCGTCTTCGCTCTTACCGTTGCTGCAGAGGAAACGGCTTCCGTTACGGTTAGATTTAACACAAACGGCGGCGCAGAGCTTGACCCTGTAACCGTAACCTTGGGCGAAAAATACGGAAGACTTCCGTCTTCTGCAGTTACGGGACTTTCCGGCGGCGACAGTAACTGGTATTTGGTTGACCAAAACGGCGATGTTACGGACACCAAGATAACAAGACTCACTTACGTCACTCTTGAAAACGACCATACGCTTTTTATAAAGCGCAAGGTCTTGGCGCCCACTCTTAAGATCACGCTTCAGGTTCCCGGAGCAATATCGGACGGATATCAATATTACGTTCCGGGAAATTCCCAAAGAATACTTACGGTAACCGTCAACAATCAAAATACGGACGTGCTGGATTATACGTATCAATGGTATAAAGACGGCACTGCCATCGAGAACGCCACGGAAGCCGTGTTGGCTTTAGACGGTAACGTGGCTGACAGCGGTACGTATAAAGTAAAGGTTACGGCAACTCTCAAGGATGGAACGGGAATAGAGGTGACAGAAAACACCGCATCCGCAGAAAAAGAACAAAAAGTAAAGATATTGCATGCGGCAAACACCCTTTACTATGATGCCAACGGCGGTGAAGGCGGACCTTCAAGCAATTACACCGGCGGGGCAGCCATTACGGTTTCGGGCAATCAACCCACACGCGAAGGATATATCTTTGACGGTTGGAACACCAAAGCAGACGGCACCGGCGAAGACTGCGCAGGCGGAGCCGCATTCACCTTTGAACAGGATAACGGTAACGGCGGCTGCAGTATAACTTTGTATGCAAAATGGATAAAGCTATATGATATATACGTGGGCGGAATGCGGGTGACAGATAAAAACAATACTGATGTATTCGGCGACGGATGTGTGTCCTATGACCCTCAAACCAACACTCTGTTTCTTCGTGATTATTCCTACAAAGGCGAAGGCTATGTGTACGGCGGCAGTGATGACGGAACGGAAAAATATTCTGCCGTAATCTACAGCAAAAATTCGCTCAACATAGATCTCAAAGGCAGTAATACGCTTGAAAATGCTTTTAATGATGGCTCCCTGCAGCAATACGGAGACGGCGTGGTAACGGACGGCAGCGTTGTCTTTGCGGGAGACGGATATTTAAGCATTATGGGCTCATACGGTATTTACGCCGGCGGAGATCTGATAATTGACGGTTGTACGGTCAATGCGGAAACCGCAGACGATGCTTTGTGCTCCGAAAACGGCAGCGTAAAAATAAGCAACGCTTCCCTTTATATCGTTTCCGGCGCAGACGGGATATATGCTCACGGAGATATAACGGTTGCCGACAGCGAATTGAATATAGCGGCGGATACCGACGGTGTTTATTCCTATGACGGCTCTGTAGAGATATCGTGCACCAAGGTCTCTCCGGCTTCTCACGGTCCTTGGCTTGAAGGCACACGTGTTACGATCGAAGCAAATGGTAAATACGGTATTTTTGCTTATAAGGGCTTGAAGATAGACAAAAAACTGATGATCTCCACACCGGAAAACGGCACTATCGGAGAGCTTTCGGAACGCGATTACACATACAGCACCGTTTTGTCAGGCGAAACCGTTGCAAAAGATATTGTTATTGAACCCAAAGGTTACAAGGTTTTCATTAAAGGATTGAGCTACGATATGTCGGTGCTTGTGCCTGCTTTTTGTTCGGTAAATGAAATTTACTGTGAAATATACGGCATAGAGGATTTTTCCGAGATGTTGAATACCGAAAAAGAGGGCTTTGTTTTCGGCGGATTATATACAGATGAAGCTTGCTCCGAGGGAAATGAATTCTCTTTCGATATTTCTCTTACCGCAGATGTTACCATATACGCCAAATGGACTGCGGAAACTCCTCAAACGGGTGATAACTCGGTCGTTTGGATATGGTGCGCTTTGGCGTCCGTAAGCGGAATCGCGGCTGTGACGGTAATTTCCGAAAACAGAAAAAGACGTGTATAAATACGGTAAATTTCCCCTTGTTGCAACGAGCAAAATCAAAGTTGAAAAACGGTTTACGGCGCTCACATCCCGTGGGCGCTTCCTTTTACCCTTAAAAAAACGGAGGAAACAATATGATAATCCTTATCTCCGGCGCGTCCCACGCGGGCAAGACCGCCCTTGCGCAAAAGCTGTTGGAAAAATATAAATACCCGTATCTTTCCATAGATCATCTCAAAATGGGATTGATACGAAGCGGGCAGACCGACCTCACGCCCGAAGACGACGATGAGCTTACCGCATATCTGTGGCCCATTGTAAGAGAAATTATCAAAACCGCCATAGAAAACAAGCAGAATTTAATTGTGGAAGGCTGTTATATCCCCTTTGGCTTTGAAAAGGATTTTACTCCCGAATATCTGGAAAACATAAAGCATTTTTGTATTGTTTTCAGCCGGTCTTACATTAAAAACCACTTTGACGATATAAAGAAATACGCAAGCGTTATCGAAGACCGCTCAGACGACAGCTGGTGCACCCTTGAAAGCACTCTGGAGGACAACGAAAAGCTGCTTTTGCTTGCACAAAAACACGACGCAAATTATATACTTATAGACGATAAGTACGAAATAAATATTGATATTTGATTTAATATATGCGTATGGGTTCAAGCCCGTGGAACAGGGTCCCTTTGTATTTTTAGCGTAAATTTATTCAAAAAGATGAAAAATATCCACATTTGTGCATAAAAACACTTGATTTATTTTAAAAAGAGAGTATACTATACTCACTAATTTTTCTCATGGAGGAAACAGAAAATGAAAAAAATACTCGCTTTAATTCTTTGTGCTGTATTGGCACTGTCCTTTGCTTCCTGTGCTTCCTTCAGATCTTATGAAGAGATCGAAGCGGACGGCAAACTTGTAGTTGCAACCAACGCAACCTTCCCCCCTTACGAATTCAGAGACGATAACGGCAATTTCGCAGGTATTGATATTGAGATCATCCAGGCTGTAGGCGAATATCTCGGTCTCGAGGTTGAGATAACCGATATCGAATTCGATGCTATTATCACTTCCGTAAGCTCCGGCAAGGCTGATATCGGTATTGCAGGTATGACTGTTACCGAGGACAGACTTAAGAACGTAGATTTTTCCGATACATACGCAACCGGCAGACAGGTAGTTATTACCGCAAAGGATTCCGGCATAAACGGCGTTGCAGATCTTGCAGGCAAGAAGGTAGGCGTACAGACCGGCACCACCGGCGATATCTATGCTTCCGACGACTCTTCTATCGGCTCCGTTGAGCAGTTTAACAGCGGTACGGAAGCTGTTCTCGCTCTTTCTCAGGGCAAGGTGGATGCAGTTATCATAGATAACGAGCCCGCAAAGAAGTATATTGAAAAATACGATAATCTCGTTATTATCGACGAAGAATATACCGAAGAAGAATATGCAATGTGTATCGCCAAGGGCAATACCGAGCTTGTAGAAAAGATCAACGAAGCGCTTAAGGCACTTGAAGAAAGCGGCGAGCTTAAGAAGATTATCGATAAGTATATCGCAGCTAACTAAAAAGGAATATTACTGAAATGGCTGATTTTTTTAAAAATATAGCCGATCAGTTTGTGTTTAACTTTATTGAGGGGGACAGGTGGCAGATCATTCTTGACGGTCTACTTGTAACCCTCAAAGTTACGTTATTCGCAGCGCTGATCGGTATTGCGTTGGGCTTTTTGGTAGGTCTTATAAGGGCAAACCGCGAGCGAAACGGAAGAAGCCGTAATTTCCGCTATTTCCGCCTTGAATGGCTGTGCGATATTTACGTTACCGTTATCCGCGGCACTCCCGTAATGGTTCAGCTGCTTATTATATATTTCGTTGTATTTGCGGCGGTGGATATAGATAAATCTCTGGCGGCAATAATCGCCTTCGGATTTAACTCCGGCGCATACGTTTCGGAAATTTTCCGTTCCGGTATACTTTCCATAGATATCGGTCAGACGGAAGCGGGCAGAAGCTTGGGACTTACGTCTGCACAGACTATGGTAAAGGTAATTTTACCTCAGGCTGTCAAAAACGCACTTCCCGCCTTGGGCAATGAAATGATAACTCTTTTAAAGGAAACCTCGGTTGTCGGTTATATCGGCTTGGTTGACCTTACCAAATCCTATTCTATTATTCAATCCCGAACTCTTTCGGCATTCTGGCCTCTTATTGCTATTGCGCTTATTTATCTGGTAATGGTAATGGGGCTTACAAAGTTGCTTGGCATTTTGGAAAGGAGGCTGCGCCAGAGTGATAAGCGTTAAAAACCTTTCAAAAAGCTTCGGAGACCTGCAGGTGCTCAAGAATATTGATCTTGAGATAGCAAAAGGGGAAAAGGTGGTTATTATCGGTCCTTCGGGAAGCGGTAAATCCACTTTGCTGCGCTGTCTCAACCTGCTTGAAACACCTACTTCGGGACAAATTTTTTTGGAAGAAAGCGAAATAACCGGTAAAAAGCAAAATATAGACCGCATCCGCCGCCGTATGGGAATGGTTTTCCAAAACTTTAATTTGTTCCCTCATATGACGGTAACGGAAAATATTACCCTCGCTCCCGTAATGACCAAAAAGCTTACAAAGCCCGAAGCCGCCGCCCGTGCGGAACAGCTTTTAAAGCGTGTTGGTCTTTCTGATAAAGCGGATTCCTATCCCGCACAGCTTTCGGGCGGTCAGAAACAGCGTATCGCCATCGTCCGCGCCCTTGCTATGGACCCGGAGGTAATGCTGTTTGATGAACCCACCTCCGCTTTGGACCCCGAAATGGTAGGAGAAGTTCTTGAGGTAATGCGGGAACTGGCGGAAAACAATATGACTATGGTAGTGGTAACCCACGAAATGGCGTTTGCCCGCGAGGCGGCAACCAGAATACTGTTTATGGACGAAGGCAAAATTTTGGAGGATGCTCCTCCCGAAGAATTCTTCGAAAACCCCAAAAACCCCAGAGTAAAAGAATTTCTTTCAAAAATTTTATAAAAACAAAGCCCCGACACACAGTCGGGGCTTATATTTTTGAATTAAACCAAATGAGTGTGCTTAACTACCCATTTTTTCATATTTATGCCGAGCCAGAAGGAATAAATACCAAGGGTGATTATAGAGAGAAGCTCCCATTTAATGAAATTTCCGAAAAGCTGGCCGCCTTTACCGTCGAAAACAACTTGACGTCCATCGATAATAGTATGTTTTGCAACCCATCTTTCTTTGATGCATACCGCCCAAGGCGTTCCGAAACCGAGCGTTATAACGATGAGAAGGTACTGTAAAATGCTAACGCCAATTAAACCTAAAAGTCCACCTGTAAATTTAGATTCCATAAATAAATCTCCTTATGTTATTGTGTTATTGTTATTGTAGCATGCGCTTGTCGAATTGTCAAGTTTCATAGCTTTGCAGGGCAAGTGTTCTCTGTTGCTCGTGTTTTGCCTTGATAACCACGCCCTACATTCAGCATTTGGCAGCAACGTAGGGCAGGGTTTTGGGGGATTCCTTGCTCCTGCCGTTATTATTTTTAAAATTCATTTATTTTTGTATACTTTTTTGCTTTTCTGTGATATACTGTGAAAAACTCATTTTTGCGGTGGCTTTTATGGATATGAACAGACTTTTTAAGGAATGTGAAAGACTTAACGAAAAATATCTTTCTTTTTTAATTGATATTTGCAATATCTCCAGCAAATCCGATAATAAAGCGGGTGTGGATGCGGTGTGCGAATACTGCGCAGATTTTGCCCGTAAAATGGATTACGAGGTAAAGGTGGAGCAAATAAACGGTTCGGGCAACGTGATGTCTGCCACGCTCAACCCCGATGCAACGGGAGAAGCGGTATGTATGTCCGCCCATATGGACACCGTGCATCCCGAAGGGCTTTTCGGTATAAGAAGAGAAGGGGATACACTTATCGGCCCCGGCGTGTACGATTGCAAGGGCGGTATCGCCGTGGGATTTTTGGTAATGGAGGCACTCAAAAACTGCGGTTACGTTTCATCCCCCGTAAAAATGATTTTGCAAAGCGATGAAGAGGTGCAGTCTCTTCCTTCAAGCCTTAAAACCATAGAATTTATGTGTGCCGAGGCTAAAGGCGCCAGAGCCTTTTTTAACCTTGAGGGCAGAATAGAAGGCAAGATAACTACCTCCCGTAAAGGTATTCTGCGCTATAAATACGATATTACGGGAATCCCCGTCCACGCAGGCACATATTTCGGCGGTGCGTCTGCTGTAAAAGAAGCCGCCCACAAGATATTGGCGATCGAACAAAAATCCCGTGTAGGCGGTATTACATATAACTGCGGTATTATAAAGGGCGGTACGGTTATGAACACCGTTCCCCAAAGCTGTACCGTGGGAATGGATATCCGTATCCGCACGGAAGCGGATATAAAAGAAGCGGAAGAAAACCTTTTTGCTGTGGGTAACACCGTGTTTGTGGAGGGAACTTCCACCGTAACCACCAAGGTATCCTCTCGCCCTCCTATGGAAAGAACAGATAAAAATATAAAGCTGTTTAATGATATTCTTTCCGCCTGCCGTAAATACGGCTTGGGCGAATTTGAGGAAAATTCGGTTACAGGCGGCTCGGATGCGGCGTATACCACCATTGCGGGTATTCCGTCTGTAGATGATCTCGGTCCCCTCGGCGGAGATTACCATACCACAAACGAATGGATAGATATAAATTCAATCTCCGGCAGCGGAAAAATAATAGCGGCTTATATAGTTTCCTAAAACAACTAAGCGCGCCCCGCGGAGCGCGCCTAACTTCACCCCGAAATTACTTCGGGGTGATATTTGTTAATGTATTCAGTGTCCTTTAGGATCAAGGAGATTGCTTCCTTTTATGCCGGATTCAAATACGTACACCGTGTAATAGGTTTCGCCTGCTTCAAGAGCAGTTTCATATTCAAGCGGGGCGTGCTCGTTATGGACGGTGGCTATTTTGCCGTTTTCCTGAAGATAATACTTTGCAACCTCAAATTCGGTTTCAAGCCCTTGGACAAGTGCCTCAACATCCTTTTCCTCTGCCTTTATAAGCACGGCGGAAAAATAGTTTATGCCGTTTCCGTTTCCGTTCAGCTTCCCGCAAACGGACTTGGTTTCCAGAATTTCAAACCCTTCGGCTTTTACCGCTTTTTCAAAATCAGCTTCAAATCCTTTAAGTATAAAGTTGTTCCAATTCAAAAAGGTGAAAATCAGTCCGCACATCACTAAAACAACGGCGAATACCGAAAACACGGATATGATCACGGCTTTTGCCGTGTTTTTTTGCACTTTACTTTTCATTTTTTGCCTCTTTTCCCTTTTTATGGCAGTTCAAAGGTTTTTGAAACCTGCTTATGCCCGTCGTAATATTCCACGGTAACGCTGTTTTCTCCCCAGATTACGGTGTATTCGCCGTTCTTAAAAGGAAACACCGCGCTGTCCGCAGAGGTGGAGCCAAGCTGCTTTTTGCGTTTCAAAAAGCCGTTTTCTTTGTAATATATCTCCGCGCCGCACACACTGCCGCCGTCCCATTCTTTAATTATCAGCGTACCGCTTTCGTCGGGATTTTGGATAACTATATCGTCAAAATACGCTTCGCCGTTTCCGAAAGCGAGTATGACGCACAGCAAATATATCCCCGCAGCCAACACCGCCGCGGCAATTACGCCGATAACAGAAAAAGTAACAATCTTTTTTGTCTTTGTCATATATTCTCCTCCCTTGTTTTTATGGTAACATATAGGGGGCGTGTTGTCAATATTTTCCGCAGAGTGGGAAAAAAGTTTGCGCAACGGTAACAAAATGTTAAAAAGTTTTTTGTGTATATTCAACAGATTTATTCTGCGTTTTTTTCAAATTGGCTACATACCGCATATACTGATAACATCCTTGCAAATTTCTCTTGCAAACCAAAAAGTTATGTGATATTATTATACTGTCATATTGTGTATTATTTCCAAGAAGGATTTGATAAAATGTTGTTCAGAAACAGAAAAAAGGTCGCCAAGTTCGGCGGCAGCTCTCTGGCGGATGCAAACCAGTTTAAAAAGGTTGCGGCTATTGTAAACGCAGACAAGGCCCGCAGATACGTGGTTCCCTCCGCACCGGGCAAAAGACACAAAGAAGATATTAAAATAACGGATATGCTTATCGCCTGCCAAAAGACAGCGGATTATATGCCTCTTTGGGAGCAGATAAAGGCGCGTTATATCGGAATTATTGCAGACCTCGGTCTGGACGTTTCCTTGGATAACGAATTCGCCGTTATCGAAAGAGCGCTGGAGGAAGGCACCACCGTTGATTATATGGCGTCCCGCGGCGAATATTTAAACGGTATTATTCTTGCAAGCTTTCTTGGCTTTGAATTCGTAGATGCGGCAGAGGTTGTCCGCTTTACCGCAGACGGCAAGTTCGACCCTCACACCACCAACGCTATTATGGGCGAGCGTCTTTCCGGCGTGTATAATGCCGTGATCCCCGGCTTTTACGGTGCGGATGAGCAGGGCAGAGTCCATATTTTTGCCCGCGGCGGCAGCGATATTACGGGCGCTTTGGTTGCCCGTGCCGTTATGGCGGATATTTACGAAAACTGGACAGACGTAAGCGGTTTTCTTATGTGTGATCCCCGTATTGTAGAAAATCCCACCCCTATAAAGACAATAACCTACCGCGAACTGCGTGAGCTTTCTTATATGGGCGCAGGCGTGCTTCACGAAGAAGCCGTTATCCCCGTAAAGCTTGCGGGTATTCCCATAAATATAAAAAACACCAACCGTCCCGAAGATACGGGCACTATGATCGTTCCCGAATCCGATGATATCCCCACAGACGGTCTTATAACCGGTATCGCAGGTAAAAAGGATTTTGCGGTTATCCGTATCGAAAAAGACCTTATGAACTCGGAAGTCGGCTTTGTACGCAAGGTGCTTGATGTTATCGCATCCCACGGCATGTCCTTCGAGCATTTGCCCTCCGGTATAGATACCATGTGCGTGGTGCTCAGCCGCAAGGCGATCGAGGGCAGGGAAGCGGATATTCTCACTGAGATAACCCGTGCAGTTTCCCCCGATAATATCGATGTGGTTACGGGCGTAAGCCTTATCGCCGTGGTGGGCAGAGGTATGAAGAGCGCCAAGGGTACCGCATCCCGCGTATTTACTGTCCTTGCAAAGAACGATATAAATATCCGAATGATCGACCAGGGCTCATCGGAGCTTAATATAATCATCGGTGTAGACGATGCGGATTTCGAAAAGGCTATCCGTTCCGTATACAGCGAATTCAGCGCATAATGAAGGGATATGTAACCTTGGGCGTCCCCGCCGAGGACCGCTTTACAGAGAAAAAAAGCATTTTTATCGGCAACGCCGCCCGCGTGGAAACAGAGGAAGAGGCAATCGCCTTTGTTAAAAAAATAAAAGCAAAATATCCCGATGCACGCCATAACGTGTATGCATATATTTTGCGCGAAAACAATCTCTCCCGCTTTACCGATGACGGCGAGCCTCACGGCACGGCGGGTATGCCCGTAATGAACGTGCTAAGAGGAAGAAATCTTGTGGATTGCGCCGTGGTGGTCACCCGCTATTTCGGCGGCACACTGCTGGGTACGGGCGGTCTGGTACGCGCATATACCGAGGGAGCTATCCTTGCGGTAAACGCATCCGGCACGGTGGAAATGTCCCCCTGCGCCCTTGTCAAGACGGAGAGCGACTATACGGATTACCAAAAAATACGTTATTCCGTTACCAAAATGGGCGGCGAGGAAAAGGACACAGTATACGGAACCGGCGTTACGGCGTATTTCAATGTAGCCTTTGAGCAGGCAGAAAGCGTGTGCATAGCCGTTTCGGAGCAAACATCTGCCCGCGCCACCGCGGAAATCGTCGGCACTTCCTATAAAGAAATATTGAAATAATCACCTCGATATAACAAAAACCGAGCTTTGCGCTCGGTTTTTTGTATTAAAAGTACGCTTGTTTTTTTAAAGTGGTGCTTTAGAAAACTAAATTCCGCAGTTATTGAAAAAACAGAGTATAGGTGTTATTATTATTGCATAAGGCGCGCATTTATAATTTTTGTTATATTTGAGGAGATTTTTATGGCTGAACTGAAAATTGCAGAAAGCATACTGCGGGAAAGAAGAAAGCTTAAACTCACCCAAGAGGAATTAGCGTCTGCATTGAGCGTTTCTCCCCAAGCCGTATCCAATTGGGAACGGGGCGGATATCCCGATATTACTATGCTTCCGAGGATCGCCAATTATTTCAAGATAACGGTAGACGAGCTTATCGGCAATGACGATGCCGCTAAACAAGCGGATATACAGGATTACAAGAAAAGATACGCCGAACTTAAGTGGAAGGATAAAATTACTCTTGCCAAAGAATATTACCGCAAGTACCCTTCGGATTTTACTATAATGGAAGACCTTGTCTGGGCAATAATGAAGGAGCGTGATGCGTGGGATACGGAATACGAGCTTGTTAAAGAAGTGTGCACCAAGATACTTGCTGAATGCAGTTGGGAATACACCAGACAGAACGCCACAGAGGTGATGAGTATCGTCTGTACCGACGAAGACTGGGAAAACTGGCAGTATAAAAGCGAACAGTTTTATTCTTCCTGCCTTAACGAGCGTATTGAGGAAAGATACTGGCGTAGGGGAGTAATGGATAAATTCAATAGCCAAAGCAATGCCAACGATATGCTTACACTTATGCACTTTCTCGGCAGGGAATATATGCGGTACTATGAGAGGGAAAACGATATGCTGTTTAAAAATCCCGCAAGAACCGCCGCGCTAATGAAATACCGTATGCGTATACTGGAAAACATTTCGGAAGACGGAATCGTACCCGAAGCGTGGAGCGGATGCTATGCGGATTGCTGTTTAAAAGCCGCAGGTGCGCTTATCGGCGCAGGGGAATACGATGAGGGTTTTGAATACTTGGAAAAAAGCTTTGAACTATTCGAGCGTTGGCTGCTGATTCCCGACGGCGCGTGGATGGATACGGGCAATCCCGCGCTCTTTGAAAACGCCAAGATATCCAAGGTAGATAAAGGCTGTGTGGTAAATATCCGCACCAATGATAATACCGAGGTTTGGTCCCCTTATTTATGGCTGTTCTGGCAGCTTAAAAACGATATAGAGCGGGCGCTTACCTCTTGGTGCTGGTTTGATTCCGTCCGCGATGATCCCAGATATCTCGCTCTTTACGAAAAAGCAAAACAAATGGCAGAATAACAAAACAAAAACCGAGCTTTGCGCTCGGTTTTTCAGTTTTTAAAAGCAAAAACTTTTTCTGCCTATAATATCCGCACATTCCAGTAAAATCTGCGGAATATCGCCATTTTTCTCATTGGGGATAAGGGGAGCTTTTTCAAAGGAAATGCGGTTTTGCTCACATTTTTTTAATAGACACTCTTTATCGTACTTGCCTTCCGAAAGCATATCGAAAAGCATTTTGGTTTCGGGCAGATACACGTCCCTTGCGCATTCGTAAATATTGCTTCGGCAATACAGGTTATCGCAGTTGCGCTTCAACGTAGGAGTGAACGCAGGGTTTACGGGGTGCGTTTTTTTAAGCTTTTCCAAGGTGTGATACAGCGTGAATTCATCGTTTTCCCCAAGTAAACGGGTGTAAAGCCGCAAAAGCTCTGTCGTGTCATTTTGAAGATTTCGGGTATCGGTTTTTCTGATATATTCACGGCATATCTTTATAAAAGCGCCGTTAAGATAACGGGTTATCACCGTGCGGGCAAGATCAAAGCAATCCCGTTTTTGCATTTCGTTTTCGGTGCTCCAAAGAGAAGAAAGCTTTTCAAGCGCTTTTGAAGACTCGCTTTGCATTTTGCCCAGAGGCAAAAGATAGTCGTCGTATCTCGGGTCGTCTTTCTCCATATCCAAAAAGTATGCCGCACGGCAGAATATATCGGTTTCCACCCAGGGAGTTACCTCTTCGTATTTGCTCCAGGACATTAATTTTGCCAAGGGGAGAACTGTCTTCCATACCGAAAGCATTTTTTCGCTTTCGGCATATCGGTTTACACAAAATTCCTCAAGCTGTTCATCCACCGTCTGCTCTTTGATCTGCCAGGCGTTGGAGGCGAAAAACTCGGTCATAAACGGATCCCCGTGTGAAAGCTCGGGCCAGAATACCACTCCCTTGCAGAAAGGGTCGCCTTTTGTGCGGGATAGCCGTTTTATAAGCTCTTGGTAATCGCCGCGTATCTCGTTGGACGGTTCATAAGCGTGAAAAATTCCGAAAACGTACGGGAATTTATGCTCTACGCCCCAACTTTGAAGATTGCTTTTTCTGGCGGAATCGGAGGTGTAATCAAATAGGATCGTTTGTTCCCGGTCCATTGAATCCAACAGCTCGGAAACCTCCTCGGGCGTGTAAAACATCCACATATCCCACGATGCCAGCAAAAGTTTGGAATTTGGGTATGTTTCTTTTAACCGTTGGCAGATGAGCCGGTAGGTCAGCCGTTTAAGACGCATATTCTCTTGTCTGCTTTCCGAAAATGCGCGCTCCGCCAACCCGATAGTGTGGAACACACCCTCCTGACCGTATTCTTTCACGTGGGTATCTGTCAAACGGAAATACAGTTCAAGATTTTCTTCTTTGCGTATATCCCACACAAGTCCCGTTGCGTCCGCATAATTTGTGCCTTTGGGCTGCGAAAGCAGTTGGGGACGCACCTTTTCCAAAAATTCCACGGGTGTGCGTGAATACCAGTGTGTCATGGTGCCGCAATCCTCGGGAGTGATCATATCCCTATCTATGGCATATTCCAGTATCTGCTTGCGAAGCTCTCCTCTGAACCGAAGATCCCAAAAGAGAGTTCGGTCGTTAAATCCGTCCCCTGTAAAGGGGAGAGGTTTGTCGGACGGAGGGTATGGCACCGTATCCGGAAACGCTTTTTGAAAAAGATCGTCCTGACCTATGCGGAGCATAAACATATTAAGGCGTTTCTTCAGCAGCCAATCTATTTCCCGCTGCCAATCGGAAGCGTTCCAATGCTCTGCTTGAAAACGGTGAAGCCCGCGGTGGGCAAAATAACGTGTACCGCGGTATTCATTTGCGGTACTTTCCGCTAAAAACACATCTTCAAAGGGAAGCGTGCTTCGGCGCAGGATAACGTCTTTATCCCAAAACCATCTGCAGGAAAGAAATTTTTCAAAATAACGGTATACTGCGTAAAGCGTGCTCCGTCCTCTTCCGCCCCACAAAAACAGGGCTGTGTTTCCGCAAAGCTCCGCAGTGGAAATAAAATAACCGTCTGTCCCCTCGGTTACGGGCAGTTTGCCCTTGTAATGTGCCGCATAGCGGTTTACTTCTTTTCCGCCGATAACGACCGTCTTTGTATGAGATAGCGAGTCGATAGGTATATCGTCGGTTATCATTCGGGGCGTTTCACCCGTTATTTCGCCGCAAAGACGGCAAAACTCCTCCGCACATATTTTATATACTTTTGGTGCCTGCTTTGGATAAATAACAGTGATATTCATACGGTCTCCGCTATAAAAGGTCATCTTCCGAATTGTTTATTCATCCATTTGATTGCCATATCCACCCATCTGCCGGTATAGGGGTCGTTATAATCACCGGTGCCGTTTGGTGCGGTTTCCTCTGTGCAGACAGAGAGTCCGTGGGGTCCCTTGGGGAAGATATGCATTTCGAAGGGGTTATTTGCTTTATACAATGCGTCTGCCAGCGAAAGGGGATCGGAAAGAGGGACACATTCATCGGTAAAGGTGTGCCATATAAACATTGGCGAGGTTTTTTCCGAAATCATATTGTGGGTGCAAAGGTGGGCGTATTCTTCGTACGCGGGCTCTCTGTCCAGTCCCATAAGCAATTTAAAACATTCGGGGTGGGATTTAACAAGGGGATAGCAGGCTATGGCAAGGTCGGGACGGCAGTCAAGCCCCTCCAAAACGGGATCGTCAAAGGCGGACGCTATCCAGGCGGAAAGATGTCCTCCTGCGGAAAAACCGATAGTTACGATTCTGTGAGGGTCAATGTGATATTCCTCTGCGTGCTCGCGGATATGATGTATGGTCTTTGCCGCGTCCACAAGGGGATTTTTGTCCTTTGCTTCCTCCATAACTCTGTAAAACAAAGTAAACGTGTTACAGCCTGCGGCTTTAAATTGGTTTGCCACCGGTTCCGCTTCGCGGGCAGAGCAATACATATATCCGCCGCCGGGAAGCACTACCACCGCAGGACGGGGAGGAATGGGCATCTCTTTTGATGTTTTTGCTATATGAGCGTCAATATAAGCGCTTCCGTCAAGATTTATTATCATCTGTTTTTACCTTCCTTTTTTGTTTATATATGCCAAAGCCGCAGACACCTGCGGAAAATGCAAGACAAATATACAGCCAGATATCGCCGATAAGTGAGTACAGCGTGGTGGTATTGCAGGAAAAAGCCTCTCCGTATAAAATGTCCTCTACCATAGGCTGAGTTTGGGAGATTATTCTTCCGCGGGGGTCTATAATACAGCTTATACCCGTATTGCCCGCGCGGACAACGGGCCTGCCCGTTTCTATTGCCCGCAGTACGGAAAAGCTTCTGTGCTGGTATACACCTCTGGTGGATTTGTACCAGCTGTCGTTGGTGGCTACAAAGATAATATCCGCACCGTCATTCACAGCCTCTCTTGAAAAAGATGCGAATATGGAGTCAAAGCACACCAGAGGCGCAAAGGTATAGCCTTCGGCTTTAATCAGAGAGGTGTCGTTTCCCGCTGTAAGGGATTCGGAAAGGTTCATATTGCCCAAAGCGGGTATGATTCCGGTTATAAGCTCGCCATATGGGATAGTTTCTCCAAAAGGAACGGGGTGGCGTTTATCGTAACGGTTGCTAATACTTCCGTCGGGGTATATTGCCGCAATAGAGTTGTAGTATCTGTCCTCATCGTCCGCAACCAGAACGCCCGTGAGTATGGTGACGTTTTTTTCTTTTGCAAGCTCTGCAAGAGGTCTAAGCATTTCGCAATCCTCGGAGCTGTAGCGGGGGAAGGGGGATTCGGGAAGAAACAGTATCTTTGCACCCTCGTCTGCAGCCTGCCCGCACATATACACATAAGTTTCCACAATATGGTTGTAGTAATCGGGGCGCCATTTATCCTCTCCCGTTATACAGCCCTGAATAATGGCAATATCGGTTTTGTTTTCGGTTTTCGGCTGTATCAAAAGTATCGCCGTGCCGCAAACAAGGTTTAAAGCAAGCACCCCTGCCCAAACGCACAAAAATTTGTGGTTTCCCGTCATAAGCCATAGCCCCATATAAGCGGATATAAGGGCGACGATAAAGCATATAAAATAGCTTCCGAAAAGGGACGCCGTTTCCACCATAGGCAAAAACGATGCCTGACCGATAGCCGCCTTTCCCCAGGAGAAGGATAATTCTCCTATTGAAAGTACCCATTCCGCCGCCGTCCATAGAGATGCAAAGGCAAAGGCGCGCAAATGCTTGTTTTCGGGCACAAATTTAATAAGCCACATCACGCCTGCGGTAAGCAGGGAGTGATACAAAGCAATTCCTATGCAGGCAACAATTACGATGGTTATTCCCTCTGCGGCGGAAAATCCGAACCCATCAAAGGGGTAAAGTGCCATAAACCAATAATACAGGGGGATATAAAATCCAAAGCAAAACAGATAAGAATAACGGAAAAACGCTTTTCTCTCGCAGGAGAAAAGCGCAAAGAAGTACAGCGCAAGTCCCGGAAAAGCGAAAATAAAGGTATAATCGCTCCAAAACTGCACCGAATATATTATTCCCGCTGTAAGACACGTAAGTGCAGGATGTTTTTTAATGAGATCAGTTAAGGTCATTAAGCATTTTTCTTATTTCCGTTACAGCGAATTCAAAGGCTTCGTATCCGTCTGCAAAGGAATATTTGTGTTTAATATCGTCGGTATCCGAAAGGGAGGAAAGTCCGGTAAACATCATAAGATGGGGCTCAACGGTAAGTATAAATTCCTCTTCGGTATCCTTGTTTATCTGTGCAAGGGTTTCTTTAAGATATGCGTTGCCGTAACCGGGAGGAACTATTACTCCGTCCCCGTCGCAATCCTTGATATGCATATACTCAACGTAATCCTTAAGCAGTGCGTATGCGCCGAAAGCATCCTCGCCGCAGAAGGGGAAATTGCCGTTATCCAGCACTACTTTAAGTCTGCCGCCGAAGCGGTCCATAAGCTCGCGCACGTTTTCGGGGCTTTGACCGTATATGCCTTTTTCGTTTTCGTGGCAAAGGGTAAAGCCGCGCTTTTCCGCCATTATAAGAAGTTCATCCGTAAGAGCGTAAACACGGCTTGCAAATTCGCTTCTTTCCATATTTTCCGCAGGATAAAAGCTGAACATACGTATACGCTTGCATCCCAGCTTGTCGCCGATATCCATTATGCGGGAAAGAAGCGCTTTGTGGGCTTCCATATCTCCGTCAACGGCTATCTTTCCGATAGGGGAGCCCAGGGAAGATAGGGTAATACCTGCGTTTTTAAGCTTTTTGGCAACAGTATCTACTTCCTCATCGGAAAGGGTTACAAAGCTTTTTCCGTCCACTCCGCGTATTTCCAGCATATCGATACCTAATTTTTTAAGGGACTCGAGCTGTACATCAAAGCTTGCGTCAATTTCATCCGCAAAGGCGGAAAGAATAAATTTTGCCATTATGAACCTCCCAAAGGACCCATAGCTATCTTGTTTTCAACGAAATATCCCGTGTAGGAATGACCGTTGGGCCAGGTGTATACAGATTCGCCTCTGTGTACGTAATCGTTTTTATCGTCATAGCGGAATGAACCGTCTTCGTTTCTCAGACGGGTGTCCATATAGTCGTCAAGGAAATATCCCGTGTAAGTCTCGCCGTTTTTCCAGGTGTATACGCCGTAGCCGTTGCGCTTGTCTGCTTTGTATTCTCCGTTATAAACGTCCCCTTCCGCAGAGGTAAACACGCCGCTTCCTTCTTTAAGGTCGTTTTTAAATTCGCCTTTATACGTTGCGCCGCTTGCCCAGGTATAGGTACCCGTGCCGTGCATCATATTATCGTTAAAAGCACCTTCGTAAAAGCTTCCGTTGGACATGGTGTATTTACCGTTACCGTGCTTTTTGCCGTTCATAAGAGAGCCTTCGTAAACGTCCCCGTTTGCGTACGTATATACGCCCAGACCGGTAATTTCATCGTTAAGAAAATCACCTTCGTACACGTCACCCGTAGCGGCATAGGTCATTTTACCCTTGCCGTTTCGGTATATTCCGCTTATTCCGCCTTCGTAAACATCGCCGTTGGCAAAGACTATCTTTCCCGCGGCAAAATCAAGGGTGGCTGTGTCCCCGTTGGGATAGCGTATAGTGCCCGTCATTTCCTGCCCGCCCGAAGCTTTTCCGAAAAAGCGGTAGCCTTCGTCGGTGGAAACAAAGCGGTAGCCCATAGAAAAGAATACCGCCACGGTTATGATAACCAGCACAATAGCCAGAATTATTATTTTAATAAAGGGGCTTTTTAATGCGCTTTTTACTTCGTTGTTCAAAATAATTCACCCAAGCTGTCTAAAATTCCGGGCAACAGATAAGATACCGCCGCGCCGACTGCAATTATGAGGAGCAGCAGACCTATCACTCCCGCAAGAGGAAGTGTTTCCGCACGGTACTTTTTGCCCGCAAGAGATGCGTATTCTTCGGGGATATAGTACTTACCCTCTGCGTCCGCTTTAACCATTTTGGACATACCGCCGTTTTGACCAAGCTGTTTTTCAAGATATCCGCCGGGTTCTTTTACTCCCAGTTCTTCACAGCTTTTTGCGTTTTCCGCGCCGAAACAGCCGTTATCCGTAAGAGCTTTTACAAAGCTACCGCAGGTGCGTTTGATAAAGTAAAGATAAAGGGTAGCCGCACACAGACCTGCGGTAATTCCCCAAACAAGGTAGGTAACTGTCATTGGTAAAGCTCCTATCTTATCTCGGTCATATTGCCCATGTAGGGACGGAGAGGTTCGGGAATAGCAATACTGCCGTCCTCTCTCAGGTTATTTTCAAGGAATGCGATAAGCATTCTGGGAGGTGCAACAACTGTGTTGTTAAGAGTGTGGGCAAGATATTTGCCGTTCTTGCCGTTTACGCGGATCTTAAGGCGCCTTGCCTGAGCATCGCCCAGATTGGAGCAAGAACCAACCTCAAAGTATTTTTGCTGTCTGGGGGACCAAGCCTCAATATCCACGCTCTTTACCTTAAGGTCTGCAAGGTCGCCGGAGCAGCATTCAAGAGTTCTTACGGGTATATCCATGCTCCTGAACAGGTCAACGGTGTTTTGCCACAGCTTATCAAACCACATGGGGCTTTCTTCGGGCTTGCACACAACTATCATTTCCTGCTTTTCAAACTGGTGTATACGGTAAACGCCTCTTTCCTCTATACCGTGTGCGCCCTTTTCCTTACGGAAGCAGGGAGAATAGCTGGTAAGAGTATAGGGAAGCTTTTCTTCGGGCACGATGCTGTCTATAAATCTGCCGATCATAGAGTGCTCGCTGGTACCGATCAGGAACAGATCCTCGCCCTCTATCTTATACATCATAGCTTCCATTTCCGCAAAGCTCATAACGCCGGTAACTACGGAGGAACGGATCATATAAGGAGGAATACAGTATGTAAATCCTCTGTCGATCATAAAATCTCTTGCATAAGAGAGCACGGCGGAGTGAAGACGTGCAATATTTCCGGTAAGGTAATAAAAGCCGTTGCCCGCAACCTTACGTGCGGCATCAAGGTCGATACCGTTAAGGCGCTCCATAATATCGGTATGATAGGGAATTTCAAAATCGGGTGTAACGGGTTCGCCGAATCTTTCCAACTCCACGTTTTCGCTGTCATCCTTGCCGATAGGAACGGAAGGATCGATAATGTTGGGAATGACCATCATTATCTTGTTTATCTTTTCGGCGTATTCTTCTTCCAGCTTTTCAAGCTCCGCAAGTCTTTGGGCGTGAGCGTTTGCGGTTGCTCTTGCGGCTTCCGCTTCTTCTTTTTTGCCCTGACCGTATAAAGCGCCTATCTGCTTGGAAATACGGTTTCTTTCCGCACGGAGATTATCTGCCTCCTGCTGTGCGGCGCGGGATGCGGCATCAAGCTCTATGACTTCGTCAACAAGAGGCAGCTTGTTTTCCTGAAACTTGTTTTTGATGTTCTGTTTTACGATATCGGGATTGGTTCTTAAAAATTTAATATCAAGCATTTTATTTTACTCCTCAAAGAAAGTGCTTCCGCACAAAGTTTTTATAAGTTGCTCCAGATCTTCCGTTCCGGAATATGCAATGGAAAGCTTGTTGCCGTTAATGGATACTCTTCTTCCCACCTGCTCGCTCACCTTGTTCTCAAGCCGTTTGTAATATTCCGTTTCCACGGGGGTTTTGACGGGAAGCGGCTTGTTTTCCATTATCCGTTTTACCAACGCTTCGGTCTCTCTTACCGAAAGCATTCCGGATATTATATTGTTTGCGTGGGCGTAGATCGCCTGCTCCGTAAGCTTGTCCGTAAGAGGAAGCAATGCGCGGGCGTGGCCGTATGTAAGCTTGTCTTCTCTTACCAAATTAAGCACCGTTTCGGGTAACTTTAACAGACGCAGTATGTTTGCTACCGCCGCACGGGATTTTCCCACCTTTTGCGCCGCCTGCTCCTGAGTAAGGGAATAATTTTCTATCAGATCCTTGTATCCGAAGGCTTCTTCAACGGGATTAAGGTTTTCTCTTTGCAGGTTTTCTATAAGAGATATTTCCGCGGCGGAAGCTTCGTCGGTATCCTTTATAAGCACAGGCACTTCGGTAAGCCCCGCTATTCTTGCGGCGCGCCAGCGGCGTTCACCGGCAATAATACCGTAATAGCCGTTGCCCATATCCCGAACCACGATAGGCTGTATAATACCGTGTTCCTTAATAGACTGTGCCAATTCCTCCAGCAAAACAGGGTCAAACTTTTTTCTCGCCTGAGCGGGGTTGGGCTCTATATTTGTGAGCCGGACCATAGTGACTCCGCTGCCTCCGGGGGAGGATATTTCATATTCGTTATCAAACATAAGGGCGTCAAGCCCTCTGCCCAGTCTTTGTTTATCTGCAGATCTTGCCATTTTTATCACTTGCACCTTTCTGTAAATTCTTCTGCCAGAGCAGAGTATGCCGCCGCACCCTTTGATGAACGGTCGTAATCCACAATGGCAAGACCGTAGCTGGGTGCTTCGGAAAGTTTTACGTTTCTCGGTACAGGCGTGGAAAACAGCTTGTCCGCAAAATATTTTTTAATTTCGTTCATCACCTGAGCGGTAAGATTAAGCCTGCCGTCGTACATATTCACAAGTACGCCGATAAGCTCAAGCGTGGGATTGTAAAGCTTTCTTACGGATTTAATGGTAAGGGTAAGCTGCGATAATCCCTCAAGTGAGTAATATTCGCACAGCAGGGGTATTACAACACCGTCGGAAGCGGTAAGTGCGTTTAAGGTGGTAAGTCCCAGAGAGGGAGGACAGTCTATGATTATGTAATCGAATTGATCTCTCACCGTGTCCAAAGCTGTTTTCAAACGGGATTCTCTGCGTGGGATATCCGCCAGCTCGATCTCCGCCGCTACAAGATCAATACTTGAAGGTATAACGTAAAGATTTTGGGCGGAGGAACGGCAAATACATTCGGCAGCCGTCTTTCTGCCTATCAAAACGTCATAAACGCTGCCGGGGGCGGTGCGTTTGTTAATGCCAAGTCCGCTTGTGGCGTTGCCCTGTGGGTCCGCATCCACCAACAGCACCTTGTTACCCTTTGCGGCTACGCAGGCGGCAATATTTACGGCGCTGGTGGTTTTTCCCACGCCGCCTTTTTGGTTTGCAAAGCTTATTATCTTCCGTCTGCCCATACCGCAAAAACCTCATACCTTATAATTAAAATAATTCTTCATATAAGTATATCAATTTTTGCGCCCGATGTCAATATTAAACCTCAATATCCTCTGCCAGTTCCTTTGCGGTTTTCGGAGTTGCTCTTGCAGCCCACAGCATACCGCACAGCTTTCGCAGCTTTTCTCCGTCCAAACGGGTGAAAACCACCTCGCATTCGCTTTTTCCGTCCTCGTACCGTTTGGTTACGGCTATTATATTTCCGCATAATCTGTATTCCAAAATAAAATCATCGCAATCGGATATAAGTATATCACCGTTTTCCATTCTTTTCGGTCCTTTCTTAGCACTGCGTTTTTGGATAAATAGTATATACCCTATTTTACTTTGTTAAACCTGCCGAAAAATGCCGCATTACGGGTAAAAGACAAAGAAAACATTACTTTTTTTTATTTTATTCCCCGTTTTTTGCAAAAAAACGGTGAAAATTGTAAATTTTCAAAACATCTGTTTTAAAAGAACGGCAGATTTTTGCTCCCGAATTTACTGCGGTCGCAAAACATACAAAGGGTTTTTGTAAAGAAGGAGATTTTTTGTCTAAAAAGCTCCCGTGTTTTTGATTTTTGTATATTGACAAGGTAGAAATCTTCATATATAATATGTAGCGTGCGAGTTATGGGCATTTTTCGGAAAGTCCGCTCGCAAAGAATAAATACACGGCAAAAAGCCGTAAAAATATAAGGAGAAATGAATATGAACGTTACTCTCGTCCTTGGCATTGTAATAGTTGCTGCCATTTGTGGTCTCGGCTACGCTGCATTCAACTATTTCTCTGTTAAGAAGCTCGATGAAGGTACCGACAGAATGCGTGAAATCGCTTCCGCTATCCGCGTTGGTGCAAATGCCTTCATTACCTACGAGTACAAGATAGTTGCTATCGTAGCAGTTGTTGTTGCGGCTCTTCTTGCTCTCGTTATCTCTTGGTCTTCTGCTGTTGCATTCCTCGTTGGTGCAATCATGTCTGCTTCCGCAGGCTGGGTTGGTATGAAGATCGCTACTTTCGCAAACGTTCGCGTTACCAACACCGCACGTACCACCAAATCTCTGTCCAATACCTTGAAGGTAGCCTTCAAAGGCGGCTCTGTAATGGGTCTCTGCGTTTCCGGCTGCGCACTTTTGGGTATATTCATCGTATTCCTCGTATTCGGCGTAGGACTCGGTCAGATCGACGCTTCCGTTGCAGGCACTCAGGCAGCTTCCTGCAAGAGCATTCTCGGTCTTATCAATCCTTCTCTTAACTTCGGCGCAGGCTTTACCATGACCCTTTCCGGTTATGCTCTCGGCTGCTCTATTATCGCAATCTTCGCACGTATCGGCGGCGGTATCTACACCAAGGCTGCAGATATGGGTGCTGACCTTGTAGGTAAGACCGAAGCACACATTCCCGAAGACGATCCTCGTAACCCCGCTACCATCGCTGATAACGTTGGCGATAACGTAGGCGACGTTGCAGGTCTCGGCTCCGACCTTCTTGAAAGTTACGTTGGCGCACTTCTTTCCGGTGCTATTCTCGCTATCGAGCTTTTTGCAAAGCACGTTTTCGGCAACACCGAAATGCTTGAAGCAATGCTCTACTTCCCCCTCGCATTCGCAGGCGCAGGTCTTATCTCCTGTGTAATCGGCATAGCTTCTCTCTTCATCCGTAAGAAGCTTTCCGATAACCCCCACAAAGAACTCAACGGCGCTACATACATCTCCGCTATCCTTACTATGGTTCTCGGCGCTGTTATCGCTTATTTCTCCTTCAACAAGTTCACCGGTCTTATGATCGAAGGTTACGATAACCTTTCCGTATTTGATTCCGTTGAATTCCACATCGGCTGGATCTCTCCCTGGGTTGCCGCTGCTATCGGTATCGTTGCAGGTATCATTATCGGTAAGATCGCAGAGTACTACACCAGCTATGATTACAAGCCCACAAAAGAGCTTTCCGCAGCATCTGTAGAAGGTTCTGCACTCACCATTACTCAGGGTCTTGCTCTCGGTATGATCTCCTGTATGCTTCCCTGCGTAGTTCTGGGCGTTGCTATTTACGGTTCTTACCTCCTTTCCGGTATGTACGGCGTTGCAGCTGCCGCAATCGGTATGCTTTCCTTCGTTGCTACCACCGTTTCCGTTGACTCTTACGGTCCTATCTCCGATAACGCAGGCGGTATCGCAGAAATGTCCTACCTTGAGCCCGAAGTTCGTGAAATTACCGACGAGCTCGACGCAGTAGGTAACACCACCGCAGCTATCGGTAAGGGCTTTGCAATCGGCTCCGCTGCTCTTGCAACCCTTTCTATGA
Source organism: Clostridia bacterium (assembly GCA_017399965.1). Classification (GTDB taxonomy): domain Bacteria; phylum Bacillota; class Clostridia; order Oscillospirales; family CAG-382; genus SFLA01. Next base: position 17,639 of record JAFQAP010000027.1, on the reverse strand, counting down.
TGACCTCTTATATCTTCGCATACACCGCAGCTCCCGAAGTTCCCAACTTTGCAGAAGGCGCTCTGGATAAGATCATGCTTAACATCATCCAGCCCGAAGCTCTCGTTGGTGCTATCGTCGGTGCAGCTCTGCCCTTTATGTTCTCCGGTATGCTTATCAACGCTGTTGCTAAGGCTGCCCGCAAGATGGTTGAAGAAGTTCGCCGTCAGTTCAGAGAGATCAAGGGTCTGCTCGAGGGTGAAGTTCTTCCCGATTACAAGACCTGTATCGAGATCTCCTCTCAGGGTGCTCTTAAGGAAATGCGCGTTCCCGCAGTATTCGCTATCGCATTCCCCGTTGTTTGCGGTTTCGTATTCGGCGCAGAATTCGTTGGCGGCGTTCTCGTAGGTGCTACCATCTCCGCAATTATGCTTGCTCTGTTCACCGGTAATGCCGGCGGCGCATGGGATAACGCAAAGAAGTTTATCGAAGTTGGCGGCGTAGAAGGCCACAAGAAGGGCGGCGACGCTCACAGCGCAGCAGTTGTAGGCGACACCGTAGGCGATCCTCTTAAGGATACCGTTGGTCCTTCTTTGGATATTCTTATTAAGATCATGTCCACCATTTCTCTTATCACCGTTACCGTGTTTGCAAAGTACAACCTTATGGGCTGGCTTGAAACACTGTTCAAATAAGATAAAATATTAAATCGTGTATCGGCTCTGCTTTTTGCGGAGCCGATATTTTTATCGGGGTCCCCGAAAATGCTTGCATTTTTGGGGTGTTTTTTTTCGGGGTCCCCAAAAATCCGCAGGATTTTAGGGGTGATTTTTTTCGGGGTCCCCGAGAAGCCGTCAGGCTTCTTGGGGTGATTTGTTTTTTCTTGACAATGTGGCGTTTGTGTGTTATAATGTCCTTGTAAGTGGAGTCTACCTTGGGCAGATTTTGCTGTAAAAATATAAATCTTTGCGCAGACTCCGTATATTTATTGCGGGTAAGTCTGTGCTTTTTTACTATGACAGGAGGTTTGTTATGAAGAAAATAAGCATAATTATTGTTGCTTTGCTGGTTGTTTGCCTTGTTGCGGCGTGCAATTCTCCCGTTCCCCCTGCAGGCGTGGGCGGGGAAAATTCCACACCTATAGCAGACAGAGGCGAAGAGAGTGTTGAAATCGGAACGGAGATTTCGGAAGAGCCGAAAGATGACGGTATCGAAACCTCGGGAATACCCGATGACGAGAAAAACGCAGATTCTTCAAAGGATGAGGTTTCCTTTGAAGAAAGCGGAGATTACAACCCTGATACAGAGGTTTCGGCAGAGGAAAGCGCGCCCTATGATCCTGATGCAGAGGCTTCAACCGAGCCCCAGCAGCCTCCGCTCGTATCTGAACCTATTGTTAAAAGACCTGTGCTTAACATTCCCGAAATAACTTCTCCCGTTTGGGACGGAACGGTTGCGGAAGGCTTTGAGTCCGGCACGGGCACGGAAAACGATCCGTTTATTATAAAAACTCCCGCACAGCTTGCGTTTTTTGCCCAGTCTGTTAACGGCGGAAACTCTTATGACGGTCAGTTTATCGCCCTCGGCGCTTCCATAAAGCTTAACGAAGGCACTCCTTCTCCCGATGCGGATGCTTCTTACAACAAATGGACTTCTATCGCTACCGGAAAGAATTATTTTGACGGCACCTTTGACGGCAAGGGATACGTTGTTGCCGGTGTCTATGAAGGCAGTCTTTTCGGTTACGTGCGCGGTAATATTAAAAATCTTGGCGTTGTATATTCCTACGTGCGTAACGGCGGAATCGTCAACACTACCGTGAGAAAAGATTCACCCGAAATGCCTACCATATCCAACTGCTATTTTGCCGAAGGCACCGTTGTTGGCGGCGGCGGAATTGCAGCTGCTATCGGCGGCTCAATTATTGACGGCTGTGCTAACTGGGGCACAATAATATGCGAAGCGGATTGGTGCGGCGGTATCGTGGGCTTTGCTCAATTCTCATACGTAAAGAACTGTTATAACGGCGGCACCGTAAAGGGGGATTCCACCTTGGCGGGTATCGTAGGCAATTTCCTCACCGGCGAGGTAAGCCGTTGCTTTAACGAAGGCGAGGTTACCGGCGGTATGTTTGTCGGCGGTATTATCGGTAACAGTATGGAAGGTATGTATTACAGATTGGTGAACGCAGGAAAGCTTACAGGGCAGACCTGTGCGGGCATAGTTATAGATATGATGGAAGCAAACCCTCTGGATGATTGTTACTATCTCGAAGGCACCGCAGAGCAGGGAAGTGCTTGCATTTCTCCCAAGGATGATTTCCCTCAGTTTGCCGTTGCCGTATCCGAAGGACAGCTTGCCGATCTGGTTGAATGAAAACATACGGTATATCAGCCGTTTTAGTTTAAAAAGTTATCCCAAAGGAGGTTAATATGAGGAAAATAAGTATTGTTCTTGTTGTTTTGTTGGCTTTACTTCTTGCTTCAGCTTGTGTGCAGGAGTGCGATGTTTCGAAGGATGCTTCTCTGACGTCGGAAAGCGTTCCGCAACAGGACGAATCCGAAACCTCCGCAGATTCTCTTGTCACAGAGGAGTGGGAAAATACTACCGAAGAAAACGGTGATACCGTTTTAAGGAAATATACAAAAGAATATAACGGCGACGAAAGCAACTATACTCTTACCGCTATGAAGTACACCAACGGCGAGTTTACCGAAAAGATTATCACCGTATATACCGATGGTAAAAAAACTCACGATGAAACCTACAGATATGACGGAGATATTCTTCTTCACAGCGTTCAAAGCGATTATGAGCCCGGCGCTTCTGTTCCAAAGTCTTCGCAGGGGTATTCTGTGGACGAATATGACAGCGACTACGCTTATTACGAATATGAGCATACGTATTCTGAGGATGGTGCGATAACGAATGGGAATAGGACTTATTACACCGAAGACGGGGCTGTTTTGAAAACTGAAGAAATTTCCCAAAAGGAAATGAAAGGGTATGCCTGCACCTATATCGTAACAACTTTATACGAAAACGGCGTTGTTTCCGGCTTCACCCATACGGCAGAAGACAGAAATATGGATTATTGGTACGTGGAGAAGCTTACTGCCGACGGCGAAACACTTTACATCAGGAAAAAGATTGATGATTCGATTATCGTTACGTTTCCCGATGTGGGCGCATACTCCGTAAGCGGAAGCGAGTATGAGTTTTTCAGTGCGGACGGTCATATGTTTGCCAAGGCTCGTTTTGAGAACGGAATGCTAAACATATATGAGATTGCCGAAGGTGTATCCACTCAGGAAGCCGTCGATACGGCAAATGCGATTGTTGCCAAAGCACGTGAACATTCACTTTAAGCAAAACATATAATCCCTGCGAAAAACTTTCGCAGGGATATTTTTTACTTGCAATATATCTTTTTTCGTGGTACAATATTCTGTAAAAATGTTTAAAGCGGTAAAGAAGGGTTTGTTATGGCGAATACAGGCTTTTTGCCCGTGCTTTTGGGCAGTGACCAAAACGTATACGGAATGGCAAGGTGCTTTCACGAAAAATACGGTATTTCCTCTGTGGCGATAGGCAAGGGAAGACTTCCCGCCACCGCAGACAGCCGCATAGTGCAGGTGGTAAAGGTTGAACCGAATATAGAGGATGACGACGTATTCGTTTCGGTAATGACGGAATTTTATAATTCCCACAAGGAAAAAACTCTTATACTCGTTCCCTGCGGCGATAACTATACAAAGCTGGTAAGCCGCAACTGCGAAAGAATAAAGGATATGTACCGCTTTGCAGTACCGGAATACGATCTGCTTATGAAGCTTTCTTTAAAAGAAAACTTTTATAAAATGTGCGAAGAATACGGCTTTCTTTATCCCCGTACCGCAGAAATGACATATGATACCAAGGACACCTTCGTTCCCGAATTCGGTTTTCCCGTGGTGGTAAAAGCTTCCAACAGCGTGGCGTATTGGAACTGCTCCTTCAAGGGCAAGAAAAAGGTGTTTGTAATTCAGAGCGAGGAAGAATTCAAGGCAGTAGTTCAGGCTATATATTCCTCCTCTTACCGCGATACCCTTATTATTCAGGAGTTTATCCCCGGTGACGACAGCGCAATGCGCGTGGTAAACGCATACGTCGGCAACGACGGGAAATGCCGTATGATCTGTATGGGCAACGTGCTTTTGGAGGAGCATACTCCCGAAGGTATCGGCTCCTATGCCGCCATAATCTCCGGCAGCGACGAAAAAATGGAAAAACGCCTTGTTAAATTCTTTGAAGAAATAGGCTACCACGGATTTATAAATATAGATATGAAAAAAGACCCCCGCGACGGACAGTACAAGCTTTTTGAAACCAACCCCCGCCAGGGCAGAAGCAGCTTTTTCGTATGCGCCGCAGGTTATAATCTGGCGGAATTTCTGGTAAAAGACGTTTACGAAAACTCTCCTCACGATTGCGTCTATGCCCGTAACGAATGCTTGTGGACGACCGTTCCCAAGGGTATAATATACAAATACGTTTCGGATAAAGATCTTGTTAAAAAGGCAAAACAGCTTGTAAAGCAGGGTAAGTGCCTGCGTCAATCCTGGTACGGTCCGGATATGGGCTTAAAGCGCACTCTGCGTTTTGCGGTCGGTCAGTACCACTACTACGAAAAATACAAAAAACATTTTGGTAAAAGAGGCTATAATGACTGATATTCTCGGTGTTATCGGCGGAATGGGCCCTATGGCGGGCGTGTATTTCTGCGAACTTGTAACCAAAAAAACTCTCGCCTTTTCGGACGGAGAGCATATAGATATGGTGCTTGCCAGCTTCCCCCGCGTGCCGGACAGGACAGCGTATCTTTTGGATAAAAGCAATCCTTCCCCCGTGGATGCCATACTCCGTATGGGAAACCTGTTGGTTTCTCAGGGCTGTAACGTCATAGCGGTGCCCTGTGTCACATCTTTTGCTCTTTACGATGAATACGCCCCGCTGCTTGATGCCAACGTGATCCATATGCCAAACGAGGTTGCAAAGCATCTTTTGTCCCGGGGTGTGAAAACTGCGGGAATTCTTGCAACAGACGGCACGGTAAAAACGGGAGTTCTGCAGTCTTCCTTGGAAAAACAGGGGATAAAGGCTGTGGTTCCCGATACAGAGCATCAGAAAATGGTAATGTCCGTCATTTACGATCAGGTCAAAAAAAGCGTGCCCGTGGACAAAGAAATGTTTTCGGATATTTGCGGTCATATGCTTTCTCTGGGCGCAGAAAAAATAATTTTGGGCTGTACGGAGCTTTCTCTCGTTTTCAGAGGCAGCCATCCCGATTTTTGCGTGGATGCTATGGAAGTGCTTGCGGAAGCCTGCATTAAAACTATGGGAAAACAGGTCAGGTAAAAAATATGTGCGGATTTGTTGGATATAAAATAACGGAAAAGCGCGATAACGACGGGAATATTATAAAATCCATGGCAGATACCATCGTTCACCGCGGTCCCGATGACGAAGGCTATTACGTGGACGAGGGTGTGGCTTTGGGCTTCCGCCGTCTTTCCATTATAGATATTGCTTCGGGCGCACAGCCTATGCAAAACGAAGACGGTACAAAGGTGCTGGTTTTCAACGGCGAGGTGTATAACTTCCGTCAGATACGCGAAAAGCTTGTGGCGGCGGGACACACCTTTGTTTCCGGCTCGGACAGCGAGGTAGTCTTGCACGGCTACGAGGAGTACGGCGAAAAAATATGCGAAATGCTCCGCGGAATGTACGCTTTCGTTATTTGGGATAAAAACGAAAACTCCCTTTTCGGCTGCAGAGATATTTTCGGAATAAAGCCGTTTTATTATTACAAAGACGAAAAAAGCTTTATCTTCGGCAGCGAGATAAAATCCTTTTTGCCCCATCCCGATTTTGTAAAAGAGTTAAATACGGAAAAGCTCCCTCAGTATCTCACCTACGAATATACGGTAGGGGAGGAGACCATGTTTAAAAACGTGTTCCGTCTTGAGGGAGGACACTGTTTCACATACAAAAACGGTGTTCTTAATATAAAGAAATATTACGATATAAAGTGGAATATCAAAAACGAAGGCAGTATGGATGAATGGGCGGATAAGATCAATTCCGTCTTTGCGGAAAGCGTGGAAGCCCACCGTATTGCCGATGTGGAGGTAGGCTGCTTTCTCTCTTCCGGCGTGGATTCGTCTATGGTTGCAAAGGCAGTTTCCGCCCGTAATGAAGAAATAACAGGCGAGCCGGTAAAAACCTTTTCTATCGGCTACGAAAGGGAAAAGGTAAGCGAACTGCAGGATGCCGCTATATTCGCATCCGCCGTGGGACTTCCCAATATACCCACGGTTATGAAGGACGAGCAGTTCTTTACCCGCGCTCACGATATTCAGTATTATCTTGATGAGCCTCTTTCCAACCCTTCGGAAATACCTTTGTTTTTCCTTGCGGAAACTGCATCCAAGTACGTAAAGGTAGTGCTTTCCGGCGAAGGAGCGGACGAACTTTTCGGCGGTTATCCCCTTTACCAGAGCGAATGGCATTTCGGCAGGTATCAAAAAATTCCCCGCTTTATACGCAAAGCTCTGGCTGGGGTTGCAAGTGTGCTTCCCAATTTCAAGGGCAAGCATTTTATCACCGCAGGGGCAATGGAGCCCTGGGAAAGATACGCAAGAGCAAATTACGTGTTTAATGCACAGTCTGCAAGCGCGGTGTTAAAGGGACATCCCAAAGTGGATTCTCCCGCTCTGGCGTCCAAGCCCGTGTTCGATAAGGTCGAAAAGCTGGACCCTGCCTCCCAGACTCAGTACGCAGACATTCACGTGTGGATGGCGTACGATATTCTGGTAAAAGCAGACAGAATGAGCATGGCTCATTCACTTGAACTTCGCGTTCCCTTCCTTGATAAAGAGGTGCTGGAAACCGCAATGCAGGTTCCCGCAAAATACAGAGCCACCAAGGAGCAGACAAAAACCGCACTTCGCCACGCGGCGGCAAAGCACATTCCCGAGCGAAGCGCAAAAATGGTAAAACGGGGATTTCCCGTGCCTTTGGACGAACTTTTGCGGCAGGATGAATATTACGAAACCGTAAAAGCGGAGTTTACCGGCGAAAACGCAAAGCTTTTCTTTGATACCGATGAGCTTATGCGTCTGTTGGATTCCCACAAAGCGGGAAAACACAATATGCGCAAGATATGGATGATATATTCTTTCCTGCTCTGGTACAAGGAGTTTTTTGTTAAAAGGTAATTTTTGACGTACTTGACAATAAACGGTTTGTGGAGTATAATATAATTTGGTAAAAAGTAAATAAGACTTTTGTTCCGGTGCAAACAGGGGTACCCCTGTTTTAATAGGATACTGAAAAGTATCCTATTAAATAGCTTTATCTGTGAAAAGGAGGAAAATACATGAAAAAGACAATTTGCATTCTTTTGGTACTCGTTTCTTTGTTCACTATGGCTTTGGCTTCTTGTAATGATGCGTCCGATGTATCCGAAAACGATGTGTCGGTAGGACCGCAGGCATACGTTCCTCACCTTGGTGAAACTACCGCTTACAAAGGAAAGGTGCTTACTATCCTTTCCAGTCATGAAGAGCACAACTATTCCAAGGAAGCGTTCAGCGCTACCGAGGTTACCAATGAGCCGATAAACGACGCATCTTACAACCGTAACATTAAGTTGGAAGAGAATTACGGCTTTAAAATTGAAACAATTTGGGAAGACGCAGGAAATTACATGAACCGCGTGCGTGACGATAAGGCTGCCGGTATTGATAACTACGACGTTATGGTTTCCGGTCTTCAGACGCTTGCTTTTCTTGCGGCAGAAGGTTTCTTCCTTGATCTTAATTCTCTTGAAGATTCTAACCTTCAGCTGGACCAGCCTTGGTGGGATCAGCCCTTTAACGAAGATATGTCCGTGGCAGGTAAATTGTATTTCGCCACCGGTGATATCGTTATGCTTGATGACGAATACACCCGCTGCATCCTTTATAACAAAGATCTTATAGAAGACAACAATCTTGAAAGCCCTGCACAGCTTGTTTACGACCACAAATGGACTCTCGATGCACTTTATGAAATGGCAAGAGTTGCCTCTCATGAAGGCGACGGCGACGGTAAGATGACCGTTACCGGCGGCGACGTATGGGGTCTTGTTCAGGCAAGCTTTGAAAGCTATACGCTTATTCTCGGTTCCGATTGTCCTCTCGTTTCCAAGGATGAAGATGATATTCCCCGTCTTGCAATGATGGATGCCAGAAACGTTGAGGCGTTTGAAAAGGTTTGGGAGATCTGTACCGACAGAGAAACCACAGCTTATACAGAACAGTGGTATTCATGGAACGCTCCCGATGCATACAAGGTATGCGAGAACTTCCAAAAAGGTCAGTCGCTGTTCTATACCATTACCATCAATGCAGTAAGCGGCAAGGGCTTGCGTGAAGCCGATATCCGCTACGGCATCCTTCCCATTCCTATGTATGACGAAGAACAGGAAGCATACTGCACTACCATCAATCCCTATCAGTTCCACGCAGTGTCCATTAAGGAAAATTGCAAGGATGTGGATTTCGTTACCTTTGCTCTGGAAGCTTTGGCTTGGACAGGTAAAGAATACATTACTCCCGAATACTATGAAAGAACCCTTAAAAACAAGCGTATTCTGGATGATGACGATTCCGCTGAAATGCTTGATATAATCTTCTCCAACCGTATTGCAGACGTTTCCATTTGTTACAACTGGGACGATTGTATACAGTACTATAACCGCATCTTCTCCGCAGGTGACGGCGGACTTGCAAGCTTGGTTGAATCCGAACAGGACCAGTTCAACTTTGAAATGGAAAAAACCTTGGAATACTTTACCAAGGACTAAAGACGGCTCTTAATAAAATTACATACAAGGAGAAAACACATGAAAAAAACAGTATGTCTGCTCTTGAGCGTACTGATGATGCTTTCCGTCCTGCTTTGCGCTTGCAACCAGACTGACGAAAACACCTCTGACGAAGTGAGCATGGACCCCAACGCCTACGTGCCCCATCTGGGTGCTACCGACAAATACAAGGGCAAGACTCTTAAGATCCTTGCCAGCGCAGGTGATTCCGCAGATAGCTTCCACGCATTCTGCAAAGAAGCGATCGATCCCGATCCCAGCACCGGCGAACCTGTAAATGACGCGGCTTACGAGCGTAACCAGAGAATCAAGGAATGCTACGGCATCACTATCGAAACCATCTGGTCCGCAGCGTGGGATCCTTTCATTCAGAAGGTTCAGAATGACAAGGCTTCCGGTCTTGATGATTACGACGTTATCGTAACCGGTCTTTCCACCCTCGGTACTCTTGCAGCAGAAGGTTTCTTTGCAGACCTTTATTCTATCGAAGGCTCACACCTCAGCCTTGACGAGCCTTGGTGGGACGTTGCCGCAAACGAAGATATGTCTATCGCAAACAAGCTTTATTTCTCTACCGGCGATATTCTTATGATGGACGACGAGAACACCCGTTGCGTTGTTTACAATATCGAAATGCTCAGAGACAACAAGCTTGAAACTCCCGCACAGCTTGTTCGTGACGGCGATTGGACTCTTGATAAGTTCTGTGAAATGGCAAAGACTGCCGCCGTTCCCGATAGCGACGGTAATATGAGCCACAACAAGGATGCGATCTGGGGCAGCGTAATGGCAGCTTTCGATACTTACACCCTCGTTGTAGGTGCAAACTGTCCTATGGTTGTTAAGGATGGAGACGATATTCCCGTTCTTTCCGTTATGGAAGAGCGTAATTTCGACGCTTTCTCTCAGGTTTACGATAAGGTTATCAGCGCTGTTGATTCCTGCGCTTACACCGAGCGTTTCACCACTTGGTCCGATTCTACTCTCGTAGATAACTTTGCAAAGGGTCAGGCTCTCTTCCGCATCACCACTATCGACGTGGTTAACAGTGCAGAGATCCGCGATTCCGAAGTTGCATACGGTATTCTTCCCGTTCCCAAGCTCAATAAGGAACAGGAAAGCTATGCTTCCGCAGCTAACCCCTACTGGTTCCAGTGCATTGCTATTAAGGAAAACTGCAAGGATTTCGATTTCGTAACCTTCGCTCTTGAAGCAATGGCTTGGTCTGCAGAAAAGTACATTACTCCCGAATACTACGAAAGAACTCTTAAAAACAAGCGCGCTTTGCAGGATGACGATGCAGCAGAAATGCTTGATATCCTCTTCTCCAACCGTATTGTTGATATCTCTATCGTATTTAACTGGGACGATTGTATCCAGTGGTACAACAACTGCCTTAAGACCGGCGGTGCAGGTCTCACCAGCTATGTTGAATCTCACCAGTCCGCATTTGAAGCAGCTATGACAGATACTATCGATCTGTTTATGGAAGACTGATCAATTTTAAATGGTTTTATTTACCCCGTGAATTTTTGTGTTCGCGGGGTAAATTTATTTTTGCGTTTTTTTGGTAAAAATGTGTAAAAAATATCAAAAAAACTGCACAAACTTGAATAAATTGAAAAAAAGATGTTGCTTTTCTTTATAGAATTTGGTAAAATCTTAATATGTATAAAGATATGTAATTTCATCGGAGGAAGTTTGTATGACGGTAAGATTTGTTAAACTGAACAAAGATGCAAAAATTCCCGTTTATTCAAGCGCAGCTGCTGCAGGGGCAGATCTGTGTTCTCTTCCCGGCGATGATATTACTATCCTTCCCGGTGAAACAGTAATGATCCATACGGGACTCTCTATGGAAATTCCGGAGGGCTGCGCCGCTTTTATATTTGCCAGAAGCGGTCTTGCATCGAAGCGGGGACTTGCTCCCGCAAACAAGGTAGGCGTGGTCGATTCGGATTACAGAGGCGAGGTTATGGTGGCTCTTCACAACCATTCGGCTTCGGTGCAGACCATAGCCGGAGGAGAGCGTATCGCCCAGATGGTCATTATGCCTTTTGTACGGGGTGAATTTGCCGAAGCGGAAAGTTTGACAGAAACCGACCGCGGAATCGGTGGGTTTGGCTCCACCGGGAAAATGTAATTCATAAACAGAAAGGAAAGCTACTTATGAAGAAATTACTCTGCATTTTAATGGTCGTTCTTATGCTCTGCGCTACTTTGGTTGCTTGTAACAACACTCCCGAGCCCGAAGTATCCAAAAATGTTTCGGAAAACAGTGACGAAGAGCGCGTACTGTTCTCCAACCTGCCCGAAAAAGATTTTTCCGAGGGCGGCAACCCCTATGAATTCAAAATACTTACTATCGGTGACTGGGCAAACGCATACAAATCCGTAGAAGTTGTTGCTCACGAACTGGCTCCCGAGCTTTTGCAGGATGCTGTTACCGAGCGTAACGCCCGCGTTGAGGAACAGTTCGGTGTTAAGATAACCGAGATCCGTACTTCCGATACTTCCGGTATGATCAACGATATCCGTTCAAATGCATCTGCGGGCAGCGACCTTTATGACGCGGTCATGCCTTATATGACCGATGCGGCTACCCTCGCTGTCGAAGGCTTGTTCTATGACCTTCTGGGTGAAGATGCAGTTGAATTTGACGGACCTTGGTGGGACCAGTCCGCTATGGATACTCTTTCTATAGACGATAAGCTGTTCTTTATAACCGGCGACCTTTGTCTCCTTGCATACGATTGCACACACTGCCTTGTTTTCAACCGCGATATGGCTGATGAACAGGGAGTAGATCCTTACCAGCTGGTATACGACGGCGAATGGACTCTTGATAAAATGCTTGAGATCGCCAAAGACATCACCCGCGAGGAAAATAACGACGGCAAAATGGACCTTGATGACGTTTGGGGATGCCTTGTAAACACCAACTTCACCACTTCTATGTTCCTCGCTTCCGGCGAGCGTCTTACTACCAAGGATGAAGACGACCTTCCCGTTATCGCAGTTATGGGCAACAGACAGACCGAAGTTTTCGATAAGATATACAATCTCTGCAGCGATGCTTCCGTAGGTCACATAGATTCCTCTGCAAACATCGGTAAGTACTCCAGCTGCTGGGAAGCCGCTTCTCAGGCTGTAGCAGACAAGCGCGCACTTTTCCGCGCTGTTGCAATGGTAGACGTATTTGAAGTTGCAGAATTGGAATGCTCTTTCGGTTTGCTTCCTATTCCTAAGTTCGATAAGGAACAGGAAAAATACTATTCCAACGTATCCGCTATCTGCGCTACCTGCGTTGCAATTCCCAAGACCAATAAGAATTACGAGCGCGCCGCAATAGTAATGGACGCTATGGCTCAGGCTTCTACCGACACCGTAAGATCCAGCTACTATGATAACCTGCTCAAGCTTCGTAAGCTTCAGGGCGAAGACGACGAAACAATGCTTGACATCATCTTCGAAGGCCGCGTATACGATTACGGCATTCTCTTCCAGTGGGGAACCATAAACACCTTTATGAACGATATCGCATTCAGCGGTACCAACAACTTCACTTCTAAGTATGATTCCATCGAAGGCTCTATCAAAAGTGCTATCGAAAACACTATCGAAGGTATGAGGTAAGTTAAATGAAAAAGATTTCACTTGCCGCAAAACTTGTTACCGTTGCGGTTTTGACCGTCCCTTTCATTTACGAAAGGGACGAAAACGGTGGTTTGAAGCTTCGCGCCGTACTCTATGACATTAACATAGCAAAGAAAGAGGATGGCACCAAGGATATACGCATAGATATCGGCGGAATTTTTAAGGATCAAATAAAAGCAGTTAAAAGAATATTTGCAGATATCTCCGCTTCCCGCAGAAAAAACAGGGAAGAAGAGGATATAGACGCAGATTTTGCGGACATAGACTTTACCGAAGAGGACGAAGCCGCCGCAGACGAGCTTTTGGCAGAATAACGGCTCATACCTAAAACAGAAAAAAGAGGTATTATTATGAAAAAACTGCTTTGCTCTTTACTGGCGGCTTTGCTGATAGGAACACTTTTGGTTTCGTGCCAGCAGCCCCAGGCAGATAATTCAGACGTTTCTTCCGAAGTTTCCGAAGAATACGTGCTGTTTTCCAACCTGCCCGAAAAAGATTTTTCGGATAACGGCACTCCCACGGATTTTACTTTCTTGACAGTCGGCGATTATGCAAACACATACGCTTCCGTTGAGATATGCCCCAACGAGCTTTCCAGCGAACTCATTCAGGAAGCTGTTTTCGAGCGCAACGCTCTTGTAGAGCAAAAGTTCGGAGTTACTATTAAGGAGATCCGCACTACCGGCAACGGTGAAATGGTTAACCTTATTCGCTCCAACGCTTCCGCCGGCACCGACCTTTACGATGTAGTTATGCCTTGGATGCCCGATGCGGCTTCTCTGGCTCTGGAAGGACTTTTCTATAACTTGGCAGAAGATACTTCCGTTGTAGATTTCTCCGGTCCCTGGTGGGCACAGGATGCAAAGGAAACTATGTCGATCGGCAACAATCTTTACTTTGTAACCGGCGATATGAACCTGCTTTGCTATGAATGCACCCACTGTATCGTTTTCAACAGAGATATGGTCGATGAGCTTCATCTGGAGGATCCTTATCAGCTTGTATACGACGGCGAGTGGACAATAGATAAGCTTTTGGAAATTTCAAGGACCGTAAGCGTGGATCAGGATAACGGCATGCTCGACAGCTACGATGACCGTTGGGGATTCCTTATTAACCACAACTACGTAACCAGTATGTTTATCGGTGCAGGTTATTCTCTTTCCGGTAAGGACGAAAACGACCTTCCTATCGTAACTGTTAAAGGCGCCGGTCAGACAGAGGCTTTCAACAAGATATTCGATCTTTGTAACGATCCTGCTGTCGGTTATATCGAAGGCTTTATTGGCAAATATCCTCAGATATGGGATTCTACTACCGAAGCTGTAGCAACAGGACATTGCTTGTTCCGCGCTGCTACTATCGGCAATATTCAGGCAATGGCTGAATTCGAATGTAACTTCGGCGTTCTTCCCGCTCCCAAGCTTGATAAAGACCAGGAAGATTACCGTGTAAACGTATCTGCGGTTTACTGTTCTTGCGCCGCTGTTCCCAAGACCAATAAGGAATACGAAAAAGCTGTTATCATTTTGGACGCTATGTGTCAGGCGGCTACCGGCACTGTAAAGACCAGCTATTATGATACTCTTCTTAAGATGCGTAAGCTTCAGGATAACGACGGCGCCGCAATGCTTGATATTATCTTTGACAGCCGCGTATACGATTACGCTATCATCTTTGGCTGGGGCGGTGTAAACACCTTTATGAACCCCATCGCATTCTCCGGCTCCAACACTTTTACCTCTGCATACGAGAGTATAGAGTCTAAAATTCAAGCGGATCTGGAAAAGACCATAGAAACTTTAGGTAAATAAAAAAGACTAAAAAATGTGCATCTTTTCTTGACATTTGTAAAGAAAAGGGTTATAATGACATCGTTTGGAAAAAATTATTTAAAGGAGTAATACCCATGCCTCTTGTAACTTCAAAAGAAATGTTCGAAAAAGCATACAACGGCGGTTACGCTATCGGTGCTTTCAATGTCAACAATATGGAGATCGTTCAGGCGATCACCGAAGCTTGCCGTGAAGAAAAGGCTCCTGTTATCCTTCAGGTGTCCAAGGGCGCACGTGCATACGCTAACCACACCTACCTCGTTAAACTGGTAGAAGCTGCTGTTATCGAATGCCCCGAAATTCCTATCGTTCTTCACCTCGACCACGGCGATAGCTTTGAAACCTGCAAATCCTGTATCGACGGCGGCTTTACCTCCGTTATGATCGACGCTTCCTCCAAGCCCTTTGAAGAGAATATCGAAATTACCAAAAAGGTAGTTGAATATGCTCACGCTCGCGGCGTAGTTGTAGAAGCAGAGCTCGGCGCTCTCGCAGGCGTAGAAGACGAAGTTAACGTATCTTCCGATAACGCTCATTACACCCGTCCCGAAGAAGTTGAGGAATTCGTTGCACGCACCGGATGTGATTCTCTCGCAATCGCTATCGGTACTTCTCACGGCGCATACAAGTTCAAGCCCGGCACAAATCCCCAGCTCCGCTTCGACATTCTCGAAGAGATCATCAAGAAGCTCCCCGGCTTCCCCATCGTTCTCCACGGTTCTTCTTCCGTTCCTCAGAACTATGTAGAAATGGTTAACACCTACGGCGGCGCAATGCCCGGCGCTATCGGCGTTCCTGAAGATCAGCTTCGCCGCGCTGCACAGCTGGCAGTTTGCAAGATCAATATCGACTCCGACCTCCGTCTTGCAATGACCGGTACTGTCCGTAAGTTCTTTGCAGAACATCCCGATAAGTTCGACCCCAGAGAATACCTCAAGCCCGCAAGAGCAAACATCAAAGAGCTTGTTCGTCATAAGCTGGTTAATGTTCTCGGCTGCAACGGCAAAGCTTAACGACGTGTTCATTTAGCGCAGAACAAAAACGCAAAAGTATATAGTTCTGTTTAGCTAATTCCCTAATGTAGGGCGGGTGGCTTGCCCCCGCCGTGCTAATTACAAAATAAGGTAAAAATTCCGTAGAAGTATAAAAACATCTACGGAATTTTCTTTATATTTTTGCGTTTTTTAGACGTTTTTAGTCGGGGGGCAGTAGAATACTACAGCTCCCCACTCCTAAAAACGCCTTCTGCATCTGAATGAACGCGTCTTACTTCTCCTACGGCAGTTCAGCTTGAATTTTGTTTTAAAATATCTTATAATATTTTATAATATTTGCAACCGTTTTTGTTTTTTATACACTACTTTAATGAAAGGAGGTCAGGCAGATGGAGCAAAGATATATTGATGCTTTAACAAACGAGTATATGTCGCGGATATACTATTTTTGCCTTAAAAAGACAGGCAACAGTATAGAGGCGGAAAATCTTACATCGGATATACTCGTAAACGTCTTGTCGTCCCTTAACCGCGGAAACATACCGGTTAATTTCCGTGGGTGGGTATGGCAGATAGCCCGAAACAGATACTGTCTTTGGGCGGCAAAAAAGCACGCAAAATCAAGCTGGGAGCAGTACGAGGATATAAGCGAATACGAGCTTGAAAGCGAAAGCGAGAGCCCCGAAGAAGAGCTTATACAAAGCGAAGCGTTACTTCTTTTGCGCAGGGAGCTTGCGTATATATCTTCGGAATACAGAAACTTACTTGTTTCTTATTATATAGAAAATAAAAAGCTTAAGGATATCGCCGCATCTGTGGGACTTCCCGTTGGCACGGTAAAATCAAACCTTTTCCGTGCGCGAAAAATACTGAAAGAAGGTATGAATATGGCAAGAGAATACGGAATAAGAAGCTATAAACCCGATGACGTGCATTTTATAGCAAGCGGTAAACTGGAAATGAACCGTCCTTGGGGTGTGGTACAGAGAAAACTGCCCAAAAACATTCTGCTTGAAGCAGACAATAATCCTTCGTCTTTAGAGGATCTGGCTGTTGAATTGGGTACGGCAATGCCTTATCTTGAGGAGGAAGTGGAAATACTCAAGGATGCCACCCTCCTTAAGAAGATAGGGGATAAGTATATTACAAACTTCTTCATTGCAAGCAAGGAGTGCCAGACGGATATTTACAACGCACAGCGCAGCGAATCCAAAAAACGCAGTGCATTGCTTGAGAAGATCTTGGCGGACAGTCTTGATAAGATCCGCGCTTTGGGTGTGGCAGGACCTACCGTAAGCGATAATAATCTTAAATGGTGGCTGGCTATTCATACGGTAGACTGCATTGTGGTCACGATCCCGGATTACACCGATGTGTACCCCGAAAAGCGCGAAAACGGAGAAACCTGGGGCTTTATGGGAATGGAAATGGCAGTACTGCCCGAAAATCTTATGGTTGGACACAACGGATCTGGTAACGGCAGCGTAGAGCTTTGGGCATACAAGGTAGGAGATTACGGTCTGTGGCACGTCGTCGGAGAATTGTTCGATTCTCTTCACACCGTCTTTTTGGCAGATGCAGTTAAGAATAAACGCAAGGTTGCGGATTTCACTTCGGCGGAAAAGAAAATATGGGATGCTTGTATAAACAATATCCACGCCCACGAAGGCGAAAACGGTGAAGTGGTGCCGGATATTATTGTGGCAAACAAAGAACAACTGAATGCTTTAAACGATATTCTTTTGTCCCACCCCTTGGCAGAAGAATTGAAAGGAATGTTCGTGCAGGCGTTCAACGAAACCAAAGAGAGTATAAAAAGGAATATCAGTCCCCAGCTTTCCCATCTTCTCAATTACTGCGCATCTATGTTTATTCTCAACACCCGTATGATGACAGTGCACGATCTGGTGGAAAGGAATACACTCCTCATCCCCGAAGACCCCGAAAACAGCAAGATCGGACTTTTTCTATTTACCGAATAGCAACCAATCACACTAACAAAGTAAAAAAACCATCCAAAAGGGTACTTCTCATAAGGATGTTAAAACCCCGACAGATATTTAAGTCTGTCGGGGTTGTTTTATTCTGTTCGATCTATTGGAATTTGACGGTATTACAACAGCTTTATCTCATTGGCAATCATAGCCACGTTCTTGGCGTTGGTATCAATTTTAATGGTACCCAGTGCTTGATACATCGGTATTCTTGCTATGCTTCGCTCAATTATATCTTCAGAACGGATACCTCTTTCTACATCCATTG
>JAFQAP010000026.1 GCA_017399965.1 Clostridia bacterium | reverse complement strand
TGTGCTTCCAAAGCCAACCTCAAAGCCGACAATGGCAATTGCTCTCAGCTGGCTTTCAAGTGCACGAGAAAAACTTAGAAAGACTGAAAAGAAAACACTATCCATCGAAGAAAAAATGGAAGAGATCCGTATTGTCAACCGAGCAAAATGGCTACTTATCAGCGAACTTAAAATGGACGAACAAGGTGCACATCGCTACATAGAAAAACAGGCGATGGACCGTTGTGTTTCCAAGAAGGTTGTTGCAGAAGAAATTATTAAAACATATTCATAGAATAAACATCTTGTAAAAAACGACAGCATTGTCTTAGTGGACTATACTGTCGTTTTGTTGTTAAAAGAACCCCCCGCAATAATACCTACCATAGGGGGCTTTTTGTGCTGTCCGAACAAAACGGGGCACAACACGTATAGTAATCGGGGGATTTTTCTATAGAGGTATGGCGTTACATTAAAATATAAGCTTGAATTTATTTTTGCCTTGCTTGGAGATTTCGTATTGAACAGGAAAGTCCGCGCATTGCAAGGTCGATATATGCATTTACAAAATCAGTCTCCTTGAACCGTAATTAACAGATAATGTCAATCATCACCCTCAATAATCTTCAAAGCGTCTTCTTCGGACAGCTCGCCGCGAAGATATTTATCTCTCGCTTCGGTGGCGGCATCGTTCCAAACATAAAACTCTTCATAAGTTATACCTTTTGGCGGCATATAAATCTTACCTTCGTTGCGCTCATAGCGACGGTACATTTTTCGTTTTGCTCTGTCGAATGCTTCTACAACCTTATCGGTTCTGACCATCATTTTGTGTTTTAGGCTTGGCGCAAGATCCTTGCAGGTCTTGTCGCCTTGAAGAAATCGGTCGCAGTATTTGGTTGCCTTGCTTGTTTTGGGTACGAAATATCTGCCGCAACATTCACATCGAGTTATTTTCGGTTTGGCGGACAGAAACTGCATCAAAAGAAATACGTAATATTCAGTTAAATTGCGGAAGAAATATCGAGCAGTAAGTTTTCCGTCAAAGGTCAATTCTTGCTTGAACATTACTTGCGAAAGAAAGTAATGTTCGCCGTCTTCATCAATGGTATTCTTGGTATAAATATTGTAAAAGGTATCGTTAATAAACAAATTGAAGTCTATGATTTCACGAAGACGTTCTATAATTGCGAATTTCGCAATCTCAATATATTCAATCGAGTAATCGCAAATAGGCATTGAATCTTCGATTGAAGCTTCAGTTAATACAGCAGTAATCGGTGATGTTTCCATTAATTCGCCAAGCAATGCAAAAGTGGTTGAAATAAATCTATCGAAATATTTATAATCCGCTTCGGTCGGTTTTTCTTTTCCTTCGGTTATTATTTCGTCAGCGATCTCTTGAATATAATCTACAACCTGCGAATACGGCCCGAAATTCAATTCGGAAAACTCAATAATCTCATCCTTAATCGTGGTACGAGGTAATTCCTTCTCGCCCGAATTTGTGATGAGATTTCTTTTTATATAACCGCCTTTTTCTAAGGTTACGTATAATCCCGCTTGAGGTTTCATTATCTGCATACATCCACCACCTTATGTGTAAAAGTGAACTTTGTCTGTTTTTTCTCAAAACACCTTCTCATTCCGGAGGTGTTTTTTTCTGTTACGATTATATCATAGACAGGCAAAAAAGAAAAGCCTGTCTTTACAATTCAATGACCTGCCGACAGGATATGCAACGGTGGACTTTGCGATGACAGCAAACAATTTGTTTGTGCCGTAGGAGAAAGGCGTGAAAAAACGCTCTCGAAAGAGGACACGGTAAGCGAAGCGAGAAGCCGAAAGCAATACACGGTCAAGAAAAGAGCGTAGGAACTATGTCGGGTAAAAAGGCGAAAACAATTTGTGGAGAAGCGAGGAAGGTTATGAACTTTCTCTTATAGCGAACAGTCGTTATCTGCAGAAAAACAAAAATAATAGTAAAGGATGGTGATTCGTATGAACGAAAACCAAAAGAAGCTCACCGTTATAGACGGCGAAACATTAATGGATACAAGACTTGAGCCAACCAAGTTTTGTATCGACACTCTGTTGCCTCAAGGAATAACCATCCTTGGCGGCGCACCTAAAATCGGCAAATCATGGTGGGTGTTGGATCTGTGTGTCCGCATCGCCAAGGGAGAAAACTTATGGAATATGCAGACAAGCAAAGGAACAACTCTCTATCTTTGTTTGGAGGATACGCTCAGACGTGTTCAGGAACGACTGAGCTTGATCACTGATGATGTTCCATCAAACGCTTTCTTTGCAACCTCTGCGCATACGCTTGCAGAAGGTCTATGCGATGAAATTCGCATGTTTGTGAAAGAGCATCCCGATACGGTTCTTGTTGTAATAGATACCTTTCAAATCGTAAGAAATTGCGGTGCAGATATTTCTTACGGTAATGATTACAACGAGATACGTCTTATGAAGAAGTTGGCGGACGAGCTTAATATCTCTCTTTTGCTTGTACATCATCTTCGCAAGCAAGGAGATAGCGATCCGTTGAATAAGCTGTCAGGCACAACGGGAATTGTTGGTGCCGTGGATTCTGTGTTCGTGTTGGATAAGAGCAAACGAAACGAAAACATTGCCACGCTAATTTGTACGGGCAGAGATATTGAGCATAGGCAGTTGGAGTTAAGGTTCTCAAGCAAGGATTGTGTTTGGGAATTGGTTTCCGACAGTCGTGAACAACCCGAAAAGCTGTTACCGTTAGAGATGGAATCTCTTGTTCAGTTTATGAAAGAGAAAGAAATCTTCGTAGGCGGCAACAGTGAGTTCGTCGAGGAATTTAATACGACAAAAGACTGCGAATTTACTGCAAAAGGCTTCAAGCAAATGATGAATAGATACAGGTATGACCTTGAAGCGCTCGGTGTTCATTACAAAGATTACCGTAGCAACGGAACACGCTTATTGGAGGTGAAATATATTCCTCCTTCGTTTGAAATCAGTGACGAAAGTGCCGTAAGTGACGCAACAAATTCGGTGTAGAAAACTTGCGTTCCTTTCGTCCCTTGCGTTCCTGTTACGACCGTGTGAGCCAAAATTTGGCGGTGTGTGGAGTTATAAAACCGAATGCGAGGAACAACCTATGCAAGAATTTAAACGCAGAATACAGCGAATTGAATCGAACGTGAAATCTTCGTAATTTTCTCTCCAATAGGAGAGAACCAGCATCGCCTTTGGCTGTACGCCAACGCAAATTAATGATGGGCAGAAGCCCAAACCCACTTCAAAAAATTTAAAAAGAAAAGAGGTTTAGTTATGAAAGACAAGAGAATCAATTTCAGAGTGTCCGAAACAATGGATGCTCTGATACGTAAAAAAGCCGCAGACGCAGGAATGAACATAACCGATTATATCGTTCTCTGCGCCATAGATAAAACGGTTGTTAACTATGACGGTTTGCGTGAGTTGACAACACAAATTAAGAAGCTCGGTAACAACGTTAATCAGTTGCTTATACTTTCCCGTCAAGGAAGGATAAGCACAGTTAATCTTACCGACACACAAGAAGAACTTAAAAAGATTCACGAACTACTTTCTGAACAATTCCAAAGGAGGTAGTTATGGCTATAGTTCACTTTGTAAATTACAAAAAGCCACAGACCTCAAGCGGTATGCTGTTCGTATTGCGATACACTATGCAGGATAAAAAAACAGTTGCAGACGACGGTCAAAAGTATGTAACAGGCGTTAACTGCACACCGCAGTCTGCTTATACCGAGTTCAATAATACTAAAAGATTATACGGCAAAACCGACGGCAGACTGTTCTATCACTTCGTGCAATCCTTTTCGGTGGATGAAAATATCTCACCGCAAACAGCTCACGAAATAGCGGTCAGGTTTGCTGAGGAAACAGAAATGTTTCACGGATTTGAAATTGTAGTATCCACTCACCGCGATAGAGGTCATATCCATTCGCATTTCGTTATGAACAGCGTAAACGCAGAAAGCGGTAAGAAGTTTCACAGCAACGAGAGTGATATAAAGATGCTGATGAAAAAGTCCGATGACCTCTGCCGTGAATATGGCTTGTCTGTTATAGAACAAACGTCGTCAACAGAAAAAGGAAAGCCGATGAGCGACCGAGAATACAGGTCTGCCGAAAAAGGCGAGAGCTGGAAGATACGTCTTGAAGCGGTTATCTCTAATGCAATGCAGACCGCTGCTTCAAAAGAGCATTTTATTATGTTGATGGAAGCAGAAGGATATAGCGTCAAGTGGACAGACACACGTAAGAATATAACCTACACCACACCCGAAGGTAAATCCTGCAGGGACAATAAATTACACTACAAAAGATATTTAAAGGAGAATATGGAATATGAGCTCATCTACAGAGAACAGATCACCGCAGAGTTTTATAACAACTGCACAGCAACAAATAACCGTCGCAGAAAAGGTTCATCCTTGCGTAACGGTTACCGAACCCAACTGGATGTCTATGATAGCTACTCAGAAAACGCAAATACAACTATTGAAGGAAATACAGGATACACTTCCAACGCTTACCACCAAGGAAGAACTGAAAGCGTATCTCGATTCGCAGCTTCAAGTGCTGATGAAATATACCGAGCTGACCAAGATAGCAACCGAGCATTTTCAGAGGACAATGGAAGCCTCGGCAGAGGAGCTTACCAAGAGTATGCAGACGCTAATAACGGATACCGAGAAACAGGTTGGAAGAATGAGCGCGAGCTTTTCAAACAATCTCTCTATGCTTCACAGTACAGCGGAGGACAAGCTGACCAAGCATACGAACCGAATGTTTTGGATATCTCTGATACCTTCGGCGGTGCTCATAGTATTGGAGCTGATACGGCATATCTTATCGGCAATATCTTTAATATAGTCGACGAGGATGAACCCGTAGAGGATTGCACAACCAAGCACTACCCGACAGAACGAAAAAAGAACCATAGTCCCGTGATGAGTGGTATGTAAAGAAAGGAGATTTATGGATAAGGAGAATAAGTATAATATCGAAACTGTCATTTTTGAATATAACAAGAAGGATAAGGAATTTGAAATGTTTCTCGATTCTATCTTCCGTGATTATATCAATAATGATAAAATCCTGCCGGATGAACTTTATACAGATTCAAATAATACAAAAATCAAAAAGATTTCAGCATAATTAGCTGGATATTTCAAAAAACTTGTGATATGTTTGGTTTGCGAACATATCACAAGTTCTAAAATATTTTAAGAAAGGATTATTTTATGAAAACCAAAAGATTAAGGGTATGGTTATATTCACGCTTATCTCGTGATGAAGATAGGGAAATGAACTCACTCGGTAACCAACAAAGGATACTTAATGAATACGCAGTTAGCAATGATTACGAAATCGTCGGTTCCTCCTTCGATGATAACGTAAGCGGTATGCACTTCAACCGTGAAGGAATAGACCAAATTACAAGCGCCGTAGAAAACGGATTGATTGATGCGGTTATAGTAAAGGACTTATCTCGCCTTGGCAGACACCGGACACAAACCGCAATGTTTATTGACTACCTGCGAGAAAACGATGTTAAAGTTCTTTCGATTACAGAGAACATCGATACCAGCAATGAAGAAGATGAGCTGCTCATAGGATTCAAGGGCATACTCAACGATATGTATGCGAGAGATATATCGAGGAAAATTCGCGCAGGATATCTGCAAAAGCAAAAGGATGGTATAGTCATAATACCTCCTTTTGGATACTTCAAGGATAAAAATACCGATGAGGTGTTGATTGTAGAAGAACATGCTGAAATAGTTCGCAAAATATTCGAACTGTATGTTTCGGGATACGGTCTGAAAGCAATAGCGAAAGAGCTCAACGAACAAGGGCAACGTTCGCCCGGTTATTATCAAGAAAAGCTTCTTGGAAAAAAGCTGGGTTACAATAAACCGGAAATTGCACATAGGTTTCTATGGGAAAATACTGCAGTAAAAAGGATTCTGATAAACGAGTTTTATTGTGGAACGCTAATATGTCATAAGTCATATACAAACAAAATCAATAAAATAAGAAAGGACCTTCCCGAAGAAGAACACTTCCGTCATGATAATTTTGTGCCTGCTATCGTATCACGTGAGATATGGGAGCAGGCACAGTTTTTATTAGAAAACAAAAAGCGAAAGAATGTAAGAGCATCAAGCGGCAAACCGCATCATCGTTATACTGGATTAATCAAATGCGGAGATTGCGGTTCGTGTTTTATCTGCAAGAGAAGAAGATGGCGAAACAAACCTGAAAGATACGAATATATCTGCAATGGCTATCATCGTTACGGAAAAGAGCAATGTACACCGCATACAATCGGCGAGGAAGTGTTGGACGAGCTCATTTATGGAGAAATCCTTGAACTTAAACGCGTTGCGGAAAAAGCCTTTGATAATGTAGATAAGAATATGCGAAAATGGTTAGCGGATAAACCATCGGCAGAAAAAAGAATATTCAATTTACAAGAAAGATTAAAGCAGTTGGAACAAGACCAAGAACAAATATTGCTTGAGCGTATCCGTGACAGAAATCGTGCAGATGTTTATGACCGTATGCTTGCCAATTGTGAAAACGAAATGGCAAATATAAAAAGACAGTTGGCTGAATACAAGGATGCAGAAAAAACGATTAAAGAAAGGAAGAAAGAAATCAAAAAGAGCATCGAACTGATTGATAGTATCATCGCTGACGGCGCTATAAGTGATACGCACTTAAGAATGCTAATCGAAGAAATCATAATAACAGAAACAGAAGGGAAGCTAACTGTTAGATTTATGCTCAACGGCTCTCACAGAATTCACTTGGATTATTACGATGAAGAAGGCGAAATGGTCGGCAGAGATGCAGAAGTATGGTGCTTTCCTGTGTAATACAAAAAGGCAGACGCGTAATATACGGTGATGCGTATTGGTTACGTGTCTGCCAATTATTTTAAAAAGACAAAAGCCTTGAAAACGTAGTGTTTTCAAGGCTTTTGGTGGTGCGGGTAACAGGACTTGAACCTGCACCAAGGAACCTCGACTAGAACCTGAATCTAGCGCGTCTGCCAATTCCGCCATACCCGCCTATTTGATTTTCGCCTCTGATTTTTACACGGTGAGGCAACCGAGGTGGAGTTTACTTTTCGGATAAATCTTACTGTTCAACTTATTCCACGAATATAAAAACGCAAAAATGCGATTTTATCAAATGTTTCAACGAGGTGGCGCTACCTGAATCTAGCGCGTCTGCCAATTCCGCCATACCCGCATAAACTTAGGCAACGGCGTAATTATATCACACCGTTGCTCTGTTGTCAAGTGAATTTCACCACTATTATTTGATTTTTTCGTATGTATTAAGCCATTCGCGGGCTATGAGCTCGTGGCCGAAGGGTGTGGGGTGAACTCCGTCCCACAGCCAATAGGATTCCGGCGCCTGTTCGCAAAGAGAATCAAACTTATCCTGAAGGGGAATAAACTCAAGCCCGTACTTTTCGGCAACACGGCGGCTTGCGGCTGCCTTTTCCTTTACGCCGCTGAGAAAGCCTTCCCAATTTTCTTCTGTTGCGGTTCCTTTGAGCACGAAGGGTTCGAAGATCATAATCTTGCAGTTGGGCAAAGCCGTTTTTACTTCCTCTATAAGCATGGAATAAAGCATTTCAAACTTCGGGGTGTCTATGCCGTTTTGATAATTGATCTCGTGCCACACGTCGTTTACGCCGATGAGAATGGACATTATATCGGGTTTAAGGTTAATGATATCCTTTTTTATGCGCGCATAAACGTCAACAATACGGTTGCCGGAAATACCGCGGTTTATAAAGCTGTATTCACCGGGATTATCGTAACCGAGAGATGCGGTTACCAACTGGGGATAACCCAGACCGCGTTTGCTGTCATCATGATAATTACGGTCTGCATCCGTTATGGAATCGCCTTGGAAAAGAATGGTTTTCATAAAAAGCTCCTTTATTTTTAGTTGTATTTTACAACCTGAGTAAGCAGACAATGAAGAACGTAACGCTCTTTTTCATTGGTATAGCTGTTGGTGCAGGTGACCAATGTTGCGATCTTCGAAGAAGAATCGTAAGGCAGCGAACAAGGAATAATGGAACGGGAACGGATCATATCCAGATATTCCACAAAAGCATCATAGGACGCAAAGCTGGTCTTGGTAAAATCCGATCCGTCCGATCTGTAGCCGGAAAAAGGCTTGTAGATATACAAAGCGTCCTCGGTATATATCTCTATACGCATAGTTTCTGCTGTGGAATTGCGGTTTGCGCTCTCAAACCAATTGCGCAAGGCACGGAACATTGTTCCGTTGGTCATATTATGACCGTATACAACGGTATTAAGGTTGTTATTGTATATATCGGAAAGACGGTAGTCTACGTATATACTTCCTCCGTTGGCATAGTTGCCCTTATAATCGGAGCGGATATATGTATCGTTGGTAGCGCCCTTCAATACGGGATAATCTATATTGGTTCCCGTTACAACTATCCACGCATACGTATCCGGATACTTGCTGTTAAGTGCGGTAACCGCAGCCTTGTATTTGGCGTATCTTGACGGATCGTCGTATTCGTTATCTTTTGAACCGGTGATAGTATTGTTATCCATAACAAGATTTATAGAATCGTACAAAGAAAGCAGATTATCCGGTGTAACAGTGGATGCCAGCGGCGACAATGCGCTTTCCGCAATTACCTCCGTAAGTGTATCCTGCTCTTTTTTATCCGCAATAAATCGCTCCACCACGGAATTTGAAGAATACAAAAATATTGCTATGAATACGCAAGCGAGGACGGCGCGTAAGATGCTGTCTGCTCCCATACGTTTCTTTTTATGTTTACTGCTGTCATACCCCGTCTGATCCGGTGTCATAGAAGACAGAGAAGACAGAAATTGATTATTATCCTGCATGCTTTAAAATGCCCCTTTTGTTTTTGCTATTGCTATTATAGTGAAAAATGTTTAATTAAGCAAGTACGTATTGTAAATTTTTTTGCTTTGATGACAAAAAGATTTATAAAATTCAAAAAGGAATTGACAAATCGGGGTTTTTGGTATATTATATATCTTGTTTAACTATGTAAACAATTTAAAGGAGAAATAAAATGAGTTTAAAGAGTGTTAACAGAGAAACTCAGAACCTTGCAGAACTCGAGATATTGATCGAAAAATCCGTGTTCGACGCAGAGGTTGACAAGGTATTTAAGAAAAATGCCGAAAAAATCACCGTTCCCGGTTTCAGAAAGGGAAAGGCTCCCCGTAAGATTATCGAAAAGATGTACGGCACCGCATACTTCTTTGAAGAAGCTATTGACAATCTGCTTCCCGACGAATATGCCGCTGCTATTGCAGAAGCAGGTATCGACCCTGTTTCCCGTCCCGAGATAGATGTTAAATCTATGGACGACAACGGTGTTTTGCTTACCGCAAAGGTTTACACCAAGCCCGAAGCTGTTGTTGCAGATTACAAGGGTATTGAAGTTAAAAAGGACAAGGTTCGCGTAACAAAAGATGAGATCGCCGCAGAGATTGACAAAATCCGCGAGCGTAATGCGCGTATACTTACTCTTACCGACGTTGCTGCCGAAAACGGCGACGAGGTAGTTATAGATTTCGAAGGCTTTGTTGACGGAGTTGCTTTCGAAGGCGGCAAGGCAGAGAAGTATTCTCTCAAGCTGGGCAGCCACTCCTTTATCGAAGGTTTTGAAGAACAGCTTATCGGCAAGGTTCCTTCCGAAGAGCTCTTTGACATAAACGTTAACTTCCCTGCTGATTACGGTGCAGAAAACCTTGCAGGCAAGCCCGCAGTATTCAAGATCAAGCTTCACGAAGTAAAGCGTACCGACCTTCCCGAACTTGACGAAGAATTTGTAAAAGACGTTTCCGAATTTGATACCGTTGCTGAATACGAAGCAGATATCAAGGCTAAAATCAAGGAAAGAAAGACCGCAGACAGCGACCGCAAGCTGGAAGAAGACCTTGTTAACGCTATTGTTGAAAAGACTACCGTTGAAATTCCCGATTGTATGATCGAATCCGAGATCGACGGATATGTTCGCGATTACGATTACCGTCTGCAGATGCAGGGCGGCTCTCTTGACCTGTACTACAAGTACACCGGTCAGACCGAAGAGCAGCTCCGCGAATCCTTCAAATCCGGCGCAGAAAAGCAGGTTAAGACCCGTCTTGCTTTGGAATTCATCGCAAAGACCGAGAATATAACTGCTACCGAAGAGGAGATCGAAGCAGAATATGCAAAGATCGCCGCAGGTTATGCTGTTGAGATAGATAAGGTTAAGTCCTCTATCCCCGTTTCCGGCATTACCGAAGACGTTGTTCTCCGCAAGGCTGTTGATTTCGTAAAGGAAAACGCAGTTATCAAATAATTTTACCAAAACCACGGGCTGTCTCATTCAGGTGCGGCAGCCCACATTTTATAAACCATTGTATGAAAGGATAGTGTTTTTTATGGCTTTAGTGCCTTACGTTGTAGAGCAAACAAACCGGGGCGAGCGTTCTTACGATATTTTCTCCCGCCTGCTTAATGACAGAATTATTTTCCTTTGCGACGAAGTGAACGATGCTACCGCATCTCTTGTAGTTGCTCAGCTTCTGTATCTGGAGGCGCAGGATGCCGACAAGGACATTTGCCTTTATATTAACAGCCCCGGCGGAAGTATTTCCGCAGGTATGGCTATTTTTGATACCATGAACTTTATCAAGTGCGACGTTTCCACCATCTGTATCGGTATGGCGGCTTCTATGGGCGCTTTTCTCCTTGCAGCAGGTACAAAGGGAAAGAGAATTGCCTTGCCCAACAGCGAAATAATGATACATCAGCCCTTGGGCGGTATGCAGGGTCAGGCTTCGGATATCAAGATCCACGCCGAGCATATACTCCGCATCAAGGACAAGATGAACACCATTCTTGCTGAGCGCACGGGACAGGATATCGAAACTATCCGCCGCGATACGGACAGAGATAACTATATGACCGCACAGCAGGCGCTTGATTACGGTCTGATCGACAAAATTATTGAAAAGAGATAAAAAATGGCAAAAAGCAAAATATGCTCGTTCTGCGGAAGACCGTCATTTAAAGTAACCGAGCTTGAGATAGGCGGTCAGAAGCTGGATTTCTGTGACGATTGCATCTCTATTTGCGAAGAGATAGTGGCAGAATACGAAGCAAAGTTTATGGATGATAACGATGAAACCGGCATCGCGTTGACAGTACCCGAAGCAAACGGACTTCCCGCTGTAGGGACCGAAAAAAAGCTGATGAAGCCGATGGAAATAAAGGCGGCACTGGACGAATACGTTATCGGTCAGGATGCGGCAAAGAAAGCTCTTTCCGTGGCGGTCTATAACCACTACAAGCGTATCAACTCTCTCACCGGTCCCGATGACGGTGTGGTGCTTCAAAAAAGCAACGTGCTTTTGCTGGGCCCCACAGGCGTGGGTAAAACCCTGCTTGCCCAGACATTGGCAAAGATTCTTGACGTTCCCTTTGCTATTGCAGACGCAACTACTCTTACCGAAGCGGGTTACGTTGGCGAGGACGTGGAGAATATACTTCTTCGTCTTATTCAGGCGGCGGATTTTGATATTGCAAAAGCGGAAAAGGGCATTATTTACGTTGACGAGATCGACAAGATATCCCGCAGAAGCGAAAACCGTTCCATTACCAGAGACGTTTCCGGTGAAGGTGTGCAGCAAGCGCTGCTTAAAATTCTTGAGGGCACACAATCCAACGTGCCTCCTCAGGGCGGAAGAAAGCATCCCAACCAGGAATATATACAGATAGACACCACCAACATTCTGTTTATCTGCGGCGGCGCGTTCGACGGTATTAACGATATCATCGAAAGCCGTAACGGAAGACAGGTTATCGGATACTCCTCCGGACTTTCCTCGAAAAAGGATAAAGACGATATAATTAAGGACGTTGTGCCTCACGATATTGTAAAATACGGCCTTATTCCCGAGCTGGTAGGCAGACTTCCCGTCATCGTTGCCTTGGATGCTCTGGACAGAGATGCGTTGGTGCGTATACTCCGCGAGCCAAAGAACGCTTTGACCAAGCAATACAGAAAGCTGTTTTTGTTTGACGGTATCGAGCTTTCCTTTACCGACGAGGCGATCGAAAAGATTGCGGATAAGGCGATCGAGCTTAAGACGGGTGCAAGAGGTTTGCGGGGAATTCTGGAAAGCGTTATGAACGACCTTATGTTTGAAATGCCCTCCAGAGATGACGTAAAAGAGCTTACCATCACCGCGGAAATGATAAAATAGTAAAATTCCCCACAAAACAACGGCTGGATAGTTTTGTTTACGGACATTACCGTTTCCCTGCCGATATTTTGCGGGGACCCCGAAAAAAATATCCCCACAAAACAAACAGATAGCAAAAAAACCGAGCTGATGCTCGGTTTTTTAATTGCTTTTTTTAGATTTTGATTACTTCTTTTTCTTTGCAACGATAGCGATTACAGCTACGATAACTACCAAAGCTACAACGCCCAAGCCTATCCACAAAGCGGTGTTGCCGCCTTCGGGAGTTTCTTCGGTTTCGGAAGAATCTGCGGGAGTGGATTCGTCTGCGGGTTTGGATTCATTTGCGGGCTTAGATTCGTCTGCAGGAGCAGATTCATCTGCGGGAGTAGATTCGTTTGCGGGAGTGGATTCATCTACGGGAGTAGATTCATCGGGAGTGGGAGGAGTTATCTCGCCTGCTTCGCCATCGTTATAAACTTCAACTTCATCTACGAACATCCAAGAGTTGCCTTCGGATGCGATGAGTTCGTATTTTACGTACTGAGCGGTCAGGTTAACAACACCGATAGCCTTTACAACTGCTGCTTCGGTAAGATCTTCATATTCAAGTTCAACTGCTTCGCTCCAGGTGGATTTATCTGCAGAAACAGAAACATTTATAACAGAAGGTGCACCGATACCTGCGGAGCAGTGGTTGGAAAGTGAAATTACAACCTTGCCTACGTTAACGGATTCGCCGAGATCCACGATAATGGAAGCACAACCGTTTGCACTGTAGAAATCAGAGTTCAAACTGAGTCCGACATACTGGGGTTCAGAATAGTGGGAGGATGCTGCATAGTCGCCGTTGGTAAGCTTTTTGGTGTCATCATCAAGATACTGATCTCTTAAGCCGTTAAGCTCATAACTCTTACCGGCTGCAACATTTTCTGCTTCGGCAAAAGCAAAAATGCCGCAAAGAGAAAGAACAAGGGTAAGTGCGATAAAAACTGATACGATTTTCTTCATTGATTTTTCTCCTTTTAAAAAATATAATATTAAAATCATCGGAATTTAACTGCCCGATGTGATCTCCAAAAGAGGTTCCATATACTGCAGACGTCTGCGGTTGAGTTCTTCGGTATATTCACGCTTTGCGCCTTTGTGAAGTTCTCTGAGATACTGGTGGTGATTGGACATTATCTCTGCATTTTCACGGGCGAGCAGCAGAAGCGCGATAGAAGAGCATTGGTCAGCCGCACGCTCGAGATACGTTAAGGTTTCTACGAATATAAGGCCCGAGGATACCATACAGGTGCCCAATTTAAGACGCTCTATATGTCTGTCCTTAAGAAGAGCGATCATATCGTCTATAGTTTCTTCAAGAGGCTCTACCTTTTCTGCGATAGAAAGGTCGCCGTTTTCCACAGCGCTTACCGTAAGCTCAACTATCTCCTTTACCGCAGAACACATAAGCTCGAGTTCTCTCTTTGCGCCGGAGGAAAATGCCGTTCCGTCCCGCTTCATACTTTCCGCAAATTCAAGTATATCCGTAGCGTAATCGCCGATACGCTCGAAGTTGGTGTTGGTCTGCATAAGGCGGTTGATAGCCCGTGTCTGTGCGCCGGATTTGGCGTGTCTGGAAAGACGGACAAGGAAGTTATCGCAAGTATCGGTAAACTCGTCTATACGGTCCTCTCTTGCGCGTATCATTTCCGCATCCTCTGCGGAATAGTTATCAAACATATTAAACGAAAGAGAAAGATTGTTTGCTGCTGTCATTCCCATTTCGGCAATAGCCTTTTCCGCTTCCGCCACTGCGATATCGGGAGAGATAAACAGCTTTTCATCAAGCACACGGAAGGGCTTTACAAAATCCTTTTTGGGATCGTCTTTTACTATCTTCAGGCTAAGCTTTACAAGCAAGCCGGAGAACGGCAGCAATACTAAAGCGGTAAGGAGATTGAATATCATCTGGAAATTTGCGATCGCACCGCTGTCCGAAACGGAATTCCAAAGTTCGGGTAATGCTCCGCAAGTACGCAATATTGTCATTACTCCCATAAACAGAACAGTACCGATAACATTGAAAACTATATGTATTATGCCGGTACGCTTTGCGTCCTTGTTGCTGCCGATAGAGCA
The DNA here is from genome assembly GCA_017399965.1 of Clostridia bacterium. Taxonomy (GTDB): domain Bacteria; phylum Bacillota; class Clostridia; order Oscillospirales; family CAG-382; genus SFLA01. The sequence continues at coordinate 100,766 of JAFQAP010000026.1, read as the reverse complement.
TACCATAGCGGTGGTAACACAGGTGCCAAGGTTTATACCCATTACCATAGGATATACCAAAGAGAAGGTAAGCGTGCCGGTGGAAGAAAGTGCCTGCAAAATACCCACGGTTGCGGAGGAAGACTGAATAATAACGGTGATAACCAAGCCTACGATAATACTGAGTACGGGAATTTCCGTAACCTTGGTGATCATATCCACAAAAAGCTGAGAATCCTCCAAGCCTTCCACAGCGCCGGTCATATTAAGCAGACCGATAAACAGCACGCCGAATCCCGCGAAAATTTCGCCGGAATTCTTAAGCTTACTGGATTTGGTAAACATTATAAGAATTATTCCTATAACAAGAGCAACGGGAGCCAAAGTTTCCGGTTTAAATATCTTAAGCACAACATTTCCGCCGGAATCTATATCCATAAGTCTGATAAGCTGAGCGGTAACCGTAGTACCTACGTTTGCACCCATAACTATTCCCGCCGCCTGCTTAAGGTTAAGTATGCCTGCGGAAATAAGACCTACAGTAAGTACGATAGTTGCTGTAGATGACTGAATGACCGCAGTCACAACAGCGCCCGTAAGAAAACCGAAAAATACATTATGGGTAAGTTTTCCCAGCACGTTCTTCAAAGCGCTTCCGGTGGACTTTTTAAGACCTGCACTCATTATCTCCATTCCGTAGAGAAACATAGCAAGTCCGCCCAATAACGCAATTATATCAAATGCGTCCATAATTCGACCTCCTGTTTTTAGGACTGTAATTACTGTTTTAAGACGAGTTCTTTGATAATCTCAAAATCTTTTTGAGTTATCATCCCGTCTTTATCTGTATCTGCGGCAGCGAACGAGGTTACGGAAGCTTTGAGATTTCCAAAGGCAATGCGCCGAGCCGCAAGATAATCCGCAATTTCATATTTTCCGGAAAGATTTACATCCCCCGTAATATATTCGCCGGGCTTTTCTTCTTCGGTTTGTTCGGAAACACCCACGACCATTTCGGAAACGAAGTTGTGAATAGAATTATCGGGTAGAAATTCTGCTTTTACATATCTTGCCTTAAGCTTTTCCGCAGTTTTCATAGTAGCGTATGCGTATTTTTCTTTGCTTAAAATAACGGCAACGGTACCCACCTCTGTGAAGTTAACGCCATCTTCGGAAACGGAATATGTAACCGTATCGGGCTTTGATATACCGCTTTCCAAAGCGTAGCCGAACTGAATATCAAAATACGACAGATCGTCGCGTATTTTGCCAAGATCTACGGTAATAAAGAATTTTTCGCCCTTTTCAAGCATAGAAGCGTGCATATCGTGCCATTCCGTGCCCAAAGAAGAGGAAGCAAGTATTCCGTCGGTAAGCTCTTTACCGTCTATCTTCATATAAGGTGCGTCCCATTCCGCCGTATTGGTATAAGGCGTGAAGGCATCGTATTTACAGCCGGTGGAGATTATTTCGTATCCCTCTCCCCACACATGGCTCCGTCTTTCCTGCCCGACAGCAAGTTCCGAAACAAACACAAAGGATCTTGCGGAGGTGGGGAACACCGCTTTTACGTAGCGGGCGGAAAAGCTTTGGTTTATAACGGCGCCGGGACAGCCTATAGCCGCCTTTTTTAAGCTCACCTTTTTAAGCAGAGTAAAATCTGTGCCGTTATCCGAAACGTAAAACTCCACGTATTCGGGCAAGCCGATAGATGCGCCGCTATCTTCACGGAATTCCATATATATTTTTTCAAGATCCGTATACACGCTTCCCAGATCAACGGTTACCTGATGTCTTCCGTCTTTTTCGGTAAGGCCTCTGTGAAAAGCGTGCCATTCCGTGCCATAGCTGCTGGTATAGTAAGCGCCGTCTGTAAGCTCTTTTCCGCTTATATCGGCATATCCGTTGGTGGAATTTGTGTAGGGCGTGGTAGCGGTATACGAACAGCCGTAAGAAACAATATCCATTCCGTCGGTTTCGTTTATCGAGTCTATATATTTGTCCGCTACGTCGGATTCTTTTAAGGTTCCTTTTGCGTATTTATAAGTAAGATCGTATATAAGGCGTATTTCGGGAATTTGGGATCTGAAGCATTCGTAATAAAACCTTACGTCCTGATAATACATCTTAACCGCATCCATAGCGCCGTTTGCGGCGAAATCCTTAAGATACGTAAGATAACGGTTATAATAATCGGTGGAATCGCATATCTTTGCACTGATCTCAACTTCGTTGCACATATCGTTTTGCTTTGCGTGATCCACGGCGTTTTTAACACGCTCTTTTTCCGCATTTGCATTAAACATATAGTTGGGCTGTAAGCAGGCGATATCAAAACCGTATTCCTTCCATCTGTTCCAGCCCTGCGCCATATAATAAGGAATCCATACCGATTTATATCCCTTTTCCCGAATGTGATCGGTGGCTGCGGTGAGAAGCTTTTTTTCGGTAGCGCTTGAAGTGTTTAAAAATTCCTCAAACCAGTAAAATCCGTACAGCTCAAGATTTTCGTAATTACCGCTTTCAAAAAGCTTTATGTAGTTTTCCACCTGCCATTTGCAGATGGCGATACGGTCCTCCGTTTTGGAAAAATTGTAGGTTTTGCCGCCGATGGACCCGAAATTTGTCTGCCCTTCGGTAGGATATATAAGAGTGAAGAATACTTTTACCTTGTAATCTTTTTTGCCCAGCTCGTTTTTGACCTGACCGATAGCTGTGTTCAAAGCATCAAGATTATATCCTGCCGCAAAAATATCATCTATATACGCCTGCCAATCCGAAGAAACGGCAGGATTTTTGCTTAAATACATTGTTCCGCCGGAAGGTCCCGTGGAAACGCAGGGCAGCAGGAGAAACGCATCGTAAAAAGTATCTTTTAATTTGCCGTCCGTTCCGTAATAGCCTGCGTAAGGAAGCAAGGTCTCTACGGTATGTCTGCTTGACACGGCACCCTGATTACCAAAGGTATACATAAGCATAACGTTTTGTATACCGCCGAAATCCGATGGCTTTACAAGTCCTTTTGCAGACGCGGAAATACCGGCTGCCGGCAGAGTACCGACAACCAAAACAGTTATAAGAAGCAAGCAAACATATTTTTTCAAATTAAACACTCCCACTTTCACAAAATAATGATAACACACAAGGTTTGATATTGCAATACTTAAATTTTTATGTTAAAATAAAAAACACCATGGAGGTAACTCGGTATGTATAAAAAAGCATTACTTATAGTGAACTTTCACTCCGGAATGGGGAAAGCAAGAACCGTACTCGCAGAGGTTATTGAAACCTTATCAAAATACGATATAATTTCAACGGTTTACGTTACGAAGAATAAAGAAGAAACCATACTTACCGCAGAAAAAGCCACCGAGCATTTTGATATGCTTGTTGCCGTAGGCGGCGACGGAACCTTGTCCGAAATTGTAAACGGTGTAATGAGAGCGGAAAGGAATATTCCCGTTGGCTATATCCCCACCGGCAGCACTAACGACACGGCAAGGTCTTTGGGGATAACCACAAACGCCCGTGAGGGAGCGGAGACGATAGCAGCCTTTAATCCAAAAAAATACGATATCGGCAGAGTGAACGAAAAATACTTTGCGTATATCGCAGCTACCGGCGCCTTTACAAAGGTATCCTATGCCACAAAGCAATCCATGAAAAATGCATTGGGTCATTTGGCTTACGTTCTTGAGGGAATTAAATCCGTGTCCGATATTTCAAAAATGCGCATTACCGGTTCTACCGATAAAGGCAGCTTTGACGGCGAGTATCTGTTTTGCTCCATATCCAACTCTACCAGCGTAGGCGGTGTTATACGCCTTGACACGGGAACGGTTTTATTTAACGACGGTTTGTTTGAGCTTTGCCTTATTGCCGCCCCCCAGAACGGACAGGACCTTATGCAGCTGGTGGGAGATATAATGCAATCCAATTTTGAAAATAAACTGATAACCATTAAGCAGATAACAAAAGCAGAGCTTACCATCCCCTCCGAATCCGGCTGGACGCTGGACGGCGAAGACGGCGGAAAGTTTTCCACCGTTTCCTTTGATATTCCCAAGAAAAAGCTTTTACTGCTTTCGGGAAGTAAAAAATGACAGGAAGACAATAATTTATGTACGATATCAGCAAAATAAGAAATTTTTCAATAGTAGCTCATATAGATCACGGCAAAAGTACCCTTGCCGACCGTTTGCTTGAGCACACCCGCGCGGTTTCCGCCCGCGAAGTCGGTGAGCAGATGCTTGACAATATGGATCTTGAAAAGGAACGCGGAATTACCATTAAAGCCCGCGCCGTTCAGTTCGATTACCACGCAGATGACGGCAACACCTATTCCATGAACCTTATTGACACTCCGGGTCACGTAGACTTTACCTACGAGGTTTCCCGTTCTCTCAAGGCGTGCGAGGGGGCTATACTCATCGTTGACGCCACTCAAGGAATTCAGGCGCAGACCCTTGCAAACGCATATCTCGCCATTGACAATGACCTGGAGATAGTTCCCGTTATAAACAAAATAGACCTTCCCTCTGCGGATATTCAAGGCGCAAAGGACGAATTGGAAGAGATTATCGGCATTCCCGCAGACAACGCACCCGAAATAAGCGCAAAGATGGGCATAAACATCAAAGACGTGCTTGAGCGCGTGGTTGCGGACGTACCTGCACCTACGGGAGACGTTAACGCACCCCTTAAGGCGCTGATATTCGATTCCTTCTATGATTCCTACAAAGGTGTTATCGTATATTTCCGCGTAAACGAAGGAAGCATAGGTGTGGGTGACAAGGTAAAAATGTTCCACACCGGTGCTGTGTTTGATATTGTTGAAGTTGGTACCATGTCTGCTTTTTCTCTTGAACCGAGAGACCGTCTTTACGCAGGCGAAGTAGGTTATCTTACTGCCAGCATTAAAAATATTGCGGACACAAAGGTGGGCGATACCATCGTTTCCGCAGACGACCCTGCCCCTGCTCCCCTGCCCGGCTTTAAAAAAGCAATGCCTATGGTTTTTGCGGGAATTTATCCTGCGGACGGAGCGAAGTACGGAGATCTTAAGGACGCTATTGAAAAGCTACAGCTTAACGACGCTTCCTTTGTTTTCGAACCCGAAACGTCTATTGCGTTGGGATTTGGTTTCAGATGCGGTTTCTTAGGTCTTTTGCATATGGACGTTATTGAAGAAAGACTTGAAAGAGAATTCAACCTTGATCTTATTACCACCGCACCCAGCGTTATATACGAGATAACACTTAAAAACGGACAGGTTGTGATGATCGACAACCCTACAAACTACCCTGCCCCGGAGGAGATAGAATCCACCCGCGAGCCTATTGTAAAAGCTTCTATTATAACCCCTCCCGAATACGTGGGCGCGGTTATGGAGCTTTGCCAGGACAGACGCGGTACCTTTATAGATATGAAGTATATTCATACCGACCGGGCGGAACTGCACTATGATATGCCTCTAAACGAGATAGTTTACGATTTCTTTGATTCCCTTAAATCCCGCACAAGAGGATACGCATCTCTGGATTATGAGCCTAACGGATATCAGGTTTCCAAGCTGGTTAAGCTGGATATACTGCTTAACGGCGACGTTATTGATGCGCTTTCCTTTATAGTACACGCGGACAAGGCGTATGCAAGAGCAAGAAAAATATGTGAAAAGCTAAAGGATCATATCCCCCGCCAGCTGTTTGAAATTCCCGTTCAGGCGGCTATCGGAGGAAAGATCATCGCCCGCGAAACCGTAAAGGCTATGAGAAAAGACGTGTTGGCAAAGTGCTACGGCGGCGATATTACCAGAAAGAAAAAGCTGCTTGAAAAGCAGAAGGAAGGTAAAAAGCGTATGCGCACCTTCGGTACCGTGGAAGTGCCTCAGGAAGCGTTTATGGCTGTGCTTAAGCTGGACGATGAGTAGTATTTACGTTCATATTCCCTTTTGCGTTAAGAAATGCCCGTACTGCGCCTTTGTTTCCGACGACGGATTTGACGATGACGAATTGGATTTCGAATACCAACGAGTAAAGACGGATATGCTATATGCATCCCGTCTGCGTCCCGTAGCGGAAACGGTGTATTTCGGCGGAGGTACCCCTCCCGTTATCGGAATAAGCAGGCTTACGGGGCTTATTCAGTATGCGAAAGAGGTATTTGAAATTCCCGAAGGGGCAGAAATAACCTGCGAAGTAAACCCGAAAACGGTGAATTACGAATTTTTAAAGCAAATGAAGGATTCGGGCTTTAACCGTCTTTCTGTCGGCGTACAGTCCCTTAACGACGAATCTTTAAGGATTTTAGGTCGTATTCACGATGCGAAGGATGCGGTTAAGGTGTTTTGGGAAGGCAGAAAAGCGGGGTTTGATAATATTTCCTGCGACCTAATGTTTGCTTTGCCTGACCAGACCGTGGAAATGGTTGAAGCAGACGTGCGCAAAATGCTTGAATTACGCCCCGACCATATATCGCTGTACCCCCTATCCATTGAGCACGGCACCTTCTTTTATGCGGCAAACGTACAAAAGGCGGACGAAAACACGGAATACGCTATGTACAAGCTTATATGCCATATGCTGAAAGAAGCCGGATATATTCACTATGAGGTTTCCAACTACTGCCTGCCGGGCAAAGAATCCCGCCACAATATTAATTATTGGAAGGGCGGAGAATATATCGGATGCGGACACGGAAGCCACAGCTATGCCGCAGGATACCGTTTTAATTACACGGGATATATGGAGCAGATAACCGAAGAAAACGCAAAAGAAGAAAAAATAATGCTGGGGCTTCGTCTTGCGGAAGGTATTGACGCAGATGAGCAAACAGCAAAAAAAATAAAAAAATATATAGACGCAGGATATGCGGAATACACGGACGGCAGGTTAAAGCTTACCGAAGACGGATTCTGGATATCCAACGCAATTATCGGCGATATACTGGCTTGACAGCATTTTGCACAAACGGTATATGCCGTTTTTGTGCATTATACAATATAAACTTGCAACAAAAATGAGATGAAATTTGGAAAAGCCTGTGTTATAATAATTTACGTGAGGTAAAGAAACACGGTGCTTTCCCCCATATTGCTTTTAAAGAGACATAGGGAGAAAAACCAAAATGAAAAAGATCTTTCACCTGCTGTTTTGCACCGAAAAAGGAAAATATCTTGTGGTGGGCGGCTTAACAACGCTGGTATCCATTGTGGCATTCTGGGTAGCGTTTTACCTTTTGGATCTTAATGACACGGTGTCTACTATTATAAAAAACCTTGCCGGAATTGCCTTTGCATACATTCCCAACCGCATTTGGGTGTTTGACAGCAAGAATAAATCCGCAGCGGCGGTTTCAAAAGAGAGCGTGCTCTTTTTTGTTACACGCATATCGGTGATGCTGCTGGATATGGTCTTTATGGCATTTTTACCCTCACTGCTTGAATTTCTCCCATATTCTTCCCTTATCGCCACGGTAATATCTTCCGTGCTGTGCCTTATTATTAATTATATCGCCAGCAAGATCTACATTTTTACCAGCAAGGAGAAAAAATGACTTTTGTGAGTCAGAACAAACCAAATAACCGAAAGCCGCCCTACAAGGCGGTTTTTTCATGCCCTGAAGAGTGTGCGGAAAGGATAAACAGCTATTTTTTCCAATATCTGCCCGAACACACGGAAGAGGTGGCGGACGTTGAAGCATTGGCTGATTTTCTCTCCTGCACCAGAGCCGATATCTTTGAAATGATGTCGGATAAAAAATATTCGCCCGCAGTAACACGGGCTATGAACCGAATAGCTTTTATCAAAAAACAGCTTGCTTTTAAAGGGAAGATCCCGGCGGCTGTTTTTGTATTTGATATGAAAAACAACCATTCATACAAGGACAAACCGGATGCAGGCGATAATCCGGAAAAAAGCAGGTTGATATTAAAGGGAGAAGCGGGAAAATGGGGGGACTGACACAAATATTGCGTCCCAACAAAAAGCAGGAGGAGTTCTTTAACTCACAGCACAGGTATACCGCATACGGAGGTGCAAGAGGGGGCGGTAAAAGCTGGGCGATGCGTACCAAATTTATACTGCTCGCCGTTAAGCACCCTGGTATACAAATACTCTTGTTGCGGCGCACATTGGGAGAATTAAGGGATAACCACATTGTGCCGCTGCTTAAAATGCTTTCCGACACAGCGTCATACAGCGAAACCAAAAAGGAATTCTTGTTTCCCAACGGTTCCAGAATAAAGCTGGGGTATTGCGACGGAGAGCAGGATGTTTTGCAATATCAAGGGCAGGCTTACGAAGTTATCGGCATGGAGGAAGCCACTCATTTTACCTATTTTCAGTTTCAATGTCTTACGGAATGTAACAGATATTCGGGAAATATGACTGAAAAGTTCCGCCCCAGAATGTATTTTACCTGCAACCCCGGCGGTGTGGGACACGATTGGGTAAAGCGGCTTTTTATAGACAAATTGTACCGCGACGGAGAAGATCCCTCGGACTACCGATTTATTCAAAGCCTTGTATTTGACAACAAATATCTTACGGAAAACGACCCGGATTACGTGAGCGCCCTCTCTGCCTTGCCCGATGCAAGAAAAAGAGCCATGCTTTACGGTGATTGGGACGCCTTTGAAGGGGCGTTTTTCCCTGAATTTGACACGAGAATACACGTGGTAAGAGACCCGTCAATACCCAAAAACGCTTTTCTGTTCCGCGCTCTTGATTACGGGTTGGATATGACCAGCTGTCTGTGGTGTGCCGCAGACGGCAAAGGAAACATTACCGTATACAGAGAATTCAACGCGCCGAATCTGATATTATCCCAAGCTGCCGCAGAGATCTGCGCACGCACACCGGCAGGAGAAAAGATACGTTACACCGTAGCTTCCCCGGATCTTTGGAACAGAAGGCAGGAAAGCGGAAAAAGCGGGTTTGATATTCTTAATTCAAACGGGCTTAAGGGTCTTATAAAGGCAAATAACGCCCGTATACCCGGCTGGCGTGCGGTGAGAGAATACCTTAACCCCAAAAACGGAAAAAGCCGTCTTGCCATATCTGCGGATTGCGGTGAACTGATACGCTGTCTGCCCCTTTTAAGGTTTGACGAAAAGGTGCGGGAGGATGCTTCTTCCCATCCCCACGACATCACCCACGCGCCGGAAGCTCTCAGATATGCCCTTATGTCAAGAGAGCCTGCTTTAAAAAGCAAGACCACACAAAAATTCCGAAGGAGTCTGTATTCCTTTGAATCACCCCAAAGAAATGAGGGCTACGACGGAATTATACAATACGATTAGGAGATAAAATGAAGTTCAAAAAGCAAAAAGCCTATACAGAGGAGTGGGCGCTGTATGAAAAAGGCAAGGAATACAACCGCTCCATTGGTCTGTACGACGAGGTGGATACCAACGAAAGGTTTTACCGCGGCGATCAATGGACCGGAGTAGCCGCTTCCGGCTTGCCCACACCGGTTTTTAATTTTTTTAAACGGATAATCGATTATTACATTTCAAACATCGCGTCCGCTGCCGTGAAGATGAGATTCCGTTATGCTTCTCCCCTTCCCAAGCTTACGACCGAGGAGGAAAAAAACATAAACGAGGCATTAAAGACCGTAGCGGAAAACCGCTGGGAGAAGCTTAAAATGGATACGCTTGTTTCCGATTCCCTTTACGATGCGGCTGTTACGGGAGACGCTTTTGCCTATACATATTGGGATCCCAACGTTAAGACGGGTCAGGCGTATACCGGGGATTTTAAAACGGTGCTTATTGATAACACCAACGTTTTCTTCGGAAATCCAAACAGTACTGCGGTGCAGACACAGCCTTATATTCTTATTTCCGGCAGAGAGCTTGTAAGCGATCTGCGCAAGCAGGCGGAAAAGGCGGGAGTTTCAAAAGAAAACGTATCCCTTATCACTCCCGACAGCGATACCGAAAGCTTTGCGGGAGATATGTCCGAAAAGGAACTGGAAAACACCAAGTGCGTAACCCTTATAAAACTGTGGAAAAACGAAAACGGCAAGGTGATGTACAGAAAATCCGTAAAGGATACCGTAATTATCGGGGATACGGATACGGGACTTACCCTTTATCCGCTGGCGTATTACAGCTGGACAAAAGTTAAGAACTGCTGGCACGGACGTGCCGTGGGAACAGGGCTTGTGGATAACCAGATATTCATTAACAAAGGCTACGCTATGGTAATGAAGCATATGATGGACACCGCCTTTTCCAAGGTGATATACGATTCCACTGTTATTGAGGATTGGTCCAATAAGGTGGGAGAAGCGGTGGCGGTAAACGGTCCTATTGAAAACGTGGCATCGGTGCTTAACAGCGGAAGTATGCAAAGCGGTATGCTGGACGTTATAAATATGGCGATAAACCACACGAAGGACTTTTTGGGCGCCACAGACTCTGCTTTGGGCAGTGAAAGAGCCGACAATACTTCGGCAATTATTGCTTTGCAGCAGGCGTCTGCACAGCCTCTGGAAAACGTAAAAAGGTCCCTTTACCAATTTATAGAGGATATCGGTCTGATATGGCTTAACTTTATGTTTGCTTATTACCCCGATGAAAGACTTTTGCCCACACAAAACGGCGAATACATAGCCTTTCCCTTTTCAAAGTACAGAGAGGCGCTGTTTGAATGCAGTATCGACGTAGGCGCCGCCGGCTGGTGGTCGGAAGTAGCCGCAATAAACACTTTGGATAACCTGCTTAAGATGCAGCTTATTACCACAAAGCAGTATCTTGAACGGTTGCCGGAAAACATTATTCCCCGCAAAAAAGAGCTTATAGAAAGTATACAAACGGAGGTTTTATGAAAGAACAGGATATTTTGAAAATTATTGCCGAAATGGCAAAAGAAGACAACACTACCGAAGAAGAGCTGCTTGAAGCCATAAAGGCAGAAAGAAACGTAAAAAAGCAATCCGACAGTGTGAACAAGGACGTGGAAAAGTTTAAAAAGCTGTTTCCCGACGTGCTTCCCGCAGATATTCCCGACGAGGTGTGGGATGAAGTTGCGGCAGGTACTTCCCTTTGCTCCGCATACGCTTTGTATCTCTGCAAGACTAACAACAACGATGCAAAAGCGCATTATGTAAACGAAGAGAATATGCGCAGAAGCGCACCCGCAGGCAAAGAAGCGGATGCCGAACAGACCTTTACACCTGAGCAGGTAGAGGATATGTCGGCAGAAAACGTAAAAAAGAACTTTAAACACATTATACGTTCCATTAAGAACTGGAAACTTTAAAAAAAGGAGAAAATAATAATATGTCTAATTACAACAGTATTGAAAAGGTAATTTCCGCAGAAATAATGCGTACCAACGAGGATAACCTCCTGGCAAACCGTATATGCAACACTTCCTTTGTAGGCGATATCAAGAACCGCGGCGACAGCGTAACCTTTGTAGGTCTTAACGATCCTGCCGTATACGATTATGAAGGCACCGTAAACTACGAGGATATTCAGGATTCCGCAACCGTTCTGAGAATTGATCAGGACAAGGCGTTTTCCTTTAAGGTAGCAGACCTTGAGGCTTTGAGAAGCTCTCTGGGTCTTAAGGATTCTCAGGCAAAGCGCGCTTCCTACAACCTTAAAAAGGAGGTCGATGCATACGTTTTCGGTCTTTACGAGCAGGCTGACAATTATTTTGAAGAGGCAAAATCCGTTACCCCCGCAAACGTGCTTCAGCTTATCGGCGAGGTTAAGGAAATGCTGGAAACAAAGAACGTTCAGGACGGCAGAATCTGGATCGTTGTACCTCCCTTCGTTAAGACCAAGCTTATGCTGGCGGGTATCAAATTCCAGATAAACAACGGTGTTAACGGCAGCGGCACTATCGGTTTTACCGATGAGCTGGGCTGTGATCTTTACGTTTCCAACCAGCTTGCCACCGAAGATAACGGCACCGTGCATCTTATGGCAGGCTCTTACTCCGCTATTGCTTATGCTGAGCAGGTGTTGGATATCCAGTATATCGACAGACTGGAAAATTCCTTTGATTCTGCGGTGCGCGGCAGAATTGTGTTCGGCGCAAAGGTTATCAAGCCCGAAGAGCTTGTAGACGTTCCCGTAACCGACGGCGGCAACGAGATCTAAAAATACAAATAATATTAAGGAGCGTGTCCCAAAAAAGACACGCTCCTTTAACGAGGTGAAACTATGACAGGAGAAAAGCTTTTTGAATTTGCCCTTGATCTTTTGAATTTGCGAAAAACAAACGGCGAACTGCCTGAAAACTGCAACGATATGAGAACAAGAGCTACAAATATAATCAACATCTGTCTTGCGGAGTGCGCCCCTCTCAACAACCTGCTCCAAAACCGTACCGACAATGCGTTTCTTGATATAACCGGATTAAGCGAAACCATCCCCTGCGACGAGCTTTTGGCGGTATCTGTACTGCCCTTTGGAGTTGCGGCGTATCTGTGCTGTGATGAAGACCCCGTGTTATCCCGGCTTATGGAAAACCGATACCGCACAGCCTACAGAAATATGCAAAGAGCGAGCAAAGCAAAAATCCGTCCCGTAACCGAGGTGTACTGATGGCAAACGGACTTTTGACTGTAAACAAATTCGGAGGACTGGATGAAAGAAACGGTTTTTCAAATAACCCTTCCCTTTCCCCCGATATGAATAATTTTAAGGTCTGTGAAGACGGAAGCTTAAAAAAGCGGTGCGGAAGCAAGCTTTGCGCAAGCGATTTCGGAGGCGGTGTTTACCGTATGTGGCGCGGCTACGTCAACGGCGTACTTCACTTTATTGTCTGCGCGGGAACCAGAATATATAAATACGATTTTGAAGCCGATAAGTTTGTTACCATTAACATTACCGTAGGTAAGTGCCATTATATTTTCGGCTTTGGAAACGCAGTATATTTTTTGTGTAATTCCGGTTACTATAAATACGAAAACAATATTTTCAGTCTGCTGGAGCCCTATGTTCCCTTGGTAGCGGTTTCCTGCAATCCCGACGGCAGCGGAACTCTTTTTGAAAAGGTAAATATGCTTACGGGTCAAAAACGTATGCAGTTTTCTCCGGACGGTACATCATCTGTATACACTCTGGGAGAAAAGGAAATAGATTCTGTCTTGTGGGTAAAAACAGACGGTGTTGAAACCGAAGGCTGGACGGCGGATACACAAAACGGCACAGTTTCTTTTGTGCAAGGAAGTATTCCCAAAAAGGGGCTTAACAGCCTTGAGATATGCTGGGAAAAAGCTTCCACCGCAAAGGAAAATATTATTACAAAATGTACTGCGGGTATGAATTTCGGCGGCAATACCGATACGCGCGTGTTTCTTTACGGAAATCCCGATTACCCCAATTACCGTTTTTATTCCGAATTGGCAAACGGACTTCCCAGCGCAGAGTATTTTCCCGAAACCAATTACACGGTTATAGGTTCTTCAACCATAACCGATATGGTTCAGCAGTACGACAGACAGCTCATTTTCACCGAAGACAGAGCATATTATTCTTACTGTGAGCTGCGAACCGACGCTTTGGGAAATTATTATCCTTCCTTCCCCGTTTACAACCTTAATTTTGAAAAAGGAAACCTTATTAAGGGATGCTCTGCGGTGATGGATAACACCCCCGTTACTCTTTCCGATGATGGACTTAACCGTTGGATATCCACTACGGTGCAGGACGAAAGAAACGCAATATGCTTTTCGGCACCTATAAGCCGTACAGTAAAGCATATACTGGAAACGGGCAACGCCAAAAACTGCTGTATTTACGACAGACAGTCTACGGGAGAATTATACTTTTCTACGCCCTACGGGCTTTACATATACAACTACAAAGCAAATCTTTGGTACAGATACGACGGGATAGATGCAGTACAGTTTTGCGAGATACCGGGAAGGCTTTACTGGCTTGATAAAAATAACCGGCTGTACTATTTTTCGGAAGAGCTGACCCGGGATGAAAACGGGGTAATTACCGCATACTGGTGCACTCCTATCGGTAATTTGGGTGCGAAAGGAAAAAAATTTGATCTTTTATCCGTTGCCATTGACGCGGATAACGAAAACGGCACCGACCTTACGGTAACGGCAAATCCCAACGAGATAGGACAGATAATGAATTCCCAAACGGTGAGCGTGGACAGAAATGATAACAGCTTTTTGCGCAGGTTTTTCTTCAGAACAGAAATCAAAAGAGTAGCTGCAGCAAAGATTATTATATCCTCTACCCACGAAAGCCGTCAGGCAGACATAAAAAGCATTACCTTTAAGATAAAAAACAAGGAGGTGGAAAGATGAAATACAGCGAGCTTGTAGAACAAACAAAAAAGGAGCTGGAAAAGAGCTACGGGACCACAGCAGCCCTTACACAGCTTTATAACAAGGCAAAGGCAAACTACGAAAAACAGCACAAGGAATCTGTCGAAAGCTTAAACAAGGATTACGAGGAAAAGAAAAATCAAGCGGCGGCGCAAAAGCTTACTAACGAAAAAAACACGGGCGAATTTCTTGCTTCCAGAGGTCTTTCCTTTTCCGGAGAAAGCGCGCAGGCAAGGCTTAATTCGGATATTAATTTTAACAACACACTCTCTTCCCTGGCAAAACAGCACAGCGAGGAGCTTTCTCAGCTTAACAAAAGCAAAAACGAATACTTCGGTAAGCTTGATACCGATTACGCCAAGGACAGCATAAACGCAAGGAAGGAACTGCAGAAATTGGCGCAGGAAATGGCGGAAAGCAAGATCAAATACGGAGACGTCACTGTAGGCGGCGACGCATTGGGCACCGAAGACGGGGATACCGGCAGTGACGGAATAGTATTCACGCCCAATATGAGTGCGTATCAGCTTGCGTCCGCTATCGTAAAGCGGTACGGTTCCGGCGGCAAGATAAGCAAAGCGGAACATAATCTTAACGTAAAGAACTATCTTGAAAAGCTGACTTCAAGATATAATCTCACCGATGAATATATGGACAAGGTGATCTTTGTTCTCGATGCTTTGGGCTATACCGGAATGAGCGATGCGGGAGCGAAGACCGCAACTATTGTAAACGAAGCCGAGCTGCATTACGACAAGGCATACAGCAGAGCAAAGAGTATGGCAAAGCTTTTATTTTACGATTACGACGACCGTAACGAGTATGCGAAAAAGCGTGCATATATGGAAAGACTGGATTACGTATATACCAGATGCGAAACTATGGACCAATTTTATGATGCGTGCTTTATGCTTGGGCTTAACAACGAAGAGACCGAAGAATATCTGGATACGGTTGCCTCCAGAAGAAACACAGACAACGAACTTAAGCTCGGACAAAACATATCTTAAAAGGAGAACACTATGGATTACACCGAATACATATCCGCAGAACTTTACGTACTTATCCCCATACTGTACGTTATCGGCGCGGTTATCAAAAACAGCCGTATAAAGGATTGGAAGATACCCTTTATTCTCGGCGCTTTGGGAATATTGCTTGCAGGACTGTGGATATTTTCCGCAAACACCATTACGGGTACACAGCAGGTGCTTTCTATGATATTCGCCAGTATCACTCAGGGAGTGCTGTGCGCCGCAGCAGGCGTATATACCGATAATCTTTACAGACAGCTAAAGGAGAAAAACCGTGAACAGACTGATACCCCTGCTAACGACTCTGACACAGCGGTTGGCTGATCTGTTTGATGCTATTGCATATCTGATTTACGAGATCTGATAATGTTTGAAAGCCTTGCAGAGGCTCTGATGGCGTTTTTATCTGCCGGAGGGTTTGTATCCGTGTTTGTGTGTTCCCTTTTAAAAAGGGCATTAAACAAGGCGAGAGAGGATGCTGAACGGCGAAAAGCAGAACGCAACAAACAAGAGCTGCTTCGTCTGGAAGGAGAAGAAAAAATAGCGTCGCTTGTACTTATACTGGCGAGATATTCAAGAGGAAAATGCGAGGAAGAGGAACTTGAAAAAGCAGAAAATGACTACCTCGCCTACACCGAAAAAGCAAAAGCGGAAAAAAGAAGGATAATTTCCGATACGCTGACACAATAAAATTTAAACTTATCGGCAAAAGGATATAAAACGAATTATTGCGTTTTACTTGTCTTTTTGCCGATTTCTTATTATAATAAAAATATATTTTTAAATAAACCGTTATATTTTTTCACAAAAGCTGTGTATATAAGTGAAACCGCAATTTGAAAGGAGGCAAACAAAATGGATGATTCAAAAATAGTACAGTTGTATTTTGACAGAAACGAGCAGGCTATTCCCGTAACTGCGGATAAATACGGCAATTACTGCAAGCATATTGCAAAAAATATTTTGGGTAATAATGAAGATGCAGAGGAATGTGTAAACGATGCCTATTTTAATTTATGGAATTCCATTCCGCCGAACCGTCCACAAATGCTGTCTTCTTTTTTGGGAAAGATAGTTCGCAATCTTGCCTTTAATAAATACAAGCGCAACACCGCAGAAAAGCGGGGCGGCGGAGAGCTTACGGCTGTTCTTGACGAGCTTAAAGATTGTGTTTCAGATAAAGACGACGTAGAAAAAGCCTTTGAACACAAGACGCTGGCTTCGGATATTAATGAATTCTTAGGCACTCTGCCCGCAAAAAAGCGAAACATTTTCCTGCGCCGTTACTGGTATACGGACAGCATTTCCGATATCGCCGCACGTTACGGTATGACAAGCGCCGCTGTATCTATGATGCTTAGCCGGCTCAGAACCAAATTACACGATTTTCTTGTTGATAAGGAGTACGAACTATGAAAAAAGAAGATTTATACAGTGCTATGGGCGATATTAACGAAAGCTACGTGGGGCTTGCCCATTCCCCCCAAAAAAGCCCCCGCCCCGTATGGGTAAAGCTGCTGACTGCGGCGGCTTGTCTGTGCCTTGTAGCTGTTGCCGTTTTTACTGTTCCCGATATTATCGCCGGTTTTGCTCCCGAGGATATCGGTGATCCATACGCAAACACGGTGGCATATGCAGGCTGGTCCGATGATAAAACAATTTACGAAAATGCCCTTAACAAAGAATCGTTACAAAGCGGAAAGGGCAAAAAGCTTCCTGTTTTAAAGATCGACACTTTAGAGGAGCTGGAGCAGTTTAAAACAGAATACGGAAGCATTTTTAATATGGAATATGGCTTTTCGGGCGCATTATCCTTTGAAGGGGCGATAAAAAAAGCCCAGTGGGACCGTGAAGACTTTTACACCGAGCACTCTTTGTTGGTTATCTATCTTCCCGCAAGCAGCAGTGCATACAGATACGGCGTACAAGAGGTTAAAGTAAAGGATAGCTCCATATGTGTTTGCGTCGAGCAGAAAAACGACCCCGAAGCAGTTACCGCAGATATGGCGGGATGGTTTATTCTGGTAAGTGTGGAGGACGAGGAAATAAAAAATTACACCGCTTTAGATGCTGTATTGAATTAAAATCACCCCAAGGAGCCTTGCGGCTTCTTGGGGTGATTACTTTATTGATTTTAAACTATTTCAAAACGGAAACCGCGTCGCTTATGGTCTTTTCCATAGCTTCTCTGCCGTACTTATCTACCTCGGCTTTATTCTTTTCGCCGTGGGTAAGACAGCCGGCACCGCCGATACAGCCGCCTACGCAAGCCATACCTTCGATAAAGTTGCCGTCCAGAACGTTTTTGCTCTTTTTAAGCAGAGCTACGCGGCATTCTTCAATACCGTCACACACGATAGGCTTAAGAGCGAATTCGATATTCTGCTCCTTGAGACCCTGAACGACCGCATCCGAAAGACCGCCGGAACGGGCAAATATTCTGCCGAAATATGATGCGTTATCAAGCACGTCTTCCTCGAAGGTGTTGATATCGAAATCACGGCTGTCAAAAAGCGCCTGCAGTTCTTCAAAGGTCATAACCGCATCTACATAGGGTTTTACGGTATCAAGCTGTGCTTCTGCCTTTTTAGCTGTGCAGGGACCGATAAACACTACCTTTGCATCCTTGTCCGTATTTTTGATATACTGTGCCAAAGCACCCATAGGAGAAAGGTTGTGGGATACCAAAGGAAGAAGTGCGGGGAAAGCAGATTTAATATACTGAACAAATGCGGGACAGCAGGAGCTTGTTAAGAAGCCTTTTTCTGCCAGTTCCTTGGATTCTGCCTGTGCTACCATATCTGCGCCCAAAGCTGCTTCAACAACTGTAAAGAAGCCCAATTCCTTAAGACCGGTGATCACCTGACCCAGCTTTGCGTATGTAAACTGGCTGGAAATGGAAGGTGCAACTACTGCGTAAACCTTATATTTTTCGTTATTTTCGCTCTTTTTAATAAGATCGATAACGCTAAGAATATAGGATTTATCGGATATCGCGCCAAAAGGACACTGATATACGCAGGCACCGCACTGGATACACTTGTTGTTATCAATGGCAGCGGCGTTATTATCGTTTATGGATATTGCCTTGACCTTACAAGCATTCTGGCACGGACGCTTGTTGTTGATTATTGCGGAATAAGGGCAAACCTTTGCGCACTGACCGCATTCAACGCACTTGGATTTATCTATATGAGCAACGTGGTTGTGGTCAAAGGAAATTGCACCGCGTTTACACACATCTTCACAGCGGTGAGCAAGACAGCCGCGGCAAGAAGCGGTAACTTCGTATCCTGCGGCAGAACATTCGTCGCAGGCGATATCGATAACTTCGATAACATTGGGGTTATCCTTATCGCCGCCCATAGCTATTTTTATACGCTCGCCGAGAATAGCACGTTCTTTATATATACAGCAACGCATTGTGGGGTTAGGACCGGGAGAGATTATCTTGGGTATCTCCACAATATTTTCAAGCAAAGTATCGCTCCACGCCTGACGGGCTACCTCACGCAATACTTTATACTTTAAGTGCTGTACCTTCGTATCGAATTTTCTTATTGCTCCCATAGCAAGTACTCCTTAGAAATAACTGACTTTGATTCTTTTTCCCATCCTTTTGAGGCAAGCCGAAAGTTCCTCTACCAAATTCATTTTTATATTGAAATTGATAGGCAGATCGGGATTCTGGTGGGCGGGGTTTACTGCCCTTCCCACATAAAAGTTAATATCCGTAGCCTCTTCAAACAGCAAACGGCATATAAGGGATGCGCCGTCCCGTTTATAGCTCCAATGGCTGTAAAACTTGTTTTCGCCCAGATAATCGTTGGCGTATTCAAGCACCTTGTTTACGGTTATAACACCTTCGGTAACAAGGTCTACCCCCTCTATCTCCGCAATGGGAGGTACGTCCCCCATTTCAAAGTTAAGGCTGGCGCGCAAAGGCTTGTGCAGGAATTTTGCCGCGATAGTCGAGGTGGTTCCTCCGCAAATAATATGCTTGCCTTCCTTGGAGAAGAAAAGGGACATCATACGGTCTGCATCGTCGCGGTTGGAAGGAGGGCCGAACAGCATATTCATAGGCTCTCTCTTTCTTATACGGACAACGCACGCCGTGGCATCGTCACCGGGCTGAAAGCCGTATAGCTTGTCACATTCGTCAACAAGCATGGTGGATAATGTCTTTGCGGTATACCCTGCGTGGGAGAGGGTCTGCATAAACTCTGCTATATTTTCCCTCTTCCAACCGAAATTATAGGTTATACCGATACCCGCGTGGGGGCAACCGTCGCTCATGGCAACAAAAATATCGTTTTCCTGAAGCTTTATTACGGATTTGTATATTTTTTTACCGCCGATATTCATTTCTGTTTTGGGATAATCCCATATGTTCTCATCGCGTATAATGATCGCATGAGGGTTATCGTACTGAATCAGCTCGGCGCTTTGGTTGTTTTTCAGATGTATAATGGTGAAGGTGGAATACGCCACGCCGCGGATGGAGCAAACGGGCAAGGTAGCGGCGATAGTTTCTACACATTCTTCCAAAGACAAGCCTTCGGAAAGCATGGTGGAAATTATCTTGGAAGTAAGGGTGGAAAGTATGCTCGCCTTTACTCCGCTTCCCAATCCGTCGGAAAGAACCACAACGGTAGATCCGTCGCCGGGCTCCACTATATCCACGTGGTCGCCGCAAAGCTGTTCACCGAAATGATTTATACTCTTATAGCCGATATCGGCACACAGATCATTCATCTTGGATGGACTCCTTCAATTTTGCCAGCGCAATTTTTGTTTCTGCGGCGGTTTCTCCCAGAAGAGATGCGATCTCCTGAACGATACGCATCTGCTTGTCCACTACCTTGTCTGCAACTTCGATAGTTTGACGGCTGATACTTTCTTTCTTTTCACGCTCGTTTTGCTCGTCGGTAATATCACGCATAATGGCAACCATAAGATGAGAATCCTTATCGTGTACAACAGACTGCTCTACAAAGCGTTTGTATTCCGCAAGATAAACCCGCTGACCGATCACGTCCCTGCCTGTTCGCAAAACATTCATAAACACGGAAGGATCCAGTATGCGTACTACCTGATCGCCCAAAATATCCGAAGAAGAGCGAATGTTCATCATTCTCTTTGCGGTAGCGTTTATTTGCTGAACCTCAAGATTTTCATTAAGCAGGATAAGACCGTTGGGAGAATTATTAACGATAATATCCGAAAAGCTTTCGGCTTTACTCTTAAGATAAGGCAGGCACATGGAAATTTCAGCCTTGCCGTGGATTATTGCTATTGCCTTTTCTCTGCAGGTGTTATAGCCGCAGGAACCGCAATTAAGCTCTTGAGAGGGCTTGAATTTGCCCATCTGACGAAGTACATTCTGTATTTCGATCTCGGAGGGTGTCTGGTAACGCTGCTCGATATGCTCAAAGCTCTTTTTAAGCTCAATAGCCTTGGGCTGGGAAACAACAAAATCCTTCTCTCCTGCGTAATTTGCAATGGCGATATAATCCTTTATAGTGCCTGCACGGTGGTATTTTTCCATAACAGGACCGCCCATACAGCTGCCTACGCAAGCCGACATTTCGATAAAGCATTTGTGAATGTTACCGTCAATAATATCTTTAAGAGCGGCAATACAATTTTCCACACCGTCAAGAGCCATATAAGTATAACCGGGTGCATCCTGCGCCATAGTCTTTAATATTCCGCCGGTTGTGGGGAAGAAACGAGCGCGGCTGTTGGGGTCGCTGTCCATCTCTTTAGAGAGGGTAATATTCTCTTCGTTAAGCCAGCGGGTAAGTTCTTCAAAGGTTAGCACTGCATCAACGATACCGTCATAATGCTGTGCTTCGTCTTTTTTGGCAACGCAGGGACCGATAAATACGGTTTTTGCATTGGGATATCTGGATTTTATATCCTTGCAGTGTGCCTGCATAGGTGACACTACGTCGGCAAGATATTCCAACGCCTGAGGAAAGTGCTTTTGGATCAAAAGATTTATGGAATGACAGCAAGAAGAGATGACTATATCTCTTTCCTCTTCACGCAGCATTCTTTCGTATTCCGTCTTAACGATGGTAGCGCCGATCGCGGTTTCCTCAACATCATAAAATCCGAGGGACTTAAGCGCTTTGCGCATGGAATTAATACCCACGCCGTTATAGTTTGCTACAAAGGAAGGAGCAAGGCTGACTATTACGGGCACGCCGCTTTGCAAAAGCACTTTTGCTTTTTCCGTTTCGTCAACTATCTGCTTTGCGTCCTGAGGACATACAACGAAGCAGTTGCCGCAAAGAATGCACTCGTTGCCGATAATGTGCGCCTGATTTCCCGAAAAGCGGATAGCCTTAACAGGACAATGACGGATACATTTATAACAGTTTTTACAATCTGATTTTTTTAAAGTCAAGCAATTAGGCATAACCCATCATTTCCTTTCCAACTTTTTAAGGACATTCTCTGCGAAAAATTCTCTGAAATTTTCTCTGGTAATACCCACGTGAATATCATCATCCACCTGAATGGTAACGCCCACACGGTTACACTTGCCGATACAAAAGCTGCCGGTAAGGGTGACTTCATTTTCAAGCTTATATTCTTCTACGGATTTCTGCAAAAGCTCAACGATTTCGGGCGAGCCCTTAAGATAACAAGAGCTGCCTACGCAAACCTGAATGATCATAAAACTTATACCTTTGCCTTAATTTCGTTTTGGAAGAATTCTTCAACAGTTTCTGCATTTACGGAATGAAACGCTTCGTCAACGGATACGCAAACGCCCTGCTGGCATTTACCCATACAGAATGTACCGCAGAGTTCGACCTTACCGCCAAGATCATTTTCGCCGATGAGACGCTGGAGCTGTTCGATAACTCTACGTGAGCCTTTCAGGTGGCAAGAACTGCCGATGCAAACTGTAACTTTCATTGTTGTTTCTCCTTTAACTTATAAAGTAATAATTGCTTTGTGAAACCGAAATATCTGCCGAAAAGAAAAACGGGCAGATTTTGCTTAATCTCACATATTATAACATTTTACGTAATAAAAATCAATACAAAAGAGAAAAGAGTGTATAATAAATACACAGTCTTTTCTCTTAATAAGTTTAAATTTTACTTGTTTTTCTTTTTAAAAATATAGCTTCTGAACAGTATGATGTTCATTGCCGCAAACAGCAGCGCGAAGATGATAAGAGTAAGTATGGGCTTCTTCGGTGCGAGGGTTGCAAGAAGCATCATAGGGAATCCAAAAACAATGGCGGGAAAATTCTGGTAAACCAGATTATCCGAAACGGGGGTGCGGAATTCGCCGTCTATTTCACGCAGCAATATAACGCCTGTTGATGCGGTGCCGGTAAGCATACCGTACATAGCAAGGAATTGCTCCTGCGTGTATTCCGGGAAAAGCTTTTTTGCAACAAAATAGTTGTACGCATAAGTAGAAACCGTGCCTACGGAAACGAGAATAACAATGATACCCCAGTACTTTTCCAGCATATCGAGGCGGATGGCGGCAATACCCGCAACAACCATAATATCAAAGAAAAAGTTGCCTGCACGGGTCAAAAGGAAGTTATTTGTATACTGTCTTTTAACCAGCTTTTTCTTGTTAAGAAAGTTAAGCACCAGCTTTACCAAGGTGGCGCAAAGCACGCCCAAAAGGAAGTTAAAGCCGTAGATAACAGATCTCATTCCCGGAAAGAGTTTGCCCAGTCCGAACATAAGCAGATATGCAAACAGATATGAAACCGCCATAAGGGCTATCTGAACTGTCATTTTGTCCATACTTTCCTGCATGGGAATTTCGTTTTCTGATTGTATTTCGCTGTGTATAATAGAGTTTTTGCCTGCGTTAACCGTCTTTATCTTGCCTTTTCTGCGAAGGATGTTAAGGTGTATAACACCTCCGATGCTGGCGCAAAGAAATCCGATCGCCGCTACGGTAAGACCAAAGCTTTTTCCGCCCACAAAGCCGAAATCGGTTTCGTATATACCGCCGTAGTTCATTGCCTGCCCCGTACCCTGACCGAAGCCAAAAGCAAGAAGAATACCGGAAGAAGAGAAGAAATCTTTTACAACAAGCGCCGCAATAACGGTTATTCCCATACCTAAAAACGCCTGCAAAAGATAGGTGCCCACAGTAGTAATACCGGTGTTGAATATTTCGGCAGAGCGCTTTTTGTTAAGCTTTCCGCCGGTGGTCTTTAAAGCCGTGGCTATAAAACCGAGAGCGAGAGTATGGTATGTAAGAGTTTCCAAAGTGGCGGAACCGTTACCGCCGAAAAATGCGGTATCAAACATTACGTCGCCGGTAATGAGCTTATATATAAAAGCGATAACAAGCAATATTCCCCCGCCCAAAACAGAGGTGGGTATGAGAGATTTTTCTAAAAAAGGTATGGATTTTTTAAGTATGTTTGCAGCCATCAGGCTTGCAAGAAGTACGGAAAACAGCATAAAGCTGCCCCATACGCTAAAGTCCCAGAAATTTATCATTGTTATCTTCCTTTATGTTTTTATAGCGGTAATAAAAATGCAGATATTTTAATGCATTAAAGCGTTTGCTTCCCTTTAACTGATATAGTTTATCACCGTAATATATATTCAGCTTGTTTTTACCCAAGACCGAAATCTGAGAAACGGTTTCGAAATCAAAAGTAAGCTCGTTTACGGTGATACGGTCGCCGTAAAGGGAAACGTTTGCGTCTTTCTTTACAAGATATCTGTTTTTATAGGGGATTATCTCATACAGCCCGGCACTTTCCGTATACAAAGGCGCTTCCGTAAAAGACGTAGTATCAAGCCCGTTTATGTATTGTTCCTGATAATCGTACCAGTCTGCAACGAACCTGAATGGGTGCTCGTATCCAACGCCGCAGAACTCCTTGGTAACGGTATACTCCGCTTCCCTGCCGCACTTGGCGCATTTTATAACAGCACCGCTTGTATGGAATTCGGAAAGCCCGCAGAAGGGACAAACGTATATACATCGCTCAAGATAATTGGCGCGGTTTTTGTGGAAAAATTCGCCGTCTGCTTTTGCTTCGTTAACGTAAAGCCCGTTTTTTATACGCTCAAAAAGTTCATCGTCCGCAAGAGCTTTATATTCCTCCGGCTCGATAACCTCATAAACATACCCTCTCATTTTGCCTTTTCGTGTAACGTCGCTCCAGCGGGGCTGAACGCCGTATCCCCCTTCAAGACGGTATAGTGCAATGGGAAGATTAAGCTTTTTTGCCAAAGAAACTATGGAAGGGTTCATATATTCGGTGCGGCCGCTGTATGTACGGTTGCCCTCCGGCGCGATAACGATACTGCCGCCCTCTCTTGCAACGCGGATACAGGTCATAACCGCTTTAATATCTGTGGTCTGTTTTTTTATGGGGATAGGCGCTACCAAAAACTTAATTATCTTGGAAAGCATACCCTTGGAAAAAATATCCTCTGTAGCAAGATAATACATAGTTTTGCGGTTGAAGGACATACCCACAAAAAACTGGTCAAAGGGTGTCTGGTGATTCAGCAGCACAAGATATTGCCTTTTGGTATCTGCGATTTTTTCTATTTTAATTCCGTATTTTATACGGGAATAAGGATAAATTACAAGAAACAGCAGGTTGGTGACGACCGTGTGCCTGAACTTTATCCACTTTTTCTTTTTCTTTGCGCCCATCAAAAACTACCCCATGTAAAATAAAAATACACCTAATATATAATAACAGTTTGAAATTGATTTGTCAAATATTAATATGTTAAATTTGTTAACATTATTCAAAAAACTGTTAAAAGGAGGCTGTTTCCAGCCTCCTTTTTGAATTATTATTTAGTTTTTATTCAGCCTTGCGCTTTTTGAAAACCAAAACTGCAAGTCCTATAACGCTTAAAAGCATTGCGGAGTAAAGGATAAACGTATTGCTTTCATCACCGAGTTGAGGAGTATCGGGAACGTATTCGTTATTAAACTCGATAACTCCGTCGCCGCTTACGGTAACGTCAGCAACAAGCTTGCCGTTTCCGTCATCGGTTACGGTAACCTTTACGGTGTATACGGTTTCGTCGTAGCTCATACCGCTTTCGGTGCCTATAACCTCGGTTACGGTGTAAACGTATTCGCCGGCTTTATCAAATTCCATAGCGGTAAAATCAATAACGCCGTCTGCTTTGTTGGTAACGGTCTGAAGCACGTTGCCGTCCTTATCCTTAAGGTTAAAGCTGAACATACCTTCTGCAAGTTCTTTGCCTACAAGGTTCTTAATACCACTTAAGGTAACGGTTACGCCGGATGCGGAGTACAGGTTATTGAAGTTTATTGCGTCGCCGCCTTCTACTGCTGCAACCAGCTTGCCGTTTCCGTCATCGGTTACGGTAACCTTTACGGTGTATACGGTTGCATCATAGGTCACGCCGCCTTTATCGCCCTTAACTTCGATCACGGTGTATACGTATTCGCCTACCTTAACGAATTCAACGGGTTCAAAGCCGAACAAGCCGTTTGCATCGTTGGTAACGGTCTGGAGAAGGGTTCCTTCGGAATCCTTGAGCAGGAATTGGAATTCGCCTTCTGCAAGATCTCTTCCTTCGAGAGTCTTTGTACCGTTAAGGGTTACGTTTACGGATGCGGATGCATAGTTGTTTGTAAACTTAAGGCTTTCGTTGCCGGCTGCGGTTGCAACCAGTTTACCGTTTCCGTCATCGGTTACGGTTACGGTTACTTCGTATACGGTATCATCGTAGGATACGCCGCCCTTATCGCCCTTAACCTCGGATACGGTGTATACGTATTCGCCGACCTTATCAAAGGTGAGAGCGTCAAAGGTAAACTTATCGCCTGCATTGACAGTTTGTGCTACTACATTGCCTGCGGAATCCTTTATCACGAATGCAAATTCGCCGTCGATAATATCTCTGCCCACAAGTACCTTACTGCCGCTGAGTACTACTTCTGCGGAAGAAGCTGCATAGCTGTTGGTAAAGGTAACTGCATCGGCGCCGGTTACGGTTGCAACAAGCTTGCCGTTTCCGTTATCCGCAACGGTAACGGTTACGGTGTATACGGTATCATCGTAGGTCACGCCGCCCTTATCGCCTTTGATCTCGGATACGGTGTAGGTGTAAGTGCCAACCTTATCGAAGGTAAGCGCCTCGAATACGAAGGAGTTTCCGGCATTAACGGTTTCTGCTACTACCTTGCCTTCGGAATCCTTAAGACTAAACTTGAATTCGCCGTCGATAATATCTCTGCCGGTAAGCACCTTGCTGCCGCCGATAACTACTTTTTCGTCTTCTGTGTTGTATACGTTGGTAAATGCGATAGAATCGCCGCCCTTAACGTCTGCAACCAGTTTACCGTTGCCGTCATCGGTTACGGTTACGGTTACTTCGTATACGGTATCATCGTAGGTTACGCCGCCCTTGTCGCCTTTAACCTCGGATACGGTGTAGGTGTAAGTGCCTGTCTTATCAAAGGTAAGAGTTCCAAAAGCAAATGCGTTGCCTGCATTAACAGCTTCGCCTACCGTGTTGCCGTCTTTATCCTTAAGAAGGAATTTAAACTCGCCGTCAATAATATCTCTGCCGGTGAGAGTCTTGGTGCCGTCGAGAGTTACGGTTGCGCCTGCGGTAGAATAGGTATTCTTGAACGCAATAGCGTTTCCGCCGTCTACGGTTGCAACAAGTTTTCCTGCGCCGTTATCGGTTACGGTAATGGTAACGGTGTATACAGTATCATCGTAGGTTACGCCGCCCTTTGTTCCCTTAACCTCGGATACGGTGTAGGTATATACGCCCGCTTCGGTAAAGGTGAGCTTTTTGAAGGTGAAGGCGTTGCCGTCATTCACTGCTTCTCCTACTACGTAGCCGTCCTTATCGGTGAGATTGAAGGTAAACTCTCCATCAATAATATCTCTGCCGGTAAGTGTCTTTGTACCGTTAAGCACTACGTCCACAGAGGATGCGGAATAGTTGTTCACAAAGGAAAGCTTTCCGCCGTCATTGATAGCAACTGCTGCAACCAGCTTGCCGTTTCCGTCATCGGTTACGGTTACGGTTACTTCGTATACGGTCGCATCATAGGTCACGCCGCCTTTATCGCCTTTAACCTCGGATACGGTGTAGGTGTAAACGCCTGCAACGGTATAGGTTATTTTATCAAAGGTGAATGCGCCGCCAACGTTGGATGCGGTACGGATAACATTTCCGTTTTTATCGGTGAGATTGAAGGTAAACTCGCCGTCAACAATATTTCTGCCGTTAAGTGTCTTTGTACCCTCAAGAACTACGTCTGCGGGTGCAGCGGAGTATCCGTTGTTAAAGAGGATAACTCCGTTTTTATCGATAGAAACGCTGGATTCAAAGCCGCCCTTGCCGTTATCTGTCACGGTAACGGTTACGGTGTATACGGTATTATCGTAGGTTACGCCGCCCTTGCCGCCGTTAACTTCGGATACCGTGTAGGTATAGGTACCTGCCGCGGTATAGCTGAGACGGGTGAATGCGAAGGTGCCGTCTGCCTTGTTGGAAACGGTCTCTACTGCCTTGCCGTCCTTATCCTTAAGCAGGAATTCAAATTCACCTGCTTTGAGTTCTCTTCCGTCCAGAACCTTTTTACCGCTGAGATCTGCATATGCGGTGCCGGAAGCTGCGTAAGTGTTTACGAAAGCTATTGCGGAAGCGCCGTCTATGGTCTGAGCCGCAGTCAAGGTTCCGTCGCCGTTATCGGTTACGGTAACAATTACGGTGTATACGGTTTTGTCATAGGTTACGCCGTCAAGAACGCCGTTGAGAGCATTTGCGGGGATAACTTCGGACACGGTGTAAGTATATGTGCCTGCCGCAACGTAAGTGATGGGAGCAAACTTGATCTCCGTGCCGTTATTGGAAACGGATTCAATAAGGTTTCCTGCAGAATCTCTGAGAATAAACTCGAATTCGCCGTTTGCCATATTTCTGCCGTTAAGGGTCTTGGTACCGGAAATAACGGTTTGAACGGGCTTTACGCCGTAGCTGTTGCTAAAGTTAAGAGCGTTTGTGTTTGCGCCGCTTACGTTTGCAACCAACAGTCCGTTTTCGTTAACCACGCTTACGCTGAACTCGTACACGGTGGTATCGTAGGTTACGCCGCCCTTGCCGCCGTTAACTTCGGATACGGTATACTTGAAGGTCTTGCCGATATCGGAAGCGGTATACACAACGTCAAACTTAAAGTTTCCGTTTACGTCGTTGGAAACGGTTTTAAGCACGTTGCCGCCCTCATCTTTGAGTTGGAAGCTGAAGTCGCCTGCCGCCAAAGCCTTGTTATACTGCTTTGTTCCGCCAAAGGATACGGGAAGGTCTGCGGGAGTAAATATGTTGTTGAATTCAACGTCGGTCTTGTTACCGTTTATATCTGTTACAGCTACGTCTGCAACCAATTCGCCTTCACCGTTATCGGTAACGGTAATGGTCATGTTGTAAACGGTATCATCGTAGGTTATACCGGTTTTGCCGTCGTTAAGCTCTTTAATAATGTAATGAGCGGTGACGGGAGCGGTGAACACGCCATCGGGGAATACGAAATCGCCGTTTTCATCGTTGGTGGCGGTTACCATTTCATCGCCGTTTATTTCGAACTTGCCGTCAACTATGATAGCTCTGTATATTGCAAAGGTGAATTCCCCTGCCTCCAGAGGCTTGCCTGTAAGAGCCTTGGTACCGGATATCTTAACAGCAACGTTTTCGGTGTTGTAAATATTGGTAAAGGAGAGGGAGCCGCTGCCGCTTATGAGCGTGGATGCGGTAAGTATGCCCTTGCCGTTATCGGTTACGGTAACGGTTACGGTGTATACGGTTTCGTCGTATGCTACGCCGCCCTTGCTTCCCTTAACCTCGGACACGGTATAGGTATATACGCCTGCGGAGGTAAAGGTAAGGTCTGCAAATGTAAAGGTTCCGTCTGCCTTGTTGGATACGGTCTCAATTGCGGTGTCTGCAGAATTCTTCAAAACGAATTCGAACTCGCCTGCAACCATATCTCTGCCGTTAAGGGTCTTTACGCCATCCAAGCCTACCTTTACGGGCTGAGCTTCATAGGTATTGGTGAAATCAAGCTCCTCGTAATCACCCAGCACGTCAAGAGTAATTCCGCCTACGCCGTTATCCTTTACGGAAACGGAAACGGAATATGCCACCTTGGTGTAAGTTACGCCTTCATAGACGTTGTTTACTGCTCCGGTGGGAACCGACTCGTATACACGGTATACGAAGGTGCTTCCTATATCTGCTTCGGTATAGGTAAAGGTGGGGAACTGGATCTTGCCTGTGGACAAGTTGGTGGTGTGAACATCGGGAAGAGCAACGCCGTCTTTTTCCACCTCGATAACGAAGGTGAATTCGGAACCGTAAAGGTTTCTTCCGTTAAGAGTCTTTTCGCCTTGGAAGGTAAGCTGCGCCTGACCTACAGCCTTATATACGTTGGTGAAGGTAACATCCGCAACGCTGCCTGCGCCCAGTTTGGATATCTGAACAGAGGAAGCCAGCTTGCCGTTGCCATCGTCGGTTACGGTAACAGTTACGTGGTATACGGAATCGTCATAGGTAATACCGTCAAGCAGGTTATTTTGTGCCGCTGCGGGTATTATCTCTTTGATAACGTATCTGTAAGTGCCTGCCTTTGTATACTGAGGAAGCTCAAAGGAGAAAGCGCCGCTCGAAGCGTTGGAAACGGTATCGGTATATCCGTTTACCAGCGCGTGGTATACGTCGTCGGTTTCGTAAATCTCAAAACTGAACTGACCTGCAACAAGAGTCTTGTTTTGGAGTATCTTGTTACCGTCTATTATAACGGAAACAGGATCAAGAGTATAAGTATTTGTAAAAGTAGCGGTAGTGCCGGAAACACCTTCAATGGTAAGGGTTGCAACCAGGTGTCCGCCTTCATCTTCCGCTTTTACGGTTACATTGTATACTGTGGTGTCATAAGTCATACCGGGCTTTCCGCTGTTTACTTCGGAAAGGGTGTACTGATAAGTTCCCTCAGCATCAATGGGAATAGCTATTACCGCTTTTCCGCTTGCATCGGTATGTGCGGTATGTATGACCGCACCGCCCTGCTTAAGCTCAAAGCTAAAGATATTGAGAGGTACGGGAACACCGGTATTGTTGTTCAGTATCTTTTGGATATTAAGCTCTGCGTGGGTGTCGTTTGCATCGTACAGGTTGTTAAAATCCACGTCAACGGTGAAATATTCGGTTCCGCCTATAATATTGGAGGTTACGGTGGAATCGGATACAGTTTCAACATCAACTACCAGAACACCGTCGATAACGCCGGGGTCGGAAACGGTGACCTTGAAGAGTCCTTCAACGGTATCATAGGTCATTGCGGGATCTGTGCCGTGCACTTCCACTACACGGTAATAATGAGTACCTACGGTAGTATAGTTTTCTGCAAGAGAAATAGTATAATCCTTGGTGCCGGTTGAAGTGAGGTTTACGGATGCGGTTGCACCTGCAACATCTTCATATACGGTACCGTTAAGCTTTTGTACCTTAAAGGTGAAGGTCCAATCCCCTGTTGCGTTGGCGGTAAGAGTCTTTGTACCGCTTACGGTTATATCCGCATTAACGGGAGGATGAGGATCGTAGGTATTTACAAAATCCGCATAAGATGTGGTTGCGGAAATCACGCCCGAAGTGCCGGTGGTTTTTGCGGCATCAAGAGTAAATCCTGCTTCGGCAAGCTCCTGAACAACGTAGCCTGCGCCTACGGGAATACCGGATACGGTTACGGAAGCACCGTCCTTTATTCTTATTCCGGTTACGGTTGCTACGTTACCTGTAAGAGTTACGGTAGCCCCTGCGGGTACGGAAAGCACGTTGTCTATTTCCCACTGAGTCAAACCATTGATGGTGAGCACGAAATCGAATTCGTTATCAAGATTTCCGCCGAAGGGGTGGATAACCTCTTTGGAGATTATGAGATTTCCGTATGCCTTGGGAGTATTTACAACGGAAACGTGTGTCAGCGTATTTGCGGCAACAACACCTGCTTCATTGGTGTATGCGGGTGTGTAGTAATTGCTTGCCTTTTCGGAAACGGTGTACTTCGCTCCGGTAGGAAGGTTGGTTATATATACCGTTTCGTTTGCGGAAAGATTAAGAGTAACTATGGTCTTTTGGGTGCTGTTATTCTTTACAACGGAAATACCGCTTAAAGCGTTGCCGTTAGTATCCAGGAATGCGGGAGTGAAATCTGTACCGTCTATGGTAACGGTTATTTCGAACTGGGTTTCTGCGCCGCTTACAGCCTGAGTAACAGTCTTTGATACGGATATACCCTGCTGAGGGATAACAGACATTTTACCGTTGTTACCAAACCAGGAAACAAGGCTTCCGTCGTGAAGAGCGCTTACGTTGTGAGTAGGATAAACAGCATATTCTGCGGTGCCGGTGGGATTTTCCGTCTTCGGAATAGTCATATTATGCAGACGGCTGGTACGCCAGGTGTCCACACCGAGTACGCAGATTATATCGGACTTTTCCAGTCCGTTTGCGGCAATATAGGCATCCACAACAGAGGTATCTACATTGTAGCCGTCGGTTTCGGAGGTTACAAATGCACCGTCCTCAAAGCCGTTGATGTAAACTCCGTTTACGTTATCGTAATATGCAAGGGAATCCTTGAGATACTGCCACTCCGTATAAACGAGATAGCCTACAGCTTCGCCCGCGCCGCCTGTGGTGGGACGGTAGAAACCTACCATGGTGTATACCTGATCGGTATCCGAAAGTCCTTCAACCTGAGAATAAAGAAGGTATTCGGTCTTATAATCATCGTTAAGAGTCCGATCGATACCGTTGCCCTGATAATAGAGAACACCGTATTCGTCCGCTTCCCAAACGATGTCATTACCGTTTTTATCTGTTGCGGTTATATTAACGGGATAATTATTCTGGTGGTAATAAAAACGGTTATCAACAGAAGGAGTTGCTGCTGCGTGGGAATCGCCCTTGTAAATTCCGGAAACGCCGTTAATGGTTTCTTCGGAGTTCATCACACCGTACTGACCTGCGTAAAAGTTTACGGTACCGTCAGGGTTGGTGTTCTTTGCAAGATAATCTTCGGAAAGAAGGTCGGTAATAACGTTGCCGTTTGCATCCAGAATTTCATCAACCATATCAACCGTGTAATAGAGGCGGAGAGGAGTTACTTCGCCGCGGTTGGTTTCGTAGGTGATCTCGCCGTCATTATTTACGACTTTATCGTAAATAAGAGGCAGTGCGGTGGAGGGAATGGTTGCACGGACTTCCTGCTTAACGGGACTTGTTCTCTCGTATACGCCGTTTTCGTTAAGCTTGACGGTGTAGATGTCCGTAACGGTTATCTTAAGTGCTTCGGAAATATCGTAAGTTACGCCGGCAACTTCGTTTGTAACCGTGTCGGATTCAACGATATATTTTGTCACCTTTGTTCTGGTAATCGTACCGCCGTTAACCGCGTCGGTTATAACGGGAGCTTCAAGAGATTTGGAAACGGAATATATCTTGCCGAACAGAGTTACGGCTTTGAATTCCTTGACCTCCATATACTCGCCGATAAAATCAACGTATGTAAGAGGAGTATCTACTTCGATCTCGCCCTGAACAACTTTATCTACCAGAGGAACGAAAGCTTTTTCGTTTATCTCTATAAGTATTTCATCGAAAACTTCGGATATTTTTTCGCTTCCGATGGGATAATACTTATCAACGTAGTTGATATTATCGATAATATCCTGCTTTGTTCCGGGATAATTGGAAGGAAGCTGTTCGTATCGCCAAGTATATTCGCTTCCGCCGGAATCATATTCATAAGAGAAAGTAAGGTTTGTAGTCTTCCACCGTTCAAACAAAGCATAAGTGTTCGCTGCAACATTTGAACCGGTGGGCTTAAGATAGTTTGCAGGGTCCATTACAACGCTTGCATCGCTGCCTGCGGTAAGGTCAACGCCTATACCGTAAACAGTGGGAGCCTTGCCGTAATTTGCGGTAATGCGGGATCTGCCGTAAGCGGCAGTAAGCAATGTTGCAAAGGAAACGTACTGGTTGGTAGGATTGCCGTGGTTACCGCGGTTGGTAAAAGTGGGCGCGTACCAGTCCCGAGTAGAGGCCACGTTGGAAACACCGTCGGTAAGAAGAATAACAACGGGAACTCTGCCGGAGGTATCGGATGCGTTGGAAAGAAGCTTCATACCCATATCAACGCCGATCTGAACGTTTGTACCCCATTGGCTTACGCTGAAGGTTTCGGAAACGGCTTCGTTTGATCCGACGGGAGTAGCGCTTGCGGTGTAATAGTGATTGGTAGTCCGGTTCCAACCGCTACCCGTTGTAACGGTGGAAATGCTGAGCACACTATCATTGTCTTTATAATAGTTAAGGGGAAGCAAGGTTTCTGCTTCGCCGGAATAAGCAACAATAGCAAGACGGTTGTTTTCGCCGGATGTAATGCCCTTAATAAGACTGTTAGCCGCCGAAACTACTTTTTCAAGTCTGGATGTATTATTACTTTCCTCGTACATCGAGGTGGAGTTATCCAGAATAAGCACAACGTCTATAGATGCAGCAGTTGAAGTGGTGGTCGTGACAGAAGTGGTAGAGCCCAATGCAGAGCCAACAACCATAAAGCTGCTGTCGATCTTGATCGTATCTGTAGCAAGGCCCGTAAAATCATCGTGCAGAGGGAGCTTTGCTTCGTCCCCGGGTGCGAACAGAGATTTATCGAACCATACTCTGCCGGAGTATCTGTTGCCGTCTGCACCGGTTCCCAACATCTGATGATAGTTGGAAGCGCCGGAAGGATCAACCACAATAGTAGTTGCGGCTGCTGCGTTTGCCCCGAAATTTATATAGAAAACAGGCAAACACGGTAAAATAAGGCAAAGTATAAGCAGAACGCTTAGAGATTTTTTTGTTACGTTTCGTATTTTCATAATTCAACGCCTTTCTGTATATTGATGCTTTTTATTTCTGATCTGACAGCGGTATCTTCCGAATTTTCCCGTAGGCGCTCGTTAAAGCAGACGCCTATAAGATCTTCGCTTCTTTCTTTGCACAAATACGGGCAAGTACCGCAATCTCTGAATTCGGGGTCTGAATATATACAATCGGTGGTGGTTACGCTTCGCCATCGCCTGCCGTTTGGTGTAAAACGGGGAACGCTTTCAAAATCCACGTATTCTTCTACCCAAATTCCGAAATCCTCATCGTATTTAAAGACGGTTTCCAATTCATCACCGTCTAAACGATATGTTCTTGTTTTTATATTTTCCATAAATAAAAACCTTTCAGTTTATTACGGTGACAGTATACCACGTTATGTTTTTTTGCGTTAGACCCATAATAAAAAAATTTTATACACTTTAAAACCAAAATATAACTGATCCAAAAAAGCAAAAAAACAAAAAAACGCCCAATTTAAAGGCGTTTTTTAAATATATGTTTTTTGTTCGTTAAGCGAACGGCTGTGTTCGCATATATTATTTTATCATATATTTTGCAAGCGATTTTTTATCGGAAATCCCGAGTTTAACATATATCGTTTTTATATAGTTTCTGATGGTGGATTCGGAAACATCCAGAAAAGAGGCTATCTCCTGTGCAGACCATCCTCTGTTATACAGCATTGCCACGGTGAATTCGGTGGTAGTAAGGTTATCCGTAACCTCTGATGCGGTGCGTATATTGTGTATTTTGCGCCACAGTTTTCCGAAAACGCCGGTAATTTCCATAAGCTTTTTGAAATCCTTGGGATGGGTTCGTTTATAATACACTTCTATTATTCCCAGCATCATTCCATGGTGCTCTGCAATAGGTTCCACAAATCCATCTCTGTATGTAAGTTCCCAGACGCGCTCAAACCGTTTTTGCGCTTCTTCCGGCCTGCGAAGGTTCATTAATGCTATAACCGAAATAAGGTGAACATATATTTCTGCCAGAGGATATGTTTTATCGCAGAAAGCCAGGGACATATCGGCAATAGTAAGAGCCTTTACGTAATCCTTTTCAAGATACGCTTTGTGCGCCAAAAGATAACAGCACCAAAGCCGGTATCCGCCGGGAAGATATTTTACGTAGGCAGCAAGATCGGGCAGATGTTCGGGAACGGGAGCATGCCACAGCACGGAGCCGCCTACCGAAGTCATAATTCCTACAGCAATGATTTCGGGAGAAACGTGGTTGCTGAATGAAGCTTTGATAAGAGACGTTACTACTTCCGTGGCGTGTTCCGCCTTTTTTGCGTTACCGTGGGAAATGCTGGCAAAAATGGTAAGCACGGAGGCAGAATAGCGCAGAGAAATATCCGGACAGTCAAGATACTGTTCGAGCAACTCAACCGCCTCTTCCGCCCTGCCGGAATAAAACAGATATTCAGCCATTGCGATATTGCGGTCGTCTTCATCGGTGATAGACTGCACGTATTCCAGACAGTGCCCGAGTTCGAAGGATGCGTTAAGCAACGGCATTGTGGGACGGAAATCCGATATTTTATATATTTTTTCTGTTTGTTCTTTTGTTTCCGCGGCGTCATTTGAAAGAACGGCATCTTTGGGTATGAACCAGGTTCTGCCGATTTTTTTTGCACCGTCTATCTTGCCTGCCGCAGCCCATTTCTGTACAGCGCGTACGGTTACGTTAAAACGCTTTGCGGCATCCACCGCTGTTTCAAAATCTTTATTTTCCATAATCTAAAACCTGAAAGGCAGATATTCCGAATTACTCTTGCCTGTGTCTGCGTTTTCTACGATAAGCACCTTTGCGTCCTCGGAAACGACAATATTGTGCCACGCACCCTTTTTTACTATATAAGAACGGAATTTTTCCATTTGCGTTTCCACGGCGTCTTCTCCCATAAAAAGGGATGCTGTTCCTTCCAAGAGTATAAACACCTCGTCAGTTTCGTTATGCCGTTCGAGATATGTTATGCCCTCTTTGGTGAACATAGGCGCATAATTAAGATATGCTATACGCCAAGCACCGTATTTGAAATGGGAAAAATATCCTTTTCCGTCGTAATCCAAAACCAAAAGTTCTTCCATTTTACTGCTCTTTTCTTATGAGTTCGTTAAGGTAATCGGGATAAAGCTGGGAAGCCATTCCTCCGTCCACGATAAGCTCGGATCCGGTTACGTTTTTGGAAAGATCGGTACCGAAAAACCATACCGCGTTTGCGATATCGTCGAAATCCGAAATATCGCCTATAGGAGTAAGCTTTCCGCTTATAGCGCTGCTGCCCATAGCTTCCCAACGGGCAGTCTTTATGGTGCCGGGAAGCACTACGTTGCTTCTTATACCGTATTTGCCCAGATCCACCGCAAGAGCTTTGGAAAGTGAGTTTATACCGCCCTTGGATGCACAGTATGCGCTGCGGTTGGGTATGGCGTTATATGCGGTGTTGGAGGAAATAAAGACTATACTTCCCTTCCCTTTTCCACGCATACGCAGTGCCGCCTGACGAACGATGGTAAAATTCCACACCAGGTTGGTTTCGAAAACTCGCCCGAATTCCTCTACAGGCACCGTAAAGAAATCCATACCCTTGGAAGGGTCGGTACCGAAGCCGAGATCTGCGGCGCAAAGCACTACGGTTTGAACAAAAACACCGCTTTTATCTATATCGTTGAATATATCTATTACCTGCTGTTCGTTGCGGATATTGCATTCGTATCCCTTTGCAAAAACACCGTAGGTATTGCCAAGCTTTTCTGCCGCTTCATAAGCATCCTTACCGTTTCTGCCGGTAACGATAACGCTCCATCCGTTTTGTGCAAAAACCTCTGCTATTCTGTATCCCGTGCCTCTGCAGGCGCCGGTTATAAAAACTGCGTTTTTCATAGGAAGCGCTCCTTAGAAATAAAATTCGCTTTTTGCGGGGCGGATATCCGTAAGCGCGCCGGTATAATGGCGGAGAGTATGAGGCTGATACGGGTGCTTAAGACACTCTTCCTCGTTTATCTCTATACCCAGACCGGGCTTGGAGGGAATTGTAATATATCCGTCCTTGTATTCAAGGAATTCATTTGTTACGTCCTTGCGCCACTCAACATCGCTGTACATTATTTCCAGAATGGAGAAATTGGGACAGCAAGCGGCTATTTGAAGGGTAGCGGCGTTTGCCACGGGGCCGGAAGGATTATGAGGCGCAAAGGGAATATAATATGCCTCGGCAACAGCGGCGATCTTTTTAAGCTCCATAATACCGCCTGCGTGGGAAATATCCGGCTGGATATAATCTGCCGCCCGCATTTCGAACAGATCTTTATAGGATTTAAGGGTGTAAAGTCTTTCCCCTGCGGAAATAGCAACGGGAGATTTATCCCGCACGGCTTTAAGTGCCTCTAAATTATCGGGAGGAGTGGGTTCTTCAAACAGCATAGGCTTGAACTGCTCCAGTTCCTTGGCGATCTTTATACCCGTAGGAACGTTAAATCTGCCGTGGCCTTCAATAAGCAGGTCAACATCGTTGCCCACCGCATCTCTTACCGCCGCCACACATTCCAGGGCTGTATTAAGGTCTTTATTTGAAATTTCAAGATAGGATTTTCCAAAAGGATCCCACTTCATCGCGGTAATACCACGCTGAACGGCAATACGGGCTTTTTCGCCGAACTCTGCGGGAGTTTTTGCCCCTGCGAACCAACCGTTTACATATATGCGGACCTTATCGTTAACTCTGCCGCCCAAAAGCTGATACACGGGCACGCCCAGATGTTTACCCAGAATATCCCACAAAGCGCACTCTACTGCGGAAAGCGCGGACATAAGTACCGCTCCGCCCCGCCAGTATGCGTCTCTGTATATATCGTGAAAATGCTTTTCGATATCGAGAGGATTTTTGCCCACAAGATACTCTTTAATATGTTCAACGGCGCCGATAAGTGCCTTTTCTTTGTATTCCAGAGTGGCTTCTCCCACACCGTCGATACCTGCGTCGGTGTATATCTTAACAAACACCCAGTTGGTGCGGAAGCAATCTACAGTAAAACATTTAACGTCTGTAACCTTCATAGCTGTATCTCCTTATATATTTCGGGAATAACCTTTTTATCGCATATAAAATCATTTGGGGATCTATTGTCAAACATTCCGATATGCATAGGAACCGCATATATCGGATCTATCTTTTCAACAAAACGGGCGGCATCTGTCATATTCATATTGTTCCCCACACCGTTTACGGGCAGGAAAACGGCATAAATATCTTTGGGAATTGAATTAAAAATACTGCTGTTATAGAGAGTATCGCCCGTAACGTAGTATTTTTTACTTCCGTCGTCCAGCAGGACACCGATAGCGTAAGGATCGCTGTGAACGGCTTTTACCGCAGTAAAGCGAATTCCGTTAACGGTACATTCCGTGCCCGCATCAAATAGAATATAATTGTTCTTTCCGCCGAACAAACGCACCTTTTCCCAAACAGAACGTGGAGAAAGCACAGTTATCTCGGAATTTTCGGTTAAAAAATGCTTTACTGTTTCAGGATCGTAATGATCAAGATGTGCATGAGTAAACACAAGAATATTAGGCTTTATTTCAAACATTTTATTGTCTACGGGAACACGGCGGTAATTTTGGGGTTCTATATCCTTAACGCTGTCGGAAAGATATGGGTCCACCATAAAGGTGCAAAACTCGTTTTCAAAAACAAGTCCCGCCTGCCCCAGCCATATAATACGTTTCATCATGCGCCTCCGATAATCTTCTTAACACTTTATTTTAGCACAACGCATTTATTAAGTCAATAAAACCGCGATAAATCAACCTAAGAAACCAATAATCACCCCAAGAAGCCTAACGGCTTCTTGGGGACCCCGACAAAAAAGCAAGTCTGCGTGTGCAGACTTGCTTAAAACACAGTTATTTATCCAGAACAAGGAACACGACCATAAACACAATGGCAAGGAAAAGGAAGAAAGCGCCGGTTAAAAGCATCGGCAGGTCAAAAGGCTTGCGCTTTTTGTTCTTCTTTTCGCAGTAATCGTAATATGATTCCGGCTTTGAATAATAGGTTTCTCTTTTGAAATATCCCAAAAAGGTATTAAAAGAGTATCCGAAAAGATCGAATCCGCCCTTAGAGCCGACCCAGCCGAGCAGGCAAAGTCCAATAAAAGCAACTCCGGGAACCGTAAAGCTGTCCGAAACGATCTTTAAAATCGGCAAAAGCTCGGTTTGATCAAACAAATTCCATATACACGCCATAATTACAGCGACGGTTATGCCTATACCGAAATACGTGACGTATTGTTTAAGATGTTTTTTCATATTCGGGAATTACTTTTAGTCTTGCGCTGACAAGAGAGCCTTGTATTTTTCAAACTCTTCGTCGTTACATTCAACGAAATGTCCGGGAGCAACTTCACGCAGCGAAGGCTTGTTCACAGAGTAATCGTGTTCTGCAAGACGGTTATATACAATTCTCTTTCTGTTCTTTTCGTAAATAGGGTCGGGCAAAGGAATTGCGGAAAGCAACGACTTTGTATAAGGATGCAAAGGATTCTTGAACAGTTCATCCGATGTGGTAAGCTCTACCATCTTTCCGTAATACATAACGCCGATACGATCGGAGAAATACTTAACAACGGAAAGGTCGTGGGCGATAAACAGAATTGTAAGGCCCAGACTGTGGCGGAGGTCGTTAAGAAGGTTGATAACCTGCGCCTGAATAGAAACGTCCAACGCGGAAACGGGTTCGTCCGCAATGATAAGCTCGGGATTCATAATTATAGCGCGGGCAACACCGATTCTCTGTCTTTGTCCGCCGGAAAATTCATGAGGATAACGGCTTGCGTGCTCACGCACAAGACCTACAAGCTCCAGCATCTCATAAACCTTTTCGTCTATAACCTTTTTGTTTCTCTCGCCGCGGATGATAAGACCTTCGGAAATGATCTCGCGTACGGTCATACGGGGGTCAAGAGAAGCAATAGGATCCTGGAAGATCATCTGTATCTGGGTAACCAGTTTTGTCTTGCGGGCTTTGCGGAGTTCATCCTTGTATTCAGCCTTAAGCGCTGCCAGCTCGGTTTCGGATGCTCTGGAAAGCAAAGCCTGATACTTTGTCTTTACAGCCAGAACCATCTGCTTGGAAAATTCCTTATCGCAGTTTTTCTGGTCAAAACGTGCGCGTTTAATCTCTTTTTTGCAATTTGTTATAATAGCATCCAGTTCGCCCTTCAAAAGAGCCTTTTCTGCAGGATCTGCGGTATTTTTTACCTTTTCCGCATACTCTGCTTTTGCTGTCTTCATCTGTTCCTGATAAGAACGGATACCGGCGCTTATACGTATACCTTTAAAATATATACTGCCGGAAGTGATGTTGTACAGCTTGATGATAGAACGGCCGGTAGTTGTTTTTCCGCAGCCGGATTCACCAACAAGACCGAATACCTCACCCTTCTTAACCTCAAAGCTGACATCGTCAACCGCGCGGTTAAAACCGAAGTATTGGCAAAGATTCTCTACTTTAAGAAGTGTTTCTTGATTATTGCTCATTTTCAACACCTCTCTTTTCTTTCATTCTTGCAATACGGTCGAGTATGGTCTTGGGAGGATCAACCTTAGGTGCATCGGGATGCAACAGCCAGGTTGCCGCATAGTGTGTATCGGAAATCTTGAACATAGGAGGCTGGCGCTCGAAATCTATCTTCATTGCATACTTGTTTCTTGCGGCAAACGCATCGCCTACAGGAGGATAGATCATATTCGGAGGAGTACCGGGAATAGCGTCCAGTTTCTCGTTTGTATCAAGGTCGGGCATAGAGGAAAGCAATGCCCAGGTATAAGGATGTGCGGAAGAATAGAATATGTCTTCGGAAGTACCGTATTCTACTATCTTACCTGCGTACATTACCGCGATACGGTCTGCCATATTAGCAACAACGCCGAGGTCATGGGTAATGAATATAATGGAAAGCTGTCTTTCACGCTTAAGGTCGTTGATAAGCTCAAGTATCTGAGACTGAATAGTAACGTCCAAAGCGGTGGTAGGCTCGTCGCAGATAAGGATATCGGGGTCTGCGGCAAGAGCGATAGCGATAACTATACGCTGTCTCATACCGCCGGAGAATTCAAAGGGATACTGCTTATATCTCTTACGAGGTTCGGAAATACCAACTTCCTTCATAAGCTTTATAGCTCTTGCCTTTGCAATGCTCTTGGTAACCTTGTTAACAACGCCGGAAGCGTTTGCCTTAAGAAAATCTATAAGCGCAACAGTCTCTGCATCGTAATCGCGGGTATCAACAGCGGTAACGAGAGTTTCAAGATGAGCAACCGTACGCTCGATCTGGTGGACCATATTCTTTTTGGCAAGCTCAAGATCGGTTATAGAAGCGGGAACTACCTTCCAATCGGGCTCCTTGCCTCTTGCAACACGTTTATCGTAATCTGCCTTTTGCTTGTTGTAACGCTTGATTTCCTTTGCGTTCTTTACTATACCGCCGAAATACTTGTCGATCTCGTTCTTAAGACCGGTGCCGAAGGTATATATAAGGCTGTCTTTCTTGGTGTTAAGGGGGTCGATCGTTTCCATTACCTCTTTGGTAAGACGCTGGCAAACGGAATTGGCCTGTTTCTTATCAAGGATCTCCTGCTGATATACCTTTTTGTTTTCGTTCAGCAGTGAGATCGCCTCCAGCATTTCCTTTTTGGAAACATTTGCGGAGTATATAAGTGCCTGCTTTGCATCCTCGATAAAGGAAAGCATAAAGTTATCATCCAGATACTTGCGGAGGGTAACGTTAAGCTCTTCTACGGGCTGCTTGGGAAGCTCGTTCTTGCCGGAGAAGGTAAGATAATAGCCCATTGCAAAGAAGTTGGGCTGAGCCAGCGCAACAGCATCTTTGAGAATAGCGTTTATCTTTTCAATATTGGAAACAAGTTCAGCGTAATCGCCGGACTTCTTGGCGCGGGAGAAAAGTGCGGGAAGAGGCTGAGCGAAGGCAACAAGCTCTTCTGCTTTTTTGCCGGAAACAACCCAATCGTTTACGGAGGCAAGCGCCATAGATTTAAGGCTCTTTATACGGTATGCGCCGTCAGAAAAAGCGTTTTTGCTTATTTCAAACAGGATATCTTCGATATCAGCCACTGCCTGAGTAGCAGATTCGTGAGCCACGTTATACTTATTTTCCAGTTCAAGGTGCTTATATTCGAATTTATCGAAGGATTTGCACTTGTTGGAAAGTTCTGCGGCTTTTGCGGAATTGCCCTGTGCGGAAGCCTGTATCATATTCTTTTCAAGAGTTTTGAGATATCTGTTAAATATCTCACGGCTTTCACGCTGTCTTGCCTTGCCCTTAAGAAGCATAGCTTCGGTAAGCTGCTTACCGATCTTGATAATGGGGTTAAGACTGGACATAGGATCCTGGAAGATCATAGCGATCTTATCGCCGCGGATCTTGTGGAAATCCTCTTCGCTTATTTTAAGAAGATCTTTACCGTCGTAAATGATCTCGCCGCCCTCGATAATAGAGTTACCTGCGAGAATGCCGAGGATCGCCTTGGAGGTAACAGACTTACCGGAACCGGATTCGCCAACGATAGCCAGAGTTTCGCCCTTTGCAAGGTCGAAATCTATGCCGCGAACCGCCTGCACCTTACCGTTGGAGGTACGGAAGGATATGGTAAGGTCTTTTACATGAAGTTTATTTTCCATATCAGTCCTCAACTCCTCTCATAGACGGGTTAAACGCATCTCTGAGTCCGTTACCGAAGAGGTTGAAGGAGATCAGCAGAAGCGCGATGAATACTGCGGGGAACACCATTGCGTGGGGTGCAGATGTCATAGATGTCTGACCCTGGGACAAAAGAACACCGATAGATGTTCCGAATACTTCCTGAAGGTTGATAATACCCAGGTAAGTAAGGTTTGTTTCGGAATTAATAACACCGGGGATAACCAAAGCACAGCTTGTTACGATGGTACCGAGGGAGTTGGGGAATACGTGCTTGAACATAAGACGCCAGTCGGAAGCACCGAGAGTTCTTGCGGCAAGAACGAATTCCTGACCCTTGAAGCGGTAGAACTGCTTTCTTGTAAGGGCAGCCATACCGATCCATCCGGTTAAAACGAATGCAAATATAAATGAAGGTACGATACCAACCTTGTCGGCAAGATGCAGCTTAAACAAGGTTGCAACAACGATAAAGGGAACGCCGCTGAGAATATCGGATACACGGTCGAGGAAAAGGTCGATCCAACCGCCGTAATAACCCTGGATAGCGCCGTATACCGCACCGATGCAAAGGTTGATAGCGGAAACCGCAACCGCAAAGATGAGAGAGAAACGGGCGCCTACACCGATAGCGGTGAACAGGTCCTGACCGAGAGAGTTTGTACCGAATATATAATTGGGCAAACGTCCTTCGTTGATATACTGATAATAAGTGAAATAGCACACACGGATGGTAACGGAGCCGGATCTTACGTAACCGTACATATAGTTACCGGGGTCGCTTTCGATACGAAGGCTGTTATAAGGAACTTCGACGGTAACGAGATCATCGCCTTCATATTCCTTATACTGAAGAAGAGCGGGGTTGGTGGAGTATGCGGGAATAAGATTGCCGTCTGCATCCACAACGGGAGTGCCCTTGGCATCCTTAACCTGATACCAGATGTTGGGATTATCCTTGATATCGTTAATATCCTTTGATTCTACGTAAGGATAAATAACCTGAATTCCGGATTCATTCTGGAAATCCTGAATACGCTGGAATTCTTCATAAGAAACGGTACGGTAAACAACACCGCGCTCGTAATACTTGTTGTTTTCGATAGTATAATACTTAACGTCACGCCACTGGCCGCGGTATTTTTCTTTCTGAACAGTTTCGCTTATAACGCGGTTAACGGGGTTAAGACCGGTCTCCATACCGATCGCTTCCCAAACAAGGAGCTGGCTTTCGGACTGGCTTTCGTGAGTATAGCCGCCGTCCCAGAAGCACCAATTCCGATCGGAAAACTTATCTGCGACAGCCTTTATAAAGGGCGGATGGCTCTTATAAACCGTATCCATATGGCGGACATCGATTCCCGAAACAAGAGGAGAAATGATAGAAAACATTACCAGAAACAAAATTATCCAAGCGGCAACAACGGAAGACTTATTCTTCTTGAAGCGTATCATCGCATCTGCGAAATAGCCTCTGGATTTTGTCTCAAGCTTTTGGTCGTGAAGCTCTGCATTAAGCTGCTGAAACTCAAATTGCTCGGCAGGTATATGTTCATAAACGTTGTTATCCATAATTACACACATTCAACTGCAAAAGCAGCAAAAATTTCTCCT
Source organism: Clostridia bacterium (assembly GCA_017399965.1). Lineage (GTDB taxonomy): Bacteria > Bacillota > Clostridia > Oscillospirales > CAG-382 > SFLA01. The sequence continues at coordinate 56,129 of JAFQAP010000026.1, read as the reverse complement.
TTCTTTCTTATTTTTTGGAACCCATACGGATTCTGGGGTCGATAAAGCCATAGCTGAGGTCAACTACGATACTTGCGGCAAGACCTATGCTGGTATAGAAGAAAGTATTCATAATAAACATAGGATAGTCGGGCGCATTTATAGAGTTGATATACAGCTGACCAACACCGGGGATGGAGAATATCTTTTCGATAATAAGAGAACCGGACATTACACCGATAAAGCTACCGAAAATAGAGGGCAGAACAACTACCATACAGTTTCTGAAAGCGTGGCGAACTGTAGCCTGAGCTTTTGTAAGACCCTTTGTGCGGGCAAGCAGCATAAATTCGCTGGTAAGCACTTCGGTAAGCTCTGCACGGGTGGTTCTGGTAAAGCCGGCGATAACGCCGAAGGAAAGCGACATTATTGCAGGGATCATGGAAACGAACATTTCCCAAGAGAAATAGTCCGTACCCGCCTTCATAAGGAAGGGAAACCAGCCCAATTTATATGAGAATAAGTACTGGATAACGAAAGCATAAACGAATGACGGAACCGAAATTACCACCATCGTAAGCGTTGAAATGGTATGGTCGATCCAGGTGTTTTTCTTTAAAGCGGCAATAATACCCAGTATAATACCTATTGGTATACTGATCAAAATTGAATACAGGTTAACAAGCACTGTAGCAGGCATCTTTTGATACAGCATCTGGAATACGTCTCTGCCTACGTACAGCTTGTCCGAAACACCCCAGTCCCACTTTGTGAATACACTCTTGAGGAAAATGCCGAACTGTACAAGCAGGGGTTTATTGTAGCCCAGCGCTTCACGTCTCAGCTCGACTATCTCTGCATGAGGGTCCTCGGGCGAAACGGTTGCGGGAGGCAGCATTCGGATAAGTATAAAGCACATACCGGTTATTATAAACAATGTAACCAGCATGAGCACGACTCTTTGTATAACGTATTTAAGCATAAATTTTCCTCCGGTGTTTAAACGGAAACATTTTTAAAAAAGGCGCCGTTTAATATTGTTGGCATATAGCAATATAATACCGGAACACTCTCGCTCCGGTATTATATTGCGTGCAGGGACATTAAGATGCCCCTGCACGAAAGTACGGAAAAGACGTTCCGTGCCTAATAATTGTAGTTAAAGCTTAAATTAATACTTAAGCTCGCCGCCCTGTTCTTCAACGAATGCAGCCCATTCGGTGTCGTTGAAGTTGTACTTGGTGTAAGCGATGCCGCCACGACCCATAACAGGGTTGTATTCTTCAACTACGTAGTAAACCTGCTGAGAAAGAAGTGCCATGGAGCCGTCTTCCAGCATGGGCAGGTAGTTGAAGTTCTTGAGGATTGCAGTTTCGAAAGCTGCAAGGATTTCGAGACGAACTTCGATGTCTGCCTGACCGTCGCCGTAGTTGTAGGTCTTACCGTCAACTTCTACTGCTGCGCCGTTGAGAGCGTCGGACCACTGCTTGAGGTTGAGAGTTACGTCTTCATCATTAATCTTGATGGTGAGATCGTAAGCTTCGGGATTGAACCAAGCTGCGTCGTATGCACGAGAGGGGTTAACGTAGAGGTCGGTAAGAGAGAAGGGGTTAAGAGCAGAGCCGGACCAACCGCCGAGAACGGTGTCGGACATACCGGACTTGATCTTGTTGGACCATTCGTTGCCGTATTCAGCAGACTTGTAGAACTCGATCTTGCCTTCAAAAGGAGTACCCTTAATAACTTCTGCGAGAGTGTTATTGAGGTAGTTGATGGTGGTGGTCATGAAGTCGGAATCGGAAGAAATTGCATACTCGATCTTGATAGCCTGATCGGACTTGCCGTCGTTATCAGTATCGGTGATGTAACCCTTTTCGATAGCTTCATCAAATGCCTTCTTGAAGAATTCGCGTGCGCCTTCAACGTCGTAACCGGTGATGGACTCAACAGCTGCGTCGAGAGAATCGAACTTGGAAATGTCAACTGCGTAGAATTCGCAGAGAGCCTTCTTAGCTTGGTCGGTATCGCGGTACTTAGCACCGGTATCGGGATCGTATACATAAGCGGAGCCTATCATACCGAAAGCACCGGAACGAGCGGGAGATACGGTGGAAGCGAACAGGTCTTTATCATAAGAGAGAGCAAGAGCCTGCTTGAAGGAGGTGAGCTGGAGGGTTTCGAGATCCTGCTTGGTCTGGTCAAAATCTTCAGCTGCTTCACGGGTAGCGATAGCTTCGCCGTGACCGTTAAGGATAAGGAAGAAGGTTGCGGTTGCGGGAGTAGCATAGCAGTATTCGGAGCTGCGGTAGCTATCGTAGTCATCAGCCTGGAGGCCGTAACCCATAAGTTCGCCCTTAAGGAACATAAGCTTTCTGGTTTCAGCTTCTGCAACTACCTGGCAGTCAACTGCGGTGGTCTGGTACATAGGATAGTACTTGCCATCTTCGGGATCGCAGTAGATGTGCTTGCCGTCGGTATAACCGAACCAGTTTTCGTTCTTTTCAAAGCGCATAGCCTTGTCTTCCTGGTAGGAAACAAGCTTGTAAGGACCGTAGGACTTGGTGGTCTCTACGCTGGTGTTGTAAGTAGAAAGGTAGGTGTCGCCTTCCTTCTTAAGGCAGGATTCGTAAAGATCTTCGTATACGATCCAGTTGCCGGAAAGGTTGTAAAGGAGGTAGAAGCCGGTGAGGGACTTCTCGAGTACGAGAGTGATCTGGTAATCGCCGGTCTTGATAATACCAACGTTTTCAAATGCGAACTCTTCGTAGGTCTTCTGGTAGGATACGTAGTAGCCGAGGTCAGCCTCAGATTCGTTGCCCCAAACATCGGAACCGGTGAAGGAATAGAGAAGTGCGATAGATTCGTCGGTTACGGGAACATAGCCTTCGTCGTTAGCGAGAGCTTCAAGAGAAGCATATACGCCTTCGGGGAAGTAGCCTGCATAGTCTGCAAGAGCGTCGCCGCCCATCCAAGCGTAGCCTGCGGTAAGACCGAAGTATACCTTAACGCCGTCAGCGGTGGTGTATACGCCGTCATCGCCCTTTACGAGGTCAGCAAAAGCGAAGTTCATAGCTGCGCCGTCTGCGGAGTTTGCTTCCCAAACGGTTCTGCCGCTGTTGTAGTAATCTCTACCGCCTGCGATAGCGAGGTCGCCATCCATATAGTCGGTAGCGCGGTAGTTAAGAAGTTCGGAATTGAACAGCTTTTCCATGGAGTACACGTAAGTGTCTGCATTGATGGGGGTGCCGTCTTCCCACTTAGCGTTAGGATTGAGGTCGATAACGTAAGCGTAGCCCTTGGTTGCATCCTCGGGAATGTTGAATTGAGGATGAGACTCCTTGATGTCTTCGGTAACATCTACGGGCATAGCAGCTGCCATTTCGGGTACGATAACGTAACCGGAATAGGGATCCTTGCCTTCAACGGGGTTAAGTGCATCGTTGAAAACGAAGGTGTAGAGACCGCTAACGATAAAATCGAGAGGATAAGAATCGTCTGCAGTTTCATAGGTGTGGGGGTTCCAGTTGGTAGCAAGGGTAGATACGGAATCCTTCCAGGTGAAATCGCCTTCGAACTTTTCTACAACGATCTCAGTTTCGGATGTATCGCCTGCTTCCTTAGACACGTTGCTTGTGTCATCACCGGGCTGGCAAGCAGTGAGAGCAAAAAGCATAACAACTGCAAGCACTAAAGCAAGAATTGAAGAATACTTTTTCATCTTTGTGGTTTCTCCTTAAAATTTTTTTATAATAGTTCCTACGAAGGAACGAATATGTTATAGGCAACTTTTACCGAAGATAGCTGCATATAGCATATACGTTTCTTACACTCAGAAACTATTCGGTACGTATTATAACACATTATTTTTAAAATGTCAATTTGTTTATGAGAAATTATTATTTTTTACAACCAATTTCTTATAAATTATCATAAATTTGTCTTTATACGCTCTTTTTTATGCAAAACGTGTATAAATAATGAAAAAACGCCGCGGTTTTTGTGGCTGCGCGGCGTTAAAACTTCTTTTATTTATAAAATTTCTCTATTATATCCAATGATCTGAGCAGGGTTTGAGGTGTGCCGGCGTAATATGCGGTGGGATATTTGCCCACAAAACGCCCGAAGGCTTTTTCGTAATCATAATATCTTTCCGCATAGCCTTCTTTTTCGTAAAACTGGGCGTCGATTTCCATTTCAAAGCCTATTTCCGTGCGGGAAGTTTTTTTGCTTCCTATTATATTATGTTCTATATCCACCACTGCCTGCTTTTCCACACATTCGGGCACTACCCGCATTTCATCCTTGCGTGCGGTATTAAAGAAATGGGAGGGCTGGATTATGGCAACATCAAAAATATCTGTAAGATTGAGCACGTGTCCCAGATTCTTGGAAGAGGACGACGCTTCGTGGTAATAAGGGATCCAAAGCATTTTCTTTCCGTAGCCGTGAACCTTATCGGAAACCACGCGCATGGAATATACGATGGGGTTGTTAAAATCGTCCTCGGGCTTGTCGTTATCAAAACGGGTGTAACCTGCGGTAACGATATCCTCCCCTGCATAATATATGCCCAAAACATTATTTTGCCACAGTTCATCGGGCAGTGCGTTTTTTATCATATCCACGGTATCTGCCCACGCAGGTGCAAAAAGATGGGTAAGTGCGTGGAAATTTTCTGCGGAAGGAACGGAAAACCACAGCTTTGCATCCCCTTTTATTGCGGTAATGCGCTTTGCAAGGGAGACAGCATCGTTTACATAATCCCTAACGTGATAATTCGCGGGAAGGCGGTGGTTTGCGGTAGCGTGGTATTCCTGCTTTATGGTTTCAAAGCGGGCAGGATCCCCTACCATATCCACGGTCATATCATCTATTATATCGTGGGAAAGCACGGAGTAATCCTTGCCGTCTTTATCCGTAAAACGATTATATGTAACTATGGGGATAAACAGTATCTCGTCGGTCACGTTCAAGATACGCACAAGCTCCTCATCCGTGGGAGTGTGGTACTTGGTGTTTCCGTATCCGTTGTAGCAGGTGTAAAGCAGTACGCCTTTTTTCATATGTGTGTTCTTCCTTTCCGAAAGTTTCGGTATATATTATAATGGAAATAAATTTAATGTCAAGTTAAAAAACTGCCCTGTATTTTACAACTTCTTAACATTTGCATGTTAAAATAATGTAAATCCGAGCTAAAAGGAGCATGGTGTATGAAAATAACGTATAAAAAACTTACCGCATTTATTCTTTCGGCGATTTTGGCTGCCGCAGTATTTGCGGGATGTGCAGACGAAGCGGACAATATATCAAATTCGGAAAGCGAAGCCGAGGTTTCCGATAACAAGGACACTTCCCTGCCCAAAGACGAAAGCGAGGATATTTCCGCCCCCGAAGAAGAAAGCGCAGAAATATATGAGCCCGACGTAAACGAGCACGGCGCTTTTCGTATTTCAAGCATTGACGACGTTTCCGACGAAAACGGCACACGTTCCTATTTGGTTTACGCACCCTATACGGATACCTACACCATTGAAGGAGAAGGCGTATCGGTTATCTCTGTTTTAAGCGGTGACACCGAAATAGCAAGCGGAACATACATAAAATCCCTCGCGCTTACGGAAAACGAATTATACACTGTTTCCGTAAAGACCGAAGCGAATGCGGATTTTAAAATTAACGTTACGGCGGACAACCACTTGGTTACCCTGCCCTATGACGTGGCTGATCCCGAAGATATTTCCGGTATTGACGTTAACGGAAACGACGACCTCGTTGCCGCAGAGGTTAATTATATCAAACGCGCAGGCGGCACGTATATTTATTCCAACAATCCCGAGCAGTTCGGTTCCCAGCACGTAGGAAAAGCCTTTATGCGCAACGAGGGGCTTACGGGGGATGTTTACGTAACCTTTGAGCACGCAAATTATTCGGGAAGCAACGCTTATCTCGGTTACCAGCTTAAAAACAATTCCGACCACGACGTATACATAACCATTACCAACGTGGGATACCAATGGATTGGCACCTGGTTCGGACAGCTTGCCTGGTATGATTTTTATAACACGTCCTTCGAACTGCCCGATGATTATCTTAACGAAAACGGCGGTATTACCTCCAAATATTCCCACCTTGACTATGCATATAAAAAATACGAGCCACGTGTGTATCAGCCCACCACCTACCGTCTTCCTGCAGGAGAATATTTTTGGGTAATAGGCGGAACAAGTGCGGATGCATACAGAAACATCAACGTGGATAATTCCGCAAACCACTATGTAAACAACATCCGCTGTGCCAACGGAAACGTAAAGTTTACCGTAACGGGAGGCGAGGTTACCGGCACTATGTACTGCTATACCAATGCTTCTCAGGTAAAGGCGGAGCCCAAAGCCCTGGGCTACGTTGCTGCGGGATACGCACAGCAGTATTCGGGGATCGGACATCACCACGGCGTTATCGACAACTATATGTCCTGGACCTTTGGCGATGACGATAAGGCGGGTATGCTTCCCGTAACCTACACCAATCTTTACGCAAACTACGTACCTACCTATTCACCTGCGTACAATAAGTACAACAGCACCGAGCATATCAACAACACCACCTCCTGGATGACACATCTTAACCCCCAGAACGACCACCGCGCCGTTGGTATGGATATGGTGGAATTCATATGGCATGATCAAAACGGAAAGCCTATTGTTATTGATAACCACCACGCAGACGGATGCGGTCAGCCTGCCAACACCGCAAACTGGATGATCGAATATCAGGACCATTTCACATTTGTTAATCAGGGCGATACCGAGCGCACGGTTACGCTCCACCTCCGCGACCACGGAACGCTGGCTATCCTTGTCCGCGACAGCGTGACAGGCGAGGTGCTGGAAGCATCCTACACCGCAGGACTGGGCGAAAACAGCAACGTTTTCAGCAACTACACCTATAACGTGGTCATCCCCGCCCACAGCGTAAAGCAGATAACTCTTGATTACCTGCTGGTTGCCTGCTCTTACGGAAGCGTTATCCACGCAGTTGAACTTAAGTAATCCCCGATATCAAAACACCTTGCCGATGCGCAAGGTGTTTTTTCTTGGAGTGTTTTTTATAGGGGTCCCCGAGAAGCCGCAGGGCTTCTTGGGGCGATTCCGCAACCTTTGGTTGTATTTTACACCCGATAATAAACTTTACGGTGCTTGAATTCCACTCAACAGGTTGTTATAATGTAATCAAGATAAGCGCTTATCAATCTTAAAAAGGTGGATTGAACACATGGAAATTAACCTGAAAGAAAAACTGCGCACTCTGCGTCAGCGTAAAAACGTTACCCAGGAAGCTCTTGCGAATCATCTGGGAATAACGCCCCAATCCGTGGGAAAGTGGGAACGGGGCGAAGGATTCCCCGATATAACGCTGCTGCCCAAGATCGCTTTCTATTTTGACGTGACCGTAGATGAACTTCTTTGCGTTGATAAGATCAAAATCGAAGAAACGATTAATGAATATCAAAAGCAAAGCAGAATTTATCAGCAAACAGGAGAAAACGAAAAGCTCCTTGAGCTGTGGGAAAAAGCGTATGATGAATTTCCCAATGACCTTACGGTTATGGAAAACCTTATGCAGGCTATCAACAGAGATGCTGTATATCCTTGTCCGAAAGATAAAGCGGACCGCATTATCGAATTGGGCGAAAAAATACTGGAAAGGTCTACCGATTCCTTCCAACGAGAAAACGCCATAGAATTATTGTGCTATACTTACTGCGATATCGACGAAGAAAAAGCATTACATTATGCAAATATGAGCGGAACGATTTACATTGGACGCGAAACGCTTACAACCCACGTTTTAAGCGGAGAAGAAGGTGTGAAAGCGTGCCAAAGCTATATAGCAACCTGCGTTTTTCACGCGGCAATGACCGCATCTATGATGACGAGCAAAAAACAGTTTACACCGACAGAAGTCATTGAAGCATATACCTTTGCCGTTGATATTTTAAAACTGCTTTATTCGGACGGAAACGTAGGCTTTTATGCTCACGAGCTGTCGTATTACTATCTGCAGATAGCAAGGCAATACGTTAAACTGCAAAATAAAGAAAAAGTTTTAATCGCCCTGAAAGAATGCTGCAAACACGCGGCTACGGAAGCAAATCTTAAAGATATGAACTACACCGCACCAATGGTAAACCGCTTAAAGCACCGAGTTTCAAATACTTCCAAAAACTACAAAGGAAATGCTTGTAACTTGCGGCTTAAAGCCCTTGAAGAAGATATATTTGATACTGTGAGAGATACCGAAGAATTTAAAAATCTGGTTTCTCAAATGGAAAAATACGCAGAATAACACAAAACCACCCCAAGAAGCCTAACGGCTTCTCGGGGACCACGACAACACCGCCGAGGAATCCTCGGCGGTGTTAGTTTGTTTATTCACACTTATAAACCATATTAACTTCGTGGCAATCCGGCTCATCAACCACATCGGTTTGGGTAAATCCTATTTTTTCATAGACGTGTTTTGCGTGCTCGTTTCCCCATATGTAAGTGGTCGTAAGCACCTTCATATTGTAGGACGTTTTCATAAACTCAATAAATTCAAGCAGTGCTCTTGTCCCGATTCCTTTGTTTTGGAACTTATGATCCACGGCGTAATTCCAAAGGAAGTATTCGCTCTTTTCATATTCCCGTACCATAACAAAGCCCACAAGGTATTCATTATGAAAAATATCAAACGCAAAAATGCCGGGCTCAGCACAAGCGGACTTTATTCTTTCCTTTGGGGAAATCTGTTTTTCCTGCTCCGGCAATAGGTAAATTTTTATCGATTCGGATCTTTTAAAAAGCATAAGAGGCTCCCATTATACAGATATTTTGCTGTAATAGATAATTTCCTTGTCCAAAGCCTGCGCCAACTCGATCTCGGATTTCGTGCTGTTGCCGATATAGCCGTCTATATCTACAATAAAAACAGCATCCGAAAGTTTTATTTTCTCTTTATGCATTTGGGCAAGCATTAACATTTCTTCTTGCGTGTAAGATTCTTTGTCTGCACGAGCCAATCCGTTGGGCGCAAAAACACAATTCCCCTCAAGAGTTAGCTTTTCGCATATCTCTGTCATTTGTTTTTTGAATTTGTAACTTCCGCATATAGTTATAATTTTCATAGCGCATCACCATTTCCAATTATAACATAGTTGCAATGATAATTCAACCGCCGAGGGTTATTAAAATCCTCGGCGGTGGTTATTCTTTGTATATTATTTTATCCAATAGTATCGCCTGTTCAATGAAAGTAGTGCGAAGGCTAGTTAAAAACTAAATATTGAAACACTTTACCAAATAAACCTATTATAACAAATCGCGCTTTTTCATTGTGCTAATTACATCTATTATTCTATCGCTCATATCCATCTGTACATTCAAACCACCGCAAATTCGGTTTAACGAATAGCGCTGTTCAAACGACTCAACCATTTTTCTTTCTTGTTCAAAAATGTTGCTACCTGTCATCTTTTTATAAAAAATTCTCGTTGTGTCCAGCGCTCCAAACGAATCTATCGAAAGAACAGAGGAATATACCGACCCGAATAATAATCTATCAAACTCTTTTTTTGCGCTCCAATGTTGCAATATACGTCTTTTAATATTTGTTGCTTTGCCAATGTAAACTTGTTTGTATTCATCAAGAACTAATATATACAACCCCTCTATTTCATTCACAGAATTGAGATTTGTAATTTTTCTAAACTTATTTGCTGAAGTAAAACGCTTCAAATACGAATTAAACTCCGAAAAACTGATTTGATTGCAATATGCCATATTCAAGTCAAAATTCAACATACAATCATCGTACTGTTCTTGTACCCATTCGTCTGTATAATGTTCCACATCCGCGTACGTTTCATTTGGGATAATCCATCCATCGAAACGAATTCTATCTTTAAGCCATTCGGTATGCGCCTTTCTACACTTGTTTGTCGGTATACAGTAATTCTCTCTACTTAGTTTATTGCGTTCTGATACTTTAATTTTTACGCCAAAATGAACAATACTGTTATTCAAGTATTCACCAAAATCAAAATATTTTTTACATTCAGCGCACTGATACCTTTGCATGCCTTTATGTTTTCCGCTTTTCCAAACACGCTCCGAATTGCAAAATTCACATTTTACGTCCATGCCGACCTCACAAAACACTCACAGAAAAAGATAAATCCTAACTTTAGAATACAATTACAGTATAACAGAACTTTTTAATATAGTCAATGTCAAGCGCAACGCTCCGTTTATATTTTATAAAAATATTCAAAAAAACGACACTTAACTAAGTGTCGCTTAAGCCATATTACATACTTTTATCATCTGTGGCGGGGTTATCCAAAAGTTTGCCGTTTTCGTCAAATCGGGAGCCGTGGCATGGGCAATCCCAAGAATGCTCGTGGGGGTTATATTTTAAAGCACAACCCAGATGAGGGCAACGGGGCGCGGTTGGTGTTAAAACGCCCAATGCGGATTCAAATGCGTTGACCGCCAGCTGAGGGGTCAAAATACTTCTTGAAGGATCAAAGACCTTGGCATATGGGTTTTCCCTTCCCTGCACCATATCCGCAAGTATTAACGCGGACACCATAGAAGATGACATTCCCCATTTATTGAACCCCGCGGCAACAAACATATCCGGGGTGTTTTTTGAATATCTACCGATATAGGGAACACCGTCCAAGGACATGCAGTCCTGAGTTGCCCATTTGCTTACTGTCTGCGCGTAAGGATAGTGCCTTTTTGCGAAATCCGCAAGCTCTGCCCAGTTACCGCCCGTCTTGCCGGTACGGTGCCCGCCGCCGCCAAGTAACAAAATATCTTTATACGTGCGGAATGAAAGCCCCGTTTCGCTATGGTCAACGTACATACCGTCAAGCAACTGTGCTCCTTTTAGCGCCAAAACGTATGAACGGTGCTGGTACAGCTTTAAAAAGTAGCCTCCGTGCTTGTTATTTATGGGGAAATGGGTTGCTACTATCAGCTTTTTCCACTCGATAACGCCGTGCTCGGTCACTGCCGTTTTGGGTAATAATTCCAAAACCTTGGTGTTTTCGTATATGGGCAAGCCCTTTGATATGGAATATGCAAATTTCAGCGGATGAAACTGCGCCTGCTCCTTCACACGAACCGCACCTGCGGTTTTGAAGGGAAGCTCCGTGTGAGCGCAGAAATCCGCGTCCGCACCTATAAGCTTTAATGCGGACAGTTCGTTTATAAGCTTCTCTTTATCATCAAGGGAATATACAAAAGAATTCCTTTGCTCGTAATCACATTCAATATCTGCGCAAAGCATTGATATTTTTTCGCAAGCCTCTTTTTGCGCTTTGTAATAAAGAAGCGCTTTTTCTTTTCCGAAACGGCGTATAAGATTATGATATATAAGCCCGTGCTGTAAGGTTATTTTCGCCGTGGTGTTTCGGGTTACTCCCCCGCATATTTCTTTGGCTTCCGCCAGAACGCAGTCTACTCCTGTTTCTTTAAGCATATACGCGCAAAGTATTCCCGCCATTCCGCCGCCGATAATCAAAACATCCGTCTTAATATCCTTGTTAAGCGCGGGAAATTCGGGCTTGTTTATATCCTTTATCCAAACGGAATTCATTGTATCACATCCTCTTTTACTATTATCTTCCTTTGCAAAAGAGGATATACGCTTTATAAAGATAAATTAATATGTTAAAGCTTCGGTGTTATCTTCGGAATACTCTATCTCTTCCGAAATTATGCTTGCAAGCACCGCAATTTCCTGCAGGGTGCCGGCTTTTTGGCTGCAAATAAGAGAAGCCAGCAGTCTTTCGCAAAACAGGCAAAAATTAAGCCGCAAACGAAAATCCGCTTCATCATACGCTTCCGTGCAATGGCGGTATATGAAATACGCAAGGGCTCTTTCCAGATATTCGTCCAAACCATGCGGGCGGCTTTGGGAAGAATAATTCAAAAACAGCTCTTTGTGAGCTTCTTCCAGATACTCCAAGGAGTTTATGATTTCCTGCCATACGCTGTCTTCCCCCGCATCAATTCCGTAAGACGAGTAAAGGGTCTGCAGCTTGGTATTGTAATCTGTACTTTTGTCCCCGAATAGTTTATATATTCTCTCCCGTTCTTCCCGACCGTTAAAAGAGGGTACTTCTCCTTCATAAGCAATTTCCTCCGTTTGTTCCGTAACGCCGTAATTGGGGGAAGAAAGAATCAAGCGCGCCGCCTCACGGCAGGACATACCGATACCGACTTCGGCAACGTCGGTATAATTATAAAAGCGCGGATGCCGGCGGCAGATATCGCAAAGGTGCTCTTCCCCTGCGGATAAAATGATCTTACACAATCCGTTTTTATCGAGATGAGGGCATCTGTCCCCTTCGCAAAGCTTGAAATGGGGCGTACCTTCAAAGGAAATGCTGTTTAAAATTTCCGGAGCGTAAGGGTTTTCAAGGCTTTCGTATTTTTTCAAGGTTTCCTCATCAATATCTATCTCCCAGCCGATACAACAGCTGTGTTCGCATTTATCTGCAATACATTTGAAATTTTTATAATATTCGGGAGCGTAAAGCTTCATTTTCGATTCCTGCCTGTACGTACTTTAGGATATTGTAATATATTTTATAAAAATTTTCAATGTTCGCTCTTTAATATATTCAAAAACTTTTCCCCGAAGAAGAACGTACCTTCGGGAGTTGTATCGCCCGAACTGATTTCCGCCCGCACAGACGATTCTCGGTTTCTTACGGTTACCTTTGCGCTTTCGGGAATCATAACAATACAAGGAACTGCACCGTATTCAAATTGAAAGGGTGCTTTTTTCTTTACCTCATATTCAAAGCTGTCCATAACCGCGCAAAGGAAAAAACACCCAAAAGTTGTTTCCTTACAACTCTCTTACAAATTCGCTCATTTCCATTACATTTGCATTACAATTTGGTGTTATATGTTATTATGGATTATTTTATTTTTAAAAAATGCTGAAATTTGATAATTTCTTGATAATTGGTATTTAGAATACTAAAAAGAGCAAAAAGAAAGCGAGCTATGAAATACTATATTTTTAACTTCGCTTTTTCAAAACACATACTAATAATTACAGGAGCTGTTCATAATGACTACTAATCGCCGTTGCTTTATCTTATCACTCGTATTAATTTGTTTTTTGATTCTATCCGGATGTGATACACATACACCAATAAGCACTTTTTCAATTGATAGCTATGATGAGGAAACAAAAATTGAAATTGATACTGACAATTCGCAAACTGAAGACAATACTTCAAACGAAGAACATGGCTATAGTATAAAAGCAAAGACCTATCTGTACAACGATTCAAAAATGGTGATTCTCGATGTCACTAACAATACAAATGCTAATCACACAATTAAAATCACAGGCAAGTATTACGACCGGTCTAACACTCTTATAAAAACAGAAACAAAAGAATTTGAAGGTTTTTACAGTGGATATCAAAACTATTTTCTATTCAAACCTGATATCAACTTCGAGAAGTTTGACTACTCAATAGAAGTCGAATCCTACGACGACACTTGCTATGCAAGTTCAATTAAACTATCTGTGCCCAAAATCGAAAAAACACGGTCATGCATTACAGAATTGCAGATCCAAGGCGACTTTCAAAAATATCCTACGCTCGTCGTATATATTTCCGGCGGAAACAACAGCGATATCGATTTGATTGCTCATTCTCATATCATTCTGTTCAATGAAAATGGTACTATCGTTGGATACAAATCTCACACACCTAAAATATTAGCTAATACGCCGCACGGTATCGATTTCGATGGTTGGGAACTATATCAATCTACCGAAGAATTCAAGGACTGGCCCGAAGAGTTGCAAGGAACATTATCTGCCGTTGTTTGCATCGACAAGATTACTTGTCCATAAAAATATTAATAAAAAAACATCGGAGAAAAACATGCTAATAACAATATACAAAAACACACTAAAAACCATATTCAGGACAAAAACATTTTGGCTTTGCATGTTTGTAATGCTCATTGTCGCTGCACAAGGCGCCATTTCCGGTTATTACGTAGGAGACGATGAGCCGGGGACAGTATTAAACTTTAACGACTACATACAAGTGATTTCAAATTGCTGCATCACCACGCTGTTACAATATGCAATGCCTATTTTTTCAATCATTACAGTTGCTTTGATTATCAATCACGATTACAGAGATAATTTTTTTGAAATCGAAAAAAGTGCAGGAATGAAACCCTCTCATTATGTGCTTGGCAGAATATCTGCACTGCTTGCACTAAACAGCGTTATCGTAGTGCTTTTGCACTTCATCTGCTTATACACATACCTAATTACACGAGGTTGGGTAAAAGATATGACATATATTGAATGCATTGCCGATTCTCTGCCACGTATACTGCGCATTGATGCGTTTGTTGCCATTCCTTGCATTACATTTTATCTCGGTATAGCTTTGTTATTTGGAAACGTTTTAAAAAGCGGCATTGCAACAACTGTTTTTTCCAGCAGTTACGCAATTGCCTACTATGTTTTTAACTTGATATTTCGACATAGAATCGGCGAGACCTATTTCAACTATTTTAGTCCAATCCCCAAAAAATTGCGCCAGTATTTTCATTTTTATGACACCGAATGGTTTGATGGTCTCTTAAAAAGCTATGACTTGTCTATCGAAAAAGCAATATTCTGCTTATTTTTCCTTGTAGGCATATTTATTCTTGGGGCATTAGTTTCATATTTAATTACACGCAAGCGCACGGTATAATATTTATAAAAAACGCTTTTGAATTTTTTGTCAATGGCGTTTTTCTTTACAATTCCTTTACAATTCGATGTTATAAATGGTATACTGTTATCGAAAGGTGATATTATGGCACGGATATTAATTGTTGAAGACGAAATTCTTATAAACGAACTGTTATGCAAAAACCTTACCTTGGTGGGTCACAAATGCGTTTCTGCTTTTGACGGGGCGGAAGCTTTGGAATGTATAAAGACGGGTGCTTTTGATCTGCTTATACTTGACGTTATGCTGCCCGAGATTTCGGGGTTTGATATTATAAAGCAGGCGGGGAACGTGCCCGTAATATTCGTTACCGCAAAAAACGATCTTAAGGACAGAATGAAGGGATTTACTCTGGGGGCGGACGATTACATAGTAAAGCCCTTTGAGATGCCCGAGCTTCTTGCCCGCGTGCAGGCGGTATTGCGCCGCACAAAGCGGGATGAAAGCTTTATGCGGATAGACAACCTGCTTATTGATTTTGAAAGCAGAAAAGCATTTTTGGACGGAAAGGAAATTGAGCTTACACCAAAGGAGTTCGCCCTGCTTGACACCCTCATAACCAACCGCAATATCGTTCTTTCAAGAGAACGGCTGCTTCAATTGGTGTGGTCTTATTATTACGAAGGCGATACCACCCGTACGGTAGACGTGCATATACAGCAGCTGCGGCAAAAATTAAATCTTAAATCCCACATAAAATCGGTCTACGGTGTGGGATACAGGTTTGAACTATGAAAAAAAGCTTTTTTGAAAGATTATATATAACCGTGCTTGTTATATTCCTTTTGTTTTTCAACAGCGGAGTATTGCTTACGGCTTTATATACGTATAACAACGCAGTTGCCTCTGCAGAAGATATATGTTTATCCGAGCACAGATATATTTCCCAAGCCTTTGAAACGGATTACGCCGATAAAAGCGTTACGGGAGTACAGCTTCTTATGGTATCCTACGGCACGTTTTACGGCGAAAAAAACATTAAACTGCGCTTTACACGCACATACAACAATACGGTGCTGTATTCGGATATATCCGATGAGATACCTCTTATTGACGGGGGATCTATTGTAAACACCCGTATCGACGGAAAGCAATATATTATCGTATCCGATACCATCTGCCGCGGAAGCTACACGCTGACCTGCGTAAAAGACGTTAGTTATCTGGACGAGGAGCTGTTTTCCCTTGCGGCGGCTTTTACGGCGATATCCGTTACAGCTTCCGCTTTGCTTGCGGTAATACTGTATGCGGTAATGAAAAAACTGTTTTCTCCTTTGGAAAAGCTGAGAGGAACTACAAAGCTTATCTCCGGCGGTGATCTAAACGCCCGCGCCAACGAAAAAGGTGACGATGAATTTTCAGCCCTTGCAAAGGATTTTAACGTAATGGCGGAAAGAATCGGCGAGCAGATGGACACCTTAAAGCTTAACGCAGAGCAAAAACAGCAAATGCTGGATAACCTTGCCCACGAGATGCGCACTCCCCTCACATCCATACACGGATACGCGGAATACGTTTACGGAGTCGATCTTGATCCCGCAGACCGTATGAAGGCGATGAATAATATAATGTCCGAATCCATGCGGTTAAAGGGAATAAGCGAAAAATTGCTCAACTCCGCTTTTATACGTGAAAACGGCATTGAAAAATCGGTATTTTCGGTTGACAAAATGCTTGAGCGCACTCGAACACGCTTTTTATTAAAAGCAAGCGAAGGCGGTGTTCGGATCACTTATATCCCCTGCGATATTACGCTGAACGGCGATGAAACGCTTATTGAACTGCTCATATCAAATCTGGCGGAAAACTCCATACGCGCCTGCAGAGGCAAGGGAGAAATTGAACTTGGGGCAACAAAAGAAAAGGGCATTATCACGCTTTACGTCAAGGACAACGGTATAGGTATGACCGAAGAGCAGCTTTCCCACATAACCGAGCCCTTTTACCGTACCGACAAGGGCCGCGCCAGAAAAGACGGCGGTACGGGATTGGGACTCGCATTATGTAAACGTATTGCAGATGCCCACGGGGCGGTGCTGGAATTTGAATCAGTCCCTTCGGCAGGAACTACCGCATATATTCGGTTTAAGGAGGAAAATGAATGAAAAAGAAAATACTTTTTATTTTAAAAACCTTTTCCGTTTTGCTCCTTTCCGCTTTGCTGTTGGCAGGGGGAATTACGCTTATGCCTCTTATGGCGGAAAGCACAAAGACATTTCCCACCGATGATTATACACCCGAGGTAAATATCCCCGAAACGGAAATTCCCGTTATACCCGAATCCCAGACACAGCTTGAGGGAAAGTTCGGGATATACACCTTTATCACCGAAGAGGACGGGAAAAGCGTTGCCACCATATACAGCAAAAACCAGATACGGGATTTTGCAAAAAGACGGGATGACGGCGAATGGTTTTCTTTGACATCCGAAGAGGCGCTGTTTCTTATAAGCGACACGCTGGAGCTTCTTGAAAACTATGATATTATCCGTCTGCGCGGGAAAGACGAAAACATAACCACCTATTTCGGCGACAAAATGTACGATGAAAACGAGCTTGATACTCTCCAACGTTGGGAAGAGGTTATCGAGCTTATGTTCCGCCGCATTGAGGTAATAAACTCCGCCTCCTACAGTTCGGATACGAATATATGGATATTCTATACCGACACGGGGGACGGAGAGAAATTCAAAAACGATTCTCCTTATAAAACCAGTCTTGAAAATCTTAAGGCGTTTCCCCTCTCCGACATTCACCCAACCCAGGAAAAGCTGGCACAGTATCCGCCTTACGGCGTATTTATCGCCACCAATGACGTTAAATGGAATTCAATGCCCACGTTTTATTATCATAACGATATCCGCCTTCCCGTGCTGGAATATATGCAGGAGATATATCCCGATCCGTGGGAAACAGAATAATTGTTCACAAAAAAACAGACTCGCTTTTAACAAAAAAGCGGGTCTTTTTTATGCAAAATGCGTTTTCTTTAAACTCTCCTTACAATTGAGTAGATAATTAAGGTATGAAAAAAGTTTAAGGAGTGTTTTTTATGAAAAAGATAATTATTTTACTGTTTTGTTTTTTACTTACAGGTGCGCTTTTTGCTTGCAAGGGAGATGATACCTCCGCTTCCCTTCCCCCTGCGGATGATCCTATCGGCGAATACGATGAAGCGTCAAAGGTGGTTGTTGAAAACGTATCCGACACGGAAGACGGAAACTTTGATATAAAGTATAAAAAATACGATTATCTCGATGGTAACGCAGTAATACTAAATTTTAAAAACCAAACAAATACCAACTATAAAGTTACTATAACCGCAAGCTACACAAACGCAGACGGAAGCGTTTTAAAAACCGAATCCCAGACCTACAAGGATATTGCCGCGGGAACGGAAACGTATTTTATTTTTAACCCCGGAATTGCTTTTGAAAGCTTTGATTACGATGTGCAGGCAGAGGTTTACGAGGGTGTATGCTTCCTTTCAAATATAAAACAGCTTGAGTGGGATATGAATTCGAAGGATGCGAACATTCTGGCGTGGCCCATATATGATTCGGGCGTGGAAAGCGCATCTTACTGGGCGTTGTACGGAAGCCCGCAGTATGAAAACAAAAACCCCGATATTATGGCAAGAAAAATGATTGCCGTTTCTTTTAATACCAAGGGAGAAATACTCAATATAACTCAATCCGGCTGGAAGCTGATGTCACCGGGCAAAAACAAAGTTGACATTAACGTTGCCAACAGCGACCAAAGCTTTACCGCAAAGCAAAGCACCTGGCCCGAGGAATTTAAAGACGGATTCGACATACTGCTGGTGGCGGTGGACTATATGAGCGAAGAAGAATTTTACGGAATGAGGTAAAACAATGTTTATATCTACTTGTAAAAATACATTCAAGATCCTTTTCCGTTCCCCCTCCTTCTGGATGGTGGTGTTGGTGGGAACGGTTTACGCTGTTTACAATGAGGTGATTGTAAGCCACTACGGTTACGTGGATATGGCTACCTACGAAATGATATGGGATACCGACCCCAGATATATTTTGGATTTTCAAAGCTATATAAAGCTGTTTGCAAATATGTCAAACGTCATATGTATGATCCCATCCGCTTTGCTGTGCACTGTTTCTACTGCGGTAATACTTATGCGCGATTACGGTGACAGATTTTTTGAAATCGAAAAAGCGGCAGGTATGAAGCCTTCCGCATACGTATACGGCAGATTTGTTTCTCTTACCGTAATAAACACCGCTTTTCATTTCATTCTTTTGAATTTATGCCTTTTCAGCTACGTTATCACCCGCAGCGGAGTGGACGGAATGACTGCGCTTAACACATTTACCGATGGCTTTGTAAGAAACATATTTCTTGAGCTTATTATGGCTGTGCCTTCCATACTTATATACTTATGCGTTACTTACATCATCGGCGCGGTATTTCACAACGGTATCGCCGCGGCTGTGGGGGGAATTGCGTATGCTTTATTTAATATGGTGTTAAACAAATTTTTCGGCTGGAGCGGCGGGGAGATCATTGCCGTTATACGGGATTATCTGTCTCCTGTTCCAAAAAAGGTATTTTGGTTTATGTATTACTTCCGCACCGAGTGGGAGGAAATGCCGCTGGAAACCTTTAACACATCCGCAAAATACGTTGTAACCAGCGTAACAGCATTTGTAATATTTACCGCCGTGATCACGCTGATAATTTATTTCAAAACCAAAAAGCGCACCGTATAAAGGAGAAAAACAATGAAAAAAATTATTTGCTTACTTTTATCCTTTCTGTTTGCTCTTACAGTCCTTACAGGCTGTAAAGATAAAGAGTTAGGCACGGGCGACGACCCTATTCCCGAATATGACAGCAAGCAAAAGATACCCACATCAAAGCCCGAGGATAAACCGGAAACCTCTGTAAACACGGAAAACACTTCCGAAGCGGTGAACATTACCGGTGAATTTACGGTAAAACATAAAAAATACGCTTATGAGGGAAACGACCTTATAGTACTTAATTTTGAAAACGGCACAAACACTCATTATACCGTAACTATTGAAGGCAACTACAAGGACGAAAACGGAAATATTCTTTTTACAGAAGAGCAGACCTACAACGATATTGCGGCGGGTACAAGCGCGTATTTTCTGTTCAAGCCCGATATGCAGTTTGACACCTTTGAATACGAGGTATATTCGGAAGTGTACGAGGGGACTTTGTGGCGGTCTAACTTTATACCCAAGGATTATAATTCCGAACTGCCCATACAACTGCAGTATTGGTACGGTCCCTTTGTGGATAAAACGGACGGAAAGGCCTATGAAACCCACCAGCTTTGCTCAAAACTGGAATTTGAAAACAAAAACGAAGTGAATACCTACTGCGAATTTGCGGTAATTATCTTCGACAGCAATGATCAAATATTTGTACTCGAAGAAAGAAAATACGATTGGCAAAAGAACTGCTTGGAAGCCGATTGGTGGTGTCAGGATTTCTGGCTATATGCGGGCCACGAGGAAGTGGTCAATCTGGACAAGGACACCTGGCCCGATTACCTTAAAAACGGATTTTACGGTATTGCGGCGGTGCAGGCTGTACTCACCAAAGAAGAAGTGCCCGAAGATTACTGGGCACTTGAGGACAGAAGAGAAAAATAACGGAAGGTAAAAGCAATGTTAAAGAAAGTATTAATACTCTTGTTTACATTTGTATTGCTTCTTTCGGGGTGTGAAAGTGCTGAAAACAGCATTCCGCCGGCAGAAAGCTCCGACACCGCGGTATCTGCACCGGAAGCAAGCAAGGAAGAAGAAACAAGCAAAGAACCCATTGTTATTATGCCTCCCGAAGCTTCGGATACACCCGTAAACGGCGAGCAGATGGAAGGCGAGTTTGGAAAATACACCTTTATTTCCGAGGAAAACGGCAAAACGGTTGCGGGAATTTACAAAAAGGAGCAGATAAAAGAGTTTTCCGAACGTAAAGAAAAAGGTGAATGGTACACCATAACCTACGATGAAATGTGTTATCTGGTTGAAGACACTTTTAAACTGTTTGAGGAATACGATCTGGTGCGGATCACCGATATAAACGGAGAGGTACACACCTATTACGGGCTCAGCTTTTATTCATCCGATGAATATTACGCCTGCTTTAACCGTCTTGCGTCTTCCCATGACCCTGCTTGTTCTTTTGATCTTGATCAGGATATCCGCGACGTAATATTCAAGCGTCTTGAGGTGCTTACCACCTCTATCTGCTATAATTTTCCCGGTAGAATGGGTGGTGAAATCGGCGGAAAACCCAAAATAATCTATTTTGGTATGGACAAAGAAATGCCCGAAGCGGATATGAAAAGTATGTCCACAAAGGTATGGACCGTTTATAACGAAAGATTTGACCAAGATCTGAGGGCATACCAATACGGCGCCCTTGTGATCTGCTATACCGATCTATACGCCGTGCCCGACGTAAGCGAGGGAAGCACGGATTATCTGCAAAACTTTGATCCGGGCGAAAAATTCCCGTATAATGCAGGAAAATATGAATACGGCAACCAAAACAAAACGATTATTGTGGAAGTACAGGAAACCGAAAATTTCTATCCCGTTGCCAGAATACGCATAGACAACCAACAGCATATTGAAGAACTTGAAAGGCTGTGGAACGGATTGCACGATGCAACCGGCAAAACGCCCGACGATATTTTCCAGAATTCCGATTACCGTATTATAGTTTATTTTAACGGTTTTGCAGATTACTTCGGAGATATGTCCCACAACTACCCCACCGCAAGAGGTGTGTTTTACCGCTCCGACGGAAAGTTTGACGCCTTCTCTCTGGCACACGATACCAATATAGAGCAGGACGTATACTGTATGGGTGGATGCAAAGAGCTTGCAGCAAGTATTAACCGAATTGTTGAAGAAATATTAAACACAAAGGAGTGAAACAAAAATGCTTTTTTGGCGTTCATTAAAGAAAAACGCATATTTTCTTGTAATTGCCCTTTTTCTGCTTGCCTTTTCCTGCACGGTGTGGCAGCCGCACCACCTTATAGTGGCACTGCCCGAGCACGGATTTATTGATTCCACCGAGTTTTTTATACCGTTTGTACTGCTATTGCCTATTTCCTTTTTGCTGTATGATAATTTTGAAATTGAGCTTGGGCTTACTTGCGGCGTAAAAACCACAAAATTGCTTTATACAAAGTTTATTGCAATACTGCTGTTTGCCATTACCGCCGCTTTTGCGATGGTTGCACTGTTTGAATACGAACCGTATGTTCCACAACAATCGAAAATTATTATTCCCATACATATTCCCGAAAACTACAAGGTATATATGTTTATTTCCGCCTTTGTTACCACGGTATTTTTTGCATCCCTCTTTTTGTTTATGCGCGTTGCCATCAAAAACTGCTATGCCCCCGTGGGATTGGGAGTTTTGGTATATACCGTGTTCAACGGATTTAATTACGATATCCACTCCGGTTATACGGATATAAGAAAATGCTTGTTTGACCCGTTCTTATCCAACTATTTTATGGGCGATACGGTGCTTACAGAGTATTACCGTGTAGGTCCGCTGTGGACGTATAACAGACTTCTTTTCTTCGGATTGGCAGTTGTAATGCTGGTTGCTACATACTTTTTACTCCGCAGAGAGAAATTACACCAAGGCTTTAATGATTAATTGAAAGGAAAAACATTATGAAAATAGAAATTAAAAACATAACCAAAATCTACCCCAGAGGTAAGAAAAAAGCACTTAACGGCGTGAATATCGAGATAGGTCAAGGCATATTCGGTCTTATCGGTCGTAACGGTGCGGGAAAGACAACTTTAATGCGCATTGTTGCAACTATTATGGACGCAACGGAAGGCGAAATATATTTTGACGGCAAGGAACTGAAAGCAAACAAAGACGAATTCCGTTCTTCGTTGGGATATTTGCCTCAAAGTACAAAGCTGATGCCCAGAATGAATATTGTTGAGTTTTTGGATTACGTTTGTATTTTAAAGGGAATAAAAGACAAAAAAGAACGCAAAGAAAGAATTACAAATGCAATAGAAACCGTTGGATTGGTAGGAGAAGAAAAGAAGCGTTTGGGCAAGTATTCCGGCGGTATGTTGAGACGAGCGGGAATCGCCCAGGCTTTGATTGGTGATCCCAAGGTGCTCATCATCGACGAACCAACTACGGGACTTGACCCGGAGGAGAGACTGTATTTCCTGAATCTGCTTTCCAAGATAGCAATGGAAAGAACTATAATCTTTTCCACACATATTACGGCTGATATTGAGCATCTTTGCAACAACATCTGTGTGCTTGAACAAGGTGAAGTGAAATACCTTGGAGAAAAGTCTAACTTTATTGACCGTGTTTCGGGAAAGATGTTTGAGCATACGGGAACCAAGGAAGAGGAAGAAATGCTACGCAGAGAGGCTGTAGTAACCTCCGTTGCGTACATAGACGGCAGTCCCTGTGTGAGATACGTTGCGGAAAAGCCTTTTACGGAAAAGTCTATATCCGTTACCCCCACACTTGAAGATGCGTACATTTATGCTTTAGGAGGAGTTAAGAGATGAAAAAAATTATAATTATTACACTTACACTTTTACTTGCTATCGGCACTTTTGCAGGATGCCAGCAAGAAGAAAACGACGGAAATACCGACCCTATTGAAAGCTATGATAATGTTTCCGTTTTCACTCCCGAAGGGAACGAGGACAAAACCGAAACCGAAAGCACGCCCGAAAACACGGAAAACAGCATCGTAGTAACGGGAAATATTGTTGCCAAGGACAAAAGATACGTTTATAAAGGCAACGATTTCGTTATCATTAACCTTGAAAACCAGACCGAAACCAATTATGTTGTTACTATTACGGGCACCTATTTTGATAAAAACGGCACTGAATTAAGGACGGAAACCCAGACCTTTGACCAGTTTGCCGCAGGAAACACCCACTATTTTCTGTTCCACCCCGAAATGCAGTTTGAAAAGTTTAAATACTCCTTCACCGTGGAAGAAACAAATGAAACAATGTATATAAACGATGTTGAATACGATTTCGGCGGACTTGTAGAAGGAAAATGGCCTGTGGACGAATTGACGGAGCAGGGCGACAATACCTTTTATCCTATGATACAGGCGCTGTGCGGTTTTAAAAACCACCGCACGGACAGAACGTCCATAAACGTGGAATGGACATCTGTTATACTTAATGACCGCGGCGAAGTGATTTACATACGCAAATTCGGCAAGCTGTTCTTTGCAGGCGACCAGGAAAATTACTCCACGCCCTACATTTATTACACCACCGAGGATAAGCTCGTTTGGCCCGAAGAAATGAAGGGAGAAATATACTCCATATGCTGTATAACCTCTGTGGAAAAACGGGGAGATTAAAATGAAAAGAATTATATCTTGTTTTCTTTTGATATCTCTTATTCTTGCCCTTTTCTGCGGATGTGAGCAAAGCAAAAACGAGGTTTCAAAGGAAGTATCGAAAGAAATTTCAAAAGACGCTTCCCTGCCCGAAGAAGAAAGCGAAACCGAAATATCTATCGACACCGAAACACCGGGCGAAGCTCTGGAAGGTAAATTCGGCGAATACTGCTTTGAAAGCGAGCAGGACGGCAAAAGAGTAATTACCATATACAGCTATGAGCAGATAACCGATATAAATACCCGACGTGAAAACGGAGAATGGTTTTCTCTTACCGCAGAGGAGATCGAATATCTGATATGGGACACCAAAAACCTGATAGATAATTACGATATAGTGCGCATACGCAGTCTTGACGGCAGTATATCCACCTATTACGGCGCAAGCTTTTACGGCAGTGAAGATTATTACGCCTGCTTTAACGGGTTTGACATGGGTGATGTTGAAGAAAGCTACAGCTTTGATTTTAAAGAAGAACTGCTGTGGGCGATGTACAAGCGTATTGAAGTGCTTAACAGTGCCTGCGCGCTGGCGGTAACGGGTATGGACAACGAAACCCGCGATAGGATCGTGCTTTCCGATGCAAAGCCTATGACAGAAAGCGAGCTTAACGACCTTGCGGAATACTACAACGACGTATTCGTGCACGAGATCGACAAAAAAGGCTTTGAAGACACCGCGGGCGACGTATTTTACTTTAAAGCCGTGGGTACAAACATAGCGCTTTGGCACACCGAAAACATTTCCAAGGGCAAAAGTGCGGTTACTGTCAAAATGCTGGAAGGCAACTTCGGCTACAGCCAAATGGGAACATACAAATACGATTGCATATCCCCCAATATCGTTATTGAGCTGTGGAGCGAGGAAACACAGAAAATGGTCGCCCGTATACGCATAGACGAGCAGACCGACCCCGAGCTTATATCGGAACTGCGGACACGCTGTGATGAATTTTTATTTATACAGGACACCGAACAGTTTCCCCCCACCCATAATTACAGAGCCGCGGTATATCTTAACGGATTTACCGTTATAGGTTATATGCCGGATATCGCCTTTATGTATTATCCCGAAGGAAATATTGACCAGTTTACGCTGGTAGTGGGAAACCCCGTATTTTTTGAACTGGAAAACGGCAAGACCAGACTGGGTGCAATGGGCTGCGAAAGTGTATCCGAATTTGCAAACAGACTTCTTGAAGAAAGATTAAAGGAGAAATAAAAAATGAAAAAAAGAATATTTTTTCTTTTGCTTGCTTTTATTCTGTTGCTTGCTTCCTGCGGAGAAAACACAGAAGTTTCCCATACGGAAAGCGATACGGAAGAAGTGAGTATTCCCGAAGAAAGCGTACCTGCCGACGGTTCTTTACCCGATATTGATATTGATATTTCCGTTCCCGACGATACTTCTTCCGATCTCGCTCCCGAAATAGGCGGTACTGCACAGGAAGGAAAATGGGGCAAGTACACCTTTATATCCGAAGAAAACGGGCTGACCGTTGCGGGGATATATACGGCGGAGCAGGTTAATGAATTCAACCAAAAGCGGGAAAACGGAGAGTGGTTTGTGGTTACCGAAGAGGACCTGCGGGAGCTTCTTGATGACACGGTAAAGCTGTTTACCGAATACGATATTATACGTATTACCGATATAAACGGAAATGTAAAAAGCTTTGCGGGGGTTGGATATTACTCCACCGAGGAATATTACAGCCTTTTTAACAAGGTTACGTCCCTGCCCGAATATTCCTTCTGCCTTGATAACGATATTGTTGAAGCCCTTATAACACGCATTGAAGTAATATACCCTCTCGTTTTGCGGCAGGAGGACATTGTTTCCTCCGACGGAGCGAAATTCGATATGGGTGCCATAATGGTGTGCGGTTACGAAAGCGCGCCAAACGAGGAGGAATACAAAGCTATATGCGGTGATATTGCCCACAGCTATGTATTTAACAAGCTTTCCGACAAAATAAAAAACAACACCCGCACGGCGGTTTTCTTTGAAAACGGAGTTAACCTGCGCAAGGTGAATACCACCGAAGAACCGGAAAACATATTCCTCAACTGTATCCCCAATAAGCCCTATAAATACGAATACGCCGCCGATGAAAAAAGCGTGGTTATTGAGCTTTATGATGAGCAGGCGCAAAAGGTGGTTGCACTTGTACGTATTACCGATGAGGACCGGCTTGCGGAGATAGAAAGAATGTGGGTTGCCCTCTTTGACAACTGCGGAAACGTGGGCTTTGAGGACAACACGGGGGTGGACAAATACCGCGTGTGCGTGCATCTGAACGGCTTTCCCAGCTGCTGGTATTCAAGCGTAAATCTATGCTCCTTCTTTTACCGCTACGGGGAGAACAACGATGCTTGGTCTACCTACAGCGACGATAATTTTGCGTCCGGTATGTTCCACCTTAACGGGTGCAAGGAGCTTGCAAGTTATCTTGATAAAATAATTTACGATACCATAGGAGGCGAGTAGGATGTTTATAAAAGGATTTAATGCCACAATTAAAAATCTGGTGCGTTCAAGAACCTTCTGGCTGTGTATGATACTGTTTGTGCTTCTCGTAGGTTGGCGGCTTTCCAAGCCCTCTTTCGGCTATACTGATATGGAAACCTACGAATCAATAGTGGATACCGACCCCCGATTCGTGCTTACCGCCCACAGCTATTACAAGCTTATGGGCAACGTGCCAAATATGTTTACTACCTACCTGTTTCCGCTGGTAATGGTGTTTTTTACAGCTATTGTTATTAACCGGGATTACGGCGACAGATTTTTTGAAATTGAAAAAGCGGGCGGAATGCGCCCAACCGTATATCTGCTTTCCCGTATTGCCGCGCTCACGGCTTTAGGGTTTGCACTTATGCTCATTGCAAGCTTTGCCTACGTACACGGATACGTGATCACCCGCGGCGGAGTGGTGGATATGGGAATTTGGGAATACATTGCGGATTCAACGGTGAGAACGTTGCGTATGTGCGTATTTAAGGGTTTCCCCTGCACCGTGTTCTTTATAGGTGTTACCTATTGCATTGGCGCAATATTCAAAAACGGTATCGCCGCGGCGATAGTTCCCACAATATACACGCTGGCGGTATATTTTATCGATCTTCGTACACCCGCCAACGACGGATTGCTGCTTGAAACGTTAAGCCACTACCCTACAAACGTAACCCGATTTTTCTATTTCTACAAGGTGCCGGGCGAGGACCAGCAATTCTGGTGCGATTTCTATAATATATCCTGGACAGACGTATTTATATCTATCGGATTTTTGACCGGAATAGCGGTTTTAGGCTGTATAATTTCTTATTTACGTGTGCGTAAAAGAAATATTTAAAAAGTTTTTAAAATTTTATCTTTCCTTTACAATTAGGTTTTATACTGCAAACACAGTCTGCAAAAGACACTCCTTTTTGAATGATTTGTGCCGGCACGCCGAGAAAGACACACCCTTTCCTCGGCGTGTCGGACTTTTTATATAAATATAAAAAAATATTTATAAAATTTGATAATTTATTGAGAATTGGGTTTTACACTTACACCGTAAAATAATATACGGAAGGTGTTTGTTATGAAAAGAGCGATAATTATACTGCTTCTGCTCGCCCTTACCCTTGCATTTGCAACAAGCTGTGCAGACGGAAACAGCAAAGACAAATACGAAGAAAGCAACTACGATAACGTTTCGGTGTTTCAGCCGCCCGACAATGAAAGCGAAAACGGCAAGGAAGACGTTTCTTCTGCGCCCCTTACGGGTGAATTTACCGTAAAAGACAAGGTTTACGATTTCCGCGGAAAGAATATTGCAATTGTAAGCGTAAAAAACGGCACTAACAAGGATTACAGCGTTACAATAAAGGCTTCTTTCCTTGATGAAAGCGGCAAGGTGCTCAAGACGGAAACCAAAACGCTTGACCAATATTCCGCAGGGTATGAAAATTATTTTATCTTTGAGCCGAATATCGCCTTTGATAAATTTACATACGAATTCGAAACCACCGAAGCGGACGGACCGTTTTTTGCCAAGTATTTTGACTTCCAATACAACGGATTGAATTACGCGCCTACCGTTATTCGCTCCCTAATGGCGCAGGGAGATTACACAAGATACCCCACCGTAAACGGCGTTCTGCGTTATGAGTATACAAGTGAAGAACAGTCTTCATTTTACGTGCGCTGGGTAATAATGAGCGCGGAAGGCGAGATAATGGCGCTGTGCGACGATGTGTGCAGATTCGATGAAGCATGTCAATTTGAAGACGGCTGGCGACCTTTTCCAATGCACAAAACCACAGACCAAAGCTGGAAGCACCCCGATGAATGGAATAATTTTTCCGCAATATGCGCGGTTGTAGAAGTATCGGCAGATAAAGACAAAATATTTGATACACCGTATACCGATTACAGTATCGAAGGAAGTATGGAGTAAAATATGAAAAAGACAATATTTTTATTAATTGCGTTGGTGATGATATTATCAATGTTTACTGCTTGCGATGAAGGCGGCGATAATCTGTATGAGGAAAGTAACTACGATAATGTTTCCGTATATCAGCCGCAGGAAAACGTAAGCGAAAACGACAAGGAAGATGTTTCTTCCCCCGCCCTTTCGGGTGAATTTACCGTAAAAGACAAGGTTTACGATTTCCGCGGAAACAATATTGCAATAGTAAGCGTGAAAAACGGCACTAACAAGGATTACAGCGTTACCGTAAAGGGAAAATATCTTGATAAAGACGGCAACGTGTTAAAAGAAGAAACCCAGACTCTCGACCAATACTCAGCAGGATATGAAAATTATTTCTTCTTCGAGCCCAAGATGGCGTTTGAAAAGTTTACTTATGAAATAGAAACCACTCAGGCAAAGGGTCCCTTTTTGGCAAAGGATTTGTTTTTCAGATACGCCGGTACGAAAGAAATGCCGAGCATTATATGGTCACTTGCAGGACAGGAAGATTTTACAAAATATCCCACGGTAATGGCAGATATGCGCTTCGAATACACCAACGAGAGCGAAGCTTCTTTTTGGGTAACAATGGTATTCTTTAACGCAGAGGGAGAAATTATGGCGATATGCGACGAGGTAAACAGATATGATTCGCCCTCCTATTTCGCTGACGGCGGCTGGTATCCCTTTGACCTTTACCAGACAACAGATAAAAGCTGGAAGTATGACGGACAGTGGGAGGATCTTACCGCTATATGCATTGTAAGAGGAGTTGTGCCCGACAGCGATGAAGTATGGTGGAATATACTGCCCAAGAGAAGGACGCCCATCGAAGGAAGCGCGGAGTAAATTATGAAAAAGACTATAGTTATTTTAATTACGGTTTTAATGCTTGCGGCTGTATTTGCAGGCTGTAAGGACGACGGGAATATTTACGAGGAAAGCGACTATGATAACGTATCCGTATACACCCCCGAGGTTAACGAGAGCGAAACCGAAGGGGAAAACAGCGTTTCCCTTACAGGTGAAATTGTTGTAAAGGACAAAATATATGTTTACGGCGAAAAGAAAGCCGTAATTGTAACCGTAGAAAATAACACAAACAAAAACTATTCCGTAACCCTCTCGGGAAGTTTTCTTGACGGGGACGGAAATGTGGTTTCTACCGAAGAGCAGACCTTTAACCAGTACTCTGCAGGGTACAGCGGATATTTCCTTTTCACACCCGATATTGAGTTTGAAACATTTTCTTGCACCATAGATACCGACGAAACAGACGGACCTTTTCACGCAAAGGATATTGTACTCAAGTTCCACGGACTTGAAGAAACACTGAACTATAATATGAATGACGCAGAGTTTGCAGCAGGCGACCACAACAAATATCCCACGCTGAATGCGCGCTTTTCCGCCGCATATAAAGGAAGTGCGGAAGAACTGAAAATCGGTGTTTTGTGGGTGATGATAAACGAAAATGATGAAATAGTGGATATAATCGCCAA
This sequence comes from Clostridia bacterium, assembly GCA_017399965.1. Lineage (GTDB taxonomy): Bacteria > Bacillota > Clostridia > Oscillospirales > CAG-382 > SFLA01. Next base: position 25,908 of record JAFQAP010000026.1, on the reverse strand, counting down.
AGACCCCAGACCTCACCCCGGCGGTGAAGAGGACCACCAGAGCTATCATATTTGCCAGTCTACGGACGGTCCTCTTGAATGGCCCGAGGAATGGCAAGGCGATATTAAAGCCATTCCCGTTGTGGGGATAGTTACCGAAAGCCAAGACGAGTTGATAGATTGGATTAACGAATACGTCTATTAACTGACAAAACACAGGTTTTAACTCATTATTAAACCGAAGGATTGAAGGAGGCATGGAGTAAAATATGAAAAAGACAATAGCTATATTAATTGCAGTATTAATGCTTACAGCTTTGTTTGCAGGCTGTAAGGACGACGGGAATATTTACGAGCAAAGCGATTACGATAACGTATCCGTATACACGCCCGAGGTTAACGAGAGTGAAACCGAAGGGGAAAACAGCGTTTCACTCACAGGTGAAATTGTTGTAAAGGACAAAATATATGTTTACGGCGAAAAGAAGGCTGTGATCGTAACCGTGGAAAACGACACAAACAAAAACTATTCGGTTACAATTTACGGCAGTTTTCTTGATGAGGACGGAAATGTGGTTTCCACCGAAGAACAAACCTTTGCTGAATATTCCGCAGGGTATATTGGTTATTTCCTTTTTACATCTGATATTGATTTTGAATCATTTTCCTGCACCATAGATACTGCCGAAACAGATGGACCGTTCCACGCAAAGGATATTGTACTCAAGTTCCACGGACTTGAAGAACAAATGGATTATAATCTTGATAGCGAAAAGTTCGATGCAGGCGACCACGAGAAATATCCCACGCTGGAAGTGCGATTTTCCGCCGCATACAAAGGAAAAGCCGAAAGCTTAAAGGCTTGTATTCTGTGGGTAATGATAAACGAAAAGGACGAAATAGTCGATATATTCGGCAGATGTCCTATGCTTACGACAAACGGCAGAGAAAACCACCAGAACCTCCCTTTGTTCCAGTCTACGGACGGACCCCTTGTATGGCCCGAGGAATGGCAGGGAGATATAAAAGCTATACCCATTTTGATGCTTATCACCGACAGTCAGAGTGAGGTGGATGCCTGGTGTGCAAAATACGCCTATTGATTGACAAAATACAGGTTTTAAGATATTATTAAACCGAAAGGGCGGTGTGAAAAATGGCGCGTATTCTGATAGTCGAAGACGAAATACTTATAAACCAGCTTATACACGATGGGCTTACCTCTGCAGGACACGGATGTGAATCTGCACTTGACGGGGCGCAGGCGCTTGAATTGCTGGGAAACAAAAAATATGATCTTATAATACTTGACGTTATGCTGCCCAAAATATCGGGATTTGAAGTGATAAGGCATATCAAGGACACACCCGTTATATTCGTTACTGCGAAAAACCGTCTTGATGACAGACTGATAGGTCTTGATCTGGGCGCAGATGATTATATAGTAAAGCCCTTTGAAATGCCGGAGCTGCTTGCCCGTATCCGCGCGGTACTGCGCAGGACAAAAAAGAGCGAAAAATTCGTTATTAATGATCTCACCGTTGATTTTGAATCCAAGAAGGTATATAAAAACGGAAAAGAAATAAAGCTCACCGCCAAGGAATTCGGCGTGCTGGATATGTTTATAACCAACAAAAACTGTCTGCTTACGAGAGATCAGATATTGGACGCCGTGTGGGAATACAATTTCGACGGGGAATCCAACCACGTTATAGACGTATACGTACAGCAACTGCGGAAAAAGCTGGAATTGAAGGACAAAATTAAAACCGTTTTCGGTGTAGGATACAGGTTTGAGGTATGAAGCGCAAAAGATTCTTTGAAAGATCATATTTTATAACCCTTGTGCTGTTTTTGGCGTTTTTCAATATAGGTATACTTGCGCTCGCCACCTATACTCACGCAAACAGCGTGGAGGCAGCAAAGCAGGTATGTATATCCGAGCAGTTTGCCATTATGGAAGCTTTTGAAAGAGATTATTCCGACGGAGGCGAAACGGACGGATATTTCCTTATGCTTTCTTACGGCACTCATTACGAGGACAAGGGAATTCTTTTGCGTTTTTCAAACGAAAAGAAAACGGCATATTCCAATATACCCGATACTTACCCTATCCCCGAAAAAGGACAAATGATTATCCAAAACACAGACGGAAAAAAGCATATTTTTATAAGCGATACCGTCTGCGGCGGAAAATACGTTTTGACTTACGCAAAGGATATAAGCTATCTGGACGAACAGCTTAAAAGTCTTGCTATAGTATTCGGCGGTGTTTCTGTGCTGGCATCGGTAATACTTGCTTTTTGTCTGTACTTTGTGCAGAGAAAGCTGTATGCACCTCTTAAAAAGCTGCAGGACGCAACCAACGCCGTATCCCGCGGGGATTTTACCGTGCAGGCAGACGAAACGGGCAACGATGAATTTGCATCCCTCGCCGGCGATTTTAACAGTATGACAAACAGAATTAACGAGCAGATGAGCAAGCTTAAAAACGTTGCCGAGGAAAAACAGCGTATGCTGGATAATCTGGGACACGAGATGCGCACTCCCCTCACCTCCATATACGGCTATGCGGAATATGCCTTCCGCAATAAGCTGGACGAAGAAAAGCATTTACAAACAATGCTTAACATTATGGACGAATCCAAGCGGTTAAAGCGTGTGGGAGATATACTTTTGGAGGGGGCGTACCTGCGTGAAAACAAGATTGAAAAAAACGTTTTTTCTGCGGCAAAGCTGCTTGAACACATACATCGCATTTTTATTATGCGTGCGGCGGACAAAGGGGTTAAGATCACTTACAGATGCGAAGACATTTACGTTACGGCAGATAAGTCGCTAATAGAGATACTTGTATCCAATCTTACGGAAAACGCACTTCGTGCCTGCAAAGAGGGCGGAGAAATAGAATTGGGCGCAGGTATTGTTGACGGGGCAAAAATCATTTACGTAAAAGATAACGGAATCGGTATGACCGAAGAACAGCTTACCCGCATAACCGAACCTTTTTACCGCACAGATAAAGCCCGAAGCCGTCGTGACGGCGGAACGGGCTTGGGACTTGCTTTGTGCAAAACCATTGCCGATTCCCACGAAGCGGAATTATACTTTAAATCCGCTTTGGGAGAAGGCACTACCGCGTATCTGCGGTTTGCAGACAAAGGAGAAAGTGAAAAATGAACCGAACTACCAATATAATTTTAAAAACTGCATCTCTTATACTTGTATTTGTGCTTGCCCTTTCCTCTTGCGTGGTTATGCTTTCCTTTGCAGAGGAAGGAAACGTGGAACCTATTGACAGGTTTTCCGCACCGGATATAAATAATGCGGGTGCACCCGCTTCAAGAGAAAGCCTTGAAAAGAAATTTGCCAAATACAATACAGAAACTACGGAAAACGGAAAGAAAACTATTACCATATACGATACTGAAACCATAAATGACATTTTACTCAGAAAAAGCTTGGGAGCATGGCTTTATCTCACCACGGAGGAAATGCTGTATATTATTGAAAACACGGTGGAAATGTTTAAAACCTACGATATTATCCGTGTTTATGATAAGGACGGAAATCTACTCTCATATTACGGGCTTTCTTTCTATTCTTCCGAAGAATACCTCGACCGCTTTAATGGATTTGATTACGGTATTAACGATATTTCCTTTGATATGAAGACGGATATATTCAACGCCGTATTTGCACGCGCTGCGGTTTTGAACAGCGCGGTATACGAAGCATACCTTAACGGTACCGGCGGACGGGCAACGGCAATGATAACCGATATGAAGTACGCCCCCAACAGTGATGAAGCGCACGTGCTCAGCTTCGGTCTTAACCCTTGGTCAAAGGACAAAACCGATGAAAACGGCAACCCCGTCCCTTCAAACAAGCATTACGGCGTGTGGATATTTGATAAGTCGCTTATATGGTTCAGCGGAGATTCCGCAGAGGTAGATTTGGGATTCAACCCTCTGGATATGGAAGCGTTGTATCCTGCAAAATTTAATTTTGATACCATAGGTAAAGTTAAATACGACCAAAACGGCAAGGTGATCGTGGCGGAAGTATACAGCTCCGAAAGCAGACAGATGATAGCCCGTGTCCGATTTGACGAAATAAACGATCCGGAGATAATCGAAAAAGCGGAAAAGCTGCAGGAGCAGGTATTCGGGCAGATGGAAAGCACGGATAATCGCTTTGAAAAGAGCGATTATTATATCGTGCTGTATCTCAACGGCTTTGAATCCGACAGCACCTATATGCACGAAAGATACGCTTATTTCGCGGACGGAGATCTTTCAAAGTACGATCTGTACGAAGACGGTCTGTTTATGGACTACACCACCATGTTTTCCGACGGAAGCGTGTTTGCATCCTATATGAACGAAGTAATAAAAGCTCGCTTGGAAAAATAAATATATAACCAACAAATTCCCGTTTTGAAAAAAGCGGGAATTTTTTATAAAAATATATAAAATTTGATGTTTTCTTGAGAATTGCCCTTTATGATACTTTTGTAAAATCAAAAAGGAGAAGTGAATATACTTATGAAAACATTAAAAACTACACTGCACGGATTTATGATAACACTGCTTTGCGTTCTTTTGCTTTGCGGCTGCGATTCCGGTTACAAGCCTATAGAGGGCGTTATTTCGGATTACGACGATGAATCAAAGATACAAGTGGATATTGATGACAAAGAAACGAGCAAAACATCAGATAACTCCGCAGAACAAACGACGGGTGAATTTTCGGTAAAAGCAAAGAAATATGCTTTTGAAGGAAACGACCTTTTAATTCTGGATATACACAACCAAACAAACAAAAACTGCAATATAGATATAACCGTAAATTACAAGGACGAAAGCGGAAACGTAGTTAAAACGGAAAAGCAAAACTTTACAGGATTTGCGGCAGATTATCAAAACTACTTTTTATTTATGCCGGGTATCGTTTTTGCAGATTACGAATATAAAATAGACGCGGCAAAACACGATGGAGACTGCCCCGCGCAAAACGTGGTTTTTGAGAAGTCCGGTGGGTGGGAAGAAGTACCTATGCGTGCAAATTACAAAAACTACGACTATACTGTGTATCCTACCATAATAGCAAAAACCAAATACCGCAATAATAATCAATGTTCCATAGTAATCGCCGACATACAGATAATCCTTGATAAAAACGGCGAAATATATAAAGTCTGCGAAAAGACCGAAACCATGATCAGCGCTGCAACCGATATTTATAAGTCTACCACAATATATTTTACCAAAGAAGATAAACTTACGTGGCCGGAAGAATTGGACGGTGATTGTGCAGTAATCATTGCTGTGCAAAGCGTTACCGTGCACTGATAAAAAAGAGAAAACAATGCTCATTAATTCCCGTTTTGAAAAAAAACGGGAATTTTGTTGCGCTTTTTTCAAAAAAAGTGTGTGATATTTTACTTTTTATTGAGAATTGCCCTTTATGATACCTATATAAAGGAAATAAAAGGAGAAATGTATATGAAAAAGGCGATTTGTTTGCTTGTTGCAGCATCCTTGTGTCTTGTTTTTTTGATTTCCTGCGGGGAAACCGAAACCAAGCACGAGATAAGCGATTACGATTCCGTATCCCGCATAACCGCAGAAGAAAACGATGTTTCCGGCAACCAAACAGACGAGGTTTCCCAAGCCCCTGCGGAAGGAGAAATCGTGGTAAAGGACAAAAAATACGTTTTTGAGGGAACCGACCTCGTTATTCTTGAAGTGGATAACAAAACCAACCGCGATTATTCCATAACGATAAACGGCACGTATCTTGACGAAAACGGAAAAACGCTGAAAACCGAAACGCAGACATTTGACCAATATTCCGCCGGATATAAAAACTACTTTTTGTTCCGTCCGGGAATTAATTTTGATAAATTTTCCTACACCGTAGAGTTAAACAAAGCCTCCTCTACCCTTTTTGCCAAGGATATTGAATTTGAATTCCAGGGACTTTCGGAATTCAGAAGCGTTATAAGCGAGCGGATCCCTCTGGGGGATTACAAGCAATATCCGGGCATTATGTCCCAATATGCCTATAAATACAGCGGAAATGAACGAGTACTTATTAACCTTGATTGGATACTCTTTAACGAAAAGGGCGAGATAATATTTATAAACTACCGCGGAGATTGGCTTAACCCGGGACAAGATTTTGACACCTACGATAACCACTGGCTGTACCATCCCGCAACAGATGATTTAGAGTGGCCCGAAGAATGGAAAGGCAATATAACCGCAATAACCGCCGTGCACCGTGTAGCGACCACGTTCCCCGATCAAAACGCAATTCCCGAAGAGAGTACCCCATCTGAAGAAAGCGCTCCCACAACCGATCGGAATGACGGCAGAGAGCCGATTATTGCGGTATACGAAGACAAGCCGAGAAACATAACGGTGGAAATATACGATGAAAATACTAAGGAGCTTGTAAAAAGCTTTGAAATAACCGACCGCAAGGAATGTAACGATCTGTATTTTAATTTTAACAAATGCTTTGCGGACGCCTGCAACGAATACCCCGCCCACAACGTTACGGGAGAAGATAAAAACTACAAAGCCGAGTACAGAGTGCTTGTGCGATTTACCACCTATGCAGACGAAGAAAAGACGGAAATCACTCTTTGTGCTGAAATATGCTACCCCTACGGATATACCAACGAGATCTACAGCATAGTACACTTTGACGTTTTTGGAGAATACGCCATTAACAACGGCAAAAACTTTATAGACCCTATTAATGAGTACGTAAAAAAGGAATTGGAGGAATTAAAATGAAGAAAAATATTGCTTTAATACTGTTTTTCGCTTTGCTTGCCGCTATGCTTGTTTCCTGCGGTGAACAGAAATCCCCCCAGCACGAGATAAGCGATTACGATTCGGTTTCCGCCGTTGCGCCCGATGACGGGCAGATAAGCGGTGAAATTACCGTAAAAGACAAAAAGTACGTTTACGAAGGAAAGGACGTTGTGATACTGGACGTGCAAAACGGCACCGACACCGACCTTTCTATAACAATTAACGGCACGTACTTAGACGAAAGCGGTAATGTGCTTTTGACAGAAACAAAAACCTTTGACCAGTTTTACTCCGGCTACCAAAATTACTTTTTGTTTAACCCAAAGATAAATTTTGCAAAATTCACCTACACCGTGGAAAGCGTTAAGGCGACAGAAGAATGCTTTATGAAAAACGTAGTGGTGCAGGTAGTAAAGCCCAATTCAGGCAGAGCTGAAAAAAACGCCGCGCTGGTAAGCGGGATCGGCGCTTCCAACGGAAACGATTTTACAATAACCCTCGGTGCAAGCATAGTATTTTTTAATGAAAAAGGGGATATCGTCTTTATTGTCCACAAGACCGACCCGTATACAAAAAATCCCACACACCCGGAGTTTACTACCGCTTATTCGGAATGGAACGGATTTTTCATATACACGGACACGGAGCACGCTATAGGCAATCTTGAATTACCCGAGCATTTGCAGGGAGAATTAACGTCTGTCATCTGCGTTGATATTATTAAAAAAGGAGAATAAATATGTTCAGACAAACCTACAAAAACACAATTAAAAATCTTTTAAGGTCGCCGGTTTTCTGGTTCATACTTATAGTTTTGGTATTTACCGTAATGTATGACGAATATACCGGACATTTCGGCGGGGACACCGATCCAACCTTTGTGTTAGACTACCAAAACTTTGTGCAGACTATGACAAATGTTACCTGCGCCGGCATACTGTTTTATCCCCTGCCTATATTTACCACCTTTACCGTGGTATTGATATTAAACCGTGATTACGGCGATAAATTCTACGAAATAGAAAAATGCGCGGGACTGCGACCCTCCACCTATATTCTGGGCAGACTTGCGGCATTGGTAACAGTAAATTTCGTGGTGCTGGTTTTACTTAACATTACGGCATCAATATATTACACCTTCTCTCGCGGCGGTGTGGAAGGGCACACAGCAATGGAGCTTATAAAAGAAATCCTGATACGCACTATCCGTCTTGATATTTTCGTTGCTATGCCTACCGTTTTGTTCTATATCGGAATTACCTATCTTGTGGGTGCGCTGTTTAAAAACGGTATTCCCGCGGCAGTTACCTCCATTGGATACGTTATTGCTTTCTATATGGGATTCCTTATGTTCAGATACCGTGTAGACCCCTTGTATTTTGATTACCTTTCCCCCGTTCCCTGGAAGCTGCGCCAGTATTTCCATTATTATCAAACCGAATGGTGGGAGGATTCTCTTATCAGAAACGATCTGAGTATCGGAAAGGTTGCCATATGTATAGCCTTCCTTTCCGGTGTGGGAATTGTGGGCTCGCTTATAGCTTATCTGTGCACACGCAAGAGAAACGTGTAAAAAAGAGGTGAAAAAATAAAAAATGCTGTTTTTAAGAGCAATTAAAAAGAATATCTATTTTCTTTTCATCACGTTGGCGGTACTGTTGTTTTCCTGCCGTTTCTGGGAGCCTATGCCCCTAATCGCCGCACTACCTGCCCAGGGATTTATTGATTACACAGAAAAAGTAGTACCATTTTTGCTGGTTTTGCCCGTTTCCTTTTTGCTGTACGATCAATATGAGATCGAGCTCGGGCTGACTTGCGGTGTAAGGACCACAAGACTGTTGTTCGGCAAGTTCTGTGCAGTGGTATTGGGTGCCGCCATACCTTCGGTTTTAATGGTAATTCTGTATAAATACGCGGAATATATTCCGCAAAACGGAGAAAAAATACGTATTCCCATTTACATACCCGAAAACTTTAAATGGTATATGCTTGTATCCGCATTGGTTACTGTCTTATTCTTCGCATCCCTGTTGCTGTTTATAAGAGTAGTCACCCGTAACTGCTACGTGCCGGTGGGACTTGGTATACTGGCGTACACTATCGCAGATTCCTTGAATAAAAGAATTCATTCGGGTTCCGAGGATATAAGACACTGTTTATACGATCCCTTTATATCCAACTATTTTATGGGCGATACGGTGCTTACCGAGTATTACCGCGTAGGTCCGCTGTGGACGTATAACAGACTGCTGTTTTTCGGGATAGCGGTAGTATTACTCGTTGCAACGTACTTCTTACTCCGCAGAGAAAAACTCCACCAAGGCTTTAATGATTAATTGAAAGGAAAAACATTATGAAAATAGAAATTAAAAACATAACCAAAATCTACCCCAGAGGAAAAAAGAAGGCACTTAACGGCGTTAATATCGAGATTGGTCAAGGTATATTCGGTCTTATCGGTCGTAACGGTGCGGGAAAGACAACTTTAATGCGCATTGTTGCAACTATTATGGATGCAACGGAAGGCGAAATATATTTTGACGGAAAAGAACTGAAGGCAAACAAAGACGAATTCCGTTCTTCTCTCGGTTATCTTCCTCAGAGCACAAAGCTGATGCCCAGAATGAATATTGTTGAGTTTTTGGATTACGTTTGCATTTTAAAGGGTATTAAAAACAAAGCGGAACGCAAAGAAAGAATTACAAATGCAATAGAAACAGTAGGTCTTGTAGGAGAAGAAAAGAAGAGATTAAAAGCATATTCCGGCGGTATGTTAAGACGAGCAGGTATTGCGCAGGCGCTTATAGGTGATCCCAAGGTACTTATTATCGACGAGCCTACTACCGGTCTTGACCCCGAGGAAAGACTGTACTTCCTCAATCTGCTTTCCAAGATAGCAATGGAAAGAACTATAATTTTCTCTACTCATATTACAGCAGACATAGAGCATTTGTGTAACAACATTTGTGTGCTTGAACAAGGTGAAGTGAAATACCTTGGAGAAAAGTCTAACTTTATTGACAGAGTTTCGGGCAAGATGTTTGAGCATACGGGAACCAAGGAAGAGGAAGAGATGCTGCGCAGAGAGGCTGTAGTAACCTCCGTTGCGTACATAGACGGCAGTCCCTGCGTGAGATACGTTGCGGAAAAGCCTTTTACGGAAAAATCTATATCCGTTACTCCCACACTTGAAGACGCATATATTTACGCTCTTGGCGGTGTAAAGAGATGAGAAAATCCGTAATAATGCTTCTGTTAACGGCGGTCACTTTGACCGCCTTGGCGGGATGCAAAAATAATGACTCCAATATCTACACCGAAGCAAGCTATGACAGCGTATCAGAATTTGTGCCCGACAGCGTTTCCGGTGAAGAAACGGAAAACAGCGATTCCTTAACGGGAGAATTTGTTGTAAAAGAAAAGAAATACACATTCAGCGGAAACGACCTTGTGGTTGTAAGCGTGGAAAATAACACCAACAAAAACTACGTTGTTACTATTACGGGCACGTATCTTGATGCGGAAAACAAAGTATTAAAAAGCGAAACACAGATATTTGACCAGTTTTCCGCAGGATACAGTAATAACTTTTTATTTGCTCCAAATATGACCTTTGATAAGTTTGAATACCGGGTTGAAACCTCCGAAGCCGACGGTCCCTTTTATGCAGACAAGTTAGAATATAAATACAACGGACTGCGGGAAATGCCTTATTATATCCCGGAGCAGATAGCAAAAGACGATTACACAATGTATCCCGCTGTGCTGGCAAGCTTTTCGTATAAATACACGGGGGACGCCCCTGTTCAAGCAGATATTAAATGGCTGCTTGTAAATGAAAGCGGTCAGATCGTTTACATAGCGGAAAAATCCCGTATCATAGACGTTGGGCAAGGCTTTGACAGATATTTTGATACCGTAGTTTTCTACACCTTGGAGAGTGAACTTGTATGGGAAGATGACTGGAAAGGCGATATTCAGGCAATTCCCATTTTGCAGGGGATAGTGGTAAACCCTCAAATATATCATTGAAAAAATAATGAGGCAAAAAATGAAAAAGAAAATTTTTCTTATAACAGCATTTTTGCTTACCGTAAGTATTTTCACGGGATGCGAAGCTACAGATAATCAGCCTACCAACGATATCGAAAGCTACGATAACGTGTCCGTTTACGTACCCGAAGCAAGCGAAGAGGAAGATACAGATACTTCGGCAGCGCTTTCCGGCGAGATGGTGGTAAAGGACGTAAGATACACCTGGACAAAGGGCGATATTGCTGTAATAACCGTTGAAAACGGCACGAACAAAAATTATTCCGTTACGGTAAAATGCACATTCCTTGATAAAGACGGAAACGCCTTAAAAACCCAGAAGCAGACCTTCGACCAATATTCCGCGGGATACACAAATAATTTTATATTTGTGCCGCAAGTGGAGTTTGAATCCTATACCTACACCATCGAAACCGAGGAAGCCGATGGTCCCTTTTACGCAAAGCACGTTACCAGCGCGTTCAGAGGCTTAGAGCAGATCGACGGGTACATTATGTCGGAATGTGAAAAAGGCAACTGGGAAACATATCCTTCCGTTGTAGCCTTTTTCAGCTTTGGATACGACTGCGAAACCACAGTCAAATCCTATTCCCGCTGGCTGCTTGTAAACGAGCAAAATCAGGTGGTCCATTGGGAAGATTATATAAGCTGGCTTGATTACGGGCAGGTTGCAGGGGACGGCTGGGGTATGACATACGTATACCAGACTACCGACAGAAGCTACCATATGCCCGAGGAATGGCAAGGAAATATAAAAGCTATTGTATCTATCACTGCGCTCACCACCGAGCCAAGACCCGCTCCCCCTTCCTCAACAAATTAAACAGTAAGCAAAACACCGCCGAGGAAAACTTAATCCTCGGCGGTGTTTTAATCTTATCCCAAAACGATATACATAAGTGCGGTGCAATTGTCTATATTAGCCGGAAGAGTCAATATACCATCAGTTGCCAAATCATTGACACACATCCTTCTCATTTTATAGAATTCCATTCTGATGTTATATCCAAGGTTATCATGCAAAACCTTATGGCTGTACTTTTTAAAGATTTCTTCGACCTTATCGTACGCACAGAGCATATTTTCCATAAGTTTATTATAATTTCTATGCTCTTGGAAAAGCTGACCGATTTTATCCCAACTATCACTTGTTAGCACAAGAACATCGGAAACTGTCTCTCCGCTATCGGATGTATGCGCAAATTTTCCTTCTATGTTTTCCCATACATTTTTCTCGATATCGGAAAAAGATGTCACATGGCGTTTATTTCTAATACAGTCGCACAACAGCAATATTTCGTCGCGGTTCGGAGGGAATTCGCCATAAACCCAAAGCATATTTTTTCCGTCTCCGTTTCCGTTTTGACTCATACCTACATCCTCGGGATATTCAAATATCTCGTATCCAACAAATCCCCAAGATTCGCCGTTAGCGCGTACAGGAGGGTCATAAACATTACTTTTTGCCTTGACAGAATTTTCAATTAAACGGTCAATAAGGTGAGGCACTAACCACCAACGAATAATATTATCGTCAATGTGGTCTCCGGCAATGCCGAGCTTTCGGATATCGGCAATTCTTTCGTCTATAAACTCACCGATAAGTCTGCTTCTTTCCCTTGCGCCCCGTCTTAAAACATTATAAATTTCTATTTGACAATCTTTATCAAGTATAAAGAAATTGGTGATATATTTATCCCCTTGCTTTTCAAGAAGAGTAGCCTGATGCAGTTTTTCAACCTCTTCCTCCATATAGGGAAGCGCGACCCCAAGCTCGATAGACAATTCTTCAATCGTCGAAGGATTATTGCTCGCTTGCAATAAAATGTTGTTGGGTATCTTTCTGTTAACCGCTTTCCAAGGTAATCCGCTTGGTTGATCACCACTTGCTACAAATCCTACATTTTCGGGATTATAACTGCGTTTTCCAAATTCTCTTGCCATATTCATACCTTCTTTCAAAATTTCTCTTGCGCGGAGAAGTTTTGACTTCACCGTGTTTGTGGGAAGTGAGAGCAACGATGCAATTTCACGAACATTCTTATCCTCTATATAATAGGCAATGACAATATTGCGATAATCACTTTTGATGAACGCCAGCTCTCGCCGAAGCAGAGCCATTTGCTCTGTGTGTATCATTTCATCAAGAACATTTTCGCCTTCGTCTTTAAGTTCATAATCACCGATATCGGAACCGGTTACCGATTCGTTTCGATTATGCTTTTCCTTTGCCCATACCGAATAACGGTTGCGCGCTATCTGCCATATCCACGCCGAAAAGCTTGTGGGCATCGTTCCCTTATTCAAAGCCGAGATAATCTGGAGAGAAATATCTTGCGTTAAATCCTCTGCTTCAACATGGCTTCCTGTCTTTTTAAGGCAGAAATAAAACAGCTTTCCCATATAGTTTTCGGTAAATTCAATGATAAGTTTATCACGCATTTTGTTCGCTTTTTGCATTGTCTCATCTCCTTTCATACATATAGTGTGGCGTTTTTGAATTTGGGTGCATTGATTTTGAAATAATTATACCACAAATATTTACTTTGTGGAGAGAATGTTTGGTATTGCACCTATATCAATAATTCATACATTATAGACAAATTACAGTAAGCAAAACACCGCCGAGGGAAATCTAATCCTCAGCGGTATTATATCAATGAAATATAAGCTCTCCGTTTTCGTCGGCGGTTGCGGTTTTAAAGGTCATAGTTCCCGCATATCCGTCAATGCCTTTATATCCCGCAAAAACTATCTTATCCTTCCAAACAGCGCCCTTGGGAACCGATGCGCAGGGGACAGATGGATTTTTGGGCGTTCTCCAATTATCAAAAGGACTTTCGGATACCATATACCGCGCCTTTGCATTAAGGCTGAATATCAAATAATATCTGTTTTTATAAAAGATATAATCCGGACATTCGGGCTCGGTGCCGTCTTCCGAGATATAGATCGGCTTATCGGTGTCCTGCCAATTTTCAAGATCCTTTGACACAAAATGAGCAAGACAGCCTTTTTTCTCCGCAAGGAGCGAGGTGGTGATGATCATATGGAACAGTCCGTCTTTGTCCTTTATAATTTTCGGATCGCGGGCACGGGCACGGTTATACTTTTCGGGCAGGATAAAACCAAAATTCAAATCCTTTTTAAAACGATACCCGTCATCGGATACACTGCGGCAAACGGGCGCCGCAATAGTTCCTCCACGCCTCACGGTATAATACAAATACTCCACCCCGCCCTGCTGTATCCAGGAGCCGGTGCATATGGAGCCTTCGGCGGGATCCGTTATTTCCACCGCCATAGGATGAACGTACCACTTCGAAAAATCCTTTGTTGAAATATGCTCCCATTGATGTGCGCCCATTCCCCATTTGCTGTAATGATGATGACGGTCTTTAAGGTAAAGAACGTGGTATTCATCACCGCGCACGTAAGGCATACAATCGCCCACAAACACGTTTTCCGCAGGCTTCCAGCCCTCCGCGCCGTAAAACTCGCCCAAAACGGACGAAACCTCCTTTGGGGGAGCAATATATTCTTCGGTGCTTATTGCGTCGAGCTCAAAACTGTCGCCCATGTCAAACAAACGCTTTCCCATAGGCCACTCCTCGTCAACAAGTGCGCCGTTAACGTATAATTCTATTCTGTGCTTCATCAAGACAACGGAAACACCGTCGCCCTGCTTAACGCCGCCCTTCAGCACCAGAGGCTCGGAATGAGAATCGTACTGCACCTTGCAATGTAATTGGTCTTTATCGGTTTGAATTTCAATAAATTTACTGTATGAAACGGCGTAAAACGGCATTTCGTCAACAACAAACGTAAGTTTCAAATCCTTCATATCCTACCTCGCTGTTTTGGCAAAATAATGTGTGTTGTATCTATTATAGCATTGTTTTTTGGATTTTGCAAATAAACTTACAGATAAAAACAGTCCGGGTGCAATAGACAAAGATACCGCCGAGAATTCTCGGCGGTTGAATTATAGCTGAACACACCCATCCGGCGAAATATTCCCAATGCGGTTGAAATTGTTTCAAAAGATAAGTTATTGATTTTTCCGTTCGCCGTATGATACAATAGCATTGCAGACGGTACCTCTGACTTTATATTTATGGAGAAGCGTATGAAACTTAAAATAGCAGAGAATATACGAAAACTTCGTCACAATTTAAACCTATCTCAAGAACAGTTGGCGGAAAGGCTCGGTGTTCGTTTTCAGGCAGTAAGCAAATGGGAACGTGGCGAAACATATCCTGATATCGAATTATTGCCGTCAATAGCAAGCTTTTTTGGTATTTCCGTTGATGAGCTTCTCGGGACAAATGAAATAGAAGAGAACATTGCAGTAGAAAAAATCGTTGAAACTTTACGAACGTATGATTTTCAGAAAGATTATTTGAAACTGATTGAAGTCGCCAAAAAAGGATTAACACAATTCCCGAATAACCATTTGTTGATGGCATGGATCGTATACAGCTCCTCAAAAATCAATCCCAAAAGAAGTATTGAGTTAGGAGAATATGTTATTTCAAACTGCAAAAAGCCCAATATACTCAATTGGGTCAACACGGAACTGTGTTATGCATATTTTTACAACGGAGAAAAAGAAAAAGCCATTACAATGGCAAAAAGTCTCCCCTTAAAAGCGCAATCGAGAAATGATGTTATGAGGGATCTGCTGGAAGGCGGCGAACAAGCAAAATATATCTTATCGTCAATAATTGCGAAACAAGTAAATGATTTTCAGTGTAGTATTCAAAAACTGTTACCGCACTACACTTGTGGGGAACAGCTCGTCTTAATGGAAAAGTGCATTGAGTTAATCGACGTTTTGTTTGAAAGCGATGATGATTTAGCTTCGATGAAGCAAAAGGCTGATATCTATATAGAAATGGCAAAGCTCAACGTACAAATCAACGAAAATGACAAGGCAATGGATTGCTTGCAAAAAGCCAAAAAATGTGCTGAGGAGCACGACAAATACCCATACGGCACACGTTCATCTTCTATTCTGCGCAGTTGCAAGAAATATAATTATGAAGTGGTAAACTCGTCACCGACAGTTCATCCATATCAAAAACTAAAGGAGACACTGTTGGAGAGTATAAAATCGGATGACGATTTTGCTGTACTGACGAGTGTTCCCACATTTTTTGAATTATTAAACACAAACATTTGAATAAGTGTCACGATCCATCCGCAGCAAAAAAAGAAAAGCCGCCGAGGAAAGTTTAATCCTCGGCGGTTTTTACGGATTTTTTGAGCTATTGATAACGAGTGACAGTGAAATGACCGTCCAAAACGGTGCTGATATCCATAGCGCTGCTGTCTTCCCTGTAGATCTCATACTCAAAGGGGAAACCGTCTTTTTCGTATAACGTAAATACTGTTGCGATATCCTCATCGGGCTTTTTGATGTCAACGCAGACCATAGCTGTCATATTGAAATAGCCGTCTTTTATATTCGGTGTACGGAATTCCATAATAATATGATGGGGCGAATAATCGCGAACGATGCTTTCGGCATTTAACGAATTTATGTAGTTAACGGTTTCTGCTTTGTTTGCAAAATCCTGATTTAAGATAAAATCCAGCAGTCTTTTTTCTTCCTTTGAGAAAATATCGTTGGTAATCATAGCTTCACCTCACTTTTATTATAGGGCAAGAAAGAGATTTTGTCAATATCAAGCGTAAGTTTCAAATCCTTCATATCCTACCTCGCTGTTTTGGCAAAATAATGTGTGTAGTATTTATTATAGCATTGTTTTTTGGATTTTGCAAATAAACTTACAGATAAAAACGGCCCGGACGCAATAGACAAAGAAATACCGCCGAGGAAAGTTTAATCCTCGGCGGTGTTGTTTGCTCTAAGAGTTTCTATCTATTAAATTTTTCTCTTCAGCGGTTGGTTCTCTCCCGATTTTTGCAATTGCGCGAGAAAGACGTTGCGACATGCTCCTAACATCACCGCATATTATTGCCTCTTTGCAAATACAAACAACTTTTTCGAAGTCCTTTTGTTTTTCATAAAGCATGGCCAATCTTTTAAAGCCTTCTGCTTCTTGTAAATGATCCTCATTATATTGATTTTCAAGAGCAACCATATTTTTATATACAACGATGTTCTGAGTACATAATTCTACAAACAAATCTATATGATGGCCGAAATAAACCTTATCATTGTTTATATTAGTCCATTCTATCTTTATTTTCGCAGCACTTTCGGAATACTCTTTATACAACGGACGAAATTTACTTTGAAATTCTGAAAATATTTCGGCATCATCCATTATAAATGACCATTTGTTTTTTCGTTTTAACTCTTCCCATTCTTTAGATGAACCGCCTTGTTCGAGAAAATCCATCCAATTATCATATTCTCTTTTTTGAAAATCTGGTACAAAATCTTTCTTATTAGAAAAGAACTTAAATAATCCCATATTACCACCTATAAAAACAAATAATAGATTATTAAATTGCAAATTCACGATACTATTCTATATGAAATAGATAATATTGTCAACAGCCTCAAAATATAATTTGATGCTCTTTTGATGATGTAGTAAACGGAAAGGTTGAGAACAGAGCGGAACAGATGGGAAAATGATGCCCGATTTGAGCATCAAAGTGGGATTTAGCGGACCGTTGCTCGTGAAAAATGAAAAAGCAAAAACCCGCAAGAATCAAGGATTCATGCGGGTTTTCTACATGTGTTACCATTACAAAACAGATCCGCAGAGCAAGTTTTTTTGAAACCGATCCATGGTTTTCTGTCAGTGGGTAGACTTGCCCCTTGGCGATGATGGGTGTTAAAAGTATCCGCGGTCTACCGGACTTTTAACTCCATGCCTGCAAACGATGCTATGTAGTTATTTCGTATATTTACTTGACAATGCAGTCAGTTTTCTCAAAAATTGTGGCAGAAATGTTTGGTCAAGGCAATTTTCAAATTTCAACTCTTGCCAAAATCCGTTTGCACCGTTGGAATTTAACATACCAGATACAAAGATATGACCTTTTTTATCTCCTGTAAATAAAATGTACTGTTGATTACCGTAAGGTTCCTGAATTTTTGCCTCACCTTTTAAGGAATCGTATGTTTTCTGTAATTCATTGCAAAAAGTCTGTATATCTTTTATATCAATGTCCATTGTTGTAGATGCGGAAAAACCTTCACTGGAAACAGAAACCGATAAAATGGTATTGGAGGAGTACGAGATGTCAGACTCAAACACTTGAAAATCTAATGACAAACTAAAGTTTTCGCATTCCAATAAAATAGTGTTATTCATTTTACGCTCTCCTTTGCCGTGTTGATGGAGGCAATTAGCATTCTGCGGATAGAACCGCAATCGTGCAACACACTTTTTGCAATATCTTCCGAAATGATATTTGCCTTTTGCGCAATTTCGATCCAATACTCTGTTTCGTAGCACTCTTTGAGGGATATCTGCAGTTTAGCAACGAAATCCGCTTTGCTGTGAGCATATTTTGCTTCTCTAATATTCGCACCGATGCTTGTGCCACTTCTTTCAAGTTGGTTTGCTAAAGAATAATGACCCTTGATACCATCAGTTAAATTCAAAATCTTCACCGCAAATTCGGTTGACATATCTGCAAGTTTATTTTCTGCCATAATTATCACCTCTTTCGGTTATTATATCACAAAATCTCAAAATGGTCAATGAAATCGTGCTGCGCGCGATGAAATCCGAGCAGAGCTCGGATGAAATCTTCGGCGTACCGCCTCAGATGAAATTAAATCCGTCCAATCTCCCGACGAAGTCGGATTTCATCACGAAGTGATTTCATCCACCGAAGGTGGATTTATCCCGTCCGCAAGGACGGATTTAGTTGAAAAAAGCCATTCGCTTTTGCGAATGGCTTTTTTCTTGGCAGGGGCAGTAGGACTTGAACCCACGACCAACGGTTTTGGAGTGGCTCAAAATGCAAAAAAGCGTTGTAAAATCAGCAGATTTTAAGCCTTGTTTGGGACCTTTGCGCGTCGCAGTTTTGCATTTTGATGCTTTATTGATGCTCTTGCCCTCTCCCGCGTTCATTATATAAAAGCCGCTTTTTTGATGATGTGGAAAAATTTAAGGGCGCTGTTTTAAGTTAACAACAACCTTTTTCAATCCGATCATACGAAAAGAGAATGCAACCCCTTCCCTCTCGGCGTTGTCATCTTAACTCTAAATCGTGCCTTTGTCAAGTATCAATGATTGAGTCGCTATAAACAAAGAAAAAAATATTACAGTGCTATTTTCGAATACATCTTTTACATATGAAGTTTGACTTATCTTCCGACTTTTTGAAAAAACATTTTTTGTTTGTCTTTTTATTCGTTTCGAATGCATATTCACAGTGTTTGCCCATATTCTCCAGAGTCTTCGCTACACATGAATGTATAATCCCAGAAGTCAAATAGAGCCGCAAATATTCGATTCAAAGCCTACTCGGACTTTTCCAAAAAAGTCCAATTTTTTATAGACAAAATCTCTTTTTTTAACATTTATAATATGAGAGGGCAAACAGTACCCCTCAAAAAACAAAAAAGGAGACAAGAAAATGAAAAAGAAAACCATTAGATTAACAGCAATGATTCTCTTCCTTGCTATGCTTTTCTGTGCGATTCCGCAATCAGTTTTAGCCGAAACAAGTGAAGCGTTGAACGATTTACTCACCAATGAGTCCGAAACAGTACCTGTCTCCGACGGGGACGTGTATGTTCTCGGTGAAGTTATCGACTCTCGTACAGAGAGCAGCAAGACCTTCCGTATGTCCGACGGCAGCTTTGTTGCAGCAGATTACGGTAAACCTATCCATTACTCCGATGAAAACGGAGATTGGCAGGATTATGATAACACGTTATCCTATTCCGATGCTGTTGACAGCGAAGATATAGCGGGATACGGCACGTCCGAATCCAACATATCCATTAAGCTTGCTAACAACTCCAACTCCGGCAATTTACTTAAAATCAAGATGAACGGGTACAAGATAAGCTTGTCTTTACCCGATGCAAATAAATCCAAAGCCCTTGAGCTTTATCCCCAAACAACTGTTGCGGATGATGATTCTCTTGATTCTGCAACTACATTAACCAAGTTTTCTTCCGGTGCAATATACAAGGATATACTTGACGGTACCGACCTTGAATATATCATCTCCGGAAGTAACGTAAAAGAAAACATTATCGTTAAGGAAAAACAGGATAGCTATGTATACACCTTTGAACTTAAACTTAACGGTCTTGTTCCCGTGCTTAATGAGGACGGCAGTATATCTCTTAACGATGAAAATTCCGGAGAAACACAGCTTGTTATCCCCAAAGGTATAATGAGCGATGCGAACTACGCTGTGTCTGATGGTGTTACTTACTCAATAGCACACAAAAACGGCAAGAAATATACTCTTACCGTAACTGCAGATGCAGAGTGGATTGACTCCGATGACAGAGTATTTCCCGTAAAGATTGACCCTTCTGTTGAAGCGTTCAACAGCATGCAGGAAACATTAGATGCATACATTTCCCAGAATTCTCCTAATCAGAACACGGTAAATAACTCTACGTTAGTTACCGGATATTACTACGGAAGCACCGCTAAAGAGTGGCATACTCTTATCGAGCCCGCATCGCTGCCCGATATTCCGGAATCTGCGGTTGTAGTAAACTCGTATATGCAGTTTGGCATTTATGCTGTAGGTTACACTTCGGTTAACATAGCTGCAAAACCTATTACACAGGAATGGAATTCATATACGGTAACCTGGAACAACAAGCCTTCTTATGGCAATGAAATTTTGGACTATGCATCTATTGACGATGCAGACGTAACTAAAACCGTAAAATTCGACATTACGCGTCTTGCGCAAGAGTGGTATAATCCCCAAGATAATATCGACAATTGTCACGGCGTGGCATTGGTACCCATAAGCGGCAACGGAACTGGACACGTATATTTTTACAGTTCCGAATCCTATCCCAAGCCTTTGCTGATCATTGAATATCGTGATACAAAAGGTCTTGAGAGTATCTGGACATATTCTTCCCACGGTGCAGGAAGCGCCGGCACGGGATACGTGAACGGATTTAACGGAAACCTTGTGTTTGTTCACGACGATATATCCACCAAGGGTTCCATACTCCCCATAACAGTAAGTCACGTTTACAACAGTTATCTTGCTGTAGACGATGAACAGCAAGAATTCGACACCGCTATGCCTGTGGGCAAGGGTTGGAAATTAAGCGTTCAGGAAACGCTTTCTGTTGCCAATATAGACGGCGTAGAATATTACAGATACAACGATGCCGACGGAACTGACTTGTATTTCTACAAATCCGGCAACGTATACAAAAGTGAAGACGGTTACGGACTGAC
Organism: Clostridia bacterium; assembly: GCA_017399965.1. GTDB lineage: Bacteria > Bacillota > Clostridia > Oscillospirales > CAG-382 > SFLA01. The sequence goes on along the minus strand of JAFQAP010000026.1, from coordinate 4,658 downwards.
GGTTACAGTAACTGAAACAGAAAATGATACGATCGCTACGCTTGCCGATGATTACGGAAACACAAAAACATTTGTAAACGGCCGTATAACCAAAATCCAAGACGTATACGGCAACAAAAAGCAGTTTAAATATAATACAAGCAATAAACTCACATCTATTACATATACTCCTGCAGGAACCACTTACGAAATAACCCAACTTACCTTCGTATATAACCCTGTTGGTACGCTGGCGCAGATAACCAACGCGCAGGACACTAGCGATTGCGTAAATTTCTATTACTCCACTACGTATAACGGCAGTATTGCCCAAACCTATTACAACTATCTCCGCAAGATAGAATACCCGTCCGGCGAATACTGCACATACGAATATTACTCCGACGGCATGCTGAAGTCCACCTACGACAGCGACACGGGATACACCGTAACGTACACATACAACGGCTTTCGTGTAGCCACAGTAGCGGAATCTGTAGGCACTTCTCAAGGTCAGAAAATCGGCTTTGAGTATGCGGATAAATATTTCTCCGTACGTTCAAGCGGTAAGGATGATATTTACGACAATACCGATGACCTGTACACCGTAACCTTGTTTGATAATTACGGCAGAGCCATATGCTCCTATACCGAGGACTATTACGGCAACGTATACGGCGCATCCTATGCAAAGTACACCGAAAATGACGTAGGCTTGAAAACCAACAACAAGCTTACCGTTTCCTCTGTAAAAGGCATAACTGCGGAAAATCTCATTAAGGACGGCGATTGTGAATCCGTCGATGAATGGACTACAGAATATTCCGGTTCGGGCTATTCTGCAGCTCTTTCAAGCGCAGAAAAACTCTTTGGCAACTATTCCATAAAACTTTACCGCACTTCGGCAACGGGTTACGTTTGTAAAACCCAAAGCGTAACCGTACCTGAAAAAGGCATCTATACGCTTTCCGCTTATGTAAAGACAACCGGTGTATCTTCTTCCGGCGGTGCATATATTCAATTAAAAAATACAAAGAGCGAATACGTGACCGGAACCACAGATACCACCGTTCAAAACGGATGGCGGCGTATTAGTGTTACAGCAGAACTTCTTGAAGGAGCAAACACTATATATATGTGTCTGGATTCTGCAACAGGCACCGCATACTTCGATAACGTTCAGCTTGAAAGAGCAGAAGTAGAGTCTGACTACAACTTTATTCAGGACAGCTCGGTTCGCACTTCGGATTACTGGGAAGGCACCTTCTCGGAGCTTGATACAGAGCTTGAAAGAGGTCACGTCGGTGCAGTTACCGGATCTGCATCCGCTGCAAAGAGCGTATACCAGACCATTCCTCTTAACGTACCCGCCAACACAACCTTTATGGTTTCCGGCTGGGCAAGAGCAAACTCCGTTGACCTGCACGGTAATCGCCGTTTTGGCCTGTCCGTAACGCTGACATACAGCGATAACACCACCGAAGAGCATTACGCCGACTTCAATCCCGAGAACACCGGCTGGCAATATCTTACTGCCGCGGTTGTACCCCAAAAAGAACTAACCGTAACCTCCGCAAAGGTCGCCTTTGTCTATGACTACAACTGCAACAGCGCATATTTTGATGATATTTCCTTCACCATCGAGCCTGCGCAAACTTATGCTTATGACGACGACGGCAATCTTGAGTCTGCTACGGATATCTATGGACAAAATGACACTGCGCTTTACGACGGTGTTGATTTGAAATCCTACGAATCTATAAATAACGGAGATTTCGAATATACCTACAAAGAAATCAACGGAATAAACACCCACGATGTCGAAACCGCTGTACGTACCGTAAACGGCGTTACCCAGACCCTTACATACAGCTACAATAATTACGGTAACGTAACGGGAAGCGTTCTTTCCAACAGCGTAACGAGTGAGATAATTTCTTCCTCCGCTACCTATACCGATAACGGAAACTTCCTGGAATCCTCCACCGACTCTCTCGGCGGCACAACGTCATACGGTTATGACAGCGTAACAAAGCTGCTCAAGTATATTCAGGATGCAAACAACAACCGCACCGCGTACTCTTACGATAACCGCGACAGAGTTACCACCGTTTACTTGGATGCAGACAAGGACGAAACTGCCGATACCACCGAGAGCAGCGTGGCGTACCTCTATGCATCCGGCAGACTTTCCGGCATAAACACCGCCACAACAGCGTATACCATTACCTATGACGCTTTTGGTAATATGGTATCCGTTTCCGCGGGCAGTAACGTTCTTGCAACCTACACCTATACAGCGGGCAACGGCAAGCTTACCCGTATGACCTACGGCAACGGCGAATATGAGGAATATACCTACGATAATCTTGACAGATTAGTAAAAGTCACGTATAATGGAAGTGCTGAAAACGCTTTCACCGTTGTCTACGATTCCAACGGCAGACTTGCAAAAGCTGTAGACGGCAAGGCTGGCTTAACCTATGTTTACGAATACGATTCTCTTGACCGTCTTATCCGTGCTTACCAAAAGGATGCAAGCGGAAATACCGTATTTGCCGTTGAGAACTCTTATGATGAATTTGGTAGGGCGAAAGGCTCCAAATATGTAATAGACGGTGTGAGCCGTGCTTACAATATTTCTTACAAGGAAAACACTAACCTTGTATCCTCTTATACCACTCCGGAAATGGGATTTGCCTATTCCTATGATAGCTTTGATAGACTTATTTCCAAATACAATCCTCTTTATGCATACAGTTATGAGTATTTAAACGGCACTTCATTAGTATCAAAACTCTATGTCGGAACCAACACATTGCTGGATACCGACGAGTATTCATATACTTATGATGACCTTGGTAATATTGTCGCTGTCAGAAAAGACGGAGTATTAATATCCGAGTATGAATACGATGCATTAGGTCAGCTTATCCGCGAGGACGATGTACTCAATTCCAAAGCATACGTATATGCATACGATAACGCCGGAAATATACTTAAAACATATACCTTTGATAACACAGGTCCTAACGTATCGCATTGGATGGCTGTATATCCCGTATTAGGTGAGATAACCGAAACATATTCGTACAGCGACAGTGCTTGGGGAGATTTGCTTACCAATTATAACGGTACAAATATTTCCTATGATAGAATTGGTAATCCTACTAATTGGATTGGTATATCCTCTCTTTCTTGGGACGGACGTGAATTAGACAATATAACTATCTCAAACAACCATACTGTTGATTATACGTATAATTCCGACGGTATCCGTACAAGAAAGTATGAGTTCAACGGTAACGAACAATATTTGTATGACCATAGTTACGTGCTTGACGGAAGCACTATAGTTAAAGAAACCATACAGTATTCTTCTGCGTTTAACGGTGATTCTACTACTGTTCTTGAGTATTATTACGACGAAAGCGGAGTAACATCGTTCAGATACAACGGTACTGTATATCACTATATAAAGAATTTGCAAGGCGATGTTATAGGTATTGTAAATTCCAATAACGGCGCAATTGTAGTTGAATATGCCTACGATGCTTGGGGTAACATTCTTTCTACAACAGGTAGCCTTGCCTCTACTGTTGGGCAGATAAACCCGTTCAGATACAGAGGATATTACTATGATAGCGAGACAGGACTGTACTATCTTAATAGTCGTTACTATGATGCTGAAGTTGGTAGATTTATAAATGCAGATGCTTACGCTTCCACAGGTCAAGGTATTCTCGGAAACAATATGTTCGCGTATTGCTTGAATAATCCGGCTATGTACGTTGATTACAATGGTTTAGTGGCGACGACACCTGTATGCTTTTCAAACGGCTATAACAATGCTGATATAAAGAGAACTTTTAAAACACCTTGGGGATATTTAATACTTCAAGTAGAAGTTGTACTCACAAATCTGCCCGAAGCGTCCGTGGCGCTTGGCTCTATAACTGTTGAATACGATATGAAAAATAGTATTACTATAACAACACCTAATGGAGAAGAATTGGAATTTGAATTAACCAGCACTAACGTTGCTCTCACCGCCTTTTCTTCAACTCTATACGATAATGATTCTGTGCAAATTGACACGGTGTTTGTCGAAAATGGATTTGGATTAAGTTTTTCTATTCGCAACGACAATTATGAGCTTACAGGAAGTATCACGCATGAGTTTTATACTTTAGATGATGATGTGGACAATCACGACATCGTTTGCGATGTTCTTTTTGGTGCGGCATTAATTACTGCGTTAAAAGGTGTCTGTAGCTTTGTCGGTAGTGCACTCAGTGCAAGCGCTTCAGTCGGCTCATTTCCCGGTTATAATATAGGAAATCCTTTAGATGGTTATATACATGCAGAATGTTTTGGCATAGAACAATTTTCAAATTAACTTAGGAGGTAAATGTGAAAACAAAGAAAATATATATATCAAGCGCAATGATTGTGGCATTGATTATTATAGCTATTTCTTTTATGTCGTGCTCATATAATAGATATCAAACCATGACGCACCAAGAAAAATATGAATTTATGCTAGACCGTAGCAGACCGGCAGAAGCGTATCAAATGCCGGACTTTTCGGGTGAGATAACCGATGTTCGCATTACGGTAAAAAAACGCGATATGGATTATTCGCAATTGACCGGAAAGCCGGAGGAAAAGAATGTTGA
>JAFQAP010000008.1 GCA_017399965.1 Clostridia bacterium | reverse complement strand
TCATTACATCACTCGCTTTCATAAGGGTTTTAGGGATTATCCCTAACAAGTCTGCGTTTGGGTGACCAAAGGCGATGCTTGCTGGTATAGTGCATATTCGTTCTCCCATTCGGTCGCCCGTTGTTACTTGCCGAAAATAAAGTGCTCACTTTCGGGCATAAAAAAAGCAGCCTGTATTTCTACAAGCTGCTCAGAGAAACAATATTTAATTGTTTTCAATATCATCGAAAAGCAGAACGTCATCACGCTGTGCGGCAAGTGCTTTCAGTTCGTCGGTAAAGCCTTCGGCGCTGAACAGAACATACCACACTTTGCGCTTGCTCTGTTCCCAAGACACGCTTTTTGTTTTTTCTTCAAGGTCACGCAGTATATTTACACCGACAGGCTCCTGCCAATACTTACACTCGCCAACGATAAGGTTCTTTCCTTCGGGGTCAATAGCCGCAATGTCTATTTCGGTTTTCGCATCCCAATAACGTCCGAGCTTGGTAAAGTGGAACGGCCACGCATCGTCGGCGTTGAGTTCCCACATTCTTTCACGGCATACGTCCTCATACACGAAAGATATATGTCCGCTAACAAGACCCTTGCGGATCTTATTCATAACCACACGGCTGTGTCCGCTTTCGATAAAGCTCATATTGGGATATACAAAAGCAAACCAAAAACGCAGATAATTGTCCTTGATTTTGTAGAGTCCCTTTTTACTCTTTTCGGGATTATCTTCGGTAACGGGAACCTCACGCTCCACTATATCCAAGTCCATTAGCGTTTTGAGATATTTGGTTAGGCTTGTGGACTTTATTTCCAATACCGTAGATATTGCAGACAGTTTACTGTTTCCTGCGGCAATAGCCTTGATTATGGAGAAATAGCTACCGATTTCGGTTACTTCCTGTTGCAGTAAAAAATGCGGTTCATCATACAAATATCCGGAACGGTTCAACACACATTTTTGAATTGCCGTATATATATCTTTGTTCTCGGAAAAGAGTTCGATATACTTGGGAACACCGCCCGTTACCGCATACATTTCAATAAGTTCTTTCCTGCTCTTGCCGGGGAAAAACTCATTATAGTACGCAAAGGGTATTTGCTTTAAGCGAATTTGTGCGGTTCGTCTGCCGTACAAAGGACTGCCGTATGCCAAGGTCTGCGACTCCATCATTGATATAAGGGAACCGCAAAGGATTACCATTACGGACTTATCTTTGAGTATTTCTTCCCATATACGCTGAAATATAGAGGGGAAGGCGGGGTTAGCCTTGCCGAGATATTGAAATTCATCCAAAACGATAACGGGTTTCGTATCGAAGGGCGTATCCATTATTGTTTTGAACAAAGTGTCCCAATTTTTTATATCCGCATTTCTCAAAAGGTCGCTGTCGATAAATTCAGCGGCTTTATCTTTGAAAGCACTACGGTTTTGGGACTCCGATTCCTCACTCGCAAGGAAGAACAACGCATTTTTGTCTTTGATAAATTCAGAGATCAGCGTTGTCTTACCAACTCTACGCCGTCCATACAAAACGACAAGCGCACTGCCTTTTCGCTCATATTCACTTTGCAGGGTTTCCATTTCCTGCTCACGGTCAACAAAGTAATCCATAACGTCGCCTCACTTTCGTAACTTTATTATACCACAAATTATTATATTTTCAAGTATAACTTTTTAGGTTTCGCAGAAAAGTTACAAATTCAAGGCGGATACCATTCAGCGTTCCTTGTCCTGTTTGGCTTGAAGCAGGGGTTTGGTCTGCTCCACAACGTCGCTCATCATATAGCAGCGCTCGATTTTCCAACCGTCTTTGCCGCCTTTCTCAGCCGCCATATATCGCTCCAACCGCACACATGGGTCAGTCCCGTCAAGAGATGAGCCGTAAATAGAATAGCCGCCCATTGCCGCACTTTGAAAGGCTTTGTTGTTACTCGATACACCATAGGTTCGGGCATCTACTGCATACGGCTTTTCAAAGCTGTCTGCGGTAAATACGATATAGCCGCTTACCGATTGGTTGGCTCGTTCTGCCGCACGGAATAGAGCCGTCATTTCGTGATACGGCATATCCACTTGGTAGGGCGACAGTTCAAATTCCAACCCCGAAAAATCGTCGGCATCAAGGATATAGTCGCCCTTACTCCAAGCCTTTTGCACTTGGTATTTAGCATCCTCCGGCGACTCTGCTTCGACCGTTACGGTCTTTTTCAGCGTTTCAACAATGTTTACTTCATACTCTTTCATCGGTCGTATTCTCCTTTGCTTTTCTTGTAGTTCTCTGTAACCCAAGCAGGTCACAGAGGTAATCGTTATAATCCTTGCCCCTCGGTGGAAAACGCTCCTTGACCTCCACGCCGTACCTTTCGGGGAGCAACAGTTTTAAGGTATCTGCCGCCAAACGACCGCCCATATCATTATCCAGGCATAAATGCACGGTACGGATATTCGGGTGGTCGGAAAGGTACTGACTCAGAGCAAGGGGCAAGGAGCTGTCCCGTATCTCTTGTTTGGGTTTATATACCCCTGCCAAGGACACAAGATGATCTGCGTTCCACGGCTTGCCGTAGAGCTTCAAAAGGGTGGCAAACGATAGCAGGTCAACGGCGGACTCATACAGACATAAGGTGTCGCTTTGCTCGGCGGGAAAG
>JAFQAP010000025.1 GCA_017399965.1 Clostridia bacterium | reverse complement strand
TTATACGCACATAACTTTATTATATAAAAAATTACGCGCTTGTCAAGGTTTTTATAAAAATTACTTGTTTCTGCCGAATCCTTTTTCTGCGAAGAGCTGTTCGCTGATGGACTTGGGCACTTCTGCATAGTGGCTGGGTTCCATGCTGTAGTTTGCTCTGCCCTGAGTTGCGGAACGCATTGCTGTTGCGTAACCGAACATATTGGAAAGAGGAACTTCTGCATTAACTTCGCTGCCGGATGCTGTCTGCTCCATACCGAGAATAGAACCTCTGCGGGAGGTGAGGTCACCCAGGATCGCGCCCATATAATCATCGGGAGTGATAACGGTAACCTTCATTATAGGCTCGGTAAGAACGGGGTCTGCCTTCTTCATTGCTTCCTTGAACGCCATAGAACCGGCGATCTTGAATGCGATTTCGGAAGAGTCTACTTCGTGGAAAGAACCACCGGTAAGGGTAGCCTTAACATCCAGTACGTTGTATCCTGCGAGAACACCGTTGAGCATTGCGCCGCGGATACCTTCGTCAACAGCGGGAATGTATTCCTTGGGAATATCGCCGCCGGTAACTTTATTGATAAATTCGTAGCCCTTGCCGTTTTCGTTGGGTTCGATAGTAAGCTTAACGTGAGCGTACTGACCCTTACCGCCGGACTGACGTACAAACTTGGTGTCTGCACTCGCTTCGCGGCGGATAGCTTCGCGGTAGGAAACCTGAGGCTTACCTACGTTTGCTTCTACCTTGAATTCACGCAGAAGTCTGTCTACGATAATTTCCAGATGCAACTCACCCATACCTGCGATGATGGTTTGTCCGGTCTCTTCATCGGTATAAGCCTTGAAGGTAGGATCTTCTTCAGCCAGCTTGCCGAGAGCGATAGACATCTTTTCTTCGCCTGCTTTGGTCTTGGGTTCGATAGCAACGCGGATAACGGGTTCGGGGAACTGCATGGATTCCAGAACAACAGCCTTGCTTTCATCGCAGAGTGTATCGCCGGTGGTAGTGTTCTTAAGACCTACTACAGCAACGATATCGCCTGCATGGGCTTCTTCCAGATCCTCTCTGTGGTTTGCGTGCATAAGCACGATACGTCCGATTCTTTCGCGCTTGCCCTTAACGGAGTTATATACTGCGGTACCGGACTTGAGGACACCGGAGTAAATACGTGTGAAGCACAGTCTTCCAACGTAAGGGTCGGTCATGATCTTGAAGCCGAGTGCGGAGAATGCTTCGTCATCGGAAGCAAGACGTACTGTTTCTTCTTCGGTCTCTACATCGATACCCTTGATAGCGGGGATATCGAGAGGAGAAGGAAGATAATCTACAACTGCATCCAGAAGCTTCTGAACGCCTTTGTTTTTATAGGAAGTACCGCAAACTACGGGAACCATATCGTTTGCTATGGTAGCCGCACGGATAGCCGCCTTAAGCTTTGCTTCGGGAACGGGCTCCTCTTCAAGAACAAGCTCCATGATCTCTTCGTCGAAATCGGAAACGTTTTCAAGAAGGTTTGCACGGTATTCTTCTGCCTTATCTACCATATCTGCGGGGATGTCCTGCTCGAGAACGTCGGTACCGAGATCGTTGGTATAGACATAAGCCTTCATTTTTACAAGGTCGATAATTCCCTTGAAATCCGCTTCGGCACCGATAGGAAGCTGAAGAGGAACTGCGTTGGCGTTAAGACGCTCGTGCATCATTTCCACAACGCGGTAGAAGTTTGCACCGGTAACGTCCATCTTGTTGATATACGCCATACGGGGAACCTTGTATTTATCAGCCTGACGCCATACGGTTTCAGACTGGGGTTCGACACCGCCCTTTGCACAAAGAACCGTAACCGAACCGTCGAGTACGCGGAGCGAACGCTCAACTTCAACAGTAAAGTCAACGTGGCCGGGGGTATCAATTATATTGATGCGGTGGTCTTTCCAGTAGCAGGTGGTAGCTGCGGAGGTAATAGTGATACCTCTTTCCTGTTCCTGCTCCATCCAGTCCATTGTGGCAGCGCCCTCATGTGTTTCGCCGAGTCTGTGTGTCTTTCCGGTATAGAAAAGTATACGTTCGGTCGTAGTGGTCTTACCTGCATCTATATGAGCCATTATGCCGATGTTACGGTAACGCTCAAGCGGGTATGTCCTTGCCATAAGTTTCTCCTTTGAGATGTGGTATGATTACCATCTGTAGTGAGCAAAAGCCTTGTTTGCTTCTGCCATTCTGTGCATATCGTCTTTTCTCTTAACAGAACCGCCGGTGCTGTTGATCGCATCCATAATTTCCGCAGCAAGACGCTCGGACATGGTGCGCTCGCCTCTCTGTCTGGAAAAACTAACCAGCCAGCGGAGACCAAGAGTCTGTCTTCTCTCGGGGCGTACTTCCATAGGAACCTGATAGTTGGAACCGCCGCGGCGAACCGCCTTAACCTCGAGTTCGGGCATAACATTGTTGAGAGCCTTCTGGAACTGCTCCAGTGCGTTTGCGCCTGTCTTATTTTCTACGATTGCGAATGCATCGTAAACGATCTTCTGGGCAACACCCTTCTTACCGTCAAGCATTACGTTGTTTACCAGCTTGGTAACAAGCACGGAATTGTAGATAGGATCAGGCAGAACTTCTCTCTTGAATCCATGTACTCTTCTGGGCACTTTACTTCCCTCCTTCATAAAGATAGCGTATTTTACGCTTATGAGTTCACAGGTACTCGAAAATTACTTCCGTCAGTGCTCTAAATCTATATTAATACGGTTTATACCGTCGAACATTTCATTATAAGCACGAACAAAAAGAATATTTCTTTCCGTTTGTTTTTACCGCATTGTTTTTATGCTGTCCTATGCGGATAAAGGACTAAAGAAAGCAAAGATTTTATTTCTTTGCAGCCTTTGCGCCGTACTTGGAACGGCTCTGGTTTCTCTTGGCAACGCCCTGAGTATCAAGCTTACCGCGGATGATGTGGTAACGTACACCGGGAAGGTCCTTTACTCTGCCGCCGCGGATAAGAACCACGGAGTGTTCCTGCAGGTTGTGACCGATACCGGGAATGTAGCCCCATACTTCGATACCGTTGGTAAGTCTTACTCTTGCAACCTTTCTCTGTGCGGAGTTAGGCTTCTTAGGAGTCTTGATAGCAACCTTGGTGCAAACGCCTCTCTTCTGAGGGTTGGGGTTATTTACGGTAACCTTGCGAATGCTGTTGATGTTGCTGTGCAGTGCGGGGGACTTGGACTTATAGGTCTTATCCTGTCTGCCGTGCTTTACCAGCTGATTGAATGTAGGCACTCTTTTGTTTCCTCCTTTCCGGAAAACTTTAATATTTCTTAAACGGGCTTATGCGCCCGAATAACGATTATATCAAAAAAACCCCTTGTTGTCAAGGGGTTTTTTATGGTAAACACGAATAATTATTGCCGTGAAACCGTTTTGTTATTGGTAAATTGTTATAATTGCGGCGGGAACGTCTATCCCTGCCATTTCGCCGAGGCGGAGCGCAGTCATGCTTTCATCCGTTTCCACGTAACCTGCTTTGCGTATCTCGTCCTTTACCTTTGCGGTAAACATACGGTCCGCATCCGAAGCAAGATAAACCTTTAAAGCTTTTCCGCTGCGGATAAGCTTTACGGATTGGTTGAAGCCGACCGCCATCGTACTGTCTCCCTCACTACTCTGCTGCATCGTAGACTCCTTCTTTTTCTTCGCCCAGTTCTACCTTTACGTTGCGGTACATTCCCATACCCGTACCTGCGGGAATGAGCTTACCGATGAGAACGTTTTCTTTAAGACCGAGAAGCGGGTCTCTCTTGCCCTTGATAGCCGCATCTGTAAGAACCTTTGTGGTTTCCTGGAAGGAAGCGGCGGAAAGGAAGCTATCGGTAGAAAGGGACGCTTTGGTAATACCAAGCAGGGTGGCTTCGCCCTCTGCTTCCATAAGAGGAACTTCGTTCTCTCCCAGCAGAGCGTTCTTTGCACGGATCTTTTCGTTTTCGGTGGTGAATTCGGAAATATCCACGCTGGAGCCAACCAACAGATCTGTATCACCGGGGTTGTCTATTCTTATTCTTCTGGTCATCTGGCGTGCGATGATCTCGATATGCTTATCGGAAATTTCAACCGCCTGCAGACGGTATACACGCTGGATCTCCTTGATAATGTAGGAATAGACTGCATCAAGTCCTGCGATACGGAGAATATCCGCGGGGCATTCGGTGCCTTCCGTAAGCTTCTGGCACTTTACTACCTTTGCGCCGTTTTCCACAGCTATTTTGGTAACTATGGGAACTGCGGTAACGGATTCTTCGCCGGTTTCATCGTCGCGGACGAATATCTGCTTTGTTTTCTTGGTTTCTTCGATACGTACGGTACCGTTGAAATCTGCGAGAACCGCCGTTCTCTTGGGTCTGCGTGCTTCGAATATCTCTTCAACACGGGGAAGACCCTGAGTAATATCGCCGCCGGCAACACCGCCGGAGTGGAAGGTTCTCATGGTAAGCTGGGTACCGGGTTCACCGATAGACTGTGCTGCGATGATACCGACGGATTCGCCGATACTTACCTTCAAGCCGGAAGCAAGGTCTGCGCCGTAGCAGTGTGCGCAGGTGCCGTGCTTTGCGCGGCAGTTGATAACGGAACGGATCTTTACTCTGTCGATGCCTGCGGCAACGATCTTTGCAATCTGATCCTCGTTGATCATAGTATTGTGAGGAACGATAACTTCGCCGGTTGCGGGATCGCAAAGATCACCAACAACATATCTGCCGAGGAGTCTGTCTTCGAAGGGTTCGATAACAGCTTCCTTGCCGCCGGGAAGTACGTCCACAATCTTGCTTACCCACAGACCTCTGGTATCGCCGCAGTCGTTTTCGCGTACGATAACGTCCTGAGAAACGTCAACAAGACGTCTGGTAAGGTAACCGGAGTCTGCGGTACGGAGAGCCGTATCTGCCAGACCTTTACGCGCACCACGGGCAGCGGTAAAGTATTCCAGTATCTTCATGCCCTCACGGAAGTTTGCCTTAATGGGCATTTCTATAGTCTTACCGGTTGCGGAAGCCATAAGACCACGCATACCTGCAAGCTGTCTGATCTGCTTGATGGAACCACGGGCACCGGAAACCGCCATCATATTAATGGGGTTGAATTTATCAAGGTTTTTCTGCAGAGCGTCTGCAACCTCTTTGGTGCAGCTTTCCCAAACCTTGATAACGCGCTCGCTGCGTTCTTCGTCGGAAAGCAAGCCGCGGCGGTAGAATTCGGAGATCTTATCTACCTTTTCATCACCCTTTGCGATAAGTTCCTGCTTTTCGGAAGGAATCGTCATATCGTAAACGCAGATGGTGATAGCACCCTTGGTAGAGTACTTGAAGCCCTGAGCTTTAAGATTATCCAGAACTTCGCATGTAACTGCGTTGCCGTGGTACTTGATACAACGGTCTACGATCTGACCAAGCTCATCCTTGGTGGTGGTAAAGTCTATTTCAAGCTTGAATTCGTTTTTGGGGTCGGTTCTGTCTACAAAGCCCAGATCCTGAGGAATGGGACGGTTGAAGATAAGTCTGCCCAGAGTGGTTTCGGTCATACCGAACTTTTCTACGCCGTCAACAACCTTGGAAACGCGGATCTTGATCTTTGCGTGGAGTCCCAGTTCGCCGTTTTCGTAAGCCATAACAGCTTCATCGAAATTGCGGAAGGACTTGCCTTCGCCGGGTTCGCCGGGTTTATCCATGGTAAGGAAGTAAGAACCAAGCACCATATCCTGAGAAGGAACTGCAACTGCACGGCCGTTAACGGGCTTGAGCAGGTTGTTTGCGGAAAGCATAAGGAAGCGGGCTTCTGCCTGCGCCTCTGCGGAAAGAGGTACGTGTACGGGCATCTGGTCGCCGTCGAAGTCGGCGTTAAATGCGGAACATACCAGAGGATGAAGCTTGATAGCTCTGCCCTCTACCAGGATAGGCTCAAATGCCTGAATGGAAAGTCTGTGCAGTGTAGGCGCACGGTTGAGCAGAACGGGATGTTCCTTGATAACGCTGTCGAGTGCGTCCCAAACCTCTGCATTTGCTCTTTCCACCTTCTTCTTTGCGTCCTTTATATTGGTGGATTTGCCGGTAGCCACAAGGGTCTTCATTACGAAGGGCTTGAACAGCTCAAGTGCCATTTCCTTGGGCAGACCGCACTGGTATATCTTAAGCTCGGGTCCTACAACGATAACGGAACGGCCGGAATAGTCAACACGCTTACCCAGCAGGTTCTGTCTGAAACGGCCCTGCTTACCGCGGAGCATCTCGGAAAGAGATTTAAGAGCGCGGTTGTTGGGTCCAGTTACGGGACGTCCTCTTCTGCCGTTGTCGATAAGTGCGTCAACCGCTTCCTGAAGCATACGCTTTTCGTTGCGGATGATTATTTCGGGAGCCTGAAGCTCCAAAAGTCTCTTAAGACGGTTGTTTCTGTTAATAACTCTGCGGTAGAGATCGTTAAGGTCGCTGGTAGCAAATCTGCCGCCGTCAAGCTGAACCATGGGGCGGATATCCGGAGGGATAACGGGAAGTGCTTCCAGAATCATCCATTCGGGACGGTTGCCGGAAAGGCGGAATGCTTCCACTACCTCAAGACGCTTGATAGCTCTTACCTTGCGCTGTCCCTGAGCGGTGAGCAGCTCGTTTTTGAGCTTTGCGCTTTCTGCTTCAAGGTCGATCTCCGCAAGGAGTTCCTTTACGGCTTCCGCGCCGATACCGTCACGGAAGTCGTTTTCGTATTTTTCGTGAAAATCTCTGTGCTGCTGCTCGGTAAGAAGCTGCTTCTTTGCGAGAGGTGTATCGCCCGGATCGATAACGATATACTGAGCGAAGTAAAGCACCTTTTCCAGCACCTTGGGAGACATATCCAGAAGCAGACCCATCTTGGAGGGGATCGCTCTGAAATACCATATATGGGAAACGGGAGCCGCCAGCTCTACGTGGCCCATTCTTTCACGGCGTACCTTGTTGGTGGTGATCTCTACGCCGCACTTTTCACATATCTTGCCCTTGTAGCGCGCGCCGCGTTTATACTTTCCGCAGTGGCATTCCCAGTCCTTATTCGGACCGAAGATGCGCTCGCAGAACAGACCGTCGCGCTCCGGCTTAAGGGTACGGTAATTGATAGTTTCGGGCTTTTTGACCTCGCCGTAAGACCAGCTTCTGATCATTTCGGGAGAGGCAAGACCGATTTGTATGGATTCAAATTCTATATTTTTTTCCATTTATCGTTCCCTCTTTCTATTCATCGTCGTCTTCGGTGTCAAAACCGTAGTCCGTGGTATCAACGTAGCTGAAGTCATCGTCTTCGGTATCTTCCCTTATAACGCCTTCTTCATCGTCGTACATAATATCGGATGCATCTTCGAGTATGGACTTGCCCAATTCCTCTTCGGAGAACTTGCGCTCGTCGCCGTCGTCATCATCGCTGTAATCCTTAAGGTTTATCTCCTGATCGTCCTTATCCAACACTCTGATATCCAGACCGAGAGACTGAAGCTCTTTTACAAGAACCTTGAAGGATGCGGGCACACCGGGATCGGGAATATTCTGTCCCTTTACGATAGCCTCGTATGCCTTTACACGGCCCTTGATATCGTCGGACTTGACGGTAAGGATCTCCTGCAGAGTATATGCAGCGCCGTATGCTTCCAATGCCCAAACTTCCATTTCGCCGAAACGCTGGCCGCCGAACTGAGCTTTACCGCCCAAGGGCTGCTGGGTAACGAGAGAGTAAGGACCGGTGGAACGTGCGTGGATCTTATCATCAACCAGATGGTGGAGCTTAAGGAAGTACATATAGCCCACGGTAACGGGGTTATCAAAGGGCAGACCGGTACGTCCGTCGTAAAGAACGGTCTTACCGTCTACGACCTGTGTCTTTTCAAGTCCCGTTTCGGGGTCAACGACAGTGCGGGTTTCCTTACCGACAATGTTTTCGCCGGGATATACGTCACGCCACATATCTGCCATCTTCATACATTCGATAATGTCTTTTTCGTTTGCGCCGTCGAATACCGGGGTCATAACCTTCCAGCCCAGCTTCTTTGCGGCGATACCCAAGTGGACTTCAAGCACCTGACCGATATTCATACGGGAAGGTACGCCCAGAGGGTTAAGAACTATATCCAGAGGAGTGCCGTCAGGAAGGAAGGGCATGTCCTCACTGGGAAGTATGCGGGAAATAACACCCTTGTTACCGTGTCTACCTGCCATCTTATCGCCCACGGAGATCTTTCTCTTCTGGGCAACGTATACGCGGACAGCCTTGATAACGCCGGGCTGAAGAACATCGCAATCATCGCGGGAGAATTCCTTAACGTCGATAACGATACCACTTTCGCCGTGAGGCAGACGGAGAGAAGTATCTCTTACCTCACGAGCCTTTTCACCGAAGATGGCACGGAGCAGTCTTTCTTCTGCGGTAAGCTCGGTTTCGCCCTTGGGAGTAACCTTACCTACCAGAATATCGCCTGCGCCGACCTCTGCGCCGATGCAAACAACGCCGTCTGCATCAAGGTTTTTAAGCATATCGTCGCCTACGTTGGGGATATCGCGGGTGATCTCTTCGGGACCCAGCTTGGTATCTCTGGATTCGCAGTAGTACTCCTCGATATGTATCGAGGTATAGAGATCGTCTCTTACAAGGCGCTCGTTAAGCAGAACTGCGTCCTCGTAGTTATAACCTTCCCAGGTCATAAAGCCGATAAGCACGTTCTTACCGAGAGCAACCTCGCCGTTATCGGTAGCAGCGCCGTCAGCCACAACGTCGCCTGCCTTGATATACTGTCCCTTGGTAACAACGGGACGCTGGTTTACGCAGGTGGACTGGTTGGAGCGCTGGAATTTAATAAGGGGATATCTGTCTACGGTGCCATCCTCTGCGCGGACGATAACCTCGTCTGCGGTAACGGATTCAACCACACCGGTACGCTTACAGATAACTATTACGCCGGAATCGTATGCCGCCTTATACTCCATACCGGTTGCAACGATAGGAGATTCGGTAACCATAAGAGGAACTGCCTGCTTCTGCATGTTTGATCCCATGAGCGCACGGGTGTTATCGTCGTTCTCAAGGAAGGGGATCATAGCGGTGGCAACGGATACAACCATCTTGGGCGAAACGTCCATAAGGTCGATCTCGGTAGGCTCGAATTCAAGGATTTCATCTCTGCGGCGGGCAACGATCTTGCGGTTTACAAAGGTGCCGTCCTCATTGATAGGCTCGTTACCGGTGGCAACGGTGAATTCATCCTCCGCATCAGCGGTGAGATATACGGTCTTATCGGTAACAACGCCGTTTTTAACAACACGGTAAGGTGCTTCGATAAAGCCGAAGTTATTTACTCTCGCATAAGAGGAGAGGTAGGATATAAGACCGATATTGGGACCTTCGGGGGTTTCGATAGGACACATACGGCCGTAATGGGTGTAGTGTACGTCACGCACCTCGAAGGATGCTCTGTCTCTGGAAAGACCGCCGGGGCCCAGCGCGGAAAGACGGCGCTTGTGGGTAAGCTCGGAAAGAGGGTTGGTCTGGTCCATAAACTGGGACAGAGGAGAAGAACCAAAGAAATCACGCAAGGAAGAAACGATGGGACGGATATTGATAAGGGACTGAGGAGTAACCGTTTCGATATCCTGAGTGGTCATTTTTTCCTTTACGATCTTGTCCATTCTGGAAAAACCGATACGAAGCTGATTAAGCAGCAGTTCGCCTACGGAACGCAGACGGCGGTTGCCCAGATGGTCAATATCGTCTACCGTGCCCACTCCGTGAGAGAGTGCCAGCAGATAGTTTACGGATGCGAATATATCGTCAATGGTAATATGCTTGGGGATAAGTTCTTCGATGCGGTTTGCGATAGCCTTGCGGAGCGCCTTTACATCCGAAACGCCGACTTCGCTTATTATCTCCATAAGCACGTCCTGCTGTACCATTTCGGAAAGTCCCAGCTCTTCGTTTGCTATGCCGCAGATCTTGGATGCGTCTACCATCTTGTTGGAGAATACGCGCACTTCTCTTTCGGTGCTTTCGTCTTCTTCGACGTTAACGTAAACGGACCAGATACCTGCCGCTTCGATATGCTCTGCGTCTGTTCTGGAAAGCTTGCTGCCTGCTTCGAACAGAACTTCGCCGGTGATAGGAGAAACTGCGGGGCGGGCGAGTACGCAGCCTGCTATTCTTCTGGCGAGAGCCAATTTTTTGTTGAATTTATATCTTCCCACGGGAGAGATATCGTATCTCTTGGGGTCAAAGAACAGATTGTTCAAAAGTGTCTGGGCGCTCTCTACCAAAGGAGGATCGCCGGGACGGAGCTTTCTGTATATTTCCTTGTACGCTTCGTCCTGAGGACCGGTGCCGTTCTTTTCAGCTTCGGCATTCATGGTGTCCTTTTCAAGAGTTGCCTTTAATATATGTTCGTCGCCGAACAGTTCGTATATCTTTTTATCGGTATCAAGACCGAATGCGCGCAAAAGTACGGTTATGGGAATTTTGCGGTTTTTATCTATACGCACAAAGAAAGCGTCGGATGCGTCTGTTTCATACTCCAGCCACGCTCCGCGGTAAGGAATAACCGTTGCGGAATAAAGGCGTTTGCCGCTCTTATCGTCGGTTCCTTCATAATATATACCGGGGGAACGTACTATCTGGCTTACGACTACGCGCTCTGCACCGTTTATAATAAAGGTGCCGCTGTCGGTCATCATGGGGAAATCGCCCATGTAGATCTCCTGTTCCTTAACTTCGCCTGTTGCCTTGTTGGTAAGACGAACAGTAACCTTAAAAGGAACTGCGTAGTTTACGTCCCTATCCTTACATTCTTCGATCGTGAATTTGGGAGCATCGCTTAAAGAATAATCCACAAATTCGATAACGAGATTGCCGGAATAATCGGTCATCGGAGAAATATCGCGCAATACGTCGCTTATATCGCGTTCGATAAGTTCCTTGAACGACTTTTTCTGGATCTCGATAAGATTGGGCATTTCAAGAACTTCACGGTTCTTGGAAAACGACATTCTTACGTTGGTGCCGAGCTGTTGCTGCTTAACCATTCAACCTGTCACTCCATTCTTTTTTTTGCGTTTTACCGCGTAAAACTAACCGCCTCGCCCGAAAAAAACATATTTTTTCGCATATTACGGTCATTATAGTGCAGTTTACAATTATAGCAGTAAAATCAAGAGTTGTCAAGAACTATTTTCAAAATTTTTACATTTTTTGTTTTTAGGGCAAAGAGGCGGTTTGCGGAAGGGGCAAGCCCCTTCCCTACGGTCATCGAACAGCCGTGGGAAATATCAAACCGTAGGGCGGATGGCTTGCCTCCGCCGCAAACTGTTCGCACGGAACCGATGTCTGTGTAAAAAAATCTCCCCGATAAAAAATCTCCCCGAAAAATTTTCGGGGAGAAAATACTTTATGCATTTTAAAGGTTTATTCCCCTGCGGGAACGTAAGGCTCCATTCCAAAGGAAAGCAGCCATTCTTCGCCCGGATGCTCATCAAAAAGACGATAGCAATCAGCTACATACACGTTATAACATAAGTCGCCCTCTGTAACGTATACATCAATGCTGTACGGTACGGTTTCCGAAACAACATCACCATAAATGTCGGAAATATGATATTCCTCTTCTACAGTTATGTTTTTCCCGTCTTTTTCAATATCATATATGACGTATTTTCTGCTTTTGCCGCGATACTCAACTGCGTTTTTGTCTTTCAACTGTGTAACGGTATACGAATCGCTTGCTTCAAATTCTGCAATTTCATCTGTAATATCACGCTTATAAACTTCCGAATAATAATCCTTCTCATAACAAGTAACTTGCACCCGAAAGCTTTCCGCATATTCGGCGATATAGAAGTAATACGGCAGTCCGTCCCATATAAGTTTCTGGAGCTCTGTATTTTCGGGAAAAACAGGCTGATACATTTTCTCAATATCAAAAATACACCTATCTATCTCTCCGTTTTCATCGGTTGTGGCGCGGTAGATCATCAGTTTTTGTTCAAACGTGAAATCGTTTTCAAGAATCTTATCGACCAATTCACCTGCGTTTTGAACAGTAACGTAAGCCGGACTTGAAGACGCCATAATAGGGCTGTCGTTTTGATAATCCAAGTCTTCAAAAAACTCTATATAGCATTTTTCGTTTGAATAGAAAACGCGGTGTGTATCCGTTTCGGCAACCACCCTATCCACAGGCAAGGAGTTATCCTTACAGCCTACGAGCAAAGCGAAGGTTAACGCAAGAAAAATGCAGATTATTCGTTTTGTTGTTTTCATAAAGATGCCTCCTTATTTTTTGGGGTTGATTTTGAAAAATGCGTTTCTTCTATCAACATTCTATCATACAACACGTACCGTGTCAATGGTTAAATAACAAAAACCCATGAAGAATTCACGGGTTTTAATATTTATACTTTTTCTTTTTAACCGCTATGAACACAACCGAAAGGGATGCGGCGGCAAGCTCGGCGACCACCACAGACCACCAGATACCGTCTGTTCCGAAAACGAGGGGCAGTAAAAGCACCGCCGCTACCTGGAAAACCAGAGTGCGCAAAAAGGACATAAGGGCGGAAGTCAAGCCATCGTTAAGTGCCGTAAAGAAGGCGGAACCGAAGATAGCAAGCCCCGCAAACAAAAAGGAAAAGGAAAAAATGCGGAAACCTTCGAGCGTGAGGTCAAGAAGGGTTTGATCGTACCCCACGAAGATGAGTGACAGCGGATACGCCAGCACCTCCCCCGCTATGAGCATTGCAACCGAAGAAGCGGAAATGATAACCAGGCTCTTTTTAAGAATGGAGCGAAGCTCTTTTTTATTATCTGCCCCGAAATGGAAGCCGATAACGGGAGCGACGCCCACGGAATAACCGATAAACGCAGAAAGGAACACGAAATTAACGTACATAAGCACGCCATAAGCGGAAACTCCGTCCTCCCCCGCAAACTTGTAAAGCTGATAATTATACAGCATTCCCACAAGGGACATTGATATATTCCCCAAAAGCTCGGAAAATCCGTTGGTGCATATGCTTAAAAAGGAAGTAAAATGAAAATATGGTTTTCCCACACGCAAAACCGTGGGATTTTTGCAAATAAAATATATAAGCGGTACTATTCCGCCCACAAGCTGGCTCACCGCCGTGGCATACGCCGCGCCGGAAAGTCCCAAATTCAAAAGCTTTGGGTGGACGAACAAAGCGTCCAGCGCCATGTTGGTAGCGCCTGCGGCAACTGTCATCCAAAGTCCCATAGAGGGCTTTTCCGCCAGAGAGAAAAAGCTTTGGAATTCGATCTGGAGCATAAAGGCAGGCAGGACAAAAAGGATTATTCTGCCGTAGGAAACGCAGTTTTCAAGCAGCTCTCCCTCTGCGCCCAAAAGGGACGCTACGGGACGAAGAAGCAGTATTCCCGCCAAGCCGATAACAACACCGCCTATTACGGTGATATACACGAGCATTGAAAACAGCTTGTTTGCTTTTTTCGTATCCCCTTCGCCAAGAGTTTTTGCGATAAGTGCGCATCCTCCCGTGCCAAGCATAAATCCAAAAGCGCCCAGCACCATTATGAAAGGATATATAAAGTTTACCGCCGCAAAAGGAGTTTTGCCCGCAAAGTTGGATACAAAATATCCGTCCACCACGCCGTATACAGACGTGAAGATCATCATAATGATAGACGGCATGGTAAAGCGCAAAAGCTTTTTGTATGTAAAATGCTCGGACAATTTTATCACAGCGGTGCCCTCCTTTCGCAAAGTGTCGGTGTATTATAGTATAAATAAACGGGTATGTCAAGGATAATGAGGAACTATGAACTATGAACTATGAACGAGGAACTATGAACTATGGTAGTTTTTTGCAAAGAGCAAAAAACATATTATTTTATGCGGGACGTCGGGGGCGCCGTCCCCTACGGGTATTGAACAGCAGTGGAAAATATCGAACCGTAGGGACAGACGTCCGATTTGGGGTCCCTGCGAATGCGACCAGCATTCGTGGGGTAAATCCTCATCGTCCCGTAAACTGTTCGCACGGAACTGATGTCCGTGCATCCCGAATCACCCTGACAATGAAAAACCCGTGAAAATTCACGGGTTTTAGCAGTATTTATCTTATGTGCCGTTTATATGCTCACTATGCTGATCCTTGCGATTAAAGGATCTTCCTCTTCTGTAACGAAAGGATCTTCCGTGAGTGCATTATAAAACGCTTCTGCGGTTTCGTAATCGTCAAACAAGCCGTGCTCGTTAAGCTTTTCCGCAAAGGACTTAAACTGTTCTTGATTAAGATACCAGCAAATGCCCACTTCGCCCAAATTGGGATTGACGACCTCGTAACCCAAAGTGCGCATTTCGGGCTTTTCGCCCGCCCAGCAAGGCTCGCGCCGCGTGGATTCGATAAACAAAACTCTTGTCTTTATATCAAGCTCTTCACAGCGGGCAAGATATTCGCGGTACAGGTTTTCATCGCTGATAACCCACAAGGGATCAACATCGTTATCCCTCGCTGTATCTTTATATACGCCTTGCTCCATTCTGCGGTTGAGTGAAAAATTCGTTAAATCCTGTGTGCCCGATAAAGGGAAGCTGATATACCTTGCTACGCCGCGATACTCTTTATCCACCAAGGCAAATCTGCCGTTAGGTAAAAAGTCGATCGCTTCCTCGGAAAGCTCTTGAATATAAATTCCGTTTGCGTACACGGCTTTGACCGCCTTTCTTTATATTATAAAAATATTCAAAACCGCTTGCACCAGCGTTATGACGGGAAGTCCCACCATAAACCGTTTATGGCCGGTTTTGTGGCGGATCACAAGCATTGTGAAAAGCATAGCAAGGCTTCCGCCGAAAAGGGCTGTTAAAAACAGTGTTTTTTCGGGAATACGTGTTTTTTTGCGCTTTGCGGCGTATTTATCGTACACCGTAAGGCAGACCGCAAGCAACGAAAAGCAAAAATATATTATAAGGAGAAACGGTTTCATTACATTCCGTCTATATATCGGATAGCAGCCAGCGCCGCGGAAGCTCCGTCCGCAACGGCGGTGGCGATCTGACGGATATTCTTGCTTCTGCAATCTCCTGCCACGAAAACTCCCTTGCAGGAGGTGGCGGTATCCTCGCCGGAGGGTACGTATCCCCTCTCGTCAAGATCTATAAGGTTTGCGGCGAATTCGTTTTGAGGCACCAAGCCGATAGCAACGAACATTCCATCAACATCCAGCACCTGCGTGCCGTTTTTTCCGGAAATACGGATTCCCTCAAGCTCGGTTTCGCCCACAAGACCCGTGACTACCGCACCGGTTATAAATTCCACGTTGGGACGTGCTTTGAGCGTATCTATAAGCTTTTGCTCGCCCGTGAAGTAATCAAGGTTTTGAACCAAAGTAACCTTTGCGCAGCCTTCGGAAAGGAGCACCGCTTCCTGAAGTGCGGAGTTGCCGCCGCCGATAACCGCGACACGCTTTCCTTTATAAAAAGCTCCGTCGCACACGGCACAGTATGAAATTCCTTCGCCCGTGAAGCGGTTTTCACCCTCCACGCCGAGCTGTCTGTGCTTTGCGCCTGCGGCGATGATCACGGTTTTTGCTTCGTACACTCCGTATTCGCCGATAGCGCGGAAGCCGCCTTTTATCTTTTCGATACGGGTGATCTCGTCCGGCTCAAGGTTTGCGCCCTGATTAAGCACCTGGCTTACCATAGCGTCTGCCAGAGCGGTGCCGGAAACGGTATCAAAACCTGGATAGTTTTCTATTCTGGGGGAGAATGTCATCTGCCCGCCGAAAGCACCTTTTTCCACTACGGTGACTTCTTTTTCACCGCGGCGGGCGTAAAGGGCGGCGGTGAGCCCCGCAGGGCCCGCCCCGATTACCAGAATATCTGTCATTTATTTCACCATATCAATATATTTGCGGATACTGCCCACGCCTACGTACTTGGTGACCTCGCCCTCATCGGTGGTGATGACCAGAGTGGGAGCCTGTTTTATACCAAGCTCGTTTGCCAGTTCTGCATTCTCTTCCGCCAACAGCTTTTCAAAGCCAACGCCTGCTTTTTCAAGCAAAGCGGCTGCTATTTTGCAATTGGGGCAGGTTGCGGTGGCAAACAGAACTGCGGTGCCCTGAGGAGCCTTTTCAGCCACAGGCTGTTCTTCGCATACGCAGGGCTGTTCTTCGGGTATCTCTACGCCGTCAACACGTGCCATGCTTTTTTCGATATTATAAGATTTTCTTTCCTTATATTCCTGAGTCTTACCTACGTTCCAGTTCTGAACGGGACGGTAATAGCCGGTGATACGGGAGTAAACCTCGGTATCCTCGCCGCAGGTGGGACACTTCCACTGTTCGCCTGCCAGATAACCGTGCTTACGGCATACGGAATATACGGGAGAGAGAGTATAATAAGGAAGCTTATAGTTTGCGGATATCTTGCGCACCAGATCTGCCGCTGCTTTCCAATCGGGGAGTTTTTCGCCAAGGAATGCGTGGAATACGGTACCGGAGGTATAGAGAGTCTGCAATTCGTCCTGAACGTCCAGAGCGGTGAATATATCATCGGTATAGCCGACGGGCAGGTGGGAGGAATTGGTGTAATAAGGAGTTTCCGCGCCGCCGCCTGCGGTTATGATGTTGGGATAATGCTTAAGGTCGTGCTTTGCAAGACGGTAAGAGGTTGCTTCTGCGGGAGTTGCTTCAAGGTTGTAAAGGTCGCCGTATTTTTCCTGGTAATCGGAAAGACGCTCGCGCATGTGGTTGAGCACGTCCTTGGTAAACTCCTGCGCTTTTTCGGTGGTAAGATCTGCTTTTATCCAGTTTGCGTTAAGGCAGGCTTCGTTCATACCTACAAGACCGATGGTAGAGAAGTGGTTGTTGAAGGTACCCAGATAACGCTTGGTATAGGGATAAAGTCCCTCGTTCATAAGCTTGGTGATAACGGTACGCTTTACCTTGAGAGAGCGGGCAGCGATATCCATTATCTTGTTAAGACGGGTATAAAATTCCTTTTCGTCCTTGGAAAGGTATGCGATACGGGGAATGTTTATGGTAACAACGCCGACAGAACCTGTGGATTCGCCGCTGCCGAAGAAGCCGCCGGACTTTTTGCGCAGTTCGCGGAGGTCAAGACGGAGTCTGCAGCACATGGAGCGTACGTCGCTGGGCTCCATATCGCTGTTTACGTAGTTGGAGAAATAGGGAGTGCCGTATTTAGAGGTCATCTCAAACAGCAGACGGTTGTTTTCTGTTTCGGACCAATCGAAATCTGCGGTGATGGAATATGTGGGAATAGGATACTGGAAGCCTCTGCCGTTGGCGTCGCCTTCGATCATAATTTCGATAAACGCCTTGTTTATCATATCCATTTCCTTTTTGCAGTCCTTGTACTTAAAGTCCATTTCCTTGCCGCCTACTATTGCGGGAAGCTCTGCAAGGTCTGCGGGCACTGTCCAGTCCAGAGTAATGTTGGAGAAGGGCGCCTGAGTACCCCAGCGGGAAGGAGTATTAACACCGTAAATAAAGGATTCTATGCACTTTTTAACCTGCTCGTAATCCAGGTTATCTACCTTAACGAAGGGAGCGAGATAGGTATCGAAGGAGGAAAACGCCTGTGCGCCTGCCCATTCGTTCTGCATAATACCCAGGAAGTTTACCATCTGGTTGCAGAGAGTCGCAAGGTGGCTTGCGGGAGAAGAGGTGATCTTGCCGGGAACGCCGCCCAAGCCTTCCTGAATAAGCTGTTTTAAGGACCAGCCTGCGCAGTAACCGGTAAGCATGGAAAGATCGTGAATATGCATATCCGCATTGATGTGTGCGTTTGCGACCTCGTCGTCATAAACCTCGCTGAGCCAGTAGTTTGCGGTGATAGAACCGGAGTTGTGAAGGATAAGACCGCCTACAGAATATGTAACGGTGGAGTTTTCCTTAACGCGCCAGTCGGTAGCCTTTACGTAATCGTCAACCAGTTTTTTATAGTCCAGCACAGAGCTCTTTACCTGACGGAGCTTTTCTCTGTTGCGGCGGTAAAGAATGTATGCCTTTGCAACGTCGCCGTAACCGGACTGGATAAGTACGGATTCTACGCTGTCCTGAATATCCTCTACGGATATGAGATCGTCTACTATCTTGCTTTCAAAATCCGCGGTAACCTTGAGGGCGATAAAATCGATAACCGATATATTGTAGTTCTTTTCCTGTGCGTCAAAAGCCGCTTTTATAGCGTGAGTGATCTTGGAAATATCAAAATCGTTGATTTTTCCGTCTCTTTTAATAACCTGATACATTTTCCTGCTCCTTTTTAAGTTTCTTTTTTATTTGTCAGCGAGATTGAGTATAGCACACCATTTCGTGTTTGTCAATAGGCAAAAACACTATATATTGTGTTTTTGTAAAAAAACGGGCAAAAATTTCTCCCCGATGTTTGTTCGGGGAGATTTTGATGTATATAGTTGATGCCGTCACCAAAAAACAGACTTGTTTTGCGCTTTCGCATGTGTACAAGTGTTAGTTCCGTCGAATATTACCCACACCCATTGTTCATAACGCCCGGGTTCGTACTTATTTTCTTTAATTCCCGCGTTATATGCGTAGATATTTGCATAGGGAGCATTTTCGTGAGTATAATCAAACCCGCCGTAGCGCAGTTTTATCAACCACATAGGCTTTCCTACCATCCAATCCGTATCGTAACCGTTTGATTTTTGCATACCGATAACGGCACAGGATAAGATGAACACAGCCAAAAGGACCGCGACCGAAGTAATAATGATTACAGTTTTTTTCGTTTTGTTCATTGATATACTCCTTTAAAAGCAAAACCTCTGAAAATTTTATGATATTTTTTGAAAAAATTTTCTTTGGTGTGCGGAAGGAACGATTCTTCTATCCACATTCTAACACACAAAAGACACCTTGTCAATACGCAAAACAGTACAAAATGTTAAAAACCCGTGAATTATTCACGGGTTTTATGTTGTTTAGCAAACTGCGTTAAAGAAGGCTCCCGCAAGCGATGCTGCGGATACGATCCTTGCGATAAGGAAAAGACGTTTGCTTCCTCTGCTAAAGATCTGCAAAGCCACCGCGCTTAAAGCCAGATTGAGAATAACTGCGCCTGCCACGATCTGCGGTGTGAAAAGTCCTGCTGTTCCGATATACAATCCCACGTAGGAAAGATAGAGGGTAACGGCGGTCGTTGAATAAAAGAATATCCTTTGTGCAATGCGGTTTCTTATGATAAACATAAGTCCCACGGACAGCAGCGACGCCGCCGCAAGAATCATAAATACCACTACCAACAGGTCGATTGATGTAAATTCAGAAAATCCAAACATAATTTTTTCTCACTTTCGTTTTTAATTTGGGGTGTTCCCCTTTGGTGAGTACAGAATACCCCAAGTTTCTAAAGAAAAACGAAAGCTTTTTCTAAAGAATTCTAAAGATTTCCTTAAAAATGAGAAAGTTTTATAATAATTTCGAAGTTTTTTTCGTTCTGTTGCGTTTCTGCGCTTCCGCCGTAGTTTTGCGCAATACGCCGTATACTGTTTATTCCCACGCGGTAGCTCTCTTGCTGATCGGACGGTTCTTTTATGCTGTTTCTTTGCCGTATGGTAATTCCGCCGTCTTCTGTCTGTATTAAAAGATATACGGGAAGATCTTCGCGGGCATATTTTTTTATGTTCGAAGCAAGGTTATCGAATATCCGCTGCAGCTCGCGGACAACAAACCTGCCGGAAAAGGGCTGCAAGCCGGAAATATCCGTGGATACGGTATAACCTTCCAGCAGCTCTTCAAACTCCTCCGCAAGCTGTGCAAACAAAAGCTTTCCGTCCGTAAAAAGTTCGGGCTGTCTTTCGCCGCCGTCAAGAAGTATATCCGTAAGCTCTTTTATCTGCCCTGCTTTTTTGGACACCATATTTATATATTCCTTTTGCTCCTCGTCCGTAAGGGTCCCTTTTGCGGAAACAAGATCTGTATATGAAATAATAAAGGTGAGCGGTGTGCGGATATCGTGGGAAAGGGCGCGGATGAATTCTTCCTTTTCCTTGCTTAAGCGCTGTTCCTTCTCCCTGATATCCCGCTGTGTTTGGGAAAGCAGGTTGACCGCCTCCGCAAGCTGTGTAAGCTCGTTGTTTCCTTTTAAAGGAACAAGGCTGTTTTCGCTTTTGCTCAAAGAATCCACACCCTTGGTTATGGTTCGGATATACGCAAACTTTGTTCCGAACAGCACCAAAAACAGCACAGAGAAAAAGCCTGCCGAAACCGCAAATCCCCAACCGAGAATAAAGGTGTCTATGCGGTAAAATTGGTCTTCGGTAAGATAAATATCGTTATAAAAGCAATACTCTTCCACAAGTCCGCCGGCGAAATAAGTTACAAACATAAACAAAAGCACCGACAAAACAAAACAAAGAGCAAAGCCCAAAAGAATTTCAAAGGATAATTTACGGCGGGATCTTCTTTTAATCCACATAGTATCCCTTTCCCCACGCAGTCTTTATGTAACGGGGATTTCTTGAATTATCCCCCAGCTTTTTGCGCAGATTTTTTATATGGACCATTATCGCACTGTCACCCACCGCATTTTCGCTCCATATACTTTGGTATATGTGCTCTAAAGAGAAGATGCGCTTGCGGTTTTTAATAAGCAATTCCAATATTTTGAATTCTGTATAAGTGAGAGGTATATCCTCCTCCCCCCGCATGACCGACTGGCGGTCGAGATCCAAAACGGAATCCGAAAAGATAAGTCTGTTTGCCGGATTTTCCTCCTGCCTTAATGCTTTGGGAGCGTTACGGCGCAGTACCGCTTTTACACGCAAAAGCAACTCCGCGTTGGAAAAAGGTTTTACTATATAATCGTCCGCCCCTGCGGAAAAACCCATCACTTTGTCCGATTCCGCAGAATATGCGGTAAGAAAAATTATGGGCGCATCGCACCGTTTTCTTATTTCCGCCCCTGCCATAAAGCCGTTCATTCGCGGCATATTTACATCAAGAATGTAAAGGTCTGCTTGTTCGGGATATTCCAAAGCCGAAACTCCGTCGCCTACGCAGGTAACGCGGTATCCTTCTCCCGAAAGAAGTATGCTCAAAACATCGCATATTCCCTTTTCATCGTCGGCAACAAGAATGTGCGCTTTTTCCTCTTTCATTCTATACACCTCTCAGCTGTGCGCCGGGCACGAATTTTTTTGCGGCTTGCAAAAGAAGGTTCATTTCCTCCCCCGAAAGTCCGACGCATTCAGGGTCGATAAGCGCGCCCGAATCCACAAAGTTTTGCAGAAAATATCTTTCTTCCCCTTCTATGAGGGACGCAAGCTCTTTTATGCTTTCCTCTGTATGATAGCCCTTTACGCAGGTGGTGCGGAACTCGTGGTCGATGCCCGAATTTCTTAAGATCTCTATGCTTTCACGCACCTTTTCCGTATCCGCTTTGACGCCGCAGGTGAGAGAATACAGAGGCAGACTGTTTTTAATATCCATAGCCACGTAATCCGCAAGACCTAAGCGCAAAATCTCTTTTAATTTTGCGGGGAAGAAACCGTTTGTATCCAATTTCACCTTAAATCCCGCTTCCTTTATCTTTGAAAGGAATGGGATAATATCCCCTCTCAGCAGGGGCTCCCCTCCCGTTACGCAGACTCCGTCCAAAAGGCCTTTTCTGGTGGAAAGGAAGGAAAAAAACTTTTCCTCTGTCATTACGGTTTCCGGCTTTTCAAGCACAAGGGAAGAATTGTGGCAAAAAGGGCACCGCAAATTGCACCCCGCCAAAAACACCGTGCAGGCGCAATGACCGGGGTAATCCAGCAGTGTTAATTTTTGTATGCCGTTTATATCCATCTTTTCTTCGCCTCCTTGTTAAATATATTATACTATATGACACCTTAAAAAGCAACTTTTTATTGACACGTTTTTTTGCTTGGTGTAAAATACCCTAAACGGAGGGACACATAATATGGTAACAAAAAGAGATTTTTACGGATACGGTGAATACCTGCTTGAAACGGACTGCTTGTCTGTTTCCGTGATCACCCTTGGCGCGGCGGTGAGAAAGATTATTTTTAAAAACAGAAATATTGTTTTGGGATATGACACGGCAGAAGAATATTTAACCACCACCTGCTATCCCGGTGCGTTGGTGGGCAGATATGCAAACCGTATAAAGGAAGGAAAAATAAATATAAACGGCAAGGAATATTCCCTTGATAAAAACAACGGTGCAAACCATCTTCACGGCGGTTTTAACGGAAGCGATAAAAAGCGGTGGGACGTTATAAAAGCCGATGACAACAGCGTTTTTATGGAATGTTTGCTTAAAGACGGGGAGTGCGGCTACCCCGGCAACCTTAAAATGGGGGTAAAATATACGGTAAAAAACAATACCCTGCGTATAGATTTTTACGGCGAAAGCGATGCGGATACCGTATACGCACCCACCACCCATACTTATTTCAACCTCGGGGGCACTCCCACGGTGCACGGCACGGTATTAACCATAAATGCAGACAAATACGTAGCGGTGGACGGCGAGCTTATCCCCACGGAGGTAAAAAGCGCAGAGGGTATCTTTGATTTTAAAACGGGAAAAGCATTAAATGAAAACTACGACCACTGCTTTATATTGCGGGGAGGCGAAAACGCATTTTCCGCAGAAGCAGGGGGAATAAAAATGAGCTTTGATACAGACTTCCCCGCCGTACAGCTTTATACCGGCGAATTTTTAAAGGACGGATTTTCAAAAAATTCAGGCTTTGCCGCAGAACCGGAATATTGCCCCGACAGCCCAAACAGACCCGAATTCCTATCCCCCCTGCTGAAAAAGGGAGAAAAGTTTTGTAAGTACGTGGAGTACAGGTTTGAGTGAAGGAAATGAGGAATGAGGAACGAGGAACCCACCCCAAAAACGCATAGCGTTTTCGGGGAACCCCGGGAATGAGGAATTTCGGTAGTTTTTTGCGGAGCAAAAAACCGTGTAATCGTTTTCGAAATCTTATGTCTGTAGAACTAAAAGTCCGGTTGAACAAGGAACTGTATAAACAAAGCAGAATGAATTTTTACGAGCGTGCTGTAGTAACCTACAGCCAGCGAAGTAAAAATTTATAGAAACGCAAAATAAAAAAAGAATTCCGTAGATTTATTCTACGGAATTTTTATATTATAATATGTGCTATGGGGTGCGGGCGGTCGAGGACGTCCGCCCCTACGGTCATCGCATAGCCGTGGCAACTGCGTAGGGGACGATCCCCATCGTCCCGCAAACTGTTCGCACAAAACTAATGTCTGCAAATGTAGGGGACGTCGTCCCCGACGTCCCGCGAACTGTTCGCACAAAACTAATGTCTATAGAACTAAAAGTCTGATTTTGGCAAGGAACTGTATAAACAAAGCAGAATGAATTTTTACGAGCGTGCTGTAGTAACCTACAGCTAGCGAAGTAAAAATTTATAGAAACGCAAAATAGAAAGGAATTTGTTTTTACAAATTCCTACCTAATAAGAAAACAAAAATGCGAGATATAAACTAAAATCTCTCGCATTTGTTATTACGTATCAAATCCTTTTGCGTTTCGATCTGCGAAGTTAATCGGGGTCCCTGCAAATGCGACCAGCATTTGCGGGGTGATTTTTTGTCGGGGTCCCTGCAAATGCGAACAGCATTTGTGGGGTGATTTTTAGACAGTTTCAATAATTGAAGCTGTTGTTGCTTTCGGCTACGTATGCCGCCCACTCCTCATCGTCATACACAAACTTTATATAGCGCATACCGCCGAAGCCGATATTCTGTACGTAGGTCTGTGTGGCGTTTTGTGTTTTTCTGCCGTTGAGGGACGCGGAAACACGGTAATAAAGCGGCGTGGTAAAGCCCTGCTCCAGTATTCCCTGCTCCAATGCCGCAAGGATATTTATTCTTCTCTGCAGGGGTGCGGATGCGTATTCGCCTGCGGAAAGGGCGATATACCAATCTGTAAAGGTTTTGGTTATCTCCTCTTCATCCACTGTTACGGTTAAAAACTCCTTTTCCCCGTCAAAGCCGTATTCATAATGCTTATCGTTTACGCAATAACATTCCATAAGTGAGAAGGGGTCCATAGCGTTGCCGCCCCAAGTGGATATTATAATATCCGTAAGTCCCCTCTTGCAGTTATCGTAAAACTTGCTGTCTGCTTTTAAAACTATACTTATTCTGCCCTCCAGCGGAGTGCCCAACGCAGCCTCCTGCACGGCGGTGTTTATAAAGGCAACTACGTTTCTGTTTGCTTCATCGTCCCGTGCCACGGAAAGCTCAAGTACGATATTATCCGTTTCTGAAATATTTTCGTCTTTAAGACAGCTGTTGTAAGCCGATTCAAACAGCTCTTTTGCCGTATCCGGATCATAACCCGTTATTTCCGCCACGTTGTTTACCCCGTAAAATTTACACAGAGCATCCTTTGCGGCGGCGTTTTCACGGTAGAGCGCCCCCGTTTCGGGGTTGCAGACGTACATATAGTTATACAGACCGTAGCCCGCTTCGTGGGTGGCGGTACATTGGTTACAAAACTCCTCTCTGTTTATGGAAAGAGATATTGCCTTGCGGAAATCCTTGTACGCCAAAATGGATTTGTTTACCCCTTCGGTTTCTCTCTTTTTAAGGGCGTTTATATCCCCGTTAAAAGAAAGCTTGGAGGTGAAATCCTGGGGTGTATACAGAATAAACTTGGAATCTTTGTATTTTTCCATATCCCCCGGGGAAAGAGAAACTCTGTCCAGCTTGCCCGCAATAAATTCCCCGAGCGCCTGCTCCCGATCGGTTATAACGGCGCAGTTTACGGTGGTGGCGGCAAACTGGTCCGGATGTTTTCCGTCGGAATAGCCGTACCAGCCCTCGTTACGCTCAAGCACCATAACCTTGCCTGCGGCGTAGGTTACCAGCTTATAGGGCCCGTAGGACATATAGCTTTGAGTGCTTGTGGCGTAGGCTGTTTTATCCTGCTCGTAAAGGTCTTTTTTAACAATAAAATTGGTGGTAAGATTGTATTTTACCAAAAGCAGGTCCACGGGATTTTTAAGAAGCAAGGTTATTTCGTAATCCCCCGTTTTTAAAAAGCCTACCTTTGACCAATCTACCAAAGTGTATTCCCCGTCCCCGTAATATACGTAGGCGGCGAGATGCTTTCTGGCTTCATAACCCCAATGCACGCTTCCCGTAAAGGAAAACAGCAAAGAAATACTCTCGTCCGTAACGGGAACGTATCCGTTTTCATCTGCCAGGGCACGAAGCTCCTCTATGCATAAGGCGAAATCCTTTTTGCCGGATTCTTCGTACCAGCCCTGAATTGAATATCCGTTAAGGCTTGTTAAGGGGCTGTCCAGAGTAAACACAATAGGATCACCCGAAGCGGTGTATACCCCGTCCCCGCCCTTTTCCCAGGTATCAAAGGGGTGGACGTACTCGCCGTCAACCATATTATCGCGGTAAATGGGCTTGCCCGCTTTGTCGTTGTTATAAAATTCGTAGCCGTTTATAAGCGCAAGGGTACCTGTGGTGTAATCGGATGCGCGGTAATTTTTGTTGCCGCTGTCCAAAAGCTGCTGCATCGAATACAGATATGTATCCGCATTAATGGGCGTGCCGTCCTCCCAGCAGGCGGCGGAATTAAGGGATATTTTATAGGCATACCCTGCCGTTGCGTTTGCGGGAATAGGCCATTTTCCGCTTTTTGCGTACTGCTCCGTAACATCAACAGGGTCGGAAGCAGCCATTTCCCAAACCATTTCGTAGCCTTCGCCGCTTTCATCGAGAATGAAATCGTAAAGTCCCATCTGGGTGAGGGAAAGTATGTATTTATCCTCGTCCGTCTTCCAGTTAAAAGGGCTCCAGGTAGAAGGCGATTCCTCTAAATAATCGTTATAAGTATATGTGGGGTTGGTCACAACGCTGTTTTCCGATTCCTGAGGGACACTTTCCTGAGGGGGCTCGGCTGTGTCGCAGGATACCGACGATACGGCGGTAAACATCAACAGCGCCGCTCCCAAAAACGCCAAAACTTGTTTTTTCATATATATCCTTCTTGTATGCATATATTTGGATCTTGCTACATTATATAATAAAAGCCCGATTTTGTCAAGTTTTGAAGGCAGCCGCCGCGGCGTTCACAAATTAATAACAAACTGACTATTGACAAATCACTTATTCTGTGGTACCCTAACTGTGTTAGTACGGATAGTACACTTAAACAGAAAGGAGATGTATATATGTCTTTTGATAAGCAAAGCTTAAAAGCGTTCCGACAGCGATTTGCTCAACGGTTTTTCACCCTTAATTGGATTACCGCTTTGTGGTCGGTAGCACTGTTTTTTGTTTTCCCTTTGCCCGCTATATTGAATTTTACCGATCTCCAGCCGCCGGTGTCACACATAGCGACAACGATACAAAGCGTCGCGGAAGATCAGGTTCGTGTGGCGTCTGTCTTTTCCATTATTATGGCGGCACTTACCACAAGTGCATTCAATTACCTTAACTCCAAAACACAGCTTGACTTTTTCCATTCGCAACCGGTTTCCCGTAAGGAGCTGTTTTTTAAAAACTATTTTGCCGGTTGGCTGTCCTTTGCCGCCCCGCTTACGATAGCAGTTTTCCTTGAAGCGGCAATTATATGCCTGTTTAACGGCTTTTTGGTTCAGCCCCTTTTAACCGTGTTGCGAGGATATATAGGATGTATTCTCGTATATTTTGCGGTAAACGCCCTGTTTACGTTGGCGGTGATGCTGTGCGGAAAGCGGATCACCGCTCTGCTCACGGGAATCTTTTTGTGTATCACTCCGTACGCAATAGTTTATATAATCGGCGAATACTTTTTTATGATGTCGGAAACATACACGAGCATATACGTGACATCGTTTGAAATGATAAACTCTTGTTTTCATCCCTTTGTTTCCGTATATGAGGTTTTCTCCAATTCGCACGGTATAACAGAACTTTTTTCCCCGCCGAACATGCAGGGTTCTGTTTGGATGCAGGTGATGTGGGCGATATTATCCGCCGCAATCGTAATAATTTCATTGTGGTTGTACACCCGCCGCAAAAGCGAGGATGCGGGAAAAGCATTTATCTACCCCAAAGTAATACCTTTTATACGGTATCCCGTTATAATCTTTTTCGCTTGGTACGGGGGAATTATATTTGAAGAATATGCAGACGGGTATTTCTGGAAGATTTTCGGAATCTGTATATCCGGCATAGTATCCTTCTTCGTTTTCAGCTTTATAGAAAAACGCGGATTCCGTAACGCGCTTCGCTCTTGGTGGCGGCTTTTGATTTCTGCCGGCGTGTATATCGGATGCGTTTTGCTGATATTTGCCTGCGCTCTGCTTTTTGATACAAAAACGGCAGAAAACAAAGATATCGTCGCTATAGACATAAATCATATCTATTATCAAGAATACTATTATCTGGGCGATGAATACGAATATCCTGCACACGCATGGCAAGAGGAAGGGGCGTTCACTGTTTCGGATCCGGAAAACATAAAGGCCGTTAACAAATTGATAAAAAACTGCGTGAAGGCAACGTCCGAAAACGACGTATATGTAGACGACAAGCTGAACGATGAGGAGTTCTCCGCAGGAGCAAGACTGCAAATGTTAGTGAAGATATACACTAAAAACGGCAGTTTTGAGCGGACCTACGGCATCTACTGTAACGCCGACGGAGAAACGGAAGAGTTGATCAACAAATTTGCATACAGCTTGGAAGCTACCTTGACGAAAGAAACGCGACTTTTTGCAAGTATCGATCCCGCGGCGGAGGACTTTAAATTCAACTCATGCTCATACCAATATAATTCCAACGAGTATACGCTTTCTGCGGAAAAAACCAAGCTTCTGTACGAAGCCATAAAAAAGGATCTTGAAGAAGCTGTACCTTCCGATTATGAAGAACGCCCGATTAACTGCGTTAAAATTCATTATTCCTTTACCGATTCCAATAATGAACAGCATAATGCGTCCGTAACCGAAACCATAAACATATATGAATCCTATAAAAATGCTTTGGCGGTTTTGGGGGAAGGATTTAAATCCAATCCTTGGATTGGCTGGTGGCGATATATAGGGAAATTTGATGGTAATGCAAATGACGGAAAAGCATCATTGGCATCGGAAACAGAGGCGTACAAGATAGGCCGTGAAATAGGAAAATATTACGGGGAACGGGACGCTAAAAATCAAAGCGGCTACACCGAGCCCGAAACCGACAAAGCCGGACACAACAATTATACCGATGCGTTCAACGAAGGCTTGCAAAAGGGCTATGATGAAGCTTATGCCGAAATCGGAGATGCCTTTACGCCCGGCTACGAAGAAGGTTATCAGTACGGATTAAAAATCGGGGCGAATTATGCCGAATATGAAAAAGGCGCCGAACCTCCCGAAAGAGAAAAACCGCAAACCGAGTTCCGCAAAGGCTACAACCAAGGCTTTATTGACGGATTTAAAGACGCATACGATGCAAACACTTAAGAAAGGAGACGTGTTTATTTTGCTCCATATTGATTACACCGCATCCCAGCCTTTACACCAGCAGATAGAAGAGCAGATATGCTCCCTTATCGCCACGGGGATGCTTCGCCCCAACGATTGGCTTCCCTCCGTGCGCCAGCTTGCCACGGATATTTCCATTAACCCAAACACGGTACAGAGAGCTTACGCTTCTTTGGAAGAAAAGGGAGTTATTGTTTCCGTAAAGGGCAGAGGGTCCTTTGTTTCCCCCGATCTTTCGGCGATAGACCGTGTTCACGCAAAAAACATTGACTCTATGCTGCGGGAGGTTATTACCAAAGCCACCCTTGCAGGCTGGAGCAAAGACAGAATTTACAGTGAATTTGAAAAAGTGCTTGAAGAGGAGGCAACCCGAAAATGATTGTTACCGAAAAGATAACCAAAATATTTGACGATACCGTGGCGGTTGACCATATAGACACCGTTATGAAGGACGGAAGCGTGTTCGGACTTATCGGCTCCAACGGCGCAGGTAAATCCACCTTCCTGCGTATGCTGGCAGGCGTGCTTAAGCCTGACGACGGTTACGTGCGTATTGACGGCGAGGACGTTTGGGAAAACATACCCCTTAAAAGACGGTGCTTCCTTGTGCCCGATGACCTTTACTTCCTTTCCGGCGCAACGCCCGACAGTATGGCGGCGTATTACGCTTCTATTTACCCCAAGTTTGACCACGCAAGATACAACCACCTTATAAAAGGCTTTGATCTTAAGGGAAACAAGCGGATCGGCACCTTTTCCAAGGGTATGCGCAGACAAACTGCCCTTATACTCGCCATAAGTTCGGGGGCGGATTACATCTTTTGCGACGAAGCGTTTGACGGATTGGACCCCGTTGCAAGACAAACCATAAAGAGCATATTTATTAACGATATGCAGGAACGGAATATGACCCCCATTATCGCATCCCACAACTTACGCGAGCTTGAGGATATATGCGACCACGTGGGACTGCTGCACAAGGGCGGCATACTGTTTTCCAAGGACCTTGACGATGTGAAGCTGGGCATACACAAGCTTCATGCCGCTTTTAACAGACAGTATTTAAAGGAAGATTTCCCCGAACTTGACATTATGAAAATGGAACAGAGAGGCTCGCTCATAACTATGACGGTGAGAGGCAATTCCGATGATATTATGCGTTCGGTTCAGGCAAGAATGCCCTTGTTTGCGGAGCTTTTACCCTTGTCATTGGAAGAAATATTCATAAGCGAAACGGAGGTAAAGGGCTATGACATTAAAAAACTTATTTTCTAAAGCCTTTTGGGTTCGTCTTTTAAGACGTTTTACGCAGTTCAACTGGCTTACCGCCCTTTGGTCTGTTGTGTTATTCTTTGCATTCCCCGTAGCGGGCGCGCTTATATTCTCGGTCAATCTTACCCGCGAAAATTACTGGACCATTGCCCGTGTAAGCAACACTATACTGGGACAGATGGGCTTTGTGTGCGGTGCCACCATACTTGTGGCGATACTCACACCCAACGTATTTAACTATCTGAACTCCCGCAGGCAGTTGGACTTTTACCATTCCCAGCCTGTAACCAGAAAAGAGCTTTTCTGGCGCAACTACTTTGTGGGTTGGATGAGCTATGTTATCCCCCTCACTGCAGGATTTATATCCGAAATGGGAATCGTTATGCTGCTTCCCGGCATTGCGTGGGAAAACACACTTCTTTTGTTAAAAGGCTATTTCGCCTGCCTGGGCACGTATTTTTCGGTAAACGCTTTGTGCATACTTGCGGTAATGGTGTGCGGCAACAGATTTATATCTCTGCTCACCGGCGTGTATTTTTGCGGCGCGCCCGCAATGATATTCGGTATGTTCTGGTACTTTGTGGATGCTTTTTCCTCTACCTTTGCATACTCCGACGCAATGTACGATATTTTGGGCGGAATTACTCCCGTTTCTTATATGCTGGATATGATCGCCTTTAAAGAAGACGGCATTTTTAACGAAGCCTTTTGGTGGACGATCGCCTGGACGGTCATTTCCGTGGGAACAGTATTCCTTTCCCGTTTCCTTTATCTCCGCAGAAGAGGAGAAACCGCAGGAAAGCCCCTCTCCTTTGCAAAAGCCATTATATTTATAAAATATCCCCTTACGGTATTTGCCGCTTGGGTAGGCGGTATTTTGTTTGAGGCTATGGGTGACGAAAACGTTATCTGGCTGCTGTTCGGATTTGTAACCTTCGGTATTATTACCTGGTGTATCGTAAGCGGACTGGAAAAGTTTGAGTTCCGCAACGCTTTCCGCGGCTGGTTAAAATTACTTCTCTGCACGGGAATATTTATTTCCTGCCTGCTGGGAATCTTTGTGGGCACCGTTATCTTTGATAAACGTACCACGAGAGATGCAAATATAACCTCTGTCGATCTGGATTATATCAATTATTACGAAAGCAAGGACGGCGGAACACAGTACAGCTGCTATGATCTTAAAGGCATAGAAGGGGAAGAGGCGATAAAAGCACTCAACACCCTTATCCGCCAAGGCGCAAAGCAGGCTGTGACCGGAGGCAATATCCGTATCGGCGGAAATAACGCAGTATTTGTAGAAGAAGTAAACGGTCAGAGCGATACCGCCCGCATAGCTTTGCGTGTGCGTATACACACCAAGTTCGGTTCTTACACCCGCTATTACAAATTCGACTGCCAGCCCAGATCTGATATGCTGAAAGCCATAAAGGAATTTTCGGTTTCCGCAGGTGCTAAAAAGTCCCAAACCGAAACCATTTTCAGCCAAATAGCCACGGAGGCTTCTCACTTTGCTTTCCGTCCTTCACAGCATATTCCCTCTGCGGAAAAAATGGAAAAGCTGTACAAAGCGCTCGCCGAGGATATTAAAAACGCCTCCCCCGAAGATTACGAGGTAAAGGCGCTGGGCACTATTGATATAAACTACTCCGCACGGTTTTACAGCTATATGGAAAACAGCGAGCGGATGACCGTACCGGTACCCGTTTACCCCTCTTTCGAAAAGACGCTTGCTTTAATAAGCACCGATATGCTCAAAGAGTTTTCATTGGATACCGTGGGTGAGTTCACCGAGACCGAGTACTATTATACCGACGATGAATCATATAAAAAAGGCGAAACTGCCGGATTTGACGCCGGGTATGAAAAGGGCAAGGCGACAGCTTCCGAAAACCTTCCCTACCAAATGCCCGATCTGAGCGAGTACATGTTATCTTCGGATATGTATGATCAGGGTTACTACGAGGGATTCAAAAGAGGCTACGAAGAAGGCTTTTCCATTTACGGCGACCCCTATACCGAGGGCTACAACAAGGGCTACGAGGAAGGACACAAAGCCGGCGTTGACGATGCCGTAAACGGATACGATTACACCGTTCCCGAATACAAATACGACGGCACGCTATACACCGACGGATATCATACCGGCTACTTCGAAGGCTACGACGCAGGCTATTACGGCGCCACTAAGGAATGATCGGTGCGATGCGTATGAATAAAAAGACAACTCAGATCATCGTTACCTGCGTTATTCTTATATGCATCGCCGCAGCGGGAACTGCAATCTGGCTCTATACCTCGTTACCTATTATAAATTTGTTACAGGTGGAAAAAATAGAGGTATGGACCTACCCGTCCTTTTCCTATGAGCTGACCGATGAGGAGATAGACGAATTTATGGATATTTACTACGATTCGGAATATTTGGGCAGAACGGACGGAGGTACTACTCCCCTACACGGCGTGCGGGTGCACTATAAAAGCGGCAAAATCCTCAGCATTTCTGATGCGCAGTCCACGAAATTTGAAATTCAGTATAGGCATAGTGGCATCAGTTACAACTATATCAATACGCACAAATTTGACAGCCCCGCGCTCTTGGATTTCATAAAGCAACTTGAAAAAACCCACGGCGAAAAACAGTAAAACTACAAAAACCGCAGATAATATCTGCGGTTTTTTGTGTGTGGTGATTATACGGTCATTATTTGTACGGCAGGGCGTCTTCGTTAAGAATGGTAATATAATCCGCAAGCGTTTCCCCGCCTTCTTCGGCGCGGTATTCTATATCGGAAAACAAAACCGCAACACTGCCGCCGGGATAAACGTGCAGCACGCAATCCTCAAAATAAACTTCGCAAAGCGGGGATATCAAAACACGGTCTGTAAAACTCCATATAACGGGGTTTATCTCTTTCCAAGTAATATCTGCGGATATCGCTTCCATACGGTCTATCAGCTCATCGGTAAGTAAACGGTAGGTTTTTATGCTCGTATGATCTTCGTTATAGGTATAAATACACCGTGAAGTCACCACGGGCGAACAGACAAGATTTACCTTTGTCTGTTGTTCGGGGTCGGCGGCGTCCATACCGATCGTCCCGTTTTCGGTATCAAAGCGCAGGTCTGTGTAAAACTTCGCCGTATCACGCGCACCGCCGTAGGACACAGCGTAAAGCTCCCCATCTTCTACACGGAAAATAATTCTTCCTCTTTCTGTTTGCGTATTTTCCGCCGTACCGCACGTTTTTGTAACCGGATCGTATACTCTTATTTTATATCCCATCCAGATGGAAGATATCTCCGGAGGCTGCGACAGATTTTCAAAAACAGTAACGCAAATATCCCGTATTCCGTCGCCGGTGAGATCTGCAAATATAATATTGCGGGGTGAACCTAGGGGAAGCTCTTCACTGCTTCCGTCTTTATACGCAGCTTTGAGCTGTCCGTCAAAAACAAAGGTGATATCGGGATATTCGGGCAAGGTATACTCCACGGGGGAAACGGCGTATTCGGAAAGCTCTTCGGAATTTTTAAGGCAATCCACCCAAGCAACCGCCTCAAGCATATTGTCCGACGGGGCAGAAGATTCGGAAGAACAAGAAACGGCGTTTCCGCTATCCTCCCCTACGCAACCGCAAAGCAAAACGAAAAATAACAATATAAAAACCAAGAATGCTTTGTTCATATCTTTTTGCTCCTTTCAGATTTTATATATAATACTTTTCAAAACGCAAAAAGGTTACGGGAAAAATCGAAAATTTACATTTTTTAAATACGGCGCGGGTAATAACGTATCCCGTCCACCCGCCGAAAAGGTTTAAAATCAGATCGTCAATATCAGGCGAGCCGGTAAGCAATAGAAACTGTAGCGCCTCTATGCACACGGCTATGATAGCAACGGTACACACGAATGTGAGTAACCTGCGCTGACGCTTGAACAGCTTGGGCAGAAAAAAGCCGAACGGGACAAAAACGGCGATATTTCCGAATATATTTACCGCAAACGCCTTGAAGGACACGTCCCCCGTAAAAACGCCCTTTACGAATTCCCACACGGTGGCAAAGGGAACGAGATTTCCGTGGGCAGAAAAATACCTGCGGGAAAGTTCAAAATTTGTGTTTTGGAGATTGGATATCCCCGTCCTGCCAAAGCTTCCGTCAAACAGCACCCAATAGGCAAGCAGGGTAACGTATACGGTAAAAAGAGAAATCAAAATAAAAAATGCTGTAGAAAATTTCTTATTTTTCATGCCGTTCACCCCTTTGTTTTACGTTACCATATAAACGGTGATTTGTCAAATATGTACGAGGAACGTGGAATGAGGAACCCACCCCAAAAACGCATAGCGTTTTCGGGGAACCCCGGGAATGAGGAATTTCGGTAGTTTTTTGCGTAACGCAAAAAACAAATACAATTATCAGCGGGACGTCGGGGACGACGTCCCCTACGGTCTGCAAACAGCCACGGCTATTCGATAATCGTAGGGGACGATGTCCTCATCGTCCCACAAACTGTTCGCACGAAACAAATGTCTGTATATGAAACGGCAGGAGCAAGCGGCACCCCGAAAAATGCTACCGCATTTTTTGGGGACCCCAGCAAGCCCCTGCCCTACATACACGCCGCAACTAAAGGCTGTAGTGAGCGAAAGCAACGTCTGTAGACAACCGAGCGACAAGCGAAGGTAAAGGGCTGCAGAACGCTTTTTTACGAGCGTGCTGTAGTAATCTACAGCTAGCGAAGTAAAAATGCGTAGAAAAACGCATTAAATTTAAAATCCGTTTGCGGATTTTTACCTTATAAAAAACAAACGGCGAGATATGTATTTCCGTCCCTCGCTGTTCACACATTAAGTTGCGTGCGTTTTTCGTTGTGCAGTTCTTTACCGAGCGAAGAAAAAAACGAGGTCTAATGACCTCGTTTTCTTGTGTCAGCATCGACCTATCTTCCCGGGCCGCTTCCAGCCGAGTATTGTTGGCACAAACGAGCTTAACTTCCGTGTTCGGGATGGGAACGGGTGGACCCTCGCTGTTAAAGACACTGACTATGTACTTTGTTTAAAAGAACA
>JAFQAP010000024.1 GCA_017399965.1 Clostridia bacterium | reverse complement strand
AAGCTTTTCGCCTGCTTTCCAACCGTCTTCGGTTGCCAGGGTTACGGTGAATGCGGGATCTGCGGGTGCAGTGCCCATCATAGAGGTGTCTGCTTCTTCCTTATCGGATACTACGATCTCGCCGAGAACGATATCTTCAACTTCAACAGTTGCATCATTTTCTGCATACCAGAGCAACCAAGGATAGTTGCCGTGAGGAGAGGTTTCGTTCAATTCGGGAACGAAGGGATAGTAAAGTGTGCCGGTGTTTACGCCCTGCTTACGCTCGAGGCATACGAAGTAATCGAAATTGCCGTCCTTGGTAACTTCGTCTACGTTTACGGAGAATTCAAATACGGTCTTGCCGTCTACTACCTTAGCCTTTGCATCAAGAGTGGTGTTCTCGATAGCTGCGCCCTTGTTTTCGGTGGTAGAGGTGTTGTACTTAGCTGCGGTCTCAAGTGTTCCGTCGGGTGCGAGTACAAAATCATAGAAAGAAGAGTATACGGTTGCTTCGTCGTTATCTCTGAACCATACGCGAACCTTGATGTTCTTGTCTTCTTCGTGTACGCCGTCAAGTACCAATGCGCCGTAGAGCTTGGTATCGTCAGCGCGGAGCTGGAACTTGTAAGTGAAGGTAGGAATGGGAGTGCCTGCTGCTACTTCCTTCTTGGTAGGATACTGCCAAGAGCCGTTTTCGCCGGATACGTTGATCCAACCCTTCTTTGCCCAGCCGGTATCGTTTACGTCGCCGTCTACTGCGATTACTTCCTTAACAACAGCAGAAGCGCCGGGAACGTATGCTGCATATTTTGCGGTGCAAACGTATGCATCATCATACCAATTTGTATCGGGTGTGGAGGTGGGAACGGTCTTGCCTTCGAGGTCAAGTCCTTCAAATACGAATTTATCGCCAACCTTCCAGGTCTGAACATCTGCGATCATAGCAGAGCAAGCGGGAGAGGTGTAGTCGGTATCGCCCATGCCGAGAGAAGGATAGTCATTACCGGTGTTAAGAGAGTATACAAATCCGCCTTCGGGAATTGCCTGTGCAACACCCTTACCATCAGGAGTACCGTCGGAAATAGCAGTAACTTCATAAACGCCGTCAAGTCCTGCTACAGGAGCAAGAGCAACGTGAATCCACCAAACTGCGCCGTCATAAGCTTC
Source organism: Clostridia bacterium (assembly GCA_017399965.1). Classification (GTDB taxonomy): domain Bacteria; phylum Bacillota; class Clostridia; order Oscillospirales; family CAG-382; genus SFLA01. Next base: position 11,560 of record JAFQAP010000024.1, on the reverse strand, counting down.
GGTCATAATAACGCCGGAACCTTCAACGGTATTGTTGTTGAAGTGGGTAACGAACATAGGCTTCCATTCGAGTTCGGGCTTTACTTCTGCGCTGTAAACTTCAACTTCGTCGAACATAACAAACGCATTGCCGATAGCTTCTGCGGTAATAACGAACTTAACATAACGTCCGCTAACTGCTGCGGGAGCCTTTGCGGTGAGAGTATATACAGACCATTTGTCCAGAGAAGCGCCGTCGCCGGACTTAAGAACCATATCACTCTTGGAAGCGGAAGCAACGGAAACAAAGCCGCTGTCAGCCTTATCGGAAACAAAAACTTCCATAGAAGTGCCTTCGGAGGGAAGACCGATACCCCAGTTGCCGCCTGCGAAGTATACAACGTAGGTGTCGGATCCGGATACTTCGCCAAGGTCAACAACTACTTCAACAACGTTGGGAGTAGATTTGTCGGTATTGTTCCAGATATTGGAGAATTTCGTGCCGGGATCTTCCTGACCGGCTGTGCCGTCAGTAAGCTTTTTACCGTCGTCATCAAAATTATCGCCACGGTTAGGAGCGGTGGTTGTATAGGACTTACCTGCTGCAAGGTTTACTGCTTCTTCCGCAGATGCAGAAATCACAAACGTTGCAAACAAGGAAAGAACCATACACATGGTAAGCATAAGAGATAATGCTTTTTTCATTTGTTTTTTCTCCTTTATGAATTATTTGTCTCCGCCCATACGGCAAGAGATAGTTTTAACTGTAATTATACTACCACGAGTTTGTTATTTTGTCAAGAAATTGACATAGAAATTTAATCTTTTATTGCAAAATTTACAGTTTTCCCCAAAAGCTTGCTTGCTTTTGAAAAATGCCTGCATCCAAAAAAGCCGTTATACGCCGAAAGCGGGCTGGGATGCGCCGCCGTAAGCACGTGATGATGAGGGAAAGTAACCAGTTTTCCCTTCTCTTTTGCGTAATTACCCCAAAGCATAAAGACAATGGGTTCTTCTCTTCTGTTAAGCTCGGATATGATACGGTCGGTAAGTATTTCCCAGCCTTTTCCCCTGTGGCTTCCGGGAGAGCCGCCCCGCACCGTGAGCACGCTGTTAAGAAGCAGTATACCATTATCCGCCCAATCGTAAAGACAGCCGTGGGAAGGAGGAATAAAGCCGATATCATCGCTTAATTCTTTATATATATTTTTAAGGGAAGGCGGAATATCCACACCTTTTTGCACGGAAAAGCACAACCCGTGCGCCTGATTCGGACCGTGGTAAGGATCTTGACCGATGATGACCACCTTGACATCCTTGTATGCGGTGCGCTTCAGAGCATTGAAAATATCGTTCATGGGCGGATACACCGGATATTTATTGCCTATGTATTCGGATTTTAAAAACTCTCTTAATTTGAGGTAATATTCTTTTTCAAATTCTCCTGCCAGCACCGTATCCCAATCGTTGCCGAAACAAACCATAACAACACCTCCGTTACATATAAACATTATAGCAAACGCCGTAAAACTTTTCAACATAAATTTGTATTGACATTTACCGTTTGCCGTTATAGAATATCTGTGTATAATGTTTAAAAACGGAAAGAGGTGGAAAAGATGGATTCGGGCAGTAACGGCAGTTTGGGAAAAGGAGACCGAAGTATCTTTTCCGCGTTTTTGTTTTATATAAATATGTAAAATATCTAACACGGGAAGCTTTTCCCAAAGACCGCACTCCTAAAAATTCATTTAAGGAGGTATGGTAAAATGGAAGAGAACGTAACCCGCGCACTCTTTGAAAAAGAAGAGATGGAAAAAGAAGAAATTGAACTTTTGCTTGAGGAAAAACGTTACCGCGAAATAAAGGAGCTTTTTTCCGAAGCACAGCCCCAGGATATCGCATACGCCATAGACGGTATGAGCGATAAAGAAACGGTGCTTGTATATCGGTTGCTTCCGAAGGAAATGGCGGCAGAGGTATTCGTTGAAATGGATACCGACCAGCAGGAAGCGCTTATACAAAGCTTTTCCGATGCAGAGTTGAGAGAAGTTGTAAACGAGCTTTACGCCGACGACGTTGTTGACATTATCGAAGAAATGCCCGCCAACGTGGTAAAGCGTATACTCCGCAACGCCGACAGCGAAACGAGACGGTCTGTAAACGAGCTGCTCAAGTATCCCGAGTACAGCGCCGGAAGTATTATGACAACCGAATACGTGCGATTTGAAGCCGACTTCACGGTGGGCGAGGCACTTACACGTATCCGCAGAACGGGCGTGGACAAGGAAACTATTTACACCTGCTACGTAACCGACGAAAACAAAAAATTAATAGGCTATGTTTCCGCAAAAACCTTGTTGCTGGCAGAAACGGATGATCTGATCGGCAACATTATGGAAACCAACGTGGTCTTCGTTCACGCAAACGACGACAAGGAAGCGGCGTCAAACGAGATGATAAAATACGATATTCTCGCCCTGCCGGTCACCGACAGCGAAGAGCGTCTTGTGGGCATTATCACCATTGACGACGCGGTGGACGTTTTGCAGGAAGAAGCTACCGAGGATATTGAAAAGATGACAGCTATGCTGCCGTCCGACAAACCTTATCTTAAAACGGGCGTATGGGAAATTTGGAAAAAGCGAATTCCCTGGCTTACACTGCTGATGATTTCCGCCACCTTTACGGGACAGATAATAACAGTATTTGAAAAGGATCTGGCGGCGTTGGGAGTTGTAGCACTTACCGCATTTATCCCCATGCTTATGGGTACGGGCGGTAACGCAGGCGGTCAATCATCTGTAACGGTAATACGCGGTCTTGCCACGGGAGAGCTGGAATTATCCGATGTAATGCGGATAATCTGGAAGGAAGCGCGAGTTTCCGTACTTTGTGCAATAACGCTTGCAGTTGTTGGATTTGCAAAAATAATACTCATAGATAACCTTATATTCAGAAACGCCGTTCCCCTTGATGCGGCGGCGGTGGTGTGTATTGCTCTTGCGGCTACGGTTATTGTGGCAAAGCTGGTAGGCTGTACCCTTCCCCTGCTGGCGAAAGTTTGCAGGCTTGACCCCGCAGTTATGGCAAGTCCCTTTATAACCACCATAGTTGATGCGATCTCACTGCTTATATACTTCAGAATTGCTTTGATCATTCTCACATAAAACGGAGGACATTCTTTATGGCTGTGATCTACGACCGTAAAAACGAAATCATTCAGTTAAACACAAAAAACACCAGCTACGTAATGGCGGTACGGGACGGATATCTTGTTCACCTGTATTACGGCGCTTTGCTGGGCGAAGGGGATCATTCCTATTTCTTCCGCACCCAGGGAAGAGCCGCCTTTTCTCCCCGTATGGAAACGGGCGAAGGTTTCAGCCTTGACGATATTCCTTTCGAATACCCCTGCTGGGGCAGAGGGGATATGCGCTCCCCTGCTCTGGAGATTAAAAACAGCGACGGATCCCGTATAGTAGACCTTAATTATGTAAACCACGAAGTGACAGCAGGTAAGCCTATGCCCGCAGGACTCCCGGCAGTTTACTGCGAGGATGAATCCGAGGCGGAAACACTTACCGTTACACTTAAAGATAAGGTAAGCGGAATTGAAGTAAAGTTGTTTTACACCGTCTTTTCGGATACGGATATTATCACCCGCCGTGCGGAAATAACCAACGGCGGAAGCGCAAAGTGCAATATACTTAAAGCGGCAAGTGCCTGTATAGATTTCGATCATATGGAGTTTGATATTATCTCCAACCACGGAACCCATTGCCGTGAGAGAAATATCGAGCGCTTCCCTCTTGCAAGAGGAGAATACAGAATGGCGTCCCGCAGAGGCGCTTCGGGCCACGTGCACAATCCCTTTATGATAATCGCTTCTCACGATACCACCGAGGATAACGGCGATTGCTACGGAACGGTTTTGGTTTATTCCGGCGATTTCGCATCCGAAATTGCGGGAAACCAGTACCAGACAGCCCGCCATATTACAGGTATTAATCCCGACGGATTCGATTGGCCTCTGGAGGTTGGCGAAACCTTCGTAACTCCCGAAGCGGCGCTTACCTATTCCGCAAAGGGTATAACTAAGCTTTCTCACAACTACCACAAGCTGTTTGCAACAAGACTTTGCCGCGGAAAATACCGTGATATGCGCCGTCCCGTACTTCTTAACAGCTGGGAAGCCTGCTATTTCGGCTTTGATGCGGACAGATTGGTTAAGATCGGCGAATGCTCCGCAGATCTGGGCATCGAACTGTTGGTTATTGACGACGGCTGGTTCGGCGTGAGAAACAGCGATAACTGCTCACTCGGCGACTGGACTATCAACCCCAAGAAATTCCCGAACGGTCTTGAAGGTGTTTACAAGCCCTTGAAGGAAAAAGGAATTGATCTGGGCATTTGGTTTGAGCCCGAAATGATCTCTCCCGACAGCGACCTTTACCGCGCACACCCCGATTGGTGCATACATATTGAAAACCGCCCCCGTTCCCAGGGACGCTGGCAGCTTATTCTCGACCTTACCCGCAAGGAAGTGAGAGATTATCTGTACGAATCCATTGCGGCAATACTGCGCACGGGAATGATATCTTACGTAAAGTGGGATTTCAACCGCAATATGACGGAAATAGGCAGTCCCGTACTGGGCGCAGAGCATCAGGGCGAGGTGACCCACAGATATTACCTTGGTCTGTACGAGCTGCTGGAAAGATTGGTTACCGATTTCCCCGACGTATTGTTTGAATCCTGTTCCGGCGGCGGAGGACGGTTCGATGCAGGTCTGCTGTACTATATGCCTCAGGTCTGGACCAGCGATAACTCCGATGCTATCGAAAGATTAAAGATACAGCACGGCACATCTCTGGTATATCCCATGTCCGCAATGTCGGCACACGTTTCCGCTTCTCCCAACCATCAGACGGGACACGTTACCCCCTTTATGACAAGATTTACCGTTGCCTTTACCGGTTCATACGGATACGAGCTTGATCCCACCGCCCTCTCCGAAGAGGAGCAGGAGTTGGTTAAAAAGACGGTTGCTCTTTACAAGCAGTACGGCGGAATGATGAACAGCGGAAAATATTACCGTCTGGCAGGTCCTTACGATGTTGATTACTGCGCTTGGTGCACCGTTTCCGAGGATAAAAGCCTTTGCGTTGCGGGATACGTGCTCACCCACGTGAGAATGTACGGAAACAACCGCAGAGTTCGCCTTAAGGGTCTGGACGAAAACGCCACCTACCGCGATGCCCTTACCGGCGATATCTACACGGGAAGCCAGCTTATGGGATTCGGCGTACATTGCCCCGAAACTCTTGAGTATACCTCCCATATGTGGATACTCGAAAAGATTTAATAATGAACATACAAAAGAGTGGACTCGAAAAAAGTCCACTCTTTTTTTGTCGGAGTCCCCGAGAAGCCGCAAGGCTTCTTGGGGTAATTATTCTATTCAATTACCTCGGAGTAACCCGCACAAGGGACGGTATTTAAACCGCAGAAGGCTTTGGCGGTATTTAACGGAAGCAAAAGAATACTGTGTTCCTCTTTTTGCAAAAGAATATCTTTTTCTTTTTTTATACGCAGTGAAAACGCCCTCTCGCTTTCATCGGGTAATATTTCCGAGAGGCTTTCAAGTGTTTGGAAAGGAATATTAAGGCAAAGAGAAACTTCCTTGCCCAAACACGTGCACTCGGGCGGGGAAATAATTTTATTAAAGCCTATTCGGGCGCAAAGCAAATTCAAAAGCTCTTTATCCGGAAGACCGTTTTTACCGTCCAGAGCGAAGACGTACAGACTCATCCTTTTACCACCTCTATAAGATTTTAGCATTTCGGCATAATTTTGTCAATATTGCAGATAATTACGGTAAAGGGGGTAATATATAAAATGAAAAAAACAATTATTGCCATTTCGTTCATTCTTATTTTTGCATTATCTTTGGCACTTCCCGTATATGCGGCGCTGGTAAACGTTTCTTTGGGTATGAGCTACACTCTGTCCGCTAATCCCAGCGGGTCGTATGCCGACGACGGCAAAATGCTTACCGACGGGGTACACGGCACGAAGGTGGGAGAATCCTACCACAAATCCGGAACCTACGTGGGCATTCCCGCCACATCCATTGACCAAAACGGTTGCTTTTCCGTTACCGTCGATCTTGGTGAAGTAAAAACAGACATCACCGGCTTTGATCTGTATTACGCATGCGAAACCGACGCCAACGTATACGCGCCCGAATACGCGGAATTCTTTGTTTCCGAGGACGGGGAAAATTATACCGTGGCGGGCAAGGTTATGTCCGGCGAATCCAATGACGCGGGAATTATAAAAGCAGGAGTCATAAACTGCAGACTTAACACCGGTGTAAAAGCAAGATACGTTAAGTTCGTTATTAAAAATCCTTTATTTATCGTCGGCGAGCCGGAAAGCGTTGCAAACGTAGGCTGGATGTTTATTGACGAAGTTTCCGTTTTACGGGATGACGGAAAAACGCCCGAAATGGGAGATATGCTTATAATCCCCTTGCTTAATTCCATTGGCATTATAAGCGCAGGCGCAGGCACATTTGCTTTGATAATGAATAAAAAGAAAAAACAGGAAAGCTAAAAACGCTTTAAGGGAGAGGAGTGAACGCTCCTCTCCCTTTAAAACAACATAAAATAGCACTCTTTTTTGCATTTTGCCAAACAAACCCTTAAAAATACCCTTAATTTTTTAGCAAAACTTTTTAAAAACCTATTGACAAAGGTGAAAAAGGGTGGTATATTAGCACTCGTAGAGAGCAAGTGCTAAAAACATAGGAGGCAGCAGATGGAACTTTCCGAAAGAAAAAAGAAAATTCTTAAATCGGTAATAGATTCTTACATCCGCACGGGTGAGCCCGTGGGAAGCAAGCTGCTTACCGGCACAGCGGACCTGCAGGTATCCTCCGCCACCATTCGTAACGAAATGAGCGAATTGGAGCGGATGGGATTTCTTGAACAGCCCCACGCTTCTGCGGGAAGAGTTCCCACGGCGGAGGGATACAGAACCTACGTAAACGGTCTGATGGAGCAATATCTTCTCTCCCTTGAAGAGCTTAAGGTGCTTAACGAGGTGTTCAATTACAAGGTAAGCGAAATTGAAAGACTTATGGAAAGCGCAAGCCACGCCATAAGTGAAATGACAAATTACACCTCTTTTTCCGTAATACGCCCCTCCGGCAGAAACGCACAGCGGTTTGAAACTCTGTATATCGACGAGCACAGCTTCTTACTCATAATGATCTGCACAGACGGAAGCATAAGAAACCGACACGTAAAGGTTCGTATGTCCGTAGACCCGGAAATGCTTAAAACGGTCGCTGATGCGCTAAACGCCACAATGTCCGGCGTGTGCAGCGAGGACGTTACCCTGCAATCGGTGCTGGAGTTCGAGGAACTGCTGGGCACACATTCGGGAATAGCCGCAACGGTGCTGAGAGTAATATACGATATGCTTAATTCTACGGACAGCGAAAAGGTGCATATCGACGGAGTTACAAAGCTTCTCTCCTACCCCGAGTTCAGCGACGTGGAAAAGGCAAAGGACGCCATTGCACTCTTTGAAGACAGAAGAGATTTTGCGCAAAAGATAATGAGCCGCAGTAACGACGAAAAAGGACTTACCGTCCACTTCGGCGAAGCGGATCTTCCCGATGCGGGCATAGTATTGCAGCCCATAATAATAAACGGAAAAACAGTGGGCGCTATCGGAGTAATGGGACCCAAACGAATGAATTATAAAAAGGTAATTGCCTCGCTTCAGTATTTTGTGGATAACGTAGGCAAGCAATTTGAAGGAGAAATCAAAAATGAGCAAGAACACGGAAAAAAACCTGAATGATGCGGAAGAACCCGTAACTGAGCAGGCGCAGGAGGAAGTGAGCACACAAGACCTTGCGCAGCAGCTTGAGCAGGCGAACAAGGCTTTGGCAGAGCTTAACGATAAATATCTGCGTATAATGGCGGAATACGAAAACTACAGACGCCGCACCGCAAAGGAAAAGGAAGAAAGCACCGCTTACGCATTCTCCGTTGCCGCTTTGGGATTTTTACCTCTTGCAGACAACTTTGAAAGAGCGCTTTCCTATGACCCGGAGGACGCAAACATATCCGCACTTTATAAACAATTAATGGATATTCTTGATAAAATGAATATTAAAGCCTTTGAATCCGACGGTGAGCAGTTTGATCCCAATCTGCACAACGCCGTGATGCACGAAGACGACCCCGAAAAGGGAGAAAACGTGATCGTTCAGACCTTTGTAAAAGGCTACAAGCTGGGCGATAAAGTATTAAGACACGCCATGGTCAAGGTGGCAAACTAAAATATTGATAAAACAAATCTTTTATATAAAACGGAGGAAACAAAATTATGTCTAAAATCATCGGTATAGACCTCGGTACAACCAACTCTTGCGTAGCCGTTTTCGAGGGCGGCGAACCTATAGTTATCGCAAACGCAGAGGGCAGCAGAACCACCCCTTCTGTTGTGGCTTTTTCCAAGACCGGAGAAAGAATGGTGGGTCAGGTTGCCAAAAGACAGGCAATAACCAATCCCGAAAGAACAATAATTTCCATCAAGCGTGAAATGGGTACCAACTACAAGGTAAGCATTGACGGCAAGCAATACACTCCTCAGGAAATTTCCGCTATGACTCTTCAGAAGCTCAAAGCTGACGCAGAGGCATATCTGGGACAGAAGGTAGACAAGGCTGTTATCACCGTTCCCGCATACTTCTCCGACGCGCAGCGTCAGGCAACCAAGGATGCAGGTAAGATCGCAGGCCTTGAAGTTCTCCGCATTATCAACGAGCCCACCGCAGCGGCACTTGCATACGGCGTAGACAAGGAGCTTAACCAGAAGGTTCTTATTTACGACTTGGGCGGCGGTACCTTCGACGTATCTATTCTTGAGATTTCCGACGGCGTATTCGAAGTTCTTGCCACCAACGGCGATACCAGACTGGGCGGCGACGACTTTGACCAGAAGGTAATGGATTGGATAGTAAACGAATTCAGAAAAGAAAACGGCATAGACCTGAAAAACGATAAAATGGCTATGCAGCGTATAAAGGAAGCGGCAGAAAAGGCAAAGATAGAGCTTTCCGGTATGCTTTCCACCAATATCAACCTTCCCTACATCACCGCAGACGCAACCGGTCCCAAGCACTTTGATGCAAACCTTTCCAGAGCAAAATTCGACGAACTCACCGCAGATCTTGTTGAAAGAACCATTGTTCCCATGAAGAAGGCTATTGCAGACGCAGGTCTCCAGCCCTCTCAGATAGACAAGGTACTTTTGGTAGGCGGTTCCACCCGTATTCCCGCAGTTGCGGATGCAGTTAAGAATTATATCGGCAAAGAGCCCTTCAAGGGTATAAACCCCGATGAATGCGTTGCTATCGGCGCGGCTGTTCAGGCAGGCGTTCTTGGCGGCGAGGTTAAGGACCTGCTTCTCCTTGACGTTACTCCCCTTTCTCTCGGTATCGAGACTCTTGGCGGAGTATTCACCAGACTTATAGACAGAAACACCACCATTCCCGTACAAAAGAGCCAGGTATTCTCTACCGCCGCTGACGGACAGACCTCTGTTGAGATCCACGTTCTTCAGGGCGAGCGCGATATGGCGGCATACAACACCACTTTGGGCAGATTCTCTCTCGACGGAATTATGCCCGCACCCAGAGGAGTTCCTCAGATCGAGGTTACCTTCGATATCGACGCAAACGGTATCGTTAACGTAAGCGCAAAGGATAAGGGCACCGGCAAGGAACAGCACATTACCATTCAGTCCTCCTCCAACATGAGCAAGGAAGACATTGAAAAGGCTGTTAAGGATGCGGAAATGCACGCAGAGGAAGACAAGAAAGCACGTGAAGCCGTTGAAGTTAAGAACAGTGCAGAAGCGCTTATCTTCCAATCCGAAAAGGCACTTACAGATCTTGGCGACAAGGTAAGCGAAAGCGAAAAGAAGCCTGTTCTGGATGCTATCGAAAAGCTTAAGGAAACCGTAAAGACCGGCAATACCGACGCGATCAAGCAGGACAGCGAAGAGCTTTCCAAGGCGTTCTACGCTATTTCCGAAAAGCTGTATCAGCAGCAGGCAGGTCAGCCCGGCGGACAGCAGGACGGAGGCAACCAGAACCCCGGCGCAAACGATGACGGCGTTTACGACGCAGAGTTTACCGATAAATAAGTTATTACAATACGAAAGCGGACGCTTGATATAAGTGTCCGCTTTCGGCGGAGCATATTATGGCTGAAAAAAGAGATTATTACGAGGTGCTGGGTGTGGATAGATCCGCATCCGATGCTGATATAAAAAAAGCATACCGTAATCTTGCAAAAAAGTACCATCCCGATGCAAACCCCGGCGATGCAACGGCGGAAGCCAAGTTTAAAGAGATAAACGAAGCTTATTCCGTGCTTTCCGACAGCGAAACAAAAGCCCGTTACGACCAATACGGCCACGCAGGAACCGACCCCAACTTCGGCGCAGGCGGTTTCGGAGGGGGCTTCGGCGGTTTCGGCGGCGGTTTCGGAGGAGATGCTTTTGATCTGGGCGATCTGTTCGGAGATCTGTTCGGCGGAGGCAGACGGTCTTCCCGTCCCAACGCACCCCAAAAGGGCGCGGATATAGAAACATATATCACCCTGACCTTTGAAGAAGCGGCTTTCGGATGTACAAAGGAAATTGAATTTACCCGCGTAGAGACCTGCTCTTCCTGCAAAGGAAGCGGTGCAAACGGCGCAAACGGAGTGGAGACCTGTAAGACCTGTAACGGTACGGGTACCGTGAGAACAATTCAGCGCACTCCCTTCGGTTCCATGCAGTCCCAACGTCCCTGCTCCGCTTGTAAAGGAACGGGAAAGATTATAAAAGACCCCTGCACCGAATGTAAGGGAAGCGGAGTTAACCGTATAAAGAAAAAGTTAAGCGTTAACATACCTGCGGGAATTGACGATGAACAGAGAGTTATTCTCCGCGGTCAAGGAAACCACGGTTCAAACGGCGGTCCTGCGGGAGATCTTTACGTTGAGGTAAGAGTAAAGCCTCACAAGCTGTTTGTAAGAGAAGGCAACGACATACACTTCGAAATGCCTATCTCCTATGCCGAAGCGGTATTGGGCGCAAAGCTTACCGTTCCCACCCTTGAGGGCGAAAGCGAGTTTTCCATACCCGAAGGAACACAATCGGGCAGCGTATTCTCCCTGCGGGGAAAGGGAATTCCCCAAGTGCACGGAAAAGGCAGAGGGGATATTTACGTAACCGTAACCGTTGAAGTTCCCAAATCCCTTAATTCAAAGCAAAAAGAACTGCTAAAGCGGTTTGACGAAGCTATGGGCAACAAAAACACACCAAAAAAGCAAAGCTTCTTTTCAAAGTTTAAAAAATAATGATACACCCCTAAAAAATACACCCCCCTAAAATCCTGCGGATTTTTGGGGACCCCAAAAAAAGATACCCCAAAAAAATTAAGACACCGCGGTGTTTCCCGAACAGGAATTACCGCGGTGTATTTATATATTATATATTATTATTT
>JAFQAP010000023.1 GCA_017399965.1 Clostridia bacterium | reverse complement strand
TCAACATTCTTTTCCTCCGGCTTTCCGGTCAATTGCGAATAATCCATATCGCGTTTTTTTACCGTAATGCGAACATCGGTTATCTCACCCGAAAAGTCCGGCATTTGATACGCTTCTGCCGGTCTGCTACGGTCTAGCATATATTCATATTTTTCTTGGTGCGTCATAGTTTTATAGTTCTCGTGTGAACATGACGCGAAAGATATAGCTACAACAATCACCACTGCAATCATTGCACTTGATATAAATATTTTTTTAGTTTTCATATTTACCTCATATGTATTTGATTTATCACAATGTAGCATTTTTTGTATAATAAACAAAATCCACCCTGCGTTCAAAAGCAGGGTGGAAATACACTCGGGATATGCGTAACACCTTGCTTTTTTAAGTAGATGTTGTATACTGTGTGTATATTTTACCATAAAATGAAGATGCTGTCAATAAAAACTTTATTTCAAAGAAAGTTTAATTCCCTTAAGCCGCATAAAGTGGTTGGATAAACGTATTTCTTTTCCGTCGGCATCAAAAAGATTGGTATAACCGTAGGTTTCTACGTATTTTGCTTCTGTTTCCGTGCCGTCTGACCAACGGATAATTACGGTTTCTCCTCCCTCAAGCACAAGAGGACCCACAAGTCTGCTCATTTTAAGTATCACTTCCCTTTTCCCGGATATAATATGTCCGGGTGATTTATTAATGAAAAAATATATTTTAATCGGTTTGGTGGGCTTTGGAATATCCGCTATATGTTTCGGAACGTCTGCTTTGATAAACGGAAACGGCGACGTTTATGCGGAACAGTATTTGCCCGCATTAAGCGAAACGGGAAAAGACACGGGAAAAAGATACGATATTTACGGCGGTATGATGGAAAACCTTGCAGAAAAATATCCCGATATCTGCGGTTGGATAAATGTAGCGGATACAAAGATAAGCTATCCTCTGCTTTTAACAACAGATAACGAATACTATCTCCGCAAAGCATACGACGGCTCTTATGATAAAAACGGCTCTATTATCGTGGATTACAGACTGAAATCATCTTTAACCGAAAACAGAAATATTATTCTTTACGGTCACAATATGGCTTCGGGAAATATGTTTGCATATCTTAAAGATCCCGAAAAATTCATAAACGCGGAAATAGAGATATATTCAAACGGCAGGCTGGCAATATATAAACCCTACGCAGCCTATATAGAAAGCGGAAACAGATATATAAAGACCGCTTTTGAAACCGAAGAAGAACTTAAAAACTACGTTAAGACAGGAAAAGACAAATCAATAATAGATTTCGGTACCGTTCCCGGAGAAGACCCGCATCTGCTTACACTTGTAACCTGTGAAAGCAGCTTCGGGCTGGGCGATAAAAGAATTATCGTTCACGCAGTGCTGACAGGCGCTTACGAAGATTAAGCCGTTTTGATAATTTGTTCAGTCCGATCATAAGTAAGCCTAAAAGTATGGAAGACACCGTAGCCGCAAAGAATTCAAGGTTATAACTGAGATCGGAAAAAATATACAGAAAAAACGTATGTGAAAAATAGATATAAGTGGATAATTTTCTTAACACCTTAAAAGGTTTATCCGATAAACCCGAAAAGAACTTGGTATTAACGGAAATCCAGAACAAAAACAATGCAACAAAGAATACGGAAAGATACATTCCCATTCCTTTGGGCCTGACAGAAAACTCTTCGACTATAAGTACTTCTATTATCATTACCGCAAGAGAAGCGACCAACCCAAGCCATGCAACGGGTTTTTTAAGTTTGAGGGAATGAGTTGCCAATAATGCGCCCAATGCGACATAAATAAATCCGAAAAAGATTCCGTTGCGGGTGGTTCCGAATATATTGTAATATCCTTTTGCAATTTCGTCGATAAATTCAAGGGTTATAAGGGGTTTATAAAAAGAATGAAAAGCACATCCCACAATATAAAACGGAACGGAAAATACGAAAACAGCCTTCGCTGAAATTCCCATGCGGTAAAGAGCATATACCAATGCAACGGCAAATATTAAAGCGGGTAAAAACCAAAGCTGACGGTAACTTCCCTCGAAAAAGATAAGTTTGAACCATTTAAACAAGGATACTTTACCTTTATGCCAATCTATGATAGCGGGTACGTAAATGAAGGTGCAGATAATATACAACAGACCCATTTTAGAAAGATATCTTGTAATTCGCTTGCCGAAATCGGGTTTATCGATATGTCTGAACAAAAAGAACGCCGCCGCGGTAAAAAAGAAAGGCACCGCAATTCTTCCAAACACGTCGGAAATAAGCATATCTGCTATTTTATTTTCTTTTAGAAAATGAGCATGGATCGCCACCACCAATATGCTCATTATAAACTTTAAAAGATCTGCAAAATTACAGTTTTTCGGTTGGTCATCAGTTTTCATTGCTTTCTCCGTAATATCTGGCATAAAGCATAATACAATCGTCAATAGGATCATATTTGGCGCCGCCCGCTGTGACTACAATAAATTTTTCTCCGTTGTCACCGACAGCCATACTCGCAAGACAATGCTTTGTCTCCGCAAGGTAACCCGTCTTTCCGCCGAGAACTGTCATTCCCGGAACGGAATCGTGATCGATCCGTGTAAACATGGTGCTGAAAAAGTAGTATCCTTCGGGATTTTTTTCGGTAGGAGGAGTGGTATAATCCGATGTTGAAAGAATCTCCCGCGCAAGAGGAATAGACATAGCGTAATCGAGCATAAGCGCTATATCGCCGAGCGTGGAATAATTCGCCGTATCGTATAAACCGCTGGTGTTGGTAAAATGAGTGCCGGTGCAGCCGATAATTTCCGCTGTTTCGTTCATCAATTTTACGTATTCTTCCTCGCTCCCCGCAACCATTTCGGCAATAGCTGCGGTGGCATCTGCCGCAGAAAGCAAGACCGCGCCGTACAGCAGGTCTTTAAAGGTTACCGTATCCCCTGCCGCTATGCCGGACATACTTGCGCCCGCAAGATAATATTTGTTTATAAGACGGTAGTCCATCAAATATTCCGTGTTAACATCCACATCACTTTGCACTGCTACGATAAGTGTCATTATCTTTGTCATCGAAGCAGGATAAATACGCAGTGTATGATTTTTTCCGCCCAACACCTGACGTGTGGTGGCGTTGATGATAATACCGTAATCGGAAGCGATAACTGCGTTTAAATTGTCCGCCCCGGTAAAACGCCATGGAGTGGGAAGTGCGATAACCGGTTCTTCGGAAACTTCCTCCGGGACGCTTTCGGGAATGTCAACGGACTGGGCCTCCGAAAAATCGGAAACGGTAGATTCGGTCATAGCCGGATCACAGTTTTTAAGCACCGAAGCCAATAAAAGAATTATTAAAACAAAAGCAAGTAATGCGGCGAGAATGCGTACTATGGGTACGCTCCATATCCGCTTTATTTTCTTTTTAACGCTTGATTTATTAAACATAAAACTATCCTTAAGATAAATTTAGCTTATTATACAACATTTAACCTGTTTTTTCAATACCTTGACAAAAAGCTTTATAAGTGTTAGACTTGGAAAAACGATACGAGGTAGTGAACATTATGAGCGTATTGACTTTTCAAAAGGATAAGTTTTTTAAAAACGGAAAAGAGCACCGCATTTTATCCGGTGCCATGCATTATTTTCGTATTCCCAGAGAGTATTGGCGTGACAGGTTTGAAAAACTGCGTCAGTGCGGTTTTAACACGGTAGAAACCTACGTTTGCTGGAATTTGCACGAGCCTGAAGAAGGCGTTTTCGATTTTACGGGTAATCTTGACCTTGCGGCATACATAGATGAAGCAAAGGCGGTCGGACTTGATGTTTATCTCCGTCCCGGTCCCTACATTTGCGCCGAATGGGAGTTTGGCGGACTTCCCTACTGGCTTCACGATTATCCCCGTATGTCTTTGCGTTGCTATGACGAAGCTTATCTTGAAAAGGTAGATATCTACCTTGATAAAATATTCGAGATCGCCCGTCCGAGAATGGCGGAAAACGGCGGAAATATCGTGATGATGCAGGTTGAAAACGAATACGGCTCCTACGGAAACGATAAAAAATACCTTAATTGGCTAAAGGATAGATACATTGAGTACGGTGCAACCTGTCTGCTGTGCACATCCGACGGTCCTTCTTATTGGATGCTAAAGGGCGGCGCTGTTGATGATATTCTCGCTACTGTTAATTTCGGCTCAAATCCCGAGGGTGCTTTTGAAGTACTTAAGCAATTCCGCGCAGATCAGCCACTGATGTGCAGCGAATTCTGGTGCGGTTGGTTCGATCATTGGGGCGAAAGCAGACATGAAAGAAGCGCAGATGACGTCGCGGATAATTACGACAGACTGTTAAAGCAGGGCGGAAATATTAATTTTTACATGTTCCACGGCGGTACGAATTTCGGATTTATGAACGGCGCGAACCATCAGGAAGAATATGCGCCCACCGTAACAAGTTACGATTATTTCGCACCCCTTTCCGAAGCGGGCGATATGACAGAATGCTATTATAAGCTTCGTGAAGTGAACGAAAAGCACTTCGGCACTCTGCCTCCCCTAACTGTTAAAAATTCGGTTAAGAAGGCATACGGCGCTTTAAAGCTTGAACACTGCGGTGATATCTGGCATAATACCGATACGATTTCAAAGGTTGTTAATTTCCCTGCGCCCAAGTATATGGAAGATATTGGACAGGATTACGGATACACGCTTTACCGCACCAAGATCAAGGGTCCGTTTTATAACCAGCCTCTTTCTCTTCCCGAAATGCGGGACAGAGCTATAGTGTATTTTGACGGAGAATGTATAGGTAAGATAGAAAACGGATATAAAGCCGATAATATCGCGCTGAACGACACTTCCGATGATATACATACTCTCGATATTCTGACTGAAAACATGGGCAGAGTAAACTATGGACCCCGTGTCGGTGATAAGAAGGGTCTTAATAAGGTTATGCTGGATCTGCAGCATTTGTTCGGTTGGGAGATTTATCCCTTTGATATGCGGTATACGGAGAATCTTAAAAATGAAGGTGAGCGGCTTCCTGCCTTCTTTAAAGGAACGTTGGATATAGCTGATACTCCTTGCGATACATTTCTGCGTCCTTCCGGTTTTACGCACGGATTTATATCTGTTAACGGCATAAATATCGGACGTTTTCATAATGACAGAGGACCGCAAAAAACATTATACGTACCTGCCCCGTTCCTTAAAAAAGGTAAGAACGAAATTATCATTTTTGAAACCGATTCCGTTAGCGACTGTACGATAGAATTTACCGACGTACACGATCTGGGATAAGCAATGCTTGTTTAATAATTTGAAATACCGTCGATAACAACCATTGTGGTGTAATTCGGCGGTATTTTGTAATATTTTACCGAAAAACTCGCTCAACAAACGAGGCATCTCAAATATGCGGTTATTGAGCTTAACTGTTCTTTTTGTTATAATACGAATATCACCTGATAGTGTTTTATAAAATGGAGGTATTCTTTTGGAAATCAAAATAGGTGCTATTATAAAAAAGCTTCGCACAGAGCGCGGAATCACTCAAGATGAACTCGCAAATGAAATGGGGGTTTCTTATCAAGCTGTCTCGAAATGGGAAACCAACACTACCACTCCTGATATTGCTATCCTTCCCAGACTTGCTTTGTTCTTCGGGGTAAGTATGGATACATTATTTTCTATGGACGATGATGACTATATGGAAAGAATCAGTAAGATGATCCGTGACGAACATTCAATTTCCAATGATAATTTTATATGGGCTGAGCGGTATTTAAAAGGTTTATTAAGTGAACAAAAGGAAAACAATACTGCTCGTACACTCCTTATCGAGTTATACGGACATCGCGAAAACAGAGACACGCTTGCCGCAGGACGTCTTTGCGAGGAAGGCTTGCTCATAGAGCCATCAAATATTGGTTTGATTGGTAAACTTACTCGAATCAGAGAAAAGCGAAACGAATCGGAACGTCTTATAAAATTTTTTGAATTACTGCACTCAAAAAATACACAATCAGTTGTAATATCAGAAGCGTTGATTTCTGCATATATCAAATGCGGACGATATGACGATGCAGATGATTTTATGAATAAGTTAGAAAAACTGCCGGTTTTTGATGTATTTCAAGGTGATATTGCGCTTGGACACGGATATAAAGAAAGAGCTAAAGAAATATGGCTGACCGCTGCACAAACTCATTTTAACGATAGTTATATACTTTTTGAACTTGCGGAGCGTTTCAATGGAATTAATGATTCAAAAACCGCATTGAAACTTTATCAGAAGTCATACGACATAACGCCCTCACCTAAAAGTATGGATGCTCTTTATGCCCAGGCTTTTTTGTATTCAAATATCAATATGAATGAAAAAGCAATACAAATGTGGGAGAAAATTATAAAAATACTTGCAGAAGACTATAATATCAAAAGTGGGGAATGTGTCGACTGGGCAAAAAGAGAGATCCAGAATTTACGCCGGTAATACATTCTGTGAATGAGTAAAAAGGAGTACGAGAAAGCCGTACTCCTTTAATCATTATTGAGTTATAATATAATCATTCTTTAAAAATCATATTAGGTTAGTTAAATCGAATTACATAGAAGACGATCCTAAGAAAGCGCCTTTAAGCGGGAAAGTATATGTTTCCGTGCTGATGGCGGTAGTTGTGTTTTCTTTAAAGTTTACAGTCATATTATCAATAACGAAGGCTGCATCAACATTAAAGTTGTATTCGATCATCATACCGGTTTCAACATTAACTACAAGCTCGGCAGAAGCGTTTTTAACTGTTACCGAGGAGGCACCGCTGAAAAATTCGGCATATTCCTGACCGTACATTGTAATTGCAAATGCATCTGCAAATTCGGTAACAATGTTTTTTCTGAAGTTAAACGCGAGAGTTGCGGTACCGTCGCCGTTATCGGTGTAAGTAAAGTTTTCGCCGTATGTCCAATCAAAATCAATAGGCATACAGGAATCCACAAGAGTTGCGGAATCAAAGTACATTTCATCTATTTCCTGTTCCTTGACTCCCGTTCCGTCGTTTAAAGAGTAGACGCCGTTTGCAAAATACGTGCTGTAAAGAATTTTTTGAGCATCAACTATATATTGCTCCTTCATTGCGAATTTAAGCGAATCCGTATTATCGTAATAAAAATCAAGATTCATCTTAAGCTTATTGGAAACTCCGTTAGCTGTGCAATCATAATCAATGGTGGTTTTTGCTGTGTAGTAATCGGTTTTTTCCAGCACTTCAACACAATCGGTGACGTAAAGCGACTTATAATCGCCGATATCAGTATACTCAACATCGGGAATAACGATATTTATGTTATCACTTATATTATACGTGCAGGATACCGTCATGGTAGACGATGCATTGAAGTCACCTATTCCCTCTATATTGGGAACCATATCAAATTTTACAACAGCAAGATCTGATTTGGGATGACCTTTGGAATCCATAGTAAAGGTCCATTCGATATCCATATTATTTATGGTTACCGTTTCGTCATCGGCAAAACCGAATATTTCTTTTATCAGAGCTGTATCTGTAATAACATCTTTATAGCCGATGATCAGATCTCCGTTTTCTGCTACCGAAACCTCGGCGTTTTCTACCAAATATTCATCATTTAAATCGCTGTCTTCCCTGCCCGAACGGATAAAAACCGCAATCTCCTGAAACTGCTCTGCATCACAGGAGAAGGAGAGGCGGCTGACACCGTCACTGTAATACCCTACATTTTTGTGATAATACATCATCAGGTTTGTTCCGTCGGAAGTGTCTGTTATCGCAATGCTTACTTTTTCTTCGTCGGTGCCGGAATCTTTTACTTTTACCGTGAAATTAGAAGAATACGAGCTTTGTTCGCCCTGAACCGTGGAAAGCATATCCATATCGGTATCAATGGTATAATTTACGTACTCATCGGTAAGAAGTTCGGCATATTCATATAATTCCACGGCAGAAAGCTCAGAAAGAACAACAGAATCGCTTTCATCGGTAACAGAGTTTTCATCTGCGGATACATCGGAGGATGCTTCGGATACGGTGCCGCTTGCGTCTTTCACGGGTGTACTTTCTTCGGGAATTTTTGTAACGCACGCAGTCGCCAGAATTGCAATCATAAGCACAACTGCCAAAAGTTTAAACTGTTTCATTTTTAACTCCTTTCGTTAAATCAAAAATCGGAGGTTCCGATAAATATGTTTCTTGCGGGAACGGAGACATTCTCGGTTTCGATCACCGTTTCGAAAATCTCCACGAATTCAATAGTTTCGTTATTGTAGGTAAACTTAGCCTGGATATCATAGGAATGATTAATAAGTGCATACGTATCCAAATCGTAGATTATTCTGCATTTTGCCGAAGACACCTGAAACAGATTATTGAACATATCGTAATACTCTTCGGTGTAATTAATATAGGCATAATTGGCGGCGATAAACTTGACACATTCATCCGTATAGGTAAACTCCAGAGTAGCTGTGCCGTCGCCGTTATCGGTATGCACGTAATTATATCCGCAGTTGGGAGAAAGAATGTAATAAGTCCAGGCGTACAACGGTGATAAATCCTCACCTATGTCGGTTTCATAGGTTTCATTTCCGTATTTTTCGTAAAACACTCCGTCTTCATAGTAAAAACGGTTAATGTATTTGAGATCGTCTGTAAGATATTCAAACACGGTTTCGGAGGCAAATACGGTTTTATCTCCCTGAATACAAGTCAAAACGTCGGTAATAACGTCGTGGCAAGCGTAATCGGACTCGGTAATATAAATGTCGCGCGTGGCAGTAGCCTTATAACCGGGCAAGGAATCAAGAGAATAATAAGCATCAAAAGCATACAAGGAATCAAAAGAGCCGATATCATCATAGCCGAGCATATGCATTGCTATATTGAAATCTTCGTTTATACGGCTAAACGAGAAAGAGTTCATAGCTTCATAACGATATTCGCCGTTTTTGTCTGTTACGTTGAATTTCAACTCGGTTTTATAAAGGGTAATATAAAGGTCTTTGTTTATATTAACGGTAATATCCACAATAACATCGCTGACTGTATCCGCCGAAACATACGTGGAGCCAAGCAGATCTTTTTTGATCTTTTCGTCTTTAATTACTCCTGTGACCTTATGTACTTGCATACCGTTCTCATTTTCTGCAACGGTTACGTTATCCTTAAAAACCTCGTACAGATCAACTTCTCCCTGCTCCGGGTCGTACGGATACATATAATTATATGCAAATCCTTCGAAATCCTCAAAGGAGCAAGCAAATTTTAACTTACTCTTACCGTCTTCAAAATAACCCGTTCCCGAAGTAAATCTGAAAGACACACCTTCAGGATCATCGGGCGTGACAAACGTAATATAAGTTAAAGGGTTATCGGAAAAATACCCGGTGGCTTTGTGATTCATCGTAGAAGAGAAGGACTCTTTTTGTCCGTTAAACTCAACTACTGTCTTCGTTTCGAGTATTTTTTCAAAGCTTTCGATAAAATCAACTTTTTCGTATGCGGTAACGTAGGTTTCATATGGAGAGGCAACAGGCTCGGTATGCGGCTCTGTTGAATCTTCGGGGATTGAATTTTCAGATGTTTCGGGTAATTCCGCAAGACTTTCCGTTTTCGAAACTTCTGATCTGTCGTTTTGCAATATATCTTCAAAAGGCAGAAATACACACGAAGACAAAGAAACACATATTAATATACATATACATAAAACCGTCTTTAATCTCATAAAAAGCCTGCCTTTCACATCTGTAATATCTTTACTGTATTAGTATAACTGAATTTTGAAAAAATGTCAAGAAATTATTGATTTTGGAGAATAAAAGTGCTAAACTACCATGCGGAAATGCGGTGATCAAAAAATGAATTTATTGACGGGGTATTTCAATCCCAAATACATATTAAGAAAAAAAGAAGTTTTGGGCGAACTTCCCAATACAAAAAGTGCTTTTTCACAGTTTTTTAAAGTTGCATGGCCCTCTATGCTTGAAAGCATCCTTATAAGCCTCGTTGCTTTTATAGACACCCAGATGGTTTCCGTTATCGGTACGGATGCGGTTGCCGCGGTAGGTGTAACGGGACAGCCCAGAATGATATTCTATGCGGTATTCTTTGCCATTAACATAGGCGTAACAGCCATTGTCAGCAGAAGAACCGGTCAGGAAGATATGGAAGGCGCCAGAAACTGTCTTGCCCAGTCTATATCGTTAACGGCAATTCTCGGAATCGTTCTGTGTTCCATAGCTATAGGCTTTGCGAAACCGCTTGTCGACCTTGCGGGAGCAGCAGAATCATATATTGACGATTCTGCAATGTATTTCAGAATTACTATGGCAGGTATGCTGTTCACCAGCATTGGTATGACCATAAACGCCGCGCACAGAGGTACCGGACGAACACGTATCTCTATGGTTACAAACATAACGGCAAACCTTATCAACTGTCTGTTTAATTATATTCTTATAAGCGAAAACTTTTTGAACGGTGCTTTGAACATTTCACCTATCGGAATAAAAGGTGCCGCAATTGCAACTCTTATCGGTAATGCGGTATCCTGTCTTATGTCTATATGGACAGTATTTTTTGATAAAAAATCAGTTATATATATCAGGCTCAAGGAATGCTTCGTAATACGTAAGGACATTCTCAAGCTTCACGCAAGTGTAAGCAGAAACGCTGCTGTTGAACAAATATTTTTAAGAATAGGCTTTTTCCTTACAGCGGTGATGGTAAATGAGCTGGGTGAAGAATCAACTGCAACCAACACTATTTGTATGAATATTCTTACCCTCTCTTTCTGTCTGGGAGATGGATTGGGCGTGGGTACTTCAGCTCTGGTGGGAATGAATCTGGGCAAAAAGAGAAAAGACCTTTCTTTGCTGTACGGCAGTCTTGGACAGCGCGTAGGCGCAATATTTTCGGCAATGTTTATGGTGCTGTTCTTTGCATACGGTACCGATATGGTTAGCTGGTTCGTGCCTGAGGGCGACCCTAACGGCGAATTTATTATGAATGCGGCGGAATATATAATGATACTTCTCGCCCTCACTATGCCCGCACAGATCTCTATGGTGGTTTACAGCGGTTGCTTACGAGGCGCAGGAGATACCTTCTTTGTCGCTATCAGTTCCCTGCTTTCAATCACTATCATCCGTCCGTTGTTCACATATCTGTTTGCATATCCTATGGGATTCGGTGTTGTTGGTGCATACGGGGCTTTGCTGGTAGATCATTATTTCAGACTGTTTATCTGCTGGCTGCGCTTTAAAGGCGAAAAATGGGCAAAGATTAAAATCTAATCACAAATTACCACAAGAAAAAATTACGGACGGCACTTCAAAATGCCGTCCGCTTTTATATGTTTTGCTTATTCAAACATAGCTCTCTTCATAAGGTCAACTATGAGAGCAAGCTCGCTTGTTTTGTTTTCTCTTCTCCAGGATGTTTCGTATTCTTCGCTCCAGCGGAGGAAATCGCTTCTGTACTCGCCCAATTCTCTGCCGTCAAGGAGTCGTGCAAACGCAAGGTTGATATATGCGGTAGCTTCTGCGGCAAGAGAAAGGTCCAAAAGGATCTCGCCGCTTCCCAGCTTGCGGAAAGAATCTGCGATAGCAAAGCAACGCTCTGCGTTTTCGACAAACTCGGGCGCATCCTCGGTTTCGGGCATCTTGCCCCAGTAATTGCGCATACCGTGATACCATTGAACGAACAGACCCCAACTCATTTTCATTTCGCAATCGCCGAGAGATTTAACCATAGAAAGGGTGATTCCGGTGTGATCATCGTAAAGCAGGTTGCTTACGTCGCAATCGAAATCCTTGGAATATGCATCTGTAGCGTTATTCCAAGCCTTTGCGGCACCGAGAACAATACCGTACAAGGTGCAGTTAAGAGAGCAAACGTGACCGTAATCGCCCCAGGAGGTGTTGAGTAATCCAAGTGCGCCGTTCTGTACGCCGCCGTCGATCATACCAACGATATTGGGCTTTGCATAGTTGATAACTTCGCAGAAATGGTTCCAGCAGGAAGTACCGGGACATACTATCTGAGGAAGTCCGCTCTGTGCAAACTTTTCGATATTACCGATATCGGGAGTATTGGCGTAATCCCAGCAAAGCATTATCATATCCTTGGGGAAAGAATCAAGAATTTCGGGATGATGCAATGCAATATCGCCCCACATCATAACTGTCTTTCCGCGGGAGGAAACGTGGTTTATAAGCTTTGTGGTGAATTCAAGATAAAGCGCACCTTTATCCTTGCCCTTGTTTCTGCCGTTGCAAAGGTCAAAAGTTTCATCACAGCAGATGTTGAAATATTTGCTTCTGAACAAAGGTATGTACTGGTCGATAAGGGACTTTATAAGCTCAAAGGATTCGGGATTTGAAGCATCAATGGTGTGGTGAAGCATACGGTTGAGCCACAGGTTGGGATCGGGAGTAAACTCATCAAGCTCACAAAGGTGCTTGTATTCCTTGGTCTCCAAAAGTCTGTAAAGATGACCGAAGGTAGAAAGAGAAGGAATGAAATCTATAAAGTTTTCGTAGCAGTAATCGTCAAGCTCCAGAATCTCTTCGGCAGTGAGATAACCGTGGGGTTCAAGGAAGCAGCGGTATTCATTAAAATCGAACGCGTGCTCAATATAAAGCTGGAGAGAGTTCATTTTATAATAAGCTATAAAATCTATAAGCTTTTTAACGCCGTCTACAGTAGGAACTCTGCCGCGGGAAACGTCGTGATAAAAGCCTCTGTGAGCCATATCGGGCTCATCCTCGATATTGCAAACAGCAATACGTCCGTCGGAAGAACGGAGAAGCTGGCGAAGTGTCTGAATACCGTAGAAAGCGCCCGCAAGCGAGGGGGCAGAGATTTTCACAGCATCTTCGGTACAAACGAGAGTGTATTTTTCGCTGTTTTCTTCGTTACCTGCACATATGCTGATACATTTTGTCATATTTTCCGCGCCAAAAGCTTTGTTTATCTTGGATGCAACGGATGTTTCTTTCTCGAGCTCTGATTTGAGTGTCTGACAAGCCTTGAATATACGGCTGTCGCACAGAGGGTTCATAACAATGTTCCAACCGCCGATATAAACGGTAGACTCATCGGACGTGATAGTTTTCGGACAAGGGATTACGTTCATATTGTTCCTCCAAAACAACATTATTTTCTGAAATTGATTATATAATCACATACTCTTTTTGTCAAGTATAAAGAGACTTTATCTCATTGACAAAAAACAAATATATGGTATAATTTGTTAGGAGTTGATGAAATATGAAAAAATTTAAAAAGCCTCCGGCTTTAATATATTATCCCGCATACTTTATTATGCGCGTGTATTACCGTATCGCTTTCGGAGTTACGGTTGACAGAAGCGGTATCGAGGATATGAAGGGCGCTTCCATAGTGCTGTGCCCCCATTTATCCAACAGCGACCACTTTTTAACAGCATTCGGTCTGTTTCCCCACCGCCTCACGTTCGTAATGAGTGAGCATTTTGCGGGATTTCCCATTCTGCGTCCCGTTATGAAGATGATGCGGGTCATTACCAAAAAGATGTTTTGTGCAGACGTGGGCACAATTATGAATATCCGCCGTGCTTTAAAATGCGGAAACACCATAGTTTTGTTTCCCGAAGGCAGACTTACCTGGTACGGTCATTCTCTTGCCGTAACGGCGGGAACCGCAGAGCTTGTTAAAAGCTGCGGTGTTGACGTTTATTCGGTTACAAGTAACGGTGCATACCTTACCTTCCCCAAATGGAGAAAGAAAAACCGCAGAGGAAAGATAAATATTACCACATCAAAGCTGTTTGCGGCACAAGAGATTAAGGATCTTTCTCTTGCGGAAATAAGCGCACGTATTGACGCGGCTATTCTGCACGATGATGAATTGGCAATGGCAGGCACAAAATACCGCTGCAAGGATATGACAGAAGGACTTGACGGAATTATATACAAATGCCCCGAATGTATGAGCGAGTTTAAAATGACCGCAAAAAACAATCATATCACCTGCTCCGAATGCGGTGCCGACTGGGTTTTGGATAACAAATATGTAATGCACGGCACCCGATTTGACAGAATAAACGAATGGTGTGAATGGCAAAAACAATGTCTTGACCCCGAAAACGATGTTCTGGAAAGCGAAGCGGTATTCGGTACCAAAAACGAAAAAGGCAATATTGATCACAATGCGGGAAAAGGGCTCGTAAGACTTGATAAGACCGGTTTTTATATGAAGGGCGATATTTTCGGCGAGGATATAGAAGCCTTTTATCCCGCAGAAAAATTGGGCGGCTTTCCTATCACTGTCGGCTCCGCCTTTGACGTATATTATAAAAACAAACTTGTATACATCCATCCTCTGCCAGATATGAGAACGGCGGTAAAATGGGTAACTTTACTTGACAGGATTCACGAAAATGGAAATAAAAACGATTAACTGCGGTCTGCTGGGAACAAACTGCTATATACTTACCGAGGGGACGGATGCGGTCGTGTTCGATCCCGACGGGGAAAAAGAAAAAATATATTCTTTGCTTGAAGGCTTTGATCTGAAAGCGGTTATACTTACCCACGGTCATTTCGACCATATCGGCGCAGTTGACGATATCTGCCGCGAGACCGGTGCGAGACTGTATATAAACGCAGAAGACGAAGAAATGCTTGCAGACCCCAACAAAAATGCGTCTTTTCTGCTACCGGGAGGCCGTATCGTATGCACCACCACTCCTTTGCTTTTTGACGGTGACGCCGACCTTTACTTTGGCGAGCTGCACATAAAGGCACTTCACACGCCGGGACACACCAAAGGAAGCTGCTGTTTTATTTGCGGGGACGTACTGATCTCCGGGGATACTTTGTTTAAAAACGGCATAGGCAGAACCGACCTGTACGGCGGCAGCACCGCAAGAGAATACGAATCTATAAGCAGGCTGTTCAAGCTGGGTAAAGATTACACTGTCTATCCCGGACACGGGCCCAAGACAACTTTGAAAAGAGAGCAACGAGGTATCAGATAAATAGAAAGCCCGACAAAATGTCGGGCGAAAGGATCAATCAACTATTTCAATATCATCAATTACTATTGCGGTTCTGGGAACATCGGAATAATAACCGTATCTGCCGGTGTCTGTACCTGCAATCGTGTCAAGTACATCAAAACCGTCAGTAAGGCATCCGAATGCGGCATACTGACCGTTAAGATGAGGTGCGTTCCGGTGCATAACAAAGAACTGGGAAGACGCAGAGTTGGGATCCATTGTGCGTGCCATTGACAAAACACCGCGGGTGTGCGCAATATCGTTGCCAGCAAAGCCGTTTCCCGCAAACTCACCCTTTATTGCCTTTGCGTCCTTGTGCTCGAAATCGGGATAAAAACCGCCGCCCTGGATCATAAATCCTTCGATAACGCGGTGGAATATAAGTCCTTTATAAAATCCGCTTTTTGCAAGAGAAACGAAGTTTTCTACTGTCTTGGGCGCTTTTTCGGGATATAATTCGGCTGTCATAGTGCCGATATCTTTTACTTTTATTAATGCTTTCATTAAAAAACTCCTCTTTTTTGAAATTTGTTTTTTAAATTATAACCTCTTTTTGCGTGAATTGCAAGTAATTTTAAAGGAGATATTAAAAATGCCCGATAATCTTTGCGAAAACTGCATGTATTATGCATACGACGAATATACTGACACCTATGTTTGCGACGCGGATTTTGATGAAGACGAAATGGTTGCACTGCTCAGCGCAAAAAACGGATGTCCCTATTACAACCCTTATGATGAATACAAAACCGTAAGAAAACAGAACTGAGGTATATATTTATGGATTACATTTTTACTAACGTCAAAAACGATCCCTTTGTTATCGGCGGTATTCTCCACCCCGATAAAAACCACGGCGAATATTACAGATTGGATGCAAGCAAAAAGGATATTTATTCCGGCGCAAACAGCGGTCTTGCACACCAGACCTCCGGCGGGACAGTGCGCTTTGTAACCGATGCAGATACTATTTGCATACGCAACAAGCTTCGCGTGGTAACTGTCGGTATGAACCATTTTACTCACAGAGGCGTATGGGGTCTTGATCTTTTGGTAGGCAGCGGTAAAAACAGAGAATACTGCGGTAAAATGATGCAGACCTTTGCCGACAGCACCGAGCAAAATGAAAATGAAGTTAATCTCCCTGCAGGCGAAAACGAAGTACTTATATATATGCCGTTGTATGCGGGAATCGAAGATATTGAAATAGGCATTCCCGAAGGCGCCTCACTTAAAGCGCCTGCACAAAGAACTACCGCGCCTATCGCTTTTTACGGTTCTTCTATTACCCAGGGCGGCTGTGCTTCCCGTGCGGGAACCGCTTTTGCAAATATCGTATGCCGTCATTTTGATGCAGACTGTATTAACCTCGGTTTTTCAGGCTCTGCTTTCGGTGAGCAGTCCATAGCTGAATATATGGCAACAAGAGATGATATCGGTCTGTTCGTAATGGATTACGTTTTCAACTCCCGCTCTCTCGAAGAGCTTGAAACAACCCACTATCCTTTTTACAAGACATTTAGAAACGCTCATCCCGAAACTCCCGTGCTGATGTGTACCCATCCCTATTGCTGGCCTACGTCAGAGCTTGATATTAAACGCATAGAAATAGTTAAAGCAACTTACGAGCGCGCTTTGGCAGAAGGCGATAAAAACGTATACTTCCTGGACGGAAGAGAATACTTCCCCAAAGAAATGACCGATCTTTGCTTCGTGGATTACCTGCATCCCAATGATCTGGGAATGTATTTTATGGCAAAGAAAATGATTGAAAATATCGAAAAAATCCTCAAATAATAAGTAGCGGCTGCCATAAGACAGCCGTTTGAAACGGTTTGGATGCGGCTTTTCAAAGATCGTCTGCATCCTGAACCGGTTGTTCACTTTTTTCTATCGGTGTGCCGGTGTAACTTCCGTTAGGGTCGGTATCGCGTGAAAGCATATCCATTCCTATCAGTGGTTCCGGATAACCGATTGGATATAATACGTTGGGGACTTCTATCTCCGGCATGTTGGGATATCTGAAGCGGTTTTCACCGTAAAGGTATCTCTGTCTGCCGTTTTGTTTTGATTGCTTTTTATCATTCATTATTTTCGCTCCTTTTTGGGGGCAATAGTATTATTGCCGAATATGAAAAAATTATGACTAAAAAGCAAAGAGAATAAATTGGAAAAAGGTTTTAAAAAAATGAAAGTATTGGGAATTGACTTCGGCGATGCCCGCGTAGGCGTCGCAACCTCTGATTACGGCGAAAACCTCGCAACCGCACAAGGTACTATAAAGGTAAGCGGTATCAACGATGCGGTTCAGAAAGTGTGTGAAAAAGCAAAAGAACTCGGGGCGGAAAAGCTTATTATCGGTCTTCCCAAAAATATGGACGGTTCCCTTTCCTACCGTGCGGAAAGAACACAGCGTTTTGCGGAAATGCTTAAAGAAGCAACCGGACTTGAATACGAGTTTATGGATGAGCGTCTTTCCACAATGGAAGCGTACCGCTATCTGAACGCCACCGAATTCAACGGCAAAAAGCGGAGAAACGTAATTGACACTCTTTCCGCTCAAATTATCCTTCAAAGCTGGCTGGACAGTAAGAAAAAATAGTAAAAATCCTCCGCAAAGGAGGATTTTTGTTTTGTTTATTCGATTACCAGTACCATAGGACAAGGATGCTGGTTTACATTTTCGCTGTCATCGTCATAGTTACCGTCGTAAAGCATACCGTTCTTCATAGCTTCCCGCACGCAGGCAAACAGCATTGCATTTAAGGGGCACATATAGCGTTTAAACACAGGAATACTGTCTATATGAGAAGGACACTTGGTTTCTTTATCACTTACAAACTCCGAAAAAAGTGTTTTCAGCTCTTCATCGTTTGCCATCCCCTGCTTTGCTTCCGTGAGGATTTGGTAAAGAATATCGTATTCTTTTTGGTTTATAACAGGAATATTCACGAAGATATCGCCCTTTTCTTCCCGTAATATCTTGCATTTTACAAGATGAGGGATCATCTTTAAGTATTCTTCGTTAAAGCCTACGTATTCTGCGGGAATACCCATATGAAGAATAAACAACAGCTTTGTAATGATCTCATCAACGTCTTCACCGTCTTTTATAAAATCGTAATCGGGCGAAGCGTAATAGGAATAGTTGGGAAATCCGTCTGCGGAATATACATGCTGGCAAACCATGTGGTTTGTGAATTTTTCAAAATATGTGTGCCGCTCGCCGGTATAGGAATGCATCATTAGATCCAAATGTTCCATAGGATCAAACTCTTTAAAATTTACCGTTGCAAACGCTATCCAGCGCCCGCCGTCTTTTCTGTAAGGAAACAGTTGCTCTTCGCCGAGAATATCGGTTAAGATATTATATATACCGTAATCAAGGCAATTAAAGGCAAAGTACATTTCCAAAGAGTTCTTTTGGTCAAAATTAAGATTTTTGTAAAAATCCTGCTGCTTGAGTTTACACAGATTGTTTTCAATATGTTGCCAAATAAGTGAAAAGTTATTTTTTACAAACTCCTTTTGTGCCGGAATATGTTTTTCTTTGTCTTCAACGGTGTAGATAATAAAATCGGTGTAATACTTATTGCCCGTTTTAACCATCAATTCTCCGTCGGCAAGCCGTTCAAGTATAGGTTCAACGTAAGCTGTGGGAACGCCTATACTTTTTGCAAGCGCTTCTGCCGTAACCGGCTTTTCGTATGCTGCCCACAGCAGATTTTGCGCAAGCAGATCGCCTTTTACAAGAGAACCGGGCTCGTTGTTTCTTCCGTTGTTTCCGCTGTTGACAATCCATAACGTGATGGGATGATAGCTTTGGTTTGAATAATTTTCCATAGTTTTGATTTCCTCCCTCATTCGGTTTCTTCCGCTGTGAAGTCTGCTTTTTACGGTACCTTCGGGTATTCCCATGGACTTGGATATTTCAGCCACGCTTTCCCCGTTCATATAATGGCGCACGATCACTTCGCGGTATGTTTTTGCCATATATGCCACGGTCTTGCGCACTTGCTCGGCACTGTTATATTCTTCATCATCGGGAATACGGACGCTTTCGTCAATAATATCAAACCCTTCACCTATTGCTACAATAGGCTGACGGTACTTTCTGCGAAGCATATTGTTCCATTTGTTTGAAAGTACGGTAAGCAGCCACCCGCGAAGATCTTTTATTTCTCCCCCTTTGGAAAAATAAGTTAAAGCACACAGCAGCGTCTCTTGCGTAAGGTCCTCCGCATCCTGCATATTACCGCACTTTTTTAAAGCAGCCGACAGCAAAAATTCAATTTGTGATTCAAGTTGCTTGTTTTGCATATTGGTACCTCTTTTGAAAGCTTTCGTTTACAAGGTCGCGGATTTAGAAAAAGGTTCGGTGTTTTTTAAAAAATTATTCTGTTTTTCCTAATTATATTTCATCTTTGGTGCCGAATGATCTGAGTTTTACCTCTGCTTAAATTATACCACGTCTATTTATCCGATTCAATGCTT
Source organism: Clostridia bacterium (assembly GCA_017399965.1). Lineage (GTDB taxonomy): Bacteria > Bacillota > Clostridia > Oscillospirales > CAG-382 > SFLA01. The sequence goes on along the minus strand of JAFQAP010000023.1, from coordinate 2,463 downwards.
TAAAGAGTGACGCTTGGTTTTATTTTATATGTTATCTCCTATCTTATATAGAAAAATCCACGTCTTTATGATATAATTAAAAATAAACCGCAATTCTATACAGAAAAAATTCTCTAACAAGGAATTTTCAATTCGACACATTCCATAAATCGTGTTGTTCGGTTTCCTCCTTTTACGGTGTATAATTATCATGTAAAATCAAAAAGGAGGTTCGTTAAATGAACACAGACAAAATTTACGCAGAATCTATTGCAAAAGAATACGCACCCAAAGACAATTCCAAAATCGTTGCGCTTCGTAAGCTCGATGCGAAAGCAAAAAATCCGGCAAATATATTCACCTATACCTTTGGTATCATTTCCGCACTTGTTCTTGGCACGGGAATGAGTCTTGCAATGCAGGTCATCGGCAGTGGTGTTACCGGTATGATTTTAGGTATCATCATTGGTATTATCGGTATAATCGGATGCTGTGTCAATTATCCGATTTATAAGAAATTGCTTAAAAAAGGCAAAGAGAAATACGCTTATGAAATCGTTGAGCTTGCAAGAGAGATCAGCGAAGGAAAATAAACCAAAAAGGAGGGCTTTCTATGAACAAAAATGAAAGCAAGTATTTTAATACGGCTGTCAGAATGGACGAAGCCCTTATACTACTTCTCGAAAAAAAGGACTTTGAATATATCACCATCAAGGAAATCTGTGAAAAAGCAGGAGTTAATCGCTCTACCTTTTATCTGCATTATGAAAACACAGCCGATCTGCTAAAGGAAACGACGGCGCATATTACGGATAATTTCCTTTCCTATTTTTCAGAAGATACACAGAATATCACGCAGAGTTTTCAGAATTGTGATCTAAAAGAGCTAATGTTCATAACACCCGAATACCTAACGCCGTATCTTACATTTATTAAGGAAAATCAGCAGGTTTTCAAAACCTCAATCAAGCATTTCGGCTCAATGGGATTTGACGGTCTTTACAGCAATTTGCTCAAGGATATTTTTAACCCCGTTCTTACAAGATACTGCGTCCCCGAAAATGAAAGGAAATATATTCTTAAGTTCTACCTTACGGGTATTATGGCAATCGTAATGGAATGGCTTGATAATAACTGCACCGACAGTATCGATTCTATCAGCAAAATTATTACAAACTGCGTTATTGGTAAGTTAAATGAGCAGAATTTATAAGTTGGCATTTATAAGTCTTGCGACTAATATTGCGTTTGGTGTCTATAACATAATAATCGGATGTATAACACGCTCTTGGTGGTTGTTGACGATTGGCACGTATTACGCTGTTTTAAGCGTTGTCAGATATACAGTTCTTCGTTCAAAAAGAGAGAATACTGCGTTTATAAAGCAATTCACGGGAATTTTGCTGCTGGTAATGACTTTTCCTCTTGCAGGCACTGTCGTACTCGCAACTGTACAGGACAGAGGAACGGTGTATAGCAAAATTGGGATGATAACCATTGCAGTATATGCCTTTACAAAGATAACCTTGGCATCGGTCAATTTAGGAAAGTCGAGACGGAGTGCATCTTTAAAGGTAAAAACATTGCGCAACATTTCCTTTGCCGATGCGTTTGTGTCAATTTTTTCTCTGCAAAGGTCTATGCTTGTATCTTTTGGGGAAATGGCGGAAAGTACGATAAGAATAATGAATATCGCAACCGGATCTGCCGTTTGTGTTATCGTATTTTGTCTCGGTGTGAATCTTTTGAGAAAAAGATAATTCTCAATTTTACCTTAGTTAAAATTAATTTCACCCATTCGCCGTCGAGGCGAATTTCATCCAGCGAAGTTGGATTTCATCGTCGAAGACGATTTCACCCACCCGCAAGGGTGGATTTAGTTGAAAAACCGACAAGTCGAAACTTGTCGGTTTTTCATGGTCGGAGTGAGAGGATTTGAACCTCCGGCCTCTTGGTCCCGAAGCCATCTGAAAGCCTCATCTTTAGCCGTCTTTGGCGGTTTATAAGGCTTTCCGCTCGGTCGGAATATCGTCTTTGAGCATCTTTTCTCCACTGTTTCCGTGTGCTCCATACGGCTCTGTGGGATGAAATGTGGTCGTAAAAATAGGACAGATTTTCAAAGATGCTACCCATTACCATGCCATTATTTATGTGGTCGCAAAACCAATCAACTTCGATTGTGCTAATAGTATACCTTACTTCTGTCGTAAATGCAAGTGGGCAAAAATTACTACGCATTAACCAAAGAAAAGCATTATTTATCTCGCCGATAAAAAATCGGCGGGATTTTTTCATTTTAATAAAACTTAAACATTTTAAAAACAAGTCAAAAACATTGACAGTATATAATTTGCTTGTACGGTGAGGAAAGCGCAATAAACATTGCGAAAGAAATTTTTGAAATTAACAAAACTTAAACATTTCTCAAAAATTTCGCAAACAACCGAAAAGTATAATGAACTCACAAAATCAAGAAAAGGAGAT
>JAFQAP010000022.1 GCA_017399965.1 Clostridia bacterium | reverse complement strand
GTTGCCCTCCGGGTTCTTGGTTATCCCTCATCCGTCTTTTTCGCCTTGCGGCGAAAAATCCACCTGTACTCTTGCGGTGCCCAAAATATTCTGCGGCATACGCCTTGAATATTTTGACCGCGGCGCCAAACCCTGCTCGCTGTTTCGCCCACTGGGCTCGCTTCGCAGGCTTTGCTCTCTGGGAAGGCTGCCCTCCGGGATACCTGTTTGCGGCGGGAGCAAAGCCCCCGCCTTACTGTAAATTGGTTACTTTGCGGAACGGTCAAGACCGTTCCCTACGGTTGGCATAAAAACGGGCGGCCACATAGGGCCCGCCCCTACGGTGGAATTTAAAATTAGCTTTCAACTTTCAATTTTTAACTAAAAAAGCACCCTGTAGGGTGCTTTTTATCAGGTAAGTTTAAAGAAAATAATCACTGCCGCAATAATTATAATCGCGATAAGAAGATTTGGAATCCCGGCGGTTTCGCCGTAAATAACCGTATTGAAGAAATCTTCCACTGCGTCTTCGGCAGAAGGTTCCGCCGCTTCGCCGCCATAGGTTACGTTAAGGGTAACGGTTTCGCCCGGGGCAAGTTCCACGTTTTCCGTCGCCGCTTCAGAATCCTTCGCAAGCTCGTATCCTTCGGGAATAAGCTGTTCCAGGTTGGTTATAATCACCGCTTCCGCGTTCGTGTTTTTAACGGTGATGGTTGCGGTAATAAGCTCGCCTTCCTCGTAACTTTCCTTATCCATTTCCACAGAAACTTCAAGTCCCTCGTGCTCCATATAGGAAGCAAAAACCGGCACAGAAAGGGCACAGATTATTGCCGCGGCCATTAAAACCGCTGCGGCTTTTTTAAAAAATATTTTCATAGGATCTCTCCTTTTTACGCTTTATATTACGGATACTATTTTATGACATTTAAGATTTTTCGTCAACCGCTCTTTAAACAAAATCCCGGACCTTTTGCGGCCCGGGATAATTTTATCCGTAATTATCAAGCACCAGCTTAAAGGCACCGTAAATGCAGGCGTCCGTATCCAATGCCGCAAAGGTAAAACGCACGTTTTCGTTTGCCTGGAAAACGTATTTTTTGAAGGAACGGGCAACTCCTTCCATAGCGGGTTGGCCGATTTTGCAAAATTCGCCGCCAAGCACCACCGTATCCGGGTTTACCACGCAGCATACTGCCGCCAAAGCCTGGCCGGCATATTCATAAACCCTGTTCATCACGTTTATAGAAAGCTCGTCATTTTCCTCCGCCGCTTTCAGCACGTCTTTATAATCAAAAAATTTTTTGTAACGCAGAACAGATGGTGCCCCCGTATTTGTGAGCATTCTTCTTGCCACCCTTACTATTCCTGCCGGAGAACAATACTGTTCCGCACAGCCGAATTTTCCGCAGGCGCAGGGTTCTTTTTCCGCTTTATTTACTACAATGTGGCCGATTTCTCCGGCGCCGCCGTTGTTTCCGCGAACAAGTCTTCCGTCGCAGATAATTCCGCCGCCAAGGCCGGTATTCATGGCCATAAAAACAGTATTTACGCTTCCGCTGCCTTTCCAGCTTTCTCCAAGCGCAGAAAGTGTGCTTATATTTCCTGCTTTGACCTTCATCGCCGCCAGGCCGGAAAGGGCGTGCTCGATATTAAAAACGCCCCAGCCAAGGTTAACGCATTTCTGAACAACACCGGTTCTGTCAACCGGTCCGGGAATTCCCACGCCGATGCCGATGACGTCTTCTTCGTTTATGCCTTTTTTCTTAAGATAGCTTTCCACTTCTTTTGCCACAGCGGGAATAATTTTGTTGCTTTCCGTGTTTATCGGCGCGGCAATCTTCCATTTATCGATAAGGTTTCCTTCCTCATCAAAAAATCCGAATTTAATATTCGGTCCAAAAATATCCACGCCAAATCCGTAACGCATAAGGCACCTCCTGTGCGTATTCTTTTTATTATTATAGCACCGCTGTATTTTTTATCAAAGCTTTATTTATAAAAATTTGTCAAAAAAGTTAAATTCTGCGTTTTTTATAGTTGAATACGCTTTATTTTGTGTATTTTTATTGCAATTTTTTATTTATTTTGGTTATAAGTTTTATTTCCGCAAAAAAAGAGCACGGCTTTTGCCGTGCCCTTTTGGGTTTATTCGGTTGTATCTGAATTAATCAAATACGGGTGCACCGGTTTCGGGGTTGCCCTCGTCATCTTTACCGGTAAGGTCGATGATGATGCCGCCGCTGCTCGGTTTGCGTTTTTTAGGAATGGATTTGTACTCAACGTCGCCGCAGAGTTCGCATTCGCGTTTTGCAAGACCTTCTTCATAATAGGTAGGTTCTTTAACGGTTACCCAGTTGCCCCATTTATGTGCATCGGGATCTACAGGGATATCGTCAACGTCTTTGTAAAGAATTTCGGTTACCCAGTCAGCGTCAAATCTTGCGGTGTATCTGGTGGTACCGGGTTCGCAGCAGGTTGCTTTTTCAATAACCTCGCTGGTGATGGTTGCTTCAACAGTTTCAGAGTGCTGGCTGTTGTATTCGCAGTAATGGGTTGCTTTGCAGGTCCATTTACCGTCAACAAGTTCCCAAACGATATCAATTTCTTTATTGTACCAGTTATGAGCATTCTCATCGATCGGGATGATTTCCTGTGCAACGATTACAGTGCCGCAGTCTTCGCAGTGGCTGCCATCGGTAAGACCTTCTGCAGAGCAGGTTGCGGGATAGCCTTCATCGGTTACAATGTTTTCGTGTTTGCCGGTTGCGGGAATTACCTTGTGTTCTCTGTTAAGAACGGTTCCGCATTCGGGGCAGTAGGTTACAAGGTCATAAGAACCGTCTTTGCCGCAGGTTGCGGGAACAACGTTTTCTTCTCTGGTTGCAGTGCCGTGAACGTGTTCATCTTCTTCGCCGAAGAGTTTTACTTTAAGGGTTGCTTTGGTGATTTCTGCGCCAACGGTAAGGCTGTAACCGCCTTTGCTTACGGTCTTGTCTGCGCTGCGTGTGGTGCTGTATTCATAATAACCGGTGGATTCGTTCCAAAGGCTGCCAAGAGTTTTGGCAGGACCGGTGATATCAAGATATTCAAGGCCTTCGCCTGCTGCGTTTGCAACAAGGTGATAAATCTCTTCAAGAGCTGCTGCTCTGCCAAGATCTTCGGTAATGCCAAGTTTTGCTACCATATCTGCAAAGGTGGTCTTAACGCTCATGTTCTTAAGTGCATCGAATACGTCTTTTACGGTAAGAGCATCGATTGCTGCTTTCATGGTTGCGTTATCTTCGCCGATTGCATCTACAAGAGCTTTTGCTTTTGCTTCGTCTTCAACGCCGTTTGCAAATACTACTGCAAGAACGTTTACATATTCTTCGTAAGTATAAGCGGTATCGTTTTCGGTGTTGTTATCTTTGGTTACGTCGATGATAAGGGTTGCGTAGCCTTCGCCGGAAACTTTGAAGTGGTTGTTGCTGTAAGAAGGTTTATGGATTTCTACCTGTGCATCTGCAGTATCAACGATATCAGAAAGTCCGCCAACAAGGTTTGCTGCGTATTCTTTCTTGCCTTCGCTGCCGTCCATTGCAAGGCCAACGGTAAAGGTTTCTTCAAGATCAGCGTTAGGTGCAATGCCAAAGGTTACATAATCTTCTGCTACAACGTGGTCAACAGTTACGGACCAGGGAGCAACAGTTACTTCCATATCAAGGATAGCGGTATCGTTATCGATTGCTTCTTCGATAGCTGCAAAGTCGAGCATTTCGTCAATGATTCCGTTGATGAAAGCATTGAGGTCTGCAAGGCTTACAAAACCAAGAGCGGTATTGATAAGCTGTTCTTTGCGGTTGGTGCTGTCATAAATGCCGATGATATCTTCTACAGTTACGTTGTAGATCTGATATCCGTCTGCATAAAGAGAAGCGGAAGTGAAATAGTTGAGGAGAAGATCAACTGCCATGTCTGCAGCGATCATGCCTGCTGCTTCGGTATAGCTTACGATATCTTTGTTAAGGATATCTGCATCTGCTTTAAAGAGGATATCGCCGTTATTTTCTTCGATGGTGTAGAGAACGTTGCGTACTGCGCCGTTTTCAACTTCAAAACCTTCGGGAAGAAGTGCGGTTACGTCGGAAGCATATTTGCCGCCTACGATGGTTGCGGTGCCGGAAACAGTGCCGGTTACACTGCCGCTTTCGAAGGTATCGAGTTTGGAATCGAAGATAAGGGTTCTGCCGTTTGCAACGATGTTGCCGTTAACGGTATGGCCGTTAAGGTCAAGAATGGTTACGTCGTTGAATACAAGATCGCCGGTAACGTCATCAAGAAGAATGATGGCTGCTTCGCCTGCGATGGATTTTACGCGTTCGGAAAGGTTGTTGGTAAAGTCGAATTTCTTAAGATAATCAACTTTGCTGTCAACCGGGTGACGAACGTCAACAAGTGCTGCTTCAAAACCGTTGTTGGTGTTGGTAAGTTCTGCGGTTGCAGCAGCGGTAAGTGCAGCGCCTTCGCCCTTGTATTCATAAATCATGCCCATATAGGTTTCATAGGCAGAAACATCAATACCAAGAAGGCTTATAATACCATCAATAGCTTTTTTGCCGTTTGCGGTTACAGAAAGATCAACAAGTTCGTTATCATCTTCGGGGTTTACAACAACGCCGGGGTTGGTAAGAGCTTTTTTGGCAAGCTGATAATATTTTTCTGCGCCGGTAAGGTCTTTATCAATACCAAGTTTTGCAAGGGTGTTGGTATAGGTGGTGGTGTTTGCATCGGTTGCCATGATAAGTTCAACATAATCCCAAAGGAACTGTGCTGCGATTTCGGAATTTACTGCTTCCATATCGTCTTTATCAACGTTGCCGGTTGCAATAAGTGCTGCAAGATATACTTCGTAAACTTTTTCGGGAAGGGTTGCGTAAACAGCCATAACGCCGCTTTCGGATTTGAAGGTCATATAAGGTTTGATCTTCTCAAGGCCGTTTGCTACGGTTGCCATCTGGGAAGGAACGCTGCTGAGATAAAGAGTGAAGTCAAGGTCTTCAAATACGATATCGCTTGCAGAGTTACCAAGCTGCATAGAAGCGTGAACAAATTCGCCTTTTCCTGCTTTGCCAAGGGTGATAAGAGTTTCGTTGGAGAACTGATTATCATTGAGCATTGCGTTGATGAGAGTCTGAAGTTTAACTTCGGTGGTGTTCTCATCGTTCATATAGAGAAGAGGTTCGCCGTTAAGGCCGATGTAAGTATAGCCGGATTCAACGATGGTCATGGCAAAATCCATAACGCCGTTTTTGTTTCCGTCAACTTTTGCATAAAGGCCGGTTACGTTGCCGTTTACGTCTTTAACAAGCCATTCTGCAAAGGTTTCTTCGATTTTCTCTTTTGCTTCGTCAACTTCGGTGCGGGTGATGGTGTAGGAACCCTCTGCAAAGAGTCTGTCGAGCTGTTCAAGAGTGAAGGTATAGGTGGAAGTGGTGATTTCGTCAACGCCGTCAACGGTGTATCTGTATTCCCAACCGGAAGTTGCGTGTTTGGGAAGGTTGATTTCAAGATCGCTTACGGTGATGGTCTGATCAGCTTCGCCTTCGATTACTACGGTATATTCTTTTTCGGAATATGTGTAGTAAACGTTAACTTTTGCGTTGAGTTCTTCATCAACAAGTTCGTCAAGGCTGCCTTCTACGGTTTCAACGTAATATTTGTTGTTGCCGTTAAGAAGATTGCTTACCTGTGCTTCAACAGAAGCTTTAAGGGTGTTGATATCTTCCTGGGTAAGAACGGTGCCGCGATCCATAGGAGTGGTGGTAATGGTTGCTTCGCCGTTAGGAGTATCGATAATGATCTGAACGTAAACCTGGCTGGAATCGGTTGCAGTAAGAGCCGCAGAATCCACATAAGGTGCGCCGGTGGCGGTGCAGGAGGTTTCGCCTTCGGCAGAAAGTGCTGCTGCGAGTTTGCCGAGGTTTGCGCTTGCAGTGTTGATTGCTGCGTTGGGAAGAGTGAGTGCTTCGAGGTAGCCGTTAAGTTTGGTTTCTACGTCTGCAATTTTATCTGCATACTGCGGATAGCCTGCTGCGGTAACCATGATCTTAAGAGCTTCTTCCTCTTTGGTCATTTCGCCAAGGTAGCCTGCAAGTTCGGTTACTTCGCTGATGATTTCTTCAGCGTTTTCATAATAATATTTAAGACCTTCTGCTGCGTAATCTTCTACATAGTTAAAGATTTTAAGAAGGTTGTTGCTTGCAAGGTTGTTGTTGATGATGCTGCTTACTACATTTTTGAAGTATTTCTGCATTGCCTTGTTTGCTTCATCAGCATCGGTGTCGTCGCCGGGAGTAAAGTCGGTAACGTCGATAACGCCGTTGAGTGCACCGAATTTGGTCTTATCAAGCATTTCAAGATCATCTTTCATACCTGCAAGGCCGTCCATAACGCCGGTCTGTGCTTCTGCTTCTTCTTTAAGAGCTTCAGCAAGATCAAGCACTTTCTGAACGTCTTCTACGCTGTAGTTGGAAAGAGAAAGTCTGTAAACAACTTTTACAGCGTTTTCGTTCCATTCCGCGGTGTTGCCGCTGAAGAGGTTTTCGGTACCCTCTGCGCCGTAGGAATAGGGAACCCAGTTAAGGCCTGCATAAGCGGAAGCGTAGGTTTCCTGTGCAACGACCTGACCGTTTTCAAGTTTTACAAGGGATTCGGAATCAGCAGGATCGGGTTTGCGATAGCTGATAGTTTCATCGCCTTTAAGTGCGCCGGAAGTAAGAATTGCTTTTGCAACGTCATCGCCGTAGTTGTTTGCGATGATTGCATAAAGGTTCTGGGTGTTATAGGATTTGCCGGAAGTTCTGGTAACTTCGGTTGCACCAAGAATGGTAACAACTTCGCCCTGTGCGTGTTTTTCGCCGTTTACAACATAGTCATAAGCTTTGGTTGCGTCTGCGTGAGGTTCGAGGGTGAGTTTGTAGCCGTAAGGAACGGTTTTTACAATATCACCGGTTACTTCGCAGTCAACGGGAGCATAGGTATAGGTTACTTCGATATCTTCGGTAAGAGTTGCGGGAATTTCGGAAACGGTTACTTTATAACCATCTTCGGTATAAACTTCCGCCCACTCTGCAAGAGCTGCATCCACAACGCCTTTAGCTTCCGCAATATTTTTTTCTGCGGTTACGCCTTCGTCAAGGGTTACAACCTCTGCTTTGGAAGCGTATTCAACAAGCTCGGTGCTGTCTGCAGCGTCTTCCACAACGTTAAGAACAACTTTTACGTTAACGTTTTTCATGTTCATGTTAGCCTGAACAGAAACTTCATCAACGGTAAGCGGGTTTTTAACTTCAACAGCGGTAAGTTCGCCAAGGCCTGCTACAAGAGCATCGAGAGCTGCATAGTTTGCGCCTTCTGCTACAGCTTTAGTGTTCCAGGTTGCGGTTGCAGCAGGTTCAAGTGTAGCAACAAGATTGTTTACGATGTTTTTGAATGCTTTCCATAAAGTATAGTCAGAAGCCATGTTGCTCTGAAGATAACTGTCAAGAATCTGGTTTTCCAAAAGCGCATCGTTTGCTATCGCAGCAATGAGGTCATAAGTATCTTTTACTTCGGCTGCATAATCTTCGCCGCTTACTGCAAAATATTCAGTTTTTGCAGTGTTGGCATAAACAAGGTTCATTTTCTGAAGATTAAGGGTGCCTTCGTTAGCTTTTACTTGTTCATTCAATGCATAAACTGCATCGGAAGCCGCATCACCAAATTTTGCACTTATTACTGCCCAGCCCATATCAATGGTAAGTCCGTCTGCAAGCATTACCATAGTATCAATGCCCATTGCTACGGTACCAAGGTCGGCATCTGCACCATAAGCTGCATCAAGGTTTGCAACGCCCTGCTTAAGAGCTGCCATGTTATCGAGCATGGTCTGCTGGCCTTCTACGTCTTTATTGAGAACATAGTTTACTTCCACAGCAAAAGCGTTGCCGTCATAGGCATAAGTGCCTTTGCCGTTGGTAAGAGTGAAACTCTCCATGAATTCGCCGTTAGCAAAGATTTCGGCGGAAACAGCGGTCCAGCCGTCAAATTCTTTTGCGGTGATTTCTTTTTTGTCAGCATCTACTTCAACGTCGGCATCTTCGGGAAGATCATAGCTGATGGCATAATCCCCTGCAAGATATCCGGATTTAAGAAGAGCTTTCTCTGCATCGGTAAGATCATAGTTTTTTGCTATAACTTCACCTGCAGATACGGTTTTCTCTGCCGCGAACGCAGTCATAACAAGGCCCGGAACATTGGCAAAGGAAAGAACCAATGCAAGGAGCATTGCCAGAGCACGCGACAGAATAGAAGTTTTTACTTTCATCGTATCTCCTCCTGCGATTTTGCGTGTTTTTCGCACGCTTAAATTTTGCCTTTGCACTTCCGTTTTTATTTTTCGGAGCACAGCCTTCGGCAACAGGCTGGCGCTTCCGTTTCCTAAAAAAGGTCGCACTACGGCCAATTATTCATCATTAGTTTACCATACTTGCTATTAATATGCAAGAATTTTTACTAATAATTTATAAAGAAATTTATGGAAATTACTCTTCGTCCTCGAACGAAGGGACGTACCCATTGCGCAGACGGCGCTTGTTGTAGATATACATAATCACGCCGACCACTATCACAACGGTTATCATAACAGCCGCAAGAATTCCCATTACCTGACCAAGGTTCATACCCCAGGAGGATTCGCGGCCGGTTATTTCGTATTTTATCGGTTCCGTATATTCCGGATATCCGTATTCCGCAAGCATATTCTGCGGAATAATGGCTTCGCCGGCGGCATCCGGAAGATTCATCGCTATGTAATATTCCGTTTTTTCGCTTACGGAGCCAAGATAGAAGTGCGCATAGCCTTCGCTATCCACCACAACGCTTTGCAGGCGGTTTATTCCGCCGTCCTTTTGGAAAAGGGTGGCATTCTGTCTTGCATAGATTGTTCCAATGCGTATAAGCACTTCCGCATTAACCGCCGCCGGAGAATTAAACGTCAGCACAAAGCTTGTCTGCGCGCCAAGAGCTTCGCAAAGTTTGGCGTCGCCGGCGGTAAGCGTGTACGAAAGATCGTACACACCGGAAGGTTCTTTTGTATCCATTTTCATACCGTTAATTTTCCAGACAGAACCGTCCGCAGTCATAACGGTAAGGGTAATGTTTTTTCCTGCGATGGAATTTACAAATTCTTCGTTTATTTCGCTTGTATCGCTTATGTAAACATCTATTTTAACGGTTCCAAACTTATCTCCGGCTTTTTCAAGTTCCTGCTCAACAGCATTTTTGGCTTCTTCCCAACCGTTTGCACCGTTTATGGTAACGGTAATTTGGGTGTTACCGGCTTCTCCTATGTCAAACCCATCTTCTGTTTTTTCTATAGGCGTTTCTGTTTTTACCGTAACGGAAGAATTCTCGTTAGGAGCAAGGGTGATGTTTTCCTGCGTATATGTTCCGTCGCCGTTGTCTTTTATGACACCCGAATGTAAAGTTCCTTCCGGTTTTTCATTTGTAACTGTTCCCGCGTTTTCAAAACCGGGGACATCTTTTCCCACGGAACTTTGTATTTCCTCTGGGGTCTTTAAATCACCTTCATAGTAAACTGTATTAAGGCTATCACATCCGCCGAAAGCAAATTTGCTGATTTCTTCTGTATTATCCGGCAAGGAAACCGAAACAAGTTGTTCACAGTTGTAAAACATAAATTCCGGCAAAATATCTACTTCCGCAAAAATATTTGCCGTAACAAGCGATCTGCAATATCCAAAAACGCAAAGACCTAAATAAGTAACGCTTTTCGGTACCGTTATTGAAGTTATAGTTTCGCAGCGATAAAAAGCTTTTGTTCCGATAGACGTAACCCCAGAAGGAATATTTATCGCCATAACACTTGCGCAGTTTGAAAAAGCAAACTGCCCAATAGTACGTATCCCTGTTCCCATAGAAAGCACTTTTATTCCTGTGCAATCCATAAAAGCAAATTCTCCTATTTTTTCCACAGAATTGGGAAGGGTGACAGCTATAATATTTTTACATTCATAAAATGCCGCATTACCGATAGAAGATAATCCCGATGGAAACGACACACTAGTAATATTCTCTCG
>JAFQAP010000021.1 GCA_017399965.1 Clostridia bacterium | reverse complement strand
CCTCATTCCTCAGTCCTCATTCCTCATTCCTCGTTGCCGGGGTTCCCCGAAAACGCTATACGTTTTTGGGGTGGGCTCCTCATTCCTCATTAAAAAAATCCGTGGTTTCCCACGGATTTTTATCATCATTTTGCTACTACGTTAAAGATTCTGCCCTTAACATAGATCTTTTTAACAATAGTCTTGCCTTCCAGTGCCTGATCCAGCACGCCGGATTGCTGAACAGCCGCCCACGCGGTATCCTCGTCCGCATCCTTGGGAACCACCACGGTGCCCTTCAGCTTGCCCAGGAACTGCACGGCGATCTCTACGGTGTCGTCCACCGTCTTGCTCTCGTCGTAAACAGGCCAAGAAGCGAGGGACACGTAAGAATTTTCACCCAGGTCGTGCCACATTTCCTCTGCAAGGTGAGGTGCAAAGGGAGCGAGCAGCTTAACGAAAACCTTGAGTTCATCACGGTTTATTGCGCCTGCATCGTACACGCCGTTGATATAGCTCATCATAGCGGCGATAGCGGTGTTGAACTTCATATTATCGATATCGCTTGTAACCTTCTTTATGAGCTTGTGTAAAGCAGACTGGCTTTCCGGGGTGCTTGCACAGCCGTTCATCTCTGCCATACCTGCCACACGGTCAAGAAAACGCTTGCATCCGCGCACGGAAGAATCGTTCCAGGGGGACGCCTTTTCGTAATCGCCCATAAACATTATATACACGCGCAAAACGTCTGCGCCGTATTTATCCACAATCTCGTTGGGGTCAACCACGTTGCCGCGGGATTTGGACATTTTCTCTCCGTCGGGACCCAGAATAAGTCCCTGCGCCGTACGCTTTGCGTAAGGCTCGGCAGTGTTCACCTCGCCGATATCGTAAAGGAAACGATGCCAGAAACGGGAGTAGATCATATGTCTGGTAACGTGCTCCATACCGCCGTTGTACCAGTCTACGGGCATCCAGTAATCCAGCGCTTCCTTGGAGCAAAATTCCTCGGTGTTTTTCGGGTCAAGATAACGTAAGAAGTACCAGCTTGAACCTGCCCACTGGGGCATAGTGTCGGTTTCACGCTTTGCGGGCTTTCCGCACTTGGGACATACGCAGTTAACAAAGCTTTCCACCTTTGCAAGAGGGCTTTCTCCTTCTTCGCCGGGAACGAACTGCTCCATATCGGGCAGACGGAGGGGCAATTCATCGTAAGGCACAGCCACGTCGCCGCAATGCTCGCAGTGAACAATGGGAATAGGCTCGCCCCAGTAACGCTGGCGGTTGAACGCCCAGTCCTTCATCTTGAACTGAGTACCGCCCTCGCCAAGACCTTTTTCCTCCAAAACCTTAATGGCTGCGGAAACAGCGTCTTTTTTGTTTGTAATACCGTTTAAGAATTCGGAGTTTATCATTTCACCGTCGCCGGTGTAGGCGGATTCACCGTCACCGCCCTTGATAACGGGGATAATATCCACGCCGAATTTCTTTGCAAACTCAAAATCGCGCTCGTCGTGGGCGGGAACAGCCATAATCGCGCCTGTGCCGTAGCCCATCATAACGTAATCGGAAATAAATATGGGAACTTCCTTGCCGGAAAGGGGATTTATTGCCGTAAGACCGTTAAGGCGCACGCCGGTCTTATCCTTGTTGAGCTGTGTACGCTCAAACTCCGTCTTCTTCGCACATTCCTCGCGGTATGCGATAACATCGTCCATATTTCCGATAATTTCGGCGTATTTGTCGATCAGCGGATGCTCGGGCGCCATAACCATAAAGGTAACGCCGAACATAGTATCGGGTCTGGTGGTGTAGATACGGAGCTTTTCGTCAACCTCTTTAAGTTGGAAGGAAGCAAATGCGCCCTCGCTCTTGCCGATCCAGTTTTCCTGCTGGAGCACTATGTTGGGAAGATAGTCCACGTCCTTAAGACCCTGCAGCAGCTTGTCCGCGTACTTGGTTATGCGCAGATACCAAACGTCCTTGGATTTCTGTACAACGTCGCTGTGGCATATGTCGCACTTACCGCCCTGGCTGTCCTCATTGGAAAGCACACAGCGGCAGGAGGGACAGTAGTTAACGGAAGCCTTGTCGCGGAACACGTATCCGTGCTCGAACAGCTTAAGGAATATCCACTGTGTCCACTTGTAGTAGTCTTCTTCGGTGGTGTCGATAACTCTCGTCCAGTCAAAGCCAAAGCCCACACGCTTCATCTGGGAGGTGAACTTTGCAATATTGTTATCCGTAACCACTCTGGGGTGGGTGTTGGTCTTTATAGCGTAGTTTTCGGTGGGAAGACCGAAAGCATCAAAGCCTATGGGGAACAGTACGTTGTATCCCTCCATACGCTTTTTACGGGTAATGACCTCAAGTCCGCCGTAAGCCTTTATGTGGCCTACGTGCATTCCCGCGCCCGAAGGGTAGGGAAACTCTACCAGACCGTAAAATTTCTTTTTGCTTTTGTCAATATCGCAGACAAAGACCTTGTCTTCGTCCCAGCGGTTTTGCCAGTATTGTTCGTATTGTTTGTAATCGTATTTCATAATAAAATCTCACTTGATATATAATTGAATGAGGAATTCGGAATGAGGAATGAGGAATTTCGGTAGCTTTTTTCGCGTAGGGCGCGAAAAAAGGTTTCCATCATTCATCATTCATCATTTATCATTCCTCATTTTATACCGTCCACAGTTTGTCTAATTTATAGAATTCTCTTCCTTCTTTAGTAAACACATGAACGATGACCGAGCCGTAGTCCACCAGTATCCACATATTGTTTCCTCTGCCCTCGGTGCGGATGGGGTCTATGCCCAATTCTTCCTTAACCTTAAACTCCACCTCGTCAGCCAGAGTGTTTATGTGGGTGTTGGAGGTACCCGTTGCCAAAACAAACCAATCTGCAAGAACAGTCTGTTTTGCCACGTGTATCGCCGAAATATTCTGTCCGTTTTTGCTGTCAAGAGCAGCTTGAGCAACGGATGCTATTTTGTCTTGTAATTCTGCCATATATTTTCTCCTTTTTGGAATGATGAATGAGAAATGATGAATGATGAATGATGGTTGATTTTTGTTCACAGAACAAAAATCTTCCGAAATTCCTCATTTAGCTCTTGCTTGCAAGAGCGTCGCATTCCTCATTCCTCATTATAATATTCCGCCGCTTCTATCGTCAGCGGATGAATGTATGCTTTCTTTTCGTTTAAATGATCTATTGTATATTTTAATACGGTATAAATTAAATTATCTATACTTTTAACCGTTTTTTCGTTTTTCAAATACTCGTTTCTTGCGTTTTTGCAAGATTCGTATTCTCGGTTTTCCTCGATATAATCGGCAATAAATATAATTTTCTCTATTTCCGTCATATTCGGTCTGCCGGTGGTGTGGTAGCGTACCGCGTTTACAATATTTTCGCTTTTGCCTTCTTTTTTTAATCTTTCCGCCCCTGTAAAAGCGTGTATCACCGCAGGGGAGCGCAAAAGCTCGTCTGCCGGTTCAATACCGTATTCTTTTAAAAGGTGCATCTGGTCTTCGTTTTTTGTGCAATCGTGGTAAAAAGCGGCGGTATATACTTCCTCTTTATCCAGATGAGGGAAAACCTCGCTCCGTATCATCTCCGCGGCGGCGACCACTCCCGCAATATGCTTTTCCCTGCTCATTTTACGGGAAGGACTATCTTGCGGTTATCTTTATTTTTTGCCTGCTTGTAAAGGACGACCTTTCTTCCTATAACCTGCACAGGCTCTGCGTCCAATTCCTCCACCAGAATATCGCAAAGCTCGCGGGGGGTATAGGGGCTTGTCTCCAGCACGGTTATTTTAATAAGCTCTCTTGCTTCAAGCCCGTCGGCAAAAGCTTTTAGCTGGTTTTCCGTAACCTCGCCCTTTCCCGCAATATACAAAGCCTGCACGTTGTTTGCAAGGGAGCGAAGGTACGCCCGCTGTTTTGTGGTTATCATTTAAGCAGTTCTCCTATTTCTTCTTTTGTAAGACGGCGGTACTGACCCGCCTTAAGGTCCCCCAGACGAAGTGAGCCTATCTGCACCCGCTTCAGCTGGGTAATGGTGATCCCCACGCTTTCGCACATACGGCGTATCTGGCGGTTTTTTCCTTCGGTAAGGGTGAATTTTATCAGGCTTCCCGTAGGGCTTCTTTTAATAAGCTCCACACCCACGGGGTTTATCCTTTCCCCGTCCAGCATCTTCATACTGCGCAGGGAATCCAAAGCGTTGTTTTCCGCATTTCCCCGTATATACACGTGGTATATCTTTTTCTTCCCGCTTTTCGGGTGGGTAAGACGGTTAGCCAGCTCCCCGTCGTTGGTCATTATCAGCAGTCCCTCGCTGGCCTTATCCAGTCTGCCTGCGGGGTAAAGACGGCAGGGCAGGTCTATAAGGTCGGATACTGTCTTTCTGCCCAATTCGTCGCTCATAGTGGTAACGTATCCGCTGGGCTTGTTAAGCATAACGGCAATCTTTTTCGATTCCGGCTTAACGGGCACGCCGTTTATGCGTATATCGTCCTTTTCGGAAACCGACATACCTATTTCCGCCTTTTGACCGTTAACGGTAACGCTGCCTTTTTCAACCTCTTTTTCTGCGGCGCGGCGGGACATCACGCCGCAGGAGGCAATGTATTTTTGTATACGCTCCATTATTCGGCTGTTTCTGTCGGGATTTCGTCCTCTGCGGGCTCTTCCTCGGTTTTGGGCTTGGAAATAATATCCTTTATCTTAAGTACCAGTTCGGGACCTTTATCAACAAGGGAATTAACGGCGTTAATAGTCTTGCTTACAGGGTCCTGGGCTGCGTACTCAAAGGAAGCGGGGTTCTTAAGGTCAAGCATACGCACCTCGCCGTTTTGAATAAGCAAAAATCCAAGAGGCACCACGCTTACTCCCGCGCCGTTTCCGCCTGCAAAATGGGGAGCTTTTTCCGCAGTTTCGTTTTTGCCGTTGTAATCCACGCCGCCGGACGCAAATCCAACGGAAACCTTTGAAAAGGGCACAATGGTAATACCGCCGTCAATGGTAATGGGGTCGCCCACAACGGTGTTTACATCTGCCACCGAGCCGATTTTTGCTAAAGTTGATTCGATTACTTGTTTAAGAGGAATATCATTCATATGAAAATCTCCTTTTTTATAGAGATAACTATGAACTATGAACTATGAACTATGAACTAATGGTTGCTTTTTGCACAGCCGTGCAAAAAGCTTCCGAAGTTCATCGTTTATCGTTCCTCGTTCATCGTTTTTTTCGTTTTCTTCTGTCTTGTCTTTAACTTATACTTAACCCATATCCACGCTGCCGAAGCGCCCGTAATAACCACGTTCCACAGCATTATGGAAGCGCCGATATCCACGTATATATCCATACTTTCGCTTAAGAAATCCGGTTTACATTCGGAATAGATCCTTGCTCCTTTTTTGTGGCGGTAATTAAGGATAATTTGGGTCAAGTTTGCCATAAGTCCGCTTAACGCGCCGTAAAGCACAGCGGTCTGCGCCGCATCGGGTGTGCCCACAGAAACCTTGAGCACGTATTTTTCCACCCGTATTTTTTTACCGAAGCGGTTAAACGCCGCAAGAGCAAGGTCTTTAAAAAATTCAAGCTGTTTGGAAAAAGGCTGTTTTTCTTTGGGTTTTTTCTATTTTTTTGTTTTTTTCTCTTTTTTTTCTTTTTCGGGGGTGCTTCCGTTGTCTTTTCTTGCCCTTCGTCCTTTTTAATATACTTGCTTAAAGGTATTTCAAAAGAAATAAACCCCAAACCGATTTTTAAAAAGAGTTCGCCTGCCCATATAACGAAAAGCTTTGCCCGCAGGCACAAAAAGAGGCAAAAAAGCGCGATAATACCGACTATTATATAAAGAGCTAACACTGCTCGTCCTCCGGTATAAGGCTTCCCACGGTTTCGCTTTCCGCCATCAGCACGCCGGTATCGGGCAGTTCGTCAAGGCTTTCAAGCCCAAAGCAACGCAGGAAGTTTTCGCCCGTGCCGAGCAGAGTCGGTCTGCCGGGGGCATCCAACACGCCTTTTTCGCACACAAGACCTTTATCAAGTAGTGACCCTACCACGTATGCGGAATCCACACCGCGCACGGTTTCTATAAAAGATCTTGTAACGGGCTGGTTGTATGCGATGATCGCCAGCACCTCCAGAGCCGCTTTGGAAAGCGGGGGAGTTTTTTTCATTTCAAGAGCTTTTCTCACAAGGTCTGCCATACAGCTTTTTGTGCATATCTGGTATGCTCCGTCAAGATAAATAAGCTGTATACCGCTTTCGGGCAGTTCCAGACGGGCGCGCAAATGCTCTGCTGCTGCCGCAAGCTCTTCGGAGGTTATATCAAACAGTTCGGTAAGACGTTCCTTTTGCACGGGGGAGCCGCAGGCAAAAAGCACCGCCTCCAGCGCCGCCGAAATTTCGGATACGTTCATTTTTACTCTTCCTCCTCCGTTACAATTTCAATATACACCTGCTCGCCGTTTCCTTCCACGCGGATAGCGCCGTCACGCACCATTTCAAGCAGGGCAAGGAAGGTGGCAACAATCTCGCCTCTGCCGCCGCAATCGTCAAAAAGGGTGGTAAAAACACATCTTTTAAGTCGGGCAAGCCGTTTGGATATGTGAAGCACCTTTTCGTCCACCGTAAAATACCGCTCGTTTTCCAGCTTTTCAAACAAAGCGGGGGTGTTTTTTTGGTTTTCTTCGGGAATACGTGTGCCCATTCGGATAAACGCTTCCACCAAAAGAGAAACGGGGTGCAGTCTGGAATAACTGCCGGGGGGCAATTCCTCGGGCTCGCGGGTGAATCTATCGTAAAATTCCTCCGCTCTGTCTTTTAGCAGCACCGCCGCAAGCTGGGCTTTGCGGTGCTCAAGAAGCGCGTCCACCAGCACTTGTCTGGGGTCCTCTTCTCCCTCTTCGCGGGGGAGCAGCATACGGGATTTTATAAGCATCAAAGTAGAGCCCATAACTATAAAATCGCCCGTAACCTCCATTTGCTGGGACTGCAGAGTTTCTATATATTCTATATACTGTTCACAGATATCGGATATAGGTATATCCAGAATATCTATTTTATGCTTTTGGATAAGAGCAAGCAGCAGGTCGAGAGGACCTTCGTACTGCTCTATTTTAACGATTTTTTCTTCCATATCAGAAAAGACTCTTTATAAGTGTCCACAATGCGTAGCCGGGAACAGAGAAAAGGGATACAAGGCTTTCTCTCACAAAATCCACGGGCCACCACACAAGGCTTATAATATTGCCTACAACGGGAATGTTATCGCCCACTATAAGCACCAGCATTATAATGTAAAAGTATCTTTCCCACATAAGGTATTTTGCCGCAATTCTGCCGGGCAGCAGGCAGGCAAGCACCTTACTTCCGTCCAGCGGAGGAAGGGGAATAAGGTTAAACACCGCAAGACCTACGTTAATGGTGGCGATGAAATTAAAAGAATAGAACAGTATCACGCTCAGGTTGTTTACGGGCATAAACACGTGCACCGCTGTGTATGCAAAGGAAAACAAAAATGCAAGCAGCAGGTTGGAAACGGGGCCCGCAAGGGAAACCAGCGCAATATCTCTTTTGGGTCTGCGCAGGCTGCGGAAGTTAACGGGAACCGGCTTTGCCCAGCCGTATCCGATAAAGAGCATGGATAAAGCACCCATAGGGTCAAGATGGGCAAAGGGGTTCAGGGATATTCTTCCGTTCATATAGGCAGTATCGTCCCCGCATTTGTGTGCCATCCATCCGTGAGCGCATTCGTGCACCGTAAGGGAAAGCAAAAGGGATATAATTGTAAGTGATGCGAAGATCGCTATCTCTGCAACGGACGAACCGGCAAGGTAGGATTGAATAAAGGATATAATCATAGTGTAGCTTTCTTTAATGAGGAATGAGGAATGAGGAACCCATTCTGGGAGAGAAGAGTGAAGAGAGAAAAGAGAAGAGAAATGGAAAGTTTTTTGCGTGCACCGCAAAAAACACAATTTAATTTAAAATTACAGGTGTTCGCAAACCGTAGGGGACGATATCCTTATCGTCCCGCGAACTGTTCGCACGAAACTACCGTCTGTAGTAGTGAAAGTCTGGAGGGCGCAGGGCATTTGGATGCAGAAGGAATTTTCGCTAGCGGTAGCTGTAGTAAACTACAGCGAGCGACGCGAAAATTTCTACAAAAACGCAAATAAAAATAAATTTTGAGGACGAATTTCGTCCGAAAAATTTTTACCTTGTTTTATATTGGATACGGCGGGGGCAAGCCACCCGCCCTACAAATGGAAACTTACGTATCAAAACATTAAACAACGTTTGCGTTTTTGGTTCTGCGCCGAATGAACGCGGCCCCTCATTCATCATTTTATCTTTATCATAGATTTTTCCCACATTTCCTTGGGTTCAAAACCTAACAGCGTAACAACCGTTGCGGCTACGTTTGCAAGGCCGTACTGACCTTCCACACATTCGTAATCGTTTCTGCCGGTGTTATCGTAGATAATGCAGGGAACGGGGTTAAGGGTGTGGCTGGTCTTTGCCTTGGGAGTTCCGTCCTCGTTCAAAGCAACCGCGCCCTTTTTCTTGTTGTATTCGTACATTTCGTCGGCGTTGCCGTGGTCTGCGGTAATAACAGCCACTGCGCCCGCCTTGTCAACTGCCTTAAGAATACGTGCAAGGCAGAGGTCAAGGGCTTCCATAGATATCTTGGTGGCGGCAAAGGAGCCGGTGTGTCCCACCATATCGCCGTTGGGGAAGTTTACACGGAGATAATCGTATTTACCGCTTTCAAGAGCTTCTATAAGCAGGTCGGTGATCTCTGCGCACTTCATCCAGGGGCGCTGCTCAAAGGGAACCACGTCGGAGGGAACCTCAACATAGGTTTCCAATTCTTCGTTAAACTTGCCGGATCTGTTTCCGTTCCAGAAATAGGTTACGTGGCCGTATTTCTGGGTTTCGCTGAGCGCGTACTGGTTAAGACCCAGAGAAGCAAGATATTCACCCATGGTGTTGGAAATTTCGGGAGGAGAAACCAGGTACATAGAGGGTACGTGAGCATCTCCGTCATATTCCAGCATACCTGCGTAAACTACGTCGGGCACGCGCACACGGTCAAACTTATCAAAATCCTTATCGTCAAAGGCTTTGGATATCTCAATAGCTCTGTCGCCGCGGAAGTTAAAGAATATTACGCTGTCGCCGTCCTCGACAGTGCCGATAGGCTTGCCTTCCTCTGCGATAACGAAGGGGGGAAGATCCTGGTCGATCTTGCCGGTCTCCTCGCGGTAGGTAACAACAGCCTCGTGAGCGGATGCAAAATATCTGCCCTCGCCCAGCACGTGGGTGTGCCAGCCCTTTTCAACCATAGACCAATTGGCTTCGTATCTGTCCATGGTAATAACCATTCTTCCGCCGCCGGATGCAATACGTGCGTCAAAGCCTTCATCGCAAAGGTCCTTAAGCCAAGCTTCAAAGGGGTCAACGTATTCAAGCGCGGACGTTTCGCCGACGTCGCGGCCGTCAAGCAGTACGTGTATACGAACCTTCTTTACTCCGTCTGCTTTCGCTCTCACGATCATAGCCTTAAGATGGTCGATATGGGAGTGTACGTTACCGTCGGAAAACAGACCGATAAAATGCACGGTTCCGCTTTCGCCTACCTGAGCCACGACCTTTTTCCAGCTTTCGCTGTTAAACAGCTTTTCGCTTTCAATAGCGGAGGAAACCAATTTTGCACCCTGGGCAAAAACCTGTCCTGCGCCCAAGGCGTTGTGGCCTACCTCGCTGTTGCCCATATCGTCGTCGGAAGGAAGACCTACCGCCGTGCCGTGAGCCTTAAGAGAAAACGTGGGGTATTTTGCCATAAGCATATCCAGTGTGGGCGTGCTTGCGGCGGCAACAGCGTTGCCCTCCGTGCGGGGACAGAGGCCTACGCCGTCCATAACTATAGTAACTACGGGTGTTTTGACTTTAGACATAATATTTCTCCTTTTTGGACACGCTCATTCGGCGCAGAGCCAAAAACGCAAAAACATATAAATATTTTTGTGCAGTTATCTTCCGTTTGTAGGGCGGATGGCTTGCCTCCGCCGTTTTAATAACACATAAATAGGTAAAAATTTTTCCGACGAAAATCGTCTTCAAAATTTTATTTTATTTTGCGTTTTTGTAGACGTTTTTAGTCGGTGGGCAGTAGGTTACTACAGATCCACACGCCTAAAAACGCCTTCTGCATCCAAATGCTCTGTGTCCAACAGTTTTTATTTTTTGCCACTATCTGTGTGCAGACTTCTTCATTATCTCTATGATTATACTCTATTTTTTCCTATTTATCAAGATAAATTTGAAATTTATTACAATATATAGTATTACTTTTTTTGTTTGCTTTGTCCGCATCAAAAAGTAGGGAACTTTTTTGTGTTTTTCGGGGCAAAAAGTTCCCTATTTTTTGTAACCTCCCTTGCGTTTTTGCTTCTTCGGTTGTATAATTACCCTATCCAAAGAAAAAAGCGGAAAAAGAGTTTAACTCTTGGCGTGCAAAGGGGTAGAAAGCCTTTATACGCCGTAAAGGAAAGCATGGTGTAAATCCATACGCAACAGCCATTGCCGTGAAAGCCGGAATACTTTTCTTTCCGTAAAATGCGCATTTCTCTTGGGCAATGTGTGCCCCGAACACACAGAAGAGAAAATGTGATTTTTCTCCGGATAAAAACTTTTATTTTTAAGGAGAAAAAACAATGAAAAAAACAGCACTTTTAACACTTTTGGCACTTGTTGTCATTCTTTCTTTTGCTTCCTGCAAGACCGTCCCCGAAGGACTGTGGGAGGACGCTATGTATACCGAGGATACATCCTTGGGAGAGGGAGCAAAAACCTTTACTTTAAAAATAACTGCCGAGGAATATTCCGTAACACTTACCGTTTCTTCGGATATGGACACTCTGGGTGATGCCCTTGCCGAGCACAACCTTATGGACGGCACGCTGGGGGATTACGGACTTTATGTTACCGAAGTAAACGGAATGACTCTGGTTTACGAGGACACCGGTATGTACTGGGCGATCTACGAAAACGGAGCCTACGCTATGACCGGCGTTGACGGAATAAACATAAAAGACGGCGGAGAATATGAATTCAAAGCCGAAAAATAAAACACGTCTTTTATTCCGCCTCATATTGTACGCAATGTTGGGGGCTTTGATGTTCGTCGCCAAGGAGGCGGTGGAATTTCTGCCCAACATTCACCCCGTGGGACTTTTTATACTTGCCTTTACCGCCGTATACAGATGGGGAGCATTGGTACCCATATACATTTTTGTAATACTGTGCGGTATTTTCGACGGTTTCGGGACGTGGTGGGTAATGTATCTTTACGTTTGGGCTGTCCTTTGGGGCGTGGGAATGTTAATTCCCAAAAAGATATACACATCTAAGTGGGGATATCCCATTTTGGCAATAGTGAACGGCTTGTACGGGCTTTCCTTCGGCGTGCTTTGCGCCCCGTGGGAAGCGATTGTCCGCGGATTTGATCTTAAACAGACTCTTGTGTGGATAAGCGCAGGGCTTACCTTCGATATTTACCATCTTGCAGGCAATATCGCCGCAGGACTTTTGGTAGTGCCCTTGGTACTGCTGCTCACAAAGCTTGAGCGTATATACGCAAAATAACTTTTTTACACTTTTTTCGGAGGTGAATTAAATGTCGGAGCTTCTTTCCCCTGCAGGAAATATGTCCTGTCTTGAAGCCGCTTTAAAAGCGGGGGCAGATGCGGTGTATCTCGGAGGCACAGCCTTCGGTGCCCGTGCATTTGCAGGAAATTTTAACAACGAACAGTTAATAGAAGCCTCCGAAAAAGTGCATTTTATCGGCAAAAAGCTGTACGTTACCGTAAACACCCTGGTTACGGACAGAGAGATGGAATCTGCTTTGGAGTTTGCGGATTTTCTTTACAATAACAAGGTGTGCGACGGAATTATTATTCAGGATCTCGGTCTTGCGCGGGAAATAAAAAGGTGCTTTCCCGCCCTTACTCTCCACGGCTCCACACAAATGTGCGTTCATTCCGCGGCGGGCGTTTTAAAAGCGGCACAGCTCGGTATGGAGCGGGTGGTCATCGCCCGTGAAGCAAACAGAGAGGAAATAAAGAAATGTGTTTTAACAGGCGTGGAGATAGAAGCATTTATCCACGGCGCATACTGCGTAAGCCAATCCGGAGGATGCCTGATGTCATCATTCATCGGCAAGCGCAGCGGAAACAGAGGAGAATGCGCCCAGCCCTGCCGTCTGCCCTATGAAGGCGGCTACCACCTTTCTTTAAAGGATATGTGCCTTGCCCGATATATAGATGAGCTTTTGGATATGGGAGTCGCCTCCTTTAAAATAGAAGGCAGAATGAAATCTCCCGAATACGTGTATTCCGTTACCAAAGCCTACCGCACACTTGTTGATGAGCACCGCCCCGCCACCCAAAAAGAGTACGAGGGGCTTAGGAATATTTTTTCCCGCAGCGGCTTTTCCGCAGGATATTACCTTTCTCAAAAGGGTAAAGATATGTTCGGTGTCCGCAGGGAAGAGGATAAATTATTAACCAGAGAAACGGTTACCGAAGTGATGGGCGAAACCGAAAAAACCGTAGATATATTCGGATTTTTCGGCAAAGAAAAAGCATACGTTACCGCCATGTGCGGCACCCTTTCCTTTACTGCGGAGGGTGAGTGCTTTACCGCCACCGGCAAGGGCACGGAAAAAGACGAGCTTATCCGCCGTCTTTCCAAAACGGGGGGAAGCGGTTTTAAAGCGGGGAACGTGTCCGTTCAGGCAGAGGACGGCATATTTATGCCTGCTTCCGCCGCCAACGACCTGCGCCGTAAAGCGCTGGATGGCTTAAAAAAAGAAATAATTATAAAAAATTCCCCTGCTTTAAGCAAGCATTTTGGGGAAGTAAAAAAAGAAGATATGTTGTTTTTACCCGTAAAAGGGGATATTTACCGTATCTATAACCCGGAAAACGGTTTTGACGTTCCGTCGGACGCTTCCCGTATAGATATTCCCCTTTGGAAGTTCAACGAAAGCATCGCAAAGCGTTACGGCGGGGAAAAAATATCGCTCCTGCTTCCCAGAGTCATAACCACCGGGGAAGAAACGGATATAAAAGAAAAACTTGAAAAAGCAAAAAAACTCGGTGTAAAACGGGTCACCGTAACCAATATCGGGCATATTTCTCTGTGTGGCGGCTTTGCCGTGTACGGGGACGGAAATTTAAACGTGACCAACACCCATACCGCAAAAATTTACGAGGACATGGGATTTTCGGGGGTGTGCGTTTCACCCGAGGTCACGCCAAAGGCTGTCA
The DNA here is from genome assembly GCA_017399965.1 of Clostridia bacterium. Lineage (GTDB taxonomy): Bacteria > Bacillota > Clostridia > Oscillospirales > CAG-382 > SFLA01. The sequence goes on along the minus strand of JAFQAP010000021.1, from coordinate 65,048 downwards.
AAACGGATATAGGTGAATACCCCGTTTACGGCAGACAGGTGCTTATGCATACGGAAAACTGTATTATCAAAAACATTTCCGGCTGTGTCAAGGATTGTAAAGCAACCCTTACCGACCGTATGGGCGCCCGCTTCCCCGTGCAGGGAGAATATAACCACCGTAATCTCATCTTCAATTTCCTGCCTACTTATCTTTTGGATAAGGATGTTCCGCATAACCGCCTGTTTGTTATAACGGACGAGAAAGAGGTAAAGGGTAAGCCGAAGGAGTTTACGAGAGGCTATTGTAAATGAGGAATGATGAATGCGACGCACTCGCAAAGCGAGTGCTAAATGATGAATGATGGTTGCTTTTTGCACGAACGTGCAAAAAGCTTCCGTAATTCCTCATTCCTCATTCCTCATTTCTCATTAAAAAAAGAGCAGATATCATCTGCTCTTTTTCTTATCTAACAGTTATTATTCTATCTCCGCAGACTACGATATGTTCCTCCAGCCTGCAGGCAACCTTGGAAAGCAGGTCGGAAACGGCGCGGGTGGTGAGAATATCGTCGGCGGAAGGGCGGGTGGATCCGTCGGGATGATTATGGGCAAGAATAACTGCCGCCGCCCCGCAGGAAAGCACCGCGTTTAAAAGCGTGCGGTGGGAAAACCTTGCCCCTGCTTTCGTGCCTCTGGAAAGGCGGGTAATATCAAGTAATTGTCCCTTTTCGGAAAGGGATGCCGCCCACACCTCCTCGTGGTCGAGTGCGGACAAAAGCTCGCAGAAAAACTCCCTTTTTTCATCAAATGTGTTAAGATACACAGGCTCCTCCGGCATGGGCGTTTTACGCGCCATCAAGCAGGCGGTCTGTATAAGAATGGCGGTTTTTTCTCCCACTCCTTTAACGGACATAAGCTGTTCCTTGGTGGCGTTTGCCACACCCCGCAAAGAGCCGAAACGGTTTATAAGCTCCTCTGCCATAGGGCGTGTGTCCCCGCGCGGAATAGCGTAAAACAGCAAAACCTCCAACAGCTCGTCATCGGTACCGCAGGGCAGTTCCCCCGAATATACGCGGGCTCTTATCCGTTCTCTGTGCCCCGAATGGTCGGGTTTTGCAGACGGGACGATGAGGACATCGTCCCCTACATTGGTTTGTGTGCTCATTTTACCCATCTTAATTCACCGTCGCCTTCCACGTGGCGCAAAAGGTACAGATAATCATTTACGTCGATCTTTCCGTTTCTGTTAAAATCCGCAGGTGTAATGTCAGCTTCCGTGGGAGCGAGAAGGGCGGATTTAAGGGATTCTATATCCTTTTTATCCACGTTTCCGTCAAAATTCATATCTCCCGCTGTTTTTGCATCCTCTAAGAGCGCTTCGGATATCCATTCCAGATACTTGCTGTGTCCGTATTCGCTGCAATGGAGACCGTCATACATCATAGTAAATTTGGACATATCCTCGCTCTCGCTCAGCTTGGCAATATCCACCAGCTTACAGCCCTTTTCTTCGGCAAGGGCGCGGATCATATTACAAAACGTGGTGTGGTATTTGCCGGTGTAATCCAAACCGTACTGACCGGGAGAATAATAATTTTCCGCTTTGTGGGGAAGGTGGGGAGTTACCAGAACGACCTCACATCCGATCTTTTGCAGTTCTTCAACAAAATAGAGCATATTTGCGTAATATAAGTCGGTGCGTATGTTGGGCTCTCCCTTTGCAACCACCTCTGCCTGATCGTTCATACAGAAGTTAATAATGCATATATCGGGGTCTTTATCCAGTACGTCCTTCTTAAAGCGGGCTTTGCCCATAGCGGATGTATCGCCCCCCACACCGGAGTTGATAACGTCGGTACCGATAACGGTAAGCATATTCTTTACCCAGCCGGTAAATGCGGTAAGGCTGTCACCGAAAGCAACCACCGTTTTTTCGGTAAGCTCGGTTCGGAGCGCGGTTTCGTTAAACTTAACCAGCTTTGTGCGGGTTACGGGAGAATAATCGTCCCCCTTCTTCGCCCACAGAGAAAGGGTGAGTATGTCTGCGTTTTTAAACAGATTTGCGGATATCTCGTATGTATCGGACGAAAGCTTTTTTGCGGATTGAAGCACCTTGCCGTCATCGCTTACGGAAGCATCGTTTATAACAATATAATATCCCGTGGATTTATCGTAGTTATTTATTTTTAAAGTAAATCCCTTTTCCGTTGCGGCGGTAATACCCATATGATTAAGATTTGAGCTTATTTCAAATCCCTTTCCTTCGGGCGCATAGGGTGTGCCCGTACCTTTTCCGCCGAAGGTTACCGTGGCGGCGTTGCCGTTTTTATAAAGATAAGCCACATCGCCCACGTGTACGTTTATAAGTCCGTCGAAGGATGAAGAATAGCAGTCCGCAATAACAAAACCGTTTTTGGGAATAACTGCGCATTTGGAATTGCCGGTTCCCGTGGTGTTGTTTACGCCTATGACCTTGTATACGCCTTCTTTAAAATCGTAATCGCATACGATCACTCTCCACCAGGAGTAATCGCCGTATGCGCTGAAGGGGATGGTGTCCTTGCCGAATTCGGATGTAAAGAGTATGGCATCCTTTTCGGCATACGAGTTTACGTTGACCTTGTTTGCTTTCCAGGTCACCACCGCCGCCTCCGCTTTAATGCAGGGAACAACGGCAAAAACCAAAAAAAACGCCAGAAAAACCGAAATATATCTTTTTATTTTCATATATACGCCCCTTAAAATTTACTGTAATTTATATTACTATAAATCCCGCGGTTTGTCAATAAAATGAGGAATGATGAATGAGGAACCCACCCCAAAAACGCAAAGCGTTTTCGGGGAACCCCGGGAATGAGGAATGATGGAAGTTTTTTGCTTTGCAAAAAACAATTATAATTATTAGCGGGATGACGAGGATTTACCCCACGAATGCTGTTCGCATTCGCAGGGACCCCAAATCGGACGTCATCCCCTACGATTATCGAACAGCCGTGGGGCAGCACACCCCCGTCTATTGTTGTAAAATTCGCACAGCAGTAAGATAGAAGAAGGTTTTAAGACAGGGGATTTGGATGCAGAAATCGTTTTCACGAGCGTGCTGTAGTTTTCTACGGCTAGCGAAGCGAAAACGATTAAAAACGCAAATAAAAAAGAATTCCGTAGGCGATTTTTCGTCTACGGAATTTTTACCTTAATTTGTAATTAGCACGGCGGAGGCAAGCCGTCCGCCCTACATTGTGGGGAATTGCTGAACAGAACTATATATTAATCATTTGCGTTTTGTTCTGCGCCGAAGCCACGTCTTAAAACTGGTTCTTGCGCCAGCGGAGTACGAATACCGTCGCCCCGCCCACGATCGCTACAGCGATGATGACCAGTGCGATTATAAGACCTACGTTAACAGAGGAGGGAGCCTCAAAAACAACGGTGAAGGTGTGGTCCTTGTCCATGGTAACGGTGTAAACGCCGTCTTCTGCGATATCGATCTCAACGCCGTCCAGAGTAACCTTTGCAACCTTGCAGTCTTCGTTGGGAGTTACGGTAATGGTCTTTACTTCGCCGATATCCGTCTTTATGGCGCCGGAGGGAGTAACGGTACCGCATTCGGTGTTATAGGTTACGGTAAGTGTCACCTTGTTTGCGGCAACCTCAACAAATACAAGATCCTTCTGGTTTGCGTAATTGAGAGTTATCCAGCCCTTTTCGTCTGCGCTTATATTTTCGCCGATAGAATTAAGCGCGCCGGAAAGATATTCAAAGGGAGCAACGTCTGCACCGGCAAAGTCTGCGCCCAGGAACAGTTCAAGCACGGTACCTGCGGGGAGTGCGGGAGATGTGCCGTAAACGGATACAAAGGAAGCGTTTGTATGCTCGGTGGCAACTGCGTCCTGAATAGCAACAAAGCTGGGACTGCCGTTACGCATAAATTCAAAGGAAACGGTCTCTCCCTCGGGGTTAAAAGCACCGCCGCCGGGAATAAGCAGGGAAAATTCGCTGTCGTTAACAAGTATCTTCTTTTCGGGATAATTTGCAGCTGCGCGCTGGAAGATCTCGGTGGATACCACAAAGTTTTCGGTAACGTCAATAACTATGGTCTCTGCGGTCCAGTCGATATCATCAACGGAAACGGGCTTGTTGTTATTAACAGCCTTTTTGAAGGTCGCGCTTATAACCATATTGGAGGATACGTTTTCGATAGTGTACTTACCGCCGGAAAGGGTAACGTCCTCGCCGTCAACGGTAACGGAATAAATCTCGTAGCCTTCGTTTGCGGTAATGGTAAAGGTAATATCTTCGCCTTCTTCAACCTCGTTTGCACCTGCGGGGGATATGGTACCGCCGCCGGAAACAAATGCGGTTACGGTGTAGAATACTTCGGATTCTTCCTCGGTGGAACGGAAGGTAGCGGAAACGGTTGCCGCCGTGTCGGTACATTCGATAGTGTATTCGTTATCCTCGTTAAGCTTAACGGTCTTGCCGCTTACCTTAACGGTGTTAAGCTCGAAGTTTACGTGGGGCTCAAAAACCAGAGTAATGCTTTCTCCCACGGGAACGTAGATATATTTGTTGTTTTCTATTTCGTAAAGCTCGTCCTTAACGGTAATGGAACCGCCGTTGCCGATAGAAAGGGTTATTTTGCAGTAATCTATCTTTTCTCTGAAGGTAACGGAAACCGTAACATCTCCTTCGGGAGTGAAGGTGTATTGGTTGTCTTCGATCTCTACGGCTTCTTCGTTGATAAGCACTTCGTCAACCTCGTAGCCTTCATCGGGAACAAAGGTAATAGTGGAGTTCACACCCTGAGGAATAACGGTTTCGCCGTTTGCGGGGTTGCCGTTAAGCAAAACAGAGCCGTTTTCACCGACAGTAAAGTTTGCGCCGTATGTATCCAGAGCCTCGACTACTACGAGATATCCGGTGTTTTCAACCAGCTTATCCTCGTGAGGATTGTCGATATCCATATATCTGGTTCCGGTAAAATATCTGGTCTGCTTAATAACGTAGCCGGGCTTTGCAAAGAATTCGATAGCAAAATCGGTATTTTCCTCAAGACGTGCGGTGCCTTCGAACTTTTCACCGTTTACCTTGAAGTATACGCCGTCAACAGGTGCGCCGTCGGTATCCAGACACTCAACGGTTATGGTGTATGTGGTAACCTGCTTGAAGGTGATCACAACTGCGTGGTTTGCGGTTACGGTAAAGGTGTACTTTCCGTCCTTCGCTTCAACAGCAGTGCCGTCCACGGTAACGGTGTCTACCAGATAACCGTCATTGGAGGTAACGGTAAGGGTAGCCGTATCGCCGGTAATGTAATAGTACTCGTTTTTGGAAGGTCTGCTTCCCTCGGTGCTTTCAAGGGTATAATCGCCGCCCGCACCGCAGGATACGGTAACCGTAAGATCCTCTGCGGGGGTGCTCACTTCACCGCTTTCTTCGGAAACCTCTTCGGAAACGGTATCGCTCACCTCGGTGTCGCTGTTTTCCGCAAAGGCATAAAAGGGAACAAGCATAAGGCTTATTATTGCCGCCAGCAAAACGGCGGTCAGCTTGCGTGTAAACATAAATTTTTATCTCCTTCGGATAAGTGGTTTTTTATGGGTGCTTGACTTTAACAAATTGTTTTGTTATACTTATTAAACTATGGTAGCAAGTATTATATAACATAAGTGTGAATTTTTCAAGTCCGTAGGGCAAATATTTAATAAATTCACAACTTATTAACTTTATTACTGCCAAAATTTTCCTTTTAAGGAGTTTTTATATAATGAAAGTTTCGGTTTTATTGGGCGAGCGCTATAAAAACGCTCCTGCAGATTGTATTGTGGAAAGCCAGGCGCTTATGGTGCGCGGCGGTTATATCAAGCAGGTGGGCAGCGGTATCTACTCTCTGTTCACTCCCGCAAAGCGTATAATGAACAAGATCGAGGATATCATCCGTGAGGAGATGGACGCTATCGACGGTCAGGAGGTCATGTTCCCCGTTGTAATGCCCGCATCTCTCTGGCGGGAATCCGGCAGATTTGACAGTATCGGTTCCGAGCTGCTCCGCTTTAAAGACAGATCGGGCAACGATATGGTTTTGGGTATGACCCACGAGGAAGCGGCTGTTCAATTAGCCCGTGATACCGCACAGACCTATACCAAATATCCCTTTATGATATATCAGATCCAGACCAAGTTCCGTGATGAGCCCCGTGCAAGAGGGGGCCTTATCCGCGTGCGCGAATTTACTATGAAGGACGCATACTCCTTCCATAGGACCCAGGAGGATCTGGAGCAGTATTACGAAAAATGCTACAAGGCGTACGAGCGCATCTTTGAGCGGTGCGGACTTAAAAACGTAGTTGCCGTCAAGTCCGATTCGGGTATGATGGGCGGCAAGGTAAGCCACGAATTTATGCTGCTTACCGATATCGGCGAGGATACTCTGGTCATTTGTGACGATTGCGATTACCGTTCCAATATGGAGGCGGCAGACAGCATTACCGTAAACGATGAAAAATATCCCGCAGAAGCACTTTCCGAACTCCACACCCCCGGCGTAAAGACTATTGACCAGCTTTGCGGCAAGGTGGGCAGAAAATCCAAATATTTCTGCAAAGCGGTGGTCTACCGTGTAAACGAGGACGACAGCCACGTGGTAGTATTTATACGCGGCGACCTTGAGGTAAACGAAACCAAGCTGCGCAATTATCTGGGCAAGGAAATTCATCCCGCCGCAGATATAGACGAATCCCTGCTTACACCCGGCTTTATCGGCCCTGTAGGTATAAGCAAGGAAGTTAAGGTAGTCTACGATGAATCTTTGAAGGGCGCACATAATCTGGTTTGCGGCGCAAATAAGACCGATTACCACCTTACGGGTCTTGATCTTGAGAGGGACGTAGAGGGCGTAACCTACGTTTCTGTTGCAAAAGCCGTTTCCGGCGGTATATGCCCCAAGTGCGGCAGAAGAAGCTTAAAGATAAAAAAAGGCGTAGAGATCGGCAATATCTTCCAATTGGGCACCAAGTATTCCGAAGTTATGGGGCTGAGATATTCCGATGAAAACGGCGAACTTCAGACCCCCATTATGGGCTGTTACGGTATCGGAGTCGGCAGACTGTGCGCCTGCATTTGTCAGGAAAACAGAGATAACTTCGGTCCTGTCTGGCCCAAATCCGTCGCACCCTGGCAGGTAGAGGTCTGCGCTTTGCGTGCAGACGAGCAAGCCGTTAAGGAATGCGCGGAAAAGCTGGTAAAAGACCTTGAGGATATGGGCGTTCAGGTGCTTTATGATGACAGACCCGTTTCCGCAGGCTTTATGTTCTCGGATGCAGACCTTTTGGGCGTGCCCGTAAGAGCAATAGTAAGCCCCAAGAATATCGACGGCGGCGTTATCGAGATCGCCACCCGCGATAAGAGCGTCAGGGTGAACGTGCCCATGGCAGAGGCACTTACAAAGATAAAAGAATTGATATAATTAAAATAATTAAAATCTGTTACGGCGAGGAATTTAAAACGAGGAACTTGGAACTAGGAACTAGGAACTTCGGAAGATTTTTGCCCAAAAGGGCAAAAATCAACCATTAGTTCATCGTTCATCGTTCATCGTTCATAGTTTTCAGAAAGGACACATCATTATGGGCAGACTTTTAGGCTCTCACGCAGACGACGCCGAGCTTGACAGACCGGATCTTAACAAATGTCCGGATTGCAAGTGCTTTTTCGCTTCGGAAAAATGTCCTCTTTGCGGTAAAGTGTGCCCCGAGGAAATGCGGGCAGGCAACCGAAAAAGGGAAAAGAAGCGCCGCCGTCCTTCCGGTTCGGGCAGGGTAAGGTTTGTAGAATGGTATCATTCCTGGTGGTTTATCCTTTTAATGATATTCACCTTCACCCCTGCGGGAATAGTGCTTCTTATCACCAGTCCCAGAGAGAAATGGAAAAAGGTGCTGTTTTGCACCCTTGCGGTTATATATCTTTTGCTTCCTTCTGCGAGCGTGATCTATCCCGGCGGAATTCCCAAGCTGGTATACGATATAAAAAGCGGGTTCGAAAAGCCGGTAAACACCTCTCTTTCCAAAGAAGAGTACGAAAACAAGTGCCAATATATCAGCGCAGAGGAATTTTACCGTAATTCCCAAAAGTATGAGGAAAAGTACGTTTCCTTAGAGCTTACCGTGGTAAAAAAGGTTTGGGTGTACGAGGAATATTTTTATTCCGAAGAGAATTATTATCTGTGCACCTCCGAGGACAGCAGATTTACCGTTTTGGTAAGAGATTGCTTTGTTTCCGGCGGTGAGATCCTTGTGGAAGGCGACGTTATAAAGGTCTACGGCGAAGGCGCGGGACGAAAAACCGCCTACGATTCCCAAGGCAACGAAACGGAATCCCCCTGCCTTAACGGAGCGTACATATATTTTATAGACTAAAAAAACGCAGACCAAGTCTGCGTTTTTTGAATGAGGAATGAGGAATGAGAAATGAGAAATGATGGTTGATTTTTGCGTTTTACGCAAAAATCTTCCATTTCTCTTCTCTCTTCTCTCTTCTCTCCATTCATCGGGACTTTTTCAAAAAAGTCCCGAAGAAAGGTATCTTTCACCTGAGTCGGGAAGCAAAACTACTATCGTTTTTCCCGCGTTTTCTTCCTTTTTGCCCTCACGGACAGCGGCGCAAAGTGCGGCGCCGGAGGAAATGCCCGCCAAAATTCCCTCTTTTTTTGCAAGCAGACGGGCGTATTCAAAGGCTTCTTGCTCGGTCACGGTTTCCACACAGTCGTAAACGGTCGTGTCCAAAACCTCGGGCACAAAGCCTGCGCCGATACCCTGCAAGCCGTGGGTACCCTTTTCCCCGCCAGAAAGTACGGGGGATAAGGCAGGCTCAACGGCTGTTATTTTTATATCCCCTTTTTTCTCTTTTAAATATTTTCCCGTGCCGGTAATGGTGCCGCCCGTGCCCACACCGCAAACAAAAATATCCACGCAGCCGTCGGTATCTTCATATATCTCTCTGCCCGTGGTGTCGTAGTGGGCTTTGGGATTTGCGGGGTTTGTAAACTGCCCCGCAATAATACTGTTCGGTATCTCTTTTAAAAGCGCGTTTGCTTTGTTTATCGCCCCGTCCATTCCATCCCCTGCGGGTGTAAGCACAAGGGACGCACCGTATGCGGATATAAGCATTTTTCTTTCTTCCGACATATTTTCGGGCATAACTATAATACATTTGTATCCTCTCACCGCGCAAAGGGCGGCAAGACCTATTCCCGTATTCCCCGAGGTAGGCTCGATAATAACCGTATTTTTATTGATCGCACCTGCCTTTTCGCCTTCGTCCAGAATACTTTTCGCCACTCTGTCCTTGGCGCTGCCCGCAGGGTTAAAGGATTCCAGCTTTGCAAGGATACGGCAGTTAAGCGCAAGGGCTTTTTTTATATTGTTAAGTTCCAAAAGGGGAGTGCCGCCTATAAGAGCGTCTGCTCCCGAATATATTTTTCCCATAATTATTCCTGCACAAATTTGCTGTAATACTCTATATACTGCTTCATTTGGTGCATCTTGTATACACCCTTCCAATCGTCCTTGCCCCAAAGCGCCATAGGTGTCATATAGTGGGGGATATCAAAAACAATAATTCCATCGGAAAGAGTATACTGCAGAGTAAGGGATTTTTCCGTTTCTTCAAAACGCTTGGAGGAATAATTTATTTCAAATACCTCCGCATCGTGCCAGAAATCCGCCCCTGCTTTTTCAATGCCCTTTTTCCAGGATTGACAGAACATAAGCCAATCCTTGTAAACCTTATCGGTTACGGTAAGCGTCTGTTCTCTGCCCAGACAATCCTGCACCGCAACAATGTCTACCACGGGTTTTTCTCCCTCGGCTGCAGGCTTTAAAAGCTCATACAGCTTTTCTTCAATTTTCGCCGCGTTGCCGGAACGCCATATAGCAGGTGCGATCATTATAAGCGCGTCCTTATCCAGAGAACGTATCACCTTGGACTGTCCCTCATATACCTTGCGGGCAGCCTCTACACCGCCGCTGAAATTAAGCCAGTAATCGCAGGTCTCATCGGAAAGGTAATATCCGCCGAAAGCGGGGTGTGTCCCGTACATTTCGTGAATATCCTTTATCACCTTTTCTCCGTCTGCCACAATTGCGTCGTACTGCGCCTGATTATTTTTGGGGTTGGTGAAATCCGCATCGTGAATAGTGCCGATAAACACCTTCATTCCCAATTTTTCCGCCCCGTCAAGCACCGCCTTGCACAAGTCCTCGGTACCGTAGGTGGGGGTGTATTTATATCCGGCGGCGGTAATGTTTTTGCCGTTTATAAGGGTGGTTTTTGCGTTATAGTGGGTGGAATACTGAATTATAACCGTGCTCATGCCCAGATCCCGCATACCTTTAAGTGAAAGATACCAGCTGTATGCGTCGTTTTGGGTGGAAACATCGTTGCCTCCGTTGGTGGGAAGCTGGTAAAATCCGCCGTCCACTACGGGCAGAGAAACGGTCTTTCCAAAGGTCTGTATTTCGTTAATTTCGCCCTCGCATTTAAAAGAAAGGGTAAATTCGCCCGATTCCACGGGGGTTTCAAGCGTTATAAGAGTGGTGTGCAGGCCTGCGGCGGAATTTTTTATTACCTTTCCGGGAAGAGAAATATCCGTAATTTCCGCGGTGGAAAATATGTTTACTGCGTTTACCGTACCCTTTGCCTTTATGCTTATTTCGCCGTCAATTTTTACACCCGCATTTAAAACACCGTCGGTTAACGCTTTGTCGGATGCGCTCTTAACAGTGTTTACGTTGCCTGCGGGAATGGCAAGAGGAGTATATTTCTTTTCCGCCACGGGAGTATTTGCGCCCCAGACTTCAATTTCATCGCAGGCGAAAATTCCCTCTGTGTTGGTAAGCACTTTTACGTATCTTGCCTCAACGGTAGAAGGACGTGTTACGGTAAAACGGTTTATCTTACCGTTTGTTTCCGCAAGGAAGGACTGTCCGAAATCCTGCCAGTTTTCTCCGTCAACCGAATAACGCACAGAGATCCTTTCGGGCAGCACCGCCTTTATATTGCCGGATATATATGCGCCCAGGGATACTTCGGAAACGTTTTTTGCTTCCCCCAGATCAAGAGTAATTATGCTGCCTCTTTTCTTTGTAAGTCCGTCTTCTTCGCGGGCTATTTTTGCGGCAACAACGCTGTCGTCCCCCGTAAAGTATACTCCGTCCGTAAGCTTCAAGCCGTCTTTATCGGAATACGCCTTCATTCCCGTGCCTTCCCAAACGTAGGAAGCCCCAACGGAAAGCAAAGTCTTTTTCGCATAAGGCAAAGCGGTTACGGTTATACCGGAAAGGGTAACGCTGTCTTTTTCAAAAACTATGTTAAACGCCTTGCATTCGGTACCAAACTCAAAGGTATCGGTTTCAAATTCTCCCAAAAACTTTGTAAAATTATATCCGTCATCGGATGCGAACACTTTATAAGCGCAGCCCGCGCCCTTTAATTCCACCTTGCCGTTTGGCGCAGGGAAGCCTATATCTATAAATAAAGAAACTCTGTCAACGGGGTTCTTTTCTTTATGGGTGGCATTATACCAATCGGTAAATTCCAATTCCTCGGGCATATTTTTGTCCAGCGCCAAGGTCCGCTTGCCTTCGCTTTCCGTCATAACCGTGCCGGATTCGGGCCAGATACGGATATTTTCAAGCACGTACGGCTCCATGACCGGTTTTTCACAGCTTGTCATAAAAACACCTCCCATAATGGTAAGAATTAAAAACAAACATAAAGTCTTTTTCATTTTCACATACCTCCGTCCTTAAAAGTTTAACACAAAGAAAATAAAAAGTCAATTAAACCCGTTCAAAACGGGGGAAAATCACCTGTAGGCTATTCTGAAATATTCCATATACCTTTTGAATCTGTCCTGAGCTGTAAGGCAGGTGTCCAACAGGAAGCCTTTTTCTTTGTCCCATTCCTTTAAACCGCGGTAATAAAACAGCTTCAGGTCATCTTCTATAATAAACGGCACGATGTTATACTTCAGACATTCCTTAAACAGAATAAGTCGTCCCACTCTGCCGTTTCCGTCCTGAAACGGGTGTATGCGTTCAAAGGCTACGTGGAAATCTATAATATCTTCCAGCATTATATTTTCTTTTCCGTTATAATCCGCAAGAAGCGCCTTCATTTCGCCCCCTACTTTTTCGGGCAGCGTGGTGTCGTTACCGCCAACCTCGTTGGGCAGTTTTTTGTATTCACCTACCGCAAACCAATCCTTGCGGCTGTCGCCGGTGCCGGTTTTAAGGGCGGAGTGAAGCCGTTTTATAAACTTTTCGGTTAAAGGTGCGTTTACTTCATCAATTATCATATCAATGCAACGAAAATGGTTGGTCGTTTCGATAATATCGTCCACGTTTACCGCCCCGTTTTCAAAGCTTATGGTGTTGGTCTCAAATATATACCGTGTCTGATCGTGAGTAAGACGGCTTCCTTCAATGCGGTTGGAATTATAGGTAAGGTCTATCTGTATCTTGTGATAGATTCCCCCTTTAAATCTTGCCGCTTTTTGCTCTTTTAATATGCCCGTCAAGGAAAGAGGCGTTTTTTTCTTGTTGGATCTTTCGGGCTTTTGTGCGTTTTCGGGCACGTACCAGATTTTGCCGATACGTTTTGCCCCCTTAATCCTGCCCAAAGCGCAGTAGTTGCGCACGCTTCTCGGCGAAAGCTCCCATTTTTCCGCTATTTTTACGGCAGTTAAATATTCCATACAAAACCCTCCTTTGCTTTTTCGCATTGTTATTATACCACGGTATCGGCAAAATATCAACAGTAAAGACGCTTCTTATTAAACATTTTTGCCGATAACTTTTGTGTTGCTTTTTTTGCTTTTATATTATATAATAAACTGTAAAAATATGAAAACATCGGAGATATAATATGAAACTTGGTATCGTAGGCTTGCCCAACGTGGGCAAAAGCACACTTTTTAACGCACTTACAAAAGCAGGCGCGGCGTCTGCCAACTATCCTTTTTGCACTATCGAGCCCAACGTGGGCGTGGTAACCGTGCCCGACGAGCGTATCGACCGTCTGTGCGAAATGTATAATCCCGAAAAAAAGACGTACGCCACCATTGAGTTTGTGGATATTGCAGGTCTTGTCCGCGGCGCGGCAAGCGGCGAAGGCTTGGGCAACAAGTTCCTTTCCCATATCCGCAACGTAGATGCGGTAGTACACGTTGTACGCTGCTTCGGCGGAAGCGAGGTCGTCCACGTGGACGAAACGGCAGACCCCGTGCGTGACGTGGAAACAATAAACACCGAGCTTGTTCTTGCCGACCTTGAAATGACGGAGCGCCGTATAGACAAGGTCAAAAAGCAGCTTAAAGGGGATAAGACCGCCGCAGACGAGCTGGAGGCGCTGGAGGTGCTCCACGCAGGACTTATGGACGGAAAGAGCGCCCGCAATATAGAATTTACCGAAAAACAGCTTGAATATATTTCGGTTATGGACCTTATATCCTTCAAGCCCGTAATATACGCCGCCAACGTGGACGAAGGCAGCGTGGTGGACGGCAACGAATACACCAAAGCTTTGGGCGAATTTATCGCAGGGGAAAACAGCGAAATGCTTATCGTCTGCGCCGAAGCGGAGGCGGAGATCGCAGAGCTGGACGAAGAAGAGCAGGCAGTATTTCTTGAGGATATGGGACTTTCCGAATCCGGACTTAACCGTCTTATAAAGACTTCATATAAATTGCTCGGGCTCATTTCCTTCCTCACCGCAGGCACTCCCGAAGTAAGAGCGTGGACGATCCCCGCAGGCACGAAAGCGCCCAAGGCGGCAGGAAAGATACACAGCGATATCGAGCGCGGCTTTATCCGCGCGGAAGTGGTTGCATACGATGCACTTATGGAAAAAGGCTCTATGACCGCCGCAAAGGATGCAGGTCTTGTAAGAAGCGAAGGTAAAGAATATATAATGGAGGATGGGGACATCGTACTGTTCCGCTTTAACGTGTAATATGAAAAAGGTTTTAGTTGTTTTTCTCGCTCTCGTAATGTGTATGGGCATGCTTTCCTTTGCCGTTTCCGCAGAGGAAAAAACTCAGTCCATAACCGCGGAAAACCGCGGCAGAGGCGAAAACGAGCTTATAGTTTATACTCCCGCCTTCGGCAAGACCACCGCTACCAACGAATGGGGCACCGAAGCCGTGGTAGGCGCGGACAACAAGATCGTAAGCGTGACCACCCGCGTAGGTAACGCGGAAATACCCGAAGGCGGATTCGTGGTTTCCGGCCACGGCGAAATGGACGGCTGGGTAAAAAACAACCTTAAGGTAGGTTTGTATTGCTATTACGATGCGCGCTCATCCACAATTCTTATAACCTCCGAACCCACCCAGTACGGCGGAATTTACTATACGGTCGAACGCACTATAGACGGTTACAACAGGACCCGCGGCGAGCAGATGCTTATTATATATAATCAGGGCGCTACCACCGCGACCAACGAATGGGGTACGGAAGCCATTGTCGGCGCGGACGGACGTATCGTCTCCATAGGCGGCAACAACAATAAGATCCCCAAGGGCGGCTTTGTAATTTCCGGCCACGGCGGCAATTCGGATTGGGTTACGAAAAACGCAAAGGTCGGTATGAAAGCAAGCTATGATACCGCAACGAATATTCTGACTCTGGAAATGGATGCGGATGCATACATAAACCTTATAGATATCGGTATTCAGCAGTTAAAGACCAAGCGGGACGAGGGCAAGAGCGCATACGCTTACTATAATTACGATTACGTAACCGAATGTCTTAACCAAATGGCTGCCCTCCGCGCAAAGTACGAAACCCTTACGGACGAAACCGAAATAGAAAACTGCATAGCAGATATCAACGGGCTTTTGGAAAAAGGACTTTCCGCCTGCAGCGAAAGCCGCACCGTTGAGTTCCGCGGCGTATGGATAAGACCTACACAAAAGACCGCGGCAGAGGTTGCGGATTACGTTCAGCGTCTTTACGATGCGGGTATAAACACCCTCTGTATAGAAACTCTTTACGATTCCACACTCATCTTTCCCGCGCCCGAGGGAAGCGATTTCGAGCACAATCCCAAATTCGGCGGCTTTGACGTGCTTAAAGCTTACGTTGAGGAATGCCACAAGCGTGATATGGAACTGCACGTGTGGATGCCCATATTCTATTCCTCCCACACCACCTGCGAAAACCTTAAGAGAAGCGTATGGTATAAAAACCCCTCCTGGCGCAACATAAACAACAGCGGCAAGGATACCTGCGTTAACGATGATGACGATTTCTGCTTCCTTAACCCCGCCCACCCCGAAGTGCAGGAATTCCTCTTGGGAACATACCAATATATACTTGAAAACTACGATATCGACGGATTTGAGCTTGATTACATAAGATATCAGGACGGTATTAACGACGATTACGGCTACGATCCCCTTACCGTAGGCGGATTTAAGGAAAAATACGGCGTCACTCCCAAATACGATACCTCTGCTTCCTATTGGGATAAGTGGGTGCAGTACCGCTGTGATATTATTACCGGCTTTGTGGGCAGAATGAGAACCATGTTCAACGAATACGGCAAGGACGTGCTTCTTTGCGCAGACGTGGGACCCGATGCAAAAGGCGCACGCAACGGCATATATCAGGATTATTCAAACTGGATAAGCAAGGGCTGGATCGACCTGCTCAAGCCTATGTCCTATACTTTGGATTCCGTTGAAGCAACAGATAAAAACGTAGAAAAGATGAACGGCAAATATCTTGCCGCAGGTATCGGCGTATTTTCCGATTCTTACAGCGGATACGATGCATCTACCCACGTTCCTCTGGCAAACGAAAACGGTGCGGACGGAGTTATGTTCTTTGAAGCCGCTTCTTATCTGGGCAAGGGCACGCCCGATTCTCTGCTTAAAACGGGTGCTTTCAGAAACCGCGCCATTACTCCCACTCTGGACAGCGAAAAAGCGGTTATCGCCGCTGTGGATTACGCTCTGGACAGAATTGCAAACGTCATTCTTCCCTTGGGCGGAAAATCAAAAGCCGAATGTGAAAGCCTAAAAGCAAAGCTCGAAGCCTTCAAGGGTCTGGTCCCCTCTACCGAAAACCAAGAGCTTGTTACCGAGCTGAAGAATATTATTTCTTCGCTGGGCTCTTCTGCCGCAGACAAGGCTGTAAAGACAGACCTTGAATACGTGGTAAGGATCCTTTCAAACAAATCCCGCACCGTGGTAAGCGATACCGATATTCCCGATGTGGGTATTGACGACAGCGCGGTAAGCGAATACGAAAATTCCTTTGAAGAAAGCATAAAGACCGAGGAAAGCAAGGCTGAAGAAAGCAAAAAAGAGGAAAGCTTAAAGGAAGAAAGCATTAAAAACGAGCTTAACAAAAACGATTCCGAAAGCGATATTTCCGGCACAGGTTCCGAAAACGGCGGAAACACCGGTCTTATCATCGGTGTTGCTGTGGTGATTATAGGCGTGATCGCAGTAGCGATAGTAGTAATAACCAGAAAGAAGAAATAACAAACAAAAAAGCTCCCGGAAACCGGGAGCTTTTTTAAGTGAAGAGAGAAGAGAGAATCGAGAAGAGAAGCGGTAGGTTTTTTGCGTGCGGCGCAAAAAACAGATCATTTTTTGTGTGCGGATCTTTTTGTGCAAAGGTAAAAGACGAAATAAAAAGCCACTATATACACCAAAAACAAACCTACAACTCCCAAAGGATAAAGCACGGCGTTGCCGTTTACAAGGTTGTACAGGATATCGTACGGGGTGCCGTCACCGGCGCGTAAGAACATATAGTTATAATCCACCAGCGTGTTGGCGATAAGCGCCGAAACACAAAATCCCAAAAGTATACATACGGTTATCCATATGTTTTTCTTTTTCATACTTATCATACGGGAAAATCCGATATACAAAGCGGCAAATCCGGATATGCTGTGAGTGATTCCGGAAACCACGTTATCAAAGCTGAGTACGGGATACGAGCCGTAATTCTGACCTGCGCAATAAGTACCCATGACCGCCCCAAGCACGCCGAAGATAAACACAAAATCCAAAGCCGCCTGCTTTAATCTGCCCGAAGAAAGTGCCGCAAGAGGAATTGCGATAAGCTGAATACTGCACAAAAACAACGGCAGGTTATACAGCCACGCCAGCGGGTCTTCCGAACGGACGCAAAGAATAATCGTCTTGAATATCTCCGCTCCGTCTATAAGTATCGCCGCCCAAAGCAGCACCTTGTTTTTTTGTTTTTCCGTTTTGTTTTTGTTTCTTAACCCAAAAAACAAAGCGGCGCAAACCATTATAAGCATTAAAGAGGAAACAAAGGTTAAATGCTGCCAGGAAAAATATCCTTCGGGTATACGCTCATACCCGCCGAAGCCGAAAAATTCTTTCATAAGAAAATGTCCTTTAAAAAAATATTTTATCGGGAAGCACGAAATTTATTCCGCCGAATATTTTACCACAAAGGTCGTATTTTGTCAATTGTAAGGAAAATGTAAAAGTTTGCGGCGCTTTTTGCGGACGGCAGCTGTGTGGAAACGGTTTGCGGGCTGACGGGGACGTCAGCCCCTACGGTTCGATGTTTCCAACGGCTATTCAATAACCGTAGGGGACGATGTCCTCATCGTCCCGTAATTTAATTGTTTTTTGCACCGCAAAAAACTTACCGTTTCTCTTCTCTCTTCTCTCTGCTCTCTTCACTCAAAAAAAGCTCCCGAAAAACGGGAGCTTTTTTGTTGTCGGGGTGATTTGTTTTTACTTTTTGCTTTGTACGTTTTCGTAGAACTCTATGGTTTCTTCCATATCCGACTGGGCTTTATCCTTTATGGCTTCAAAGGTAGAGGTAAAGGAGCCTGCGGGTTTGGTAATAAGATCGTGAAGCATGGTGTCCATACCGCCCCACTTATAGATCATACCGATATCGCATCCGCGGGAAGCGAAGATTATATCAAGCATTCTTACGGTATCATCATCACGGGTCTTCTGGTACTTAAGGGCTATATCATAGTACGCAACAGCCAGGTTGTTTTTGGAATGAGCGCCCATAACCTCAAGGGTTATACCGATCATTTCGTACTGCTTTTCGGTAAGGCCTATAGGAACACAGAACGCATTGGAGGTCCAGGGGTTAACAAGAGTATAGAAGTTTTCCTGTTCCTTTTCATATTTGGGGAAGGGAACCAGACCGAAATCATCTTCCATATCGCGGTAAGCGCTGGTGGAGGAAGGACCGGAAAGGTTGAATATGGATCTGCCCTCAACAAACGCTTTTGTAACCAGCTCTGCGGGCCACTTAACGCCGGCAACACCGAAGTAATCGTTGGCGGAAACGTAGTAATTTTTATCCTGCATAAGCTTGAGGATATTTTCGATAACGTCTACGGAACGGTCGTTATATACAGTGATCTCGGGCCAGCCGTCAGCGCCGATAGAAGCGGTACGCTCACCGGAAGCATAGAAAAGGAACCACATATCGTCATACTGTCCGCCGTAACCGAACTGATCCTGATAATCTATCTTGCCGTCCTGATTAAGGTCGTTTTTAACAATTTTGGACATTTCGATAACCTTATCTATTGTCCATTCGTTGTCATCAACCAGATCGTAGGGGCTTTCAAGTCCGTATTCAACAATAAGGTTTTTGTTGAATGCGATACAGGAGGTAGCGTCCTTATTGGTGATACCGATATCGCCGATAGTGAAATAAAGCGCGTCGTTAAGGGTCATTTCCTTGTTAAAGGACTGATCCCACCAAGGCTGGGACATATCAAGATAAGGGATCTCGCCGCTGAGCAGGTCAACGAGGATACCTTCTGCAGCAAGGGCTGCGCAATCGTAAAGGCAGGGTGCGGCTACGTGGTAGGATTTTGCGCCGGTCACAAGGTCTTCACGCATATAGGTAAGGGTGGCGCCGTGGTGGCGGCTGCTGTCGTATATGTACTTTTCCTCTACGACCACGCCCAGTTTTTCGTAAAGATAGTTAACTCTTTCACGGAGTGCATCGTTAACAACTTCGGGAAGCTGACCTTCCTGACCGTCAACGTATTCGTTATAAAGAATTTCGGAATTGGCGGTTTCGTTAACGCCGGAAGCGAGGAAGATTATTTTTTCTCCTTTATAATCCTTTTCGGGCACGTTTGCCACGTATCCGTCGGAAGAGGTGTTATCAAGAGAAACATTCTCCACATCGTCGTTACAGGCAACCAAAGCTGCAGCCAAAAGAAGCGTAAGCAGTATTACAGCCAAAGCTCTTTTCATTTGTGTTTCCTCCAAAAATATTTTTTGATACAAAATAATTATAACACCCAAAAAATGAAAAATCAAGACGATATGTTGACTTTTCGTAAATTTCTCGGTATAATGTATTAAAAGTGAAAATCTGAAGGACGCGGAGCAGCCTTCACCCCACAAATGCTGTTCGCATTTGCAGGGACCCCGAAGTGGATGCAGAAATATTTATAATTTTTGCGTTTTTGGTTCACGGGGTCCCCACAAAACCGCAGGTTTTGAGGGGTGTCTTCTGCGCCAAATGAACGCGTCCCAAAAGAATTGAGGTAACTTATGGAAATCAAACACTCCTGGCAGGAAGGCAGAAAATTAAAGACAGTAAACCCTATGTCCAAAATAGAGTCTTTTATAATGCCCCAGCGTAACGACGCCTGCAACCAGATACGCGACAGTTTTGAGACCTCCGCCGCAGACGATTATATTTTTAAAAAGAGAAAAGAAGGCTTAAAGGGCTTCGGTGTAATGCATCTTCTTGTTGCCGCATACGTGCGCACCGTTTCCCAGCGTCCCGCAATAAACCGTTTTATACGGGGTCAGCGTATCTATGCCCGCAATAATATCGAAGTGGCTATGACCATAAAAAAAGAAATGCGGCTGGATTCACCGGATACGGTCATAAAAATGGAGTTCCCCGCAGATGCCACCGCGGAGGACGTATACAATATCATAAACAAAGAGATAGAGGTAGCCCGTAACGAAGAAAGCAGCTTCGATGACGTTGCCCGCATCCTCGGCTCACTGCCCCGCTTTGTTTTAAAGTTTGCCGTGTGGGTGCTTAACAAGATGGATTACCACCGTATGCTGCCCCGCTCCCTTTCCAAGCTTTCTCCCTTCCACGGATCTATGATAATAACGTCTATGGGCTCTTTGGGTATTCCGCCCATCTACCACCATATATATAATTTCGGCAACGTGCCCTTGTTTATATCCTTCGGCGCAAAGCGAAGCGTGGTGGAATTGGACAAAAACGGCGCTCCCGCAGACAGAAAATACGTGGATTACTGCGTGGTTACCGATGAGCGCATTTGCGATGGATATTATTTCGCCTCCGCCCTTAAATATTTGCGCACAATTATGTCCAACCCCGAGGTTTTGGATGAAAAGCCGGAGCAGGTTATAGAAGATATTAAATAAAAAACGGCGAGAAATCGCCGTTTTTTTAATGAGGAGCGCGTTCATTCGGCGCATATAACTATGAACTGGGAACTATGAACGATGAACTATGGTAGTTTTTTGCGTTACGCAAAAAACATTTTTATTAAAATTTTTGATATCTGCCGGCTATAATTCTCAAAATCTGAAGGACACGGGGCAGCCTTCACCCCACAAATGCTGTTCGCATTTGCAGGGACCCCGAAGTGGATGCAGAAGGCGTTTTTAGGCGTGTGAATCGGGCACCCCAAAAAATGCGGCAGCATTTTTCGGGGACCCCTTGGAGCTGTAGAAATCTACTGCCCACCGACTAAAAACGTCTACAAAAACGCAAAATAAATAAAATTTTGGAGACGATTTTCGTCGGAAAAATTTTTACCTATTTTCTGCTGTGGAAAACGGCGGGAGTGAACCCCCGCCCTACATTGCGGGGATTTGCAAAACAGAAATGTATATTATTTTTTGCGTTTTTGGTTCTGCGCCGAATGGACGTGTCCCACATTCCTTGTTATTATCCCTTGCATTTCAAAACATTGTGTGCTATAATATACTGATTAACTTTGTAATATCGGAGAATTCATGACATATACACAGGCAAAACAAAAGCTTTTCGGCAGATTATACCGAAACCTTAACGATAAACAAAAAGAAGCGGTTTTCAATGTAAACGGTCCCGTTCTGGTGCTTGCGGGCGCAGGCAGCGGAAAGACCACCGTTTTGGTAAACCGTATTGCCCACATTATTAATTACGGCGATGCGTATTACCGCGGCGACGAAGCGCCCGAGGGAATGAATACAAGCTATATGCAGTATCTCATTGATTACGGCGATAATATCCAGATACGTGATTTTTTAAAACAGACGGCTGTTTCTCCCGCTTTTCCCTCCCGCGTGCTGTGCGTAACCTTTACAAACAAAGCGGCAGAGGAGTTCCGCACCCGTCTCAAATCCTCTCTCGGCGATAAAGCGAGCGAGATATGGGCAGGAACTTTCCACTCCATATGCGTGCGCATACTACGCAGGCACATTCATTTGCTTGATTTTGATAACAGCTTTACCATATACGACAGCGACGACAGCAAAAAAACCATCACCGCCTGCCTTAAAAAGCTTAATTTAAGCGACGATATTATGGCACCCTCTGTTTTGCAGAATGAAATATCCCGTCTTAAAGAAAAGGGATATACCGCAGAGGAGTTTGCGCAGACCGCTTCCGATTTCAGGGAAAGCCATATTTCCGCAGTATACACCGAATACGCAAAAACCTTAAAGCAGGCATCTGCTCTGGATTTTGACGATATTATTCTGTATACCAACATTTTGTTTGATACATATCCCGATGTGCTTTTGAAATACCAAAACCAATTTGAATACATATTGGTTGACGAATATCAGGATACAAACCCCTCCCAAAGCAGACTTATAGAAGCCCTTGCGGGGGACAGACAAAACGTCTGCGTGGTGGGAGATGACGACCAGTCCATATACTCCTTCCGCGGCGCAACGGTGGAAAATATACTTGAATTTGATAAGACCTTCCCCAAAACCAAGGTGATACGGCTTGAGCAAAACTACCGTTCCACCCAAAATATCCTTACCGCCGCCAACGAGGTTATTGCAAATAACACGGGCAGAAAAGGAAAAACTCTGTGGACAGACGCAGGGGACGGAGAAAAGATCACCTTAAAAAAGCTTCCCACCCAGCTTGAGGAAGCTCAGTACATTGTAAATTATATCGACGATAAGGTGCGCACCCGTGTAAACGGCTACGGTGATTTCGCCGTGCTGTACCGTGTGAACGCACAGGCAAACGCCATAGAAAACGCCCTTTCCCACGCCCATATTCCATACCGTGTTTACGGCGGTATACGCTTTTTTGAGCGCAAGGAAATAAAGGACGTGGTGGCATATCTTTCCGTGGTGCTCAACCCGAAAGACGACGTCCGCGCAAGGCGTATTATAAACGTACCTGCACGTGGTATCGGCAAAACCACCCTTGACGGGCTGGAGGCATTGGCTTCCCGCGAAGGAATAAGTATTCTTGAAGCCGCCTCCCGCGCAGACGAATTCCAAGGGCTTTCAAGAGCATATCCAAAACTTAACGCTTTTTGTATGCTTATAGAGGAACTGCGTGAGTTCAATTCCTCCCATACGCTGAGCGAGCTTGTGGACAAGGTTATGGAGCTTACCAAGTACAAGCAGTTCCTTATCTCCGGCGAAGACGGAGAGGATAAATTGCGCAACGTGGAAGAATTTATTTCCTCTGCAAAACTTTTCGAGGAAACAAGCGAAGATCCTTCGCTCAGAGCGTTTTTAGAGGATATTTCCCTGGTTTCGGATACCGACGATTACGAGGAAAACGCACCCCGAGTCACCTTGATGACCGTACATTCCGCAAAGGGACTGGAATTCAACACCGTGTTCCTGCCGGGATTCGAGGAAGGCTTGTTCCCCTCATCCCGCTCCATGGGAGATAAAAAGGAGCTGGAGGAAGAACGCCGTCTTGCATACGTGGCAATGACCAGAGCGAGAAAACAGCTTCTTATCCTGCACACCTCCACCCGTATGATGTACGGACAGACCAACGTAAACCGTGTTTCCCGCTTTGCAGATGAAATCCCGGAAGAATGTATTAAAACAGAAAAAGGCTTCCGCCAAAAAGGAAGCTACACCCAAGTCCCCGAGTATACCTATACGTCAAAAACCACCCTCGTTTCCGAAAAACCAAAGACCGCATCTCCCATTCTTGCCGCAGGCACAAGAGTAAAGCACAATTTCTTCGGCGAAGGAGAAATAATCTCTGCCGAAGCTATGGGCGGCGACGCACTGTATGAGATACAGTTTGATAACGGAATGGTTAAGAAATTGCTGGGTGCGTATGCAAAACTAACCGTATTAAAATGATGAATGAGGAACCCACCCCAAAAACGCATAGCGCTTTCGGGGAACCCCGGGAATGCGACGCATCGCCAACGCGATGCTAAATGATGAATGACCCACCCCAAAAACGCATAGCGTTTTCGGGGAACCCCGGGATGGAAACCTTTTTTGCGCGCCGGCGCAAAAAAGCTACCGAAATTCCTCATTCCTCGTTCCTCATTCCTCATTAAAAAGGAGAACTTACTATGGCTATAATTTACCCTTTCAAAGCCTTGCGGTACACCAAAAAAGCAGGCAAATTAAAAAATAACATCTGCCCCCCTTATGATATTATTTCTCCCGAGGAGAGATACGCGCTTACACAAAAAAGCGTGTTCAATCTGGTTCATTTGGAAAAGCCGGAGGGGGAAAACAAATACGTGGAGGCGCGCCACACTCTTGAAAGCTGGATAAAAAACGGCGTTGTCGCTTATGACGACAGCGACAGTATCTATCTTTACCGAGTGGCATTTAATTACGGCGGAAAAGATTATCATTACGATGGAATTATAGCCCTTTGCAAAGCCTATAATTTCGACGAAAAAGTGGTCCTCCCCCACGAAAACACCCTTAAAGGCGCAAAGGAAGACAGATTCCGTCTGCTTCTTGCCACTCGCACCTCATTTTCTTCCGTTTATTCTCTTTACGAGGATACAGACGGCAGGGTGAAAACAGCCCTTAACGGCGTTACGGAAACGGAACCCGTTTCGTGCGTTACCGACGGGGAAGGAGTTACCCACACACTGTGGAGAATTTCCGATGAAAACACCGTAAACGCTGTCGTGGACGGTATGGCGGACAAAAAGCTGTATATCGCAGACGGACACCACCGCTACGAAACCGCTTTGCGCTACCGTGATTTTACGGGTTATCCCGAAGCGGGAGCACTGCTTATGACAATGGTGGATATGGATTCCGAAGGACTTTTGGTGCTTCCCACCCACCGCATACTTAAAAAAGAAGCAGACCTTGAACAGATCTTTAAAGATATGGAAGAGGATTTCGATATAAAGGTGCTTGGTTCCAAACAGGAAACGGAAAAATTCCTTGAAGAAAATAAGCATCTCCACGCTTTCGGCATTTACGCAGGCGGCGTTTACAGAGGTGTGACCCTTAAATGGGCGCTTACGGACGCCACTCCCGTAAAGGATCTGGACGTTTCCGTACTCCACGATATTATTCTGGAAAAACGCTTCGGCGTTACAAAGGAAGACCTTGCTTCCCAGACCTGCCTTGAATACACCCGTGATACAGACGAAGCGGTGCAGGCGGTAGACGGCGGCGCAACAGCAGCCTTCATACTTAACGCAACCAAAGTCACCCAGATACGCGACGTGGCGGACGCAGGCGAGAAAATGCCCCAAAAGAGCACGTATTTCCACCCCAAGCTTATTTCGGGACTTATTATGAGAAGATTATTCTGATAAAAGGATGATATAAAAATGAAAAAAGAATTAGCTACCAAATACGATCCTTCCTCTTTTGAGGACAGATTGTACGCAATGTGGAGCGAAAACGGATATTTCACCCCCTTGCGTGACGACACAAAAACTCCCTTCACCATGGTTATTCCCCCTCCCAATATTACGGGACAGCTTCATATGGGACACGCTTTGGATAACACCTTGCAGGATATCCTTGCCCGCTATAAGCGTATGTGCGGTTTTTCCACCCTGTGGCTTCCCGGTACCGACCACGCATCTATCGCAACAGAGGCGAAAATCGTTGAGCAGATGCGTAAAGAGGGCGTTACCAAGGAAGATATCGGCAGAGAGGGCTTCCTTGAGCGCGCTTGGGATTGGAACACCAAATACGGCGGAAGAATTATAGAACAGCTTAAAAAATTAGGCTCTTCCTGCGACTGGACCCGCACCCGCTTCACCCTTGACGAAGGCTGCTCCGAAGCGGTCAAGGAAGTGTTTGTACGCCTTTACGAAAAAGGACTTATCTACCGCGGCGAGCGTATTATAAACTGGTGCCCCCACTGTCTTACCTCTATTTCCGATGCAGAGGTTGAATACGAGGACCAGGCAGGACATTTCTGGCATATCCGCTATCCCGTAAAGGATAGTGACGAATTCGTAGAGCTTGCCACCACCCGTCCCGAAACCCTTTTGGGCGATACCGCGGTGGCTGTCAACCCCTCGGACGAAAGATATCAGCACCTTATCGGCAAAACTCTTATTCTCCCCTTGGTTGGCAGAGAGATCCCCGTTGTTGCGGATGAATACGTTGAAAAGGATTTCGGTACCGGCGTTGTAAAGATCACTCCTGCTCACGACCCCAACGACTTTGAGGTAGGCGCACGTCATAATCTCCCCCTCATAAACGTAATGACAGACGATGCCCGCATTACCGAGGATTACCCCGCTTACGCAGGTATGGACAGATACGAAGCCCGCAAAGCGATAGTTAAAGACCTTGAAGAGGGCGGATACCTTGTTTCCGTAGAGGACCACGCCCACAACGTAGGCACCTGCTACCGTTGCGGCACCACAATAGAGCCCCGCGCAAGCAAGCAGTGGTTCGTTGCCATGAAGACTCTTGCCGAGCCTGCCATAAAGGCGGTAAAAGACGGCGATATCCGCTTTATACCCGAAAGATTCGATAAAAACTATTTCCATTGGATGGAAAATATACGTGATTGGTGTATCTCCCGTCAGCTTTGGTGGGGACACAGAATTCCCGCCTTCTATTGCGACGATTGCGGCGAACTGGTCGTAACCAAGGATTCCGAAGCATACTGCCCCAAGTGCGGTAAAAAGATGCGTCAGGACGAAGATACGCTGGATACCTGGTTCTCCTCTGCGCTTTGGCCCTTCTCCACTCTGGGCTGGCCCAAGGAAACCGAGGATTACAAATACTTCTTCCCCACAAATACGTTGGTTACGGGCTATGATATTATCACCTTCTGGGTTTCCCGTATGATATTCTCTTCTCTTGAGTACACGGGAAAAGCACCCTTCAACACCGTGCTTATTCACGGTCTTGTAAGAGATGCCCAGGGCAGAAAAATGTCCAAATCCCTCGGCAACGGTATAGATCCTCTTGAAATTATCTCCACCTACGGCGCAGACGCTTTGCGCTTTACTCTGGCAACGGGCAACTCCCCCGGAAACGATATGCGTTTTTCCTCCGAGCGTGTTGAAGCAAGCCGTAACTTTGCAAACAAGATATGGAACGCCGCAAGATTTACTTTAATGAATCTTACCGACGATACCGATTTCACCGTACTTGATACCGCTTCTCTCCGTCCCGAGGATAAATGGGTGCTTTCCCTTTACAACCGCGTTGTTAAGGAAACAAGAGAAAACCTTGATAAATTCGAGATAGGCATCGCTGTCGGCGGTATATACGATTTCCTTTGGGATATTCTGTGCGATTGGTATATCGAGCTTATCAAGCCCCGTCTTTTCGCAAAAGAGGGTGAAAGCAATAAAGCGGCACAGCAGACACTTAATTACGTGCTTTCCGGCACACTTAAGCTGCTCCATCCCTTTATGCCCTTTATCACCGAGGAGATCTGGCAGGCTCTCCCCCACGTGGGCGACAGCATAATGGTTTCCGATTACCCCGCATACGATGAAAGCCTTAATTTCCCCGCAGACGAAAAATATATGTCCGGCGTTATCGAGGCTATAAAGGCTGTTCGTAACCGCCGCGCGGAAATGAACGTACCTCCCTCCAGAAAAGCTCATATATTTATAAAAACTCCCGATAAATCTGCGTTTATCGGCAGCGAGATTTTCTTCGAAAAATTAGCTTCCGCCGCAGGCGTTTCTTACCTTGAGGGCGAGGAGCCGGAGAATGCGGTAAGTATCGTTTCCGGCGAGAGCGTATTGTATCTCCCCGTAAACGAAATGGTGGATACCGAAGCAGAGCGCGCACGTCTTAACAAAGAGCTGGAGAATGCGGAAAAGATGATCCTCTCCGCAAACGCAAAGCTTAATAACGCGGATTTCGTTTCCCGCGCCCCCGAAAAGGTAGTAAATATCGAAAAGGACAAGCTGGAAAAGTTTACAGCATTAAAAGCAAGCATTCTTGCCGAATTAGAAAGACTTAACTAACGGACGCATTCATTCGGCGCAGAACAAAAACGCAAATAATTGTAAATAGTTTTGTTTAACAAATCCCCACAATGTAGGGCAGGGGCTTGCTCCTGCCGAACCCCACATTAAAAGGAAAACTTCCGTAGAAGAAAATCTACGGAAGTTCTTTTATATTTAATTTGCGTTTCTATAAATTTTCGCGTCGCTCGCTGTAGTTTACTACAGCTACCGCTAGCGAAAATTCATTCTGCATCCAAATGCTCTGCGTCCCTCAAAGTTTTGCTACTACAGACATTAGTTTCGTGCGAATATTATTATAGAAAACCTTTTGTTTTTCTGATATAATATAAAAAACAAACTTTTCCCCGTGCGTTGACAATATTAGTTTTATATGATAATATATAAACGAGGTGATAGCGTGAAAAAATACATTTCTTTAATACTTATTCTTTGTGCGTGTTTGTTGGTTTCCTGCGGCGAAAACGCAAGAACAGACGAAGATATAAGCAAAGACGCGGAATTTAAAAACTGGTTTACCCGAAGTGAAGATATGATGTATGACGATAATTCCGACGGAAAGTATGATTTTTCGGTATACCCTGCCGAAACGATAAAAGCGGGCGCTGCTTCAGCGAGAATCATATTTGAAGATAAAAACGGAAACGCATTTTGGCACAGTTCCAATATGTATATGTTGGAAAAACAGCTTCCCGACGGCACGTGGGATGTTTTGCGGTTCCACGATGAATTCGGGTTTTATACAGATTGCCATGAGATATCTGCAACTACCGACGGAACGCCATCTAAATCAAGTATGGGGATCAGTGCAAAGAACCATTCGCTTGAAGGGTTTTCCGCAGGGGTGTACCGTATAACCCTGCAGCTTGGAGTTGACGGCGGCGAACTGGTTATATCCGGCGAATTTATTATCGAAGAATAATATTAAAGGGAGGCAAACAAGCCTCCCTTTTATAATTCAGAAATAAAACTGCCCAACTTCCGTATAAGAAGTTGGGCAATCTGTTTTTACTTAAGTATTCTTATTTTGCCGATAAAGGGAAGTTCATTAGCTTTGCCCTGGAAAGCGTTGATAACGCCGATAACAGCCAGAACGAGAGCCAGCATACCCACAGCAAGACCGAGAAGGCCGATAACTCCGCTTACAAGAGCGGGAACGAAGCTGAGCCAATCCTGGAACAATTCGATGTTGCCGAAAATAAATCCGTTGAGCCAATCAAGTGCTTTCAAAGGAAGAGCGATGATTATCTCTGCAAGGAAGAGAACAAGACCCTGGTTAGCGTGGAAGCGTGCGTACTTGGATTTGGGAGCAGCCAGCACGGGAACGAGGAAGAGGGGACCGATATAGGAAAGGAAAGCAAATATCTTGTTATCCTTAATATCGTTTTCGCAGTATCCTTCTGCCCTGGGTTCGTCCTTTACTTCGGTACCGCAAGCGGGGCAGAATTTGCTGTCTTCAAAGGTTTTTCCGCATTTGGGACAGGTTTTCATAGTTTTATATCTCCTTTTTTCTTTATTAACATATTTATATTAATACATTTTTTCTCGTTTTGCAACGGTCTGTTAAAAAAATTTTTAAAAAGGCGCACGTTTTCCCAAAATAGGCACCATTTTGTTTTTCCACTCGGTAAAATCGCCTTTTTCGATATGCAGACGTATCTGCGCCATCAGCTCGTTATAGAAATACAGGTTATGCAAAACGCAAAGGCGCATTCCCAAAAGCTCACGCGCTTTAAACAGATGGCGGATATATGCACGGGAATACCGCTTGCATACGTCGCATTCGCAGTGCTCGTCAATAGGTCTTTCATCCAGCAGGTATTTGTTGTTATTAAGGTTCATCATACCTGCCCAGGTGAACAGATTTCCGTGGCGTGCGTTACGGGAAGGCATTACACAATCAAAGAAATCCACGCCTCTCTCCACCGCTTCAAGAATATTCACGGGGGTGCCCACTCCCATAAGATAACGGGGCTTATCCTTGGGCATATGAGGCTCAACCGCTTCTATAACACGGTACATTGTGTCCGCATCCTCGCCCACCGCAAGACCGCCTATGGCGTATCCGGGCAGGTCAAGTTCACGTATCTGCTTCATATGCTCCACGCGCAGGTCGGCATACACACCGCCTTGGTTTATTCCGAAGAGAAGCTGATGGGGATTTATGGTTTCTTCCAGAGAATTCAGTCTGTCCATTTCGTCTTTACAGCGGTAAAGCCAGCGGACGGTTCTTTCGCAGGAATTTTTAATATATCTTTTGTCCGCCACGGAGGAGGGACATTCGTCAAACGCCATTGCAATGGTGGAAGCAAGGCGGGACTGTATGCGCATGGAGGTTTCGGGGGACATAAATATCTTTGCCCCGTCCATATGGGATTGGAACGCAACCCCTTCTTCCTTTATACTGCGCAGATTTGCCAGAGAAAACACCTGAAATCCGCCGCTGTCCGTAAGCACGGGCTTATCCCAGTTAAAAAACTTGTGTATTCCGCCGAGCTGATAAATTACGTCTTCACCGGGACGGACGTGCAGGTGGTAGGTGTTGGAAAGCTCCACCTGACAGTTTATATTGCGCAGATCAAAGGTGGAAATTCCTCCCTTTATCGCCGCGGATGTGCCCACGTTCATAAAAACGGGGGTCTGAATATCACCGTGTACCGTGGAAAACACGCCTCTGCGTGCGTTTCCCTCGGTGGCAAGTATGGTAAACTGTGCCATACGCTTCTCCTATCTGTCAAAAAACTTGTTTATCTCTCTTTTTTCGTAAATATGCATTACGGGTCTGCCGTGGGGGCAATAGCGTATCTCGGGGCGGGAAAGCAGCTGTTTTGCCAATTCCTCGTTTTCTTCCCGCGTGGTGTGTTCTTTTGCCCGTACAGCCGCTTTGCAGGCGGCGGTGTATACCGCTTTTTCGCATCTTTCGGTAAGAGGCACAGCCGTGCCCTCTGCGGCGGCGGCGCACAGCTCTGTAAACAATCCCGTTTCCTGCTTTGTTCCGAAAAGGGCAGAAGGTACTGCGCGGATAAGCAGAGTATCCGCGCCGAACTCCTCAAAGGAATATCCGTACTGCTCAAAAAGGGATCTGTTTTCCAAAGCCGCGGCAAACTCTTCGGAGTTTAAGGTAACGGGTACGCCCGTTAACAGCTCTTGTGAATAGTTTTTACGGCTGTTACGTATCTGCTCGTAAACAATTCGCTCGTGGACTGCGTGCTTATCAAAGAGTATAAAGCTGTCCTCGGTGGTAACGGCAACGTAGGTGTTCCACAATTCTCCCACATAGGTAAAGCTCGGTGCGGTGTCCTCTATTATCTCCTGCACGGGGGATGCGACGTATGCTGCCGCGCTTTGCTCTTCCGTTACGGCTTCGGGTGTAAACGGGGTATATTCTCTTGTTTCTTGCTGCGTTTCATAGCGGAAGGGGGTGGCTTTTATCACCCCAGCGTGGGTAAGCGGCTGCTTGGCAACAGAGCGGGTGTTAAACACGGGTGCAGGGGAAGGAGCTTCCGTCTGCACAAAAATATCCTCTTCCGTCACATTAAGTGAAAAAGCGTTTCTCACACAGCAGTATACGCTTTCGAATATCTTTCTTTCGTCCGCAAACTTTACCTCTAATTTTGCGGGGTGTACGTTTACGTCTACGGAAAGGGGGTCTATCTGTATATTAAGCACGCAGGCAGGATATTTTCCGCGGGGTATGTAGCTTTCAAACCCTCTTTCCAATGCGGCTTGCATGGTTTTGTTTTGCACGCACCGCCCGTTAAGCAAAAACACCTGTCCGCGTCTTGAACCTCTGGGATATTCCGGGGAGGACACGTAGCCGTAAACCTTAACTTTATCGCTTTCATACTCGGCGGGAATAAATGTCTTTGCCGTTTCCTTGCCGTAAAGTGCGTATATGGTGTTGTAAAGATCCCCGTCACCGGAGGTAACAAACCGTTTTTCCCCGTCGGTTATAAGTGTAAAAGAAATTTCGGGGTGGGCAAGAGCCAATTTTTCCACAACGGGAACACACGCCGCCGTTTCGGAAACGTCCTTTTTAAGGAATTTCCGTCTTGCGGGCTGGTTGTAAAAAAGCTCCCTTGCGGTAATTGCCGTTCCGCGGGGGGAAGGATGCTCGTCCAATTCCACTCCGTTTTCGTCGCAGTAAAGACGGTATCCTTCATCAGCTTCAATATGCTTTGATATTATCTCTGTTTTTGCCACAGAGGAAAGGGCGGCAAGCGCCTCTCCGCGAAATCCCAGAGTAAGCACCCCGTCAAGATCGGAGGCAGTCTTTATCTTGCTTGTTGCGTGGCGGAGTATGGTTTTGGGCATGTCTTCGCGGGAGATACCTACGCCGTTATCCGTAACCCGCATCATAAGTATACCGCCGCCTTTGATTTCTGCGGTTATTTTTGTTGCGCCTGCGTCTATGGAATTTTCTATAAGCTCCTTCAAGGCGGAGGCGGGTCTGTCCACCACCTCGCCTGCGGCTATCATATTGGAGGTCTGGGTATCCAGAGTGTTAATTATCCCCATTTATTCCACCATTTTCTTAATTTCATATAGTATTCCCATTGCTTCTATGGGAGTTATGGTATTTATATCCGTGTTTTTTAATTTTTCTTTCATATTTTCCCAGGACATATCAAAAAGTGTAAGCTCGGTGTCTTCCTCGGTATCCTTTTTGATAACGGGTGCGGAAACGTGCTCGGTAATATCCTTTAAAATAGCCTTTGCGCGGTTTACCACAGTATTGGGCACTCCCGCAAGGGATGCAACCTCAATACCGTAGCTATCGGATGCGTGGCCCCGAACTATCCTGCGCAGGAAGATAATATCGTTTCCTCTCTTTTTTGCGGCGATATTATAGTTTATAACCCCCTCCTGCATACCTTCAAGCTCGGTAAGCTCGTGGTAATGGGTGGCAAAAAGAGTGCGGGCTTTAATCTTTTCCGCAGTATGCTCCACCACCGCACGGGCAATGGACATACCATCGTAGGTAGAGGTGCCTCTGCCTATCTCATCGTAAACTATAAGGCTTCTTTTTGTGGCGTTTGCAAGAATGTTTGCCACCTCACGCATCTCCATCATAAAGGTGGAGGTGCCGCCCGAAAGATCGTCGGATGCGCCTACACGGGTGAAAATTTTGTCCACCACGCCGATCCGTGCGCTTTCCGCAGGCACAAAGCTTCCCGCCTGCGCCATAAGTACGATATCCGCTACCTGACGCATATATGTGGATTTACCTGCCATATTGGGTCCCGTTATAATGTGCAGACGGGATGACGACGTGTTGAGCAGGCAATCGTTGGGCACAAAATAACTGTCCCCGCAAAGCTTTTCCACCACGGGATGTCTGCCCGCTTTAATGTCTATAATATCGGAAACGTCCACCTCGGGACGGGTGTATCCGTTTTCCTCCGCCACCTTGGCAAGGGTGGAGTAAACGTCCGCTTCCGCAATAGCTTCCGCTGTTTTGCGCAAAAGGTTGATAGAAGCGTTAACGTAGGTAACCAGCCCCGTAAACAGCTCTGCCTCCAGCGCGTAAAGTCTGCCTCTGGCGTTAATTACCCTGCTTTCCATTTCCTTAAGCTCTTGGGTAACGTATCTTTCCTTGTCCGCCAGAGTTTGTCTGCGTATATACCCTTCGGGTACGCTTTCGGAAGCAGACTTGGGAACCTCTATATAATATCCGAAAACTCGGTTGTATCCTACTTTAAGAGTCTTTATGCCGGTCTGCTCGCGCTCGTTACGCTCAATACGGGCAAGCCAGCTTTTACCCCCGTCAAGAATTTCACGCAGCTCGTCCACCTCCTTGTGGGCGCCCTTGCGTATAACGCCGCCCTCCTTGTAAACCACGGGGGGATCGTCGTCTATGTATTTTCCGATACTTTCGCAAACGTCTGCAAGAGGATTTATCTCGTTTTGCAATCTTTCAAGCTCGGGGGAAGAATATGCAGATAATATCTGCTTTATTTCGGGAAAACGGCGCATAGACATTTCCAAAGATTTTAAATCTCTGGGGTTTGCGCTGCCGTACGCCACACGGGAGGAAAGCCGTTCAAGGTCGGAAACCTTGGCAAGCTCGTCCCGCAGGTTATCTCTGCCCGCTCTGTCCTTCAGAAGCTCTGCCACGCTGTCAAGACGGGCGTTTATCATATTCGGGTCAAGCAAGGGCGCTTCTATTCTGCGGCGTAAAGCGCGTGCGCCCATAGCTGTTTTGGTGTCGTCCAGCACCCACAAAAGAGAGCCTCTCTTTTCACGGGTGTAGGCAGATTCCGTAAGTTCCAGATTTCTTCTGGAAAAGGAATCAAGCTGTAAATACAGATTAGGGTCGTAAAAATTAATATCTTTTACAAATTTAAGGTCAAGCTTTTGGGAAGAGCGCAGGTGATTAATAAGTGCCCCCGCTGCCGTGCAGGCAAGAGGAAACGCTTTGCCCGTGTCTGTTCCCGTAACGGAAAACACCTCTTCAAAAGCTTTTTCAAATTTATAAAGCGAAGTGTTTACCGCGGTTATCCGTGCGCCAAACCGTTCGGAAATAGCCTGCTTCAGGTCGGATGCGCCGTAAACCAAGGCTTCGGTAGGGCAGTATGCCGCGGTTTCGGAAAGCAGCAGCGCCTTTGCGTCCCTGTCCGTAAACTGGCAGGCAGAAAAGGTTCCCGTAGAAACGTCCGCATAAGCGGCGCCGCAGCCCTCGTCCGTGTTATATACGGAAAGAATAAAATTGTTTTTTTCCTTGGGGAGATATTCCCCGTCTGTAACCGTGCCGGGGGAGATAACACGTATTACCTCACGCTTTACTATTCCCTTAACGCTTTTGGGGTCCTCCATCTGCTCTGCCACGGCAACTCTGTACCCCGCCTTTATAAGACGGTGAATATAGCTGTCCGCCGCGTGGAAGGGAATACCGCACATGGGTGCTCTTTGCTCCTCACCGCAATCTCTGCCGGTAAGCACAATATCCAATACCTTGGACGCAGTTATAGCGTCCTCGTAAAACATTTCATAAAAATCCCCAAGGCGGAACATAAGTATGCAATCGGGATTTTCCTGCTTTACCTGTAAATATTGTTTCATCATGGGTGAAAGAGCCATAGTAGTTATCTCCTCGGTTTTGATAAAAAAACTAAAAATCTGATGGTTGCAGGGCATTTGGATGCAGAAGGAACTTTTACGAGCGTGCTGTAGTAATCTACAGCTAGCGAAGATTCCGGGGTCCCTGCGAATGCGACTGCATTCGTGGGGTGGAAGGTAAAAGTTTCTACAAAAACGCAAATAAAATAAAATTTTGAAGACGATTTTCGTCGGAAAAATTTTTACCTATTACTTGTAATTAACACGGCGGGGGCAAGCCGCCCGCCCTACATTGTGGGGAATAGCTAAACAGAACAACATATTGTTTTTTGCGTTTTTGGTTCTGCGCCGAATGCACGCAACCCCAATGTCTTTTGCTTAATGGCAGCCGCCGCAAGCAGAACAATCCCCTCCGCAGGAATGCTGGGATTCGGGAATAACTCTGGACTGGATCTCGGAATTAAGCACGTTAAGAAGCTCGTTAAGATCGTTTTCCGCATTTGCGAGAGCAACCATAACGGGATTAGCCATTACTTCCTCGTAAAGCTCCTTCATACGGTTGTCGATCTGCTTAAGCAGTTCTTCGTCCTTGTTTTCGTCTGCAGCCGCCTTTTCGTATATCATACGCTGTACGGTGTATTCGTTGATCTTGGTGGAGAGGGTATCGTCGTTATCAAAGTTTTCCTTTGCCTGTTTGTAGTTAACAACTACCTCGTCCTGTTCAATAGCGTCTGCCAATGCGAGAATGGCGTTTTTTGTTGTTTCGTTCATTTTTTTATTTTCCTTTCAGTTAATTACTTTTCCTTTTAAACCGTATGCCTTGGTTTCGGTTATCTCTGCGTTAACAAACTGCCCCGCAGGCACGTCTTTGTCCAAGGTAACTATTTTGTTTTGGCTGTTTCTTGCTTCATAATTTCCGTCGGAAAGCACTTTTACGGTCTTTCCCATATAATTTTTGCTCTTTTCCGCAGAAATCTCATCCTGAACGGCGGAAAGGCGCTGAAACCTTCTCACCTGCTCTTCGTGGTCGATATGTCCTTCCATCTTTGCCGCCGCCGTTCCGGGACGGGAAGAATAAATAAAGGTATATATCATATCATATCCCACTTCCTTAATAAGAGAAACGGTGTCCTCAAATTCTTCTTCCGTTTCAGTGGGGAATCCGCAAATAATATCCGTGGTTATGGCAATATCGGGCATGGCGGCGCGTATTTTTTTAACCGTTTCAAGATATTTTTCTCTTGTATATCTGCGGTTCATTTCCTTTAATATTCTGTCATTACCCGATTGTGCGGGGAGATGGAAATGACGTGCAATGGTATCGGGGTGGTTTTTCATAACCTCAATAAGCTTGTCCGAAGCGTCCTTTGGGTGGCTTGTCATAAACCTAATACGGTAATCCCCGTTGGCGGATGCGGCCGCGTCCAGCAGATCGGGAAAATCCATATCCCCTTTATAGCTGTTTACGTTTTGCCCCAGCAGAGTTATATCCTTGTACCCTGCGTCGATAAGACCTTTTACCTCTTTTAATATTTCGGTACTGCTTCTGCTTCTTTCTCTGCCGCGAACGTGGGGGACAACGCAGTAAGAGCAAAAGTTGTTGCAGCCGTACATTACAGATACCCACGCTTTGTAGCCGGAAGAACGCAAAACGGGCACGTCCTCCGCAATTACACCCAGTTTATCGTGGGAAAGACCGGAAACGTAGTACTGTCTTTTTCCCGTTTTCAAAACGGTGTACAGCATTTCGGCAAGCAGATGGTTTTTATCCGTGCCGAACACAAGGTCCACGTAAGGATAGCTGTTTTTTATCTGATCCTTGCGGTACTCCTGCTGCGCCATACATCCGCAAACGGCAATAACCGTATGGGGGCGGTCTTTTTTTATCTTTTTAAACTGTCCCGTGCCGGAAAGCGCCCGCTTTTCCGCGTGTTCACGTATGGCGCAGGTGTTTATTATTATCAGATCCGCGTCCTTTTCGTCATCCGTAAGGGTATATCCGCATTCCGCGGCTATTCCTCCAAGCCGTTCCGTATCCGCTTCGTTCTGCTGGCATCCGAAGGTGCGCAAAAACACGGTGGGATGCTCGTATTTTTCTTTTATTATCTCTCTTACCCTGCAGGCGTATTCTTTTTGCTCTTCCATCACCTGAGGGGAAACGTATATGTCCGTCATTTAACTGTTCCTATAGCAATAATATTGTTTTTCATATGGGGGCTGTCCTCAAAATTTCCTTCGCACACGCCGTAAGGACCGCAGGAGTGTATGAATTTTCCCTCGCCCTCGTATATCGCCACGTGGCCCTTGTAAAACAGCAGGTCGCCTTTAGCCGCTTCGGAAAGAGTTATCTGCTTTAAAGCGGTGCTGCGGTCTATATCCGCATCTCTCCAAATGGTAATTCCCGCCATTTGGTAACACATAAACGCCAGTCCCGAGCAATCTATACCCATCGGGCTCTTTCCGCCCCAGCGGTACTGCACTCCAAGATAGCTTTTTGCGGTGTCCACTATAATATCGCGGAAATTTTCTGTCCTTTTGGGGTAGGGAGCCACCCATTCCTTGTGCATATATCCTCCCGTTTTATCGGGAAGTATTACCATACCGTATCTTTCACCTTCGTGGGGCACACCGTAATCCACTCTGCTTCCCTTGGGGAATGTGATAATGGGCGCACGGCAGTTTTCGGGGGAGGGAAGCAGGTCCGCAAACAGCTTTTTTACCACAAATCCGCCGCGGTGTAACACGGGGCAAATGTCGGTTTTTTCCACCCAGCCCATATATTCGTAATCGGTTTTAATTTTATAAAATGAATGAAATTCATCCAAAATCTCACATTCCGTGCCGAAAAGCGCTTCGTCCACGTGCTCGGAAGTTTTGTCGGGAGATTTATATAAATGAGAAATTGGTACTTTTACTGTGTACATAGCGACTCCTTTTTTGTAATGAGGAATGAGAAATGAGAAATGAGGAATTATGGTTGATTTTTGTTCGCAGAACAAAAATCTTCAATATTTTTCTATGTTTTATTCATAACTTTTTCGCAAAAAATATATTACGGAAAGGAATGATTTATATTAAAAAATATATAATTTTATTTTTGCTTATACTTTGTTTCCCGCTTTCCGCGTTGGCGGGGGAAGGTTGGTATTTTAAAAGAGGGGAAGGGCGTCCCCAATGCTTCGGCGGTGCAAAGTGGGTAACGGAAAAGGGCGCTTTATTTATGGGCGCTTCGGGGGATAAGACCGTATATCTCACCTTTGATGCGGGCTACGGAAACGAATCTGTGCGCTCTATTGCCCAAACGCTTATGAAAACGGAGACAACGGCGGCGTTTTTTATTCTGCCCGCTTTTGCGGATACGGATGCGGAGCTTATAAAAACTCTCGATGAAAAGGGATATTTTATCTGCAACCACTCATATTCCCACAAGGATATGTCCCTGCTTTCCAAAGCGGAGCTTGAAAAAGAATTGACCAAAGCAGAAAGGTACGTTTTGGAAAAAACGGGAGTACAGATGAAAAAATACTTCCGCCCGCCCGAAGGGACTTTTTCCAAAGAAATGCTGGATAATGCAAACGATTTAGGCTATAAGACCGTATTCTGGTCTTTTGCCTATGCGGATTGGGATAACAACAACCAAAAGGACGAAAACTGGGCGTATGAGCGCATAATGTCCTCACTCCACGACGGAATGGTAATACTCCTTCACCCAAATTCGGTTACAAACGCAAAAATTCTTGAAAAGCTTATAACCGATATCCGCGCAAAGGGATATAAATTCGGAAATCTTGATGAGCTTTATTTATCCCAGTACGGCAAGCCTTCTTCAAGCTATATCCGCGATAACAAGGAAGCGGGCAAATGCGTGGCGCTTACCTTTGATGACGGTCCTCACCCCGAATACACTCCCCAAATTTTAGATATTCTGGATAAATACGGGGTAAAAGCCACCTTTTTCGTGGTGGGTGAAAACGCCGAAAGATATCCCGAAATCATAAAACGAATAATAGATTCGGGGCACGAGATAGGCAACCACACTTGGTCCCACAAGCAAATGAACAGCCTTTCAAAAGAGCAGATACAAAAAGAGATAACAAAAACACAAGATTTTTTAAAAGAAAGCTTTAATTATTCGCCCGTGCTTTTCCGTCCCCCCGGGGGAGGGGAATACACCTTCGCCAAGGAAACCGCAGAAAACTTGGGCTGTAAATACGTTTTGTGGGCGTGGCGTACCGATTCAAAGGATTGGGCTTGCCCCGATGCGGGGACTATATCCCAAACCGTGCTCTCCACCGTAACGGAAGGAGATATTGTGCTTTTGCACGATTACGTGGGGGGAAAAAGCTCTACTCCGCAGGCTGTTGCTCAGATAATTCCTCGGTTACTTGCACAAGGCTATTCTCTTGATACCGTTTCCGGTCTTTTATCACGCGGGAGTACAGAATCCAACCTGCAAGGAGAATAACGGCACAAACATTAAGCCAAAAAGAAATATGCTGTATGGCGGTACCGCTGTATGTCACGTACACGGTGCCGTCTGTTTTTATATCTCTTAAGAAAACGCGCAACACGTTGTTTTCGCCGTATTCGGTGTTAAGTGAAATTTCGTTTCCGTCTTTATCGGTAAATACGGCGGTATAGCCCTTGTATTTTATAAGGGGCAGATCCATATAGGTTCCCATATTTTCGCTGTATTCTATGGGAATATACATATCCCCGTTTTTCTCTTGGGTAAATGTCTTTTTCGTTCCGTCGGTCTTTATAACCTTTCCTCTGTTATACAACGAACCGCGGTTTGTTCCGGTGGGGAGATATTCTCCCGTGCCGATATTAAAGCCGATATTGTTGCCCTTGTAATAAGTTACCTGCTGTCCCGTCTTTTCATAGGAAGCATAGGTGTTATAACGGGGAATAAATACGCTGCCGAAGGCGCATATGCCCGCAACGCAGGCAAGGGAAACAAAGGTCACCGCATCCTGCTTTTCCATACGTGAGCAGTAATCGGAAGCGGCAAGCGCCAAAAACAGAGTGGCAAACAGCATTATACGCCAGGGGAACTGTATGGTGCCGAACAGGCTTTGGAAAAACTCTTTTTCCCAAGGGAACAGGTC
Organism: Clostridia bacterium; assembly: GCA_017399965.1. GTDB lineage: Bacteria > Bacillota > Clostridia > Oscillospirales > CAG-382 > SFLA01. The sequence goes on along the minus strand of JAFQAP010000021.1, from coordinate 25,438 downwards.
GCTTATCATAAACAGCAAAAGGTTTGAGGTTATAAGGTACCCGTCCCCTGCGCAGAATTTCTGCTTGCGCAGAACAACGAAACGGAATACCAAAAGTATAATGGGCAGGTATCCTATACCGTTGGGGATCCAGAATTCACGGCTTTCGTTAAGATTTAAAAGGGAGAAAAGCTGTTTTACCGTCATTGACCGTTGCTCCATAGTGCCGAACGCCGTGGCAGAGGAGCCGTCCGTTGCCAAAAACTGTGTATCCTTAAGCTGTTCCAGCAGAGGGAACAAAAAGGATGCGGAAATAAGCACAAACACCAAAGCGCAAACGGCAACAGCGCCTATCTTTTTCGGGTTCTTTACAAGCTTTACGCTGTGGATAAGTGCGTACACCAAAAGGAAAACCGCTGTCATAACGCTGGTTATAAGGTGGCTGAAAAGCACCGCCGCCAAGCCGATAGGCAGATAATACCAGTATTTTCCCTCGTCGTTAATAATGCTGTGAAGCCCCAAAAAAGCAAGTGGTACAAATACAAACGCCTGCATTTCTCCGATAGCGGCGCGGGTAAATACGTCCACCGCAAAATAAGAGGAGACCGCATAGGTAAAGGCAAACACCACAGCCGAACTCTTTTTATTAAACATACGTCTGCCGCAGTAATACGCCATAAGCACGCAGGCGCAAACGCATATTATCATAAACGCCTTGTATGCAAGCGGCATAGGCATTCCCGCCAGGATAAGAAGTGAGGGGATGATCAAGAACAGATCTCCGTAAAACATAGGGGATGCGTAGCCGTATCCGTCATAGACAAAATAATACAGCCTTGCGGGTATATTGCCCGCCTCAATCTCTTGCGCCAAAGCTTCCATTCTGGTCATGTGGAAATATATATCGTGTCCCAAAAAGGTCTGCACGCTGCAAAGGGGAATAACGATACACAAAAGCAGCAGCAGGCATATAAGCAATATAAGGTAGTGGTTTTTTATAAAGTTTTCAAGCTTTTTCATTTTATTTCCTCGTTCAGGTCACGGGCGTTTCGCTTTTGCAGGCAACAAGTCCCGTCTTTCCGCAAAGACGCTTTGCAAGAGATTTATCATATCCGTGGGTAAGCACTCCCGCAAACATTTTGCTTCCGTCGGGGGTTATAATAATACCCACGTCATTGTATACGTCCCCAAGGTCACCGGGTTTTGTATACAAAGATGCGTTTCTGTAAATATATCTTCCCAAACGCTCAAGACATTTTTGGGTGGAAAGTATTTCCATAGCTTCGGCGTTTTCCGAAAGTATTTCCATAACGGTGTAACAGTCTTCAAGGGAGGTATAATTATCTCTGCCCTCTTCTCTGGCTTTAAAATCCATCATCTTGCGGGCAAGAACGGTGTTTTTACAGCCTATCTCTTTTATATGCCTGTTTATTTCATCCATTCCCGCTATATTTATCAAAAGATTGGTGGCGGTGTTATCGGAAAAGGATATCATAAAGGTGAGGGCATCTTTTAAAGAGACCTGCTTTAATTTAAGCTCGCTTATAATGCTGGTGCCCACCATATCCTTTCGTGTTACGGGAATGGCAATATCCTCTTTATCTGCAAAGTAAGAGAGTATAAACAGTTTTATAACGCTGGCGGAAGGGAAGGGCACGTCCGAATTGTGTTTTGCAAGAATTTCGCCCGAAACCATATCTTTTACAAAAACGGCATTTTGTGAACAAAGGTATTTATTTATCATTGTTTTTTGCCTTCCTTTCCGTAAATAAAATATTTTTACCCATTATCCTTATTATTATATCATTTTTACAAAATAAATCAACATAAAAATTCGTTCTTTGCGGGTGTTTTTCACTATTTTCCGCTTATATGTACGGAGTATAATCTCTCTACTAAACGTAAAGGGAAAAAGAAGTATGAAAAAGTATTTGAGTTTTAGTATTTTAAAAGAATTTTTGCTGGGGGCGGTGTTGGGCGCATCCCCTCTTTACGGCGGGGTATATCCCTTTGCCGCCGCATATCTTTGCGGTTTTTCGGGCAACATATGGGCTTTCTCTTTGGGAGCCCTCTTTACGGCGGTGTTGTTCGGCGCATACCGTCCGGTCGCCTGCGCCGCACTTATATATACCGCCGCAATGCGTCTTTTGTTTGCAAAAAGAAAGCATGTGTGGTGGCGGGCGCTGCTCTTTTCCTCGGCTTACGGGGTGTTAATGCTCATCACCCTGCTTTTCGGCAGAGGTACGGGGGCGGAAAATATTGTCAAAACCGTCCTGCTTTGCTTTCTGCCCGTAATCTATACAATGCTTGTATACTTTGGGGATAAACATATAGTTTTGCAAAGCACTCACTATCTGGTTACGGGATTTTTGATCTGCAGGGCTTTTTCGGGCGCGTATATATTTTCACTTCCCCTTTCCGTAGCGGCGGCGGTGTTTTTTACAGTCCTTATGGGAAAAGAAAAAGGCTTCCCCCTTTCGGGCGCCGCAGGGTTTGTCTATGGCTTGGCGGGAGGTGTTTCCGCCGTGCCCGTGGTGGGCATTTTCGGGCTTGTTCACGGGCTGTTCGCCTTTGATTCCCCCGTGTTCTCACTTGTTTTGGCATATATGCTTTCTTCCGCCGCAGGAGCGTATATACTTTCTTTTGATAATATTCCGCCTATAGCCGTTTCGGCACTTATAGGAGTGATCGCGGCGTTGCCGTTTTTGTACAGAAAGCATGCGTCACCCAAAAATACAACCTCCGTTCCCTCGGGGGACAAGGGTATGGCGGCTCTGGCGGCAGGCTTTTCCTCTCTTTCGGGTCTGTTTTTCGCTGTTTCCGATACCACCCTCACCTTGCCCAGAGATAAAGCCTACACCGCCGTAAAGGAAAAACTGAACTCATATTGCTCAACCTGCGGCGGCTGTAATCTGGATAAAGGTGACCTTGCCACCCGCCTTACCACCGCCTGCGTGGAAAACCGCCCGCTTAATGACGAGGATATACCCAAAACCTTGACGGCGGAATGCCCAAACTGCAAAGAGATCGTTTCCATTCCCTTTGACTGTGCTTTTGAAAACCTGAAAGACGCAAAAGACACCTTTACCGCCTTTGGCGCAGAATATAAATGCTTTTCGTCCCTGCTTCTGGCATCTGCCCGCAAAGCAGAGGAAGAGCGCACCGAGGACGATTCCCTGGCGTCCAAGGTGGAAAAGGTTTTGGAGGAAAACGGAATATATTATGAAAAGGTGCGTGTTACGGGGGTAAGAAACCGCCGTGTGGAAATATTCGGAGTCCACCCGGACAGTATCCGCATATCCTCGGGTGAATTTTCAAGGCGTGTCGCCCGCGCCGTAGGCAGATGCTTGTCTGCCCCCGAATTTGTGTGCTGCGGGGAAAAGATCACCGCCGTATTCAATACGGTCGCCGCCTTGCGCACCGAATCCGTAAAATTGGTGTGCGCCAGAAACGGGGAAAAGGTTTCGGGGGATACGGTAAGCCTTTTTGAAAACGGCGAAAACTGTTTTTATTCTCTGGTTGCGGACGGAATGGGCTCGGGCAGGGAGGCGAATATGGTCTCCCGCCTCGCCGCTTTGTATCTGGAAAAGATCATCGGCGCAGGGGGCGATATGAATTCCGCGCTTATGCTGCTGGGGGATACCCTTTCCCGTTCACCCGGAGAAACCTTTACCACCGTGGATATTTTTGAAGCCGACCGAGTACTTGCCCGCGGAAGAATAGTAAAAGCGGGGGCGGCGCCAAGCTTTTTGTTAAGAGGCGGCAAGCAGTACGCCATACGTTCAAAAACGCCCCCTTTGGGTATCATAAAAGAGGTCACACCAAAGCAGACCGCTTTTAATCTGCGCAGAGGGGATATTATACTTATGGCGTCCGACGGGGTGGATGTTTCTCCCGCCGCCATACAAAAGACCTTTCTTTCAGGCAAGGACCTGCGCTCTGCCGCCGCCGCTTTAACGGATATAAGCCGTAAAAACGGATTTGATGACGATATGTCGGTATGCGCAGTAAGATTCTATTGACATTCGTTAAAAAAAGCGGTAAAATCGGAGTATGGAAAATATTTATTTTTGAAAGGATGCTTTGTTATGATCAAGATCGGCACCGTGAATATTGATACCTCCCACGCGCCTTCCTTTGCGGAAATTTTGCTTAAGGAAGACAGAGCGCGCTATACCGCTATATATAACGATTCCTTCCGTACAGAGGAAGAAGTCAACGCTTTTTGTGAAAGGTTCGGGCTAACCCACAAGTGCAAGACCCTTGAGGAAATGGTGCCTTTGGTAGACGTGGCATTTATTCAGGGCTGTGATTGGGATAAGCATATAGAAACCTGCCGTCCCTTTGTGGAAGCGGGCGTTCCCGTGTTTGTGGATAAGCCTCTCTGCGGCAATAAAAAGGATATGGATATATTCCGCACCTGGGCAAAAGAGGGCAAGGTGATCTTAGGCACCTCCGCAATGCGCTATACATACGAGCATCAGGCATTTTTCGCCGTTCCCGCAGAGGAGAGAGGGGAAATATGCCATATCACCGCTACCGTAGGTGTGGATGAATTCAATTACGCTATCCACGCGGTTGAAAGTATTACGGGACTTTTAAACGGCGTAAAGGCAAAGAGCGTAAAATACGTCGGATGCGGCACCACGGACGGCGCACCCACGGAAACCTTCTTCGTGCTGTTTGAAAACGGCGTTTCCGCCACCTACCACGTGCGTATGAAGGGCTGGCAGCCTTCCACGCTCACTATCGTAACCACCAAGACCACATACGTTTATAAGATAGATTCCAATAAGGTATACGAAGCTATGCTTAAGGAATTCTGCAACTGTATGGAGGGCAAGGAAAGTATGATGGCATCTGTAGAAGATATGCTCACCTCCATAGAAATTATGCTTGCAGGCAGACTCTCCCGCGAAAACGGCGGTGTGGAAGTGGATCCCAATAATATTCCGCAGGATGATGCGGGCTTTGACGGATACGAATTCTGGGTAGGCTACGCCGCAGCGCAGCGTAAGTAGTCGCTCGGTAAAACACTGTACACCGAAACGCAAAGGGTGTTGAAAAGTTTCACTGCAGTAAATTTCCAAATGTAGGGCAGGGGCTTGCTCCTGCCGAACACCAATATTTAAAGGAAAACTTCCGTAGAAAAAATCTACGGAAGTTCTTTTGTTTTTATTTTGCGTTTCTATAAATTTTCAGCCCTTCACCCCACGAATGCTGTTCGCATTCGCAGGGACCCCGAAGGTCGGGGGGCAGTAGAATACTACAGCACCCCAGGGGTCCCCGAAAAATGCTACCGCATTTTTTGGGGTTCCCGATCCCCGCGCCTGAAAATTCATTCTGCTTTGTTTATACAGCCGCCCCGCTTCAATCAGACTTTGGCTACTATAGACGTTACATATCAATAATTTTAATAAATTTGTTTTTTGCATCCTTGCAAAAAACTACCGAAACGTTGCGTAGCAACATATCACGCGCTTTTTTAAAAGCGCATATCACGAACACGGAGTGTTCATATCACGTGCCCGGGGTTCCCCGAAAACGCTATGCGTTTTTGGGGTGGGTTGCGGGACGCAACATATCCCGCATCCGCAGGATGCACAGTTCCATATTATTCCTCAACAAACTCGGCAATATCCTCCAAACCGCAATTCAGAGCTTTGCACAGTTTGTCCAGCGTTTTGGTTTCGATATTCTCGTTGGCGCGGAGTCGGCGTACGGTTTTACTGTCTATACCGCATTCTTCCCTTAATACGTAGGTAGATACGCCCTTTTTCTCCATAGTTTTCCACAATCTGTCAAATATAATCATTACAAATCCCCCTTGACACACAATATTATGGGGATTATAATCATATTTATTAAGGGGATATAATCCCCATACAGGAGAAATCGGCAATGAAAACTTGTACTTTTTTCGGGCACAGCGATGCGCCGAGCGATATTTTAGATAAGCTGTATCTCATTTTGGAGGATCTGATCGTAAATAAAGACGTAGGTTGCTTTTTGGTCGGCAACCAAGGGGCGTTTGACAGAACGGTTTTACGCACTCTTCGGCTGCTTAAGGTCGATTATCCTCATATTTTATATTCAGTGGTAATTCCTTACCTTACGTATAAAGAAAATGAATATTATTCGGAAGGCGAAACTGTTTTCCCCGGTATATTGGATACCTGCCCAGAAAAATTTTCCATAGACAGACGTAACAAATGGATGATAAAAGAATCCGATTACGTGGTCTGCTACATAAAATACGATTTTTCCCGTTCTGCCCAATATATGGAGATGGCAAAACGCAGAAAAAAGACTGTTATAAACATGGCACCTTCCGCATTTGATTAACTGTTTTTTGCTCCGCAAAAAACTACCAAAATTCATCATTCCTCATTTCTCGTTCCTCATTCCTCATTCCTCATTCCTCGTTTCTCGTTTCTCGTTGCGGGGTGCTGCCAATATTGACAAACCGTATCATTTACTGTATAATTGTAAGGATTTTTCAAAGGAAGGAACGGTGATTTTTATGGACATCCCCGCAAAAGAGAATAAAATGGGAGTTCTTCCCGTGGGGAAATTATTATTTTCCATGTCCGTACCGATGATGCTTTCTATGCTTATGCAGGCATTTTATAATATAGTAGACAGCGTTTTCGTTTCCCAGATAAGCGAAACGGGCAACGAGCTTTCGGCTTTGACCTTCGCGTTCCCTCTGCAAAGCCTTATGATCGCCTTCGGCGGCGGCACTATGCTGGGCATGAACACCCTTATTTCCAAATCCTTGGGAAGAAAGGACGCCGAAAGCGCAGATAAAGCCGCAGGCACGGGACTTTTTCTTACCTTTTGCACCGCTTTGGTGTTTGCGTTTATCGGAATTTTTCTTGCCCGTCCCTTCTTTTCGGTGCAGACCGAGGTGCAGGAGATAATCGATCTCGGCACCGTATATACTTCTATCTGTCTGGGAGGAAGTATCGGTATTTTTTGCCAGTTCTGTTTTGAGCGTATGCTTCAGAGTACGGGCAGAACGGTGCTTTCCACCGTTACCCAGTTTACCGGCGCTTTAATAAATATTGTTTTGGACCCTATCTTTATTTTTGAAAAAGGCGACCTGCTGTTTGAGGGCGCGTTCACTATGCCCTTCGGCTTGGGTCTGGGCGTTGCGGGTGCGGCTGCCGCCACCATTGCGGGACAGATGATCGCCGCATTGATGGGACTTATTTTCAACATCTTCTTTAATCACGATATCCACCTTCGTATCAAAAATATCCGCCCCCATATCCCCGCAGTTAAGGAGATATACAAGGTAGGTCTGCCCTCTATTATAATGCAGTCGGTAGGCTCACTTACCACCTTTACTTTAAACCAGATACTCAGAAGCGGATTTACAGAGCTTGCCGTAAACGTATACGGCATATACTTCAAGCTTCAAAGCTTTATCTTTATGCCCGTGTTCGGTCTTAACAACGGTATGATCCCCATCATATCCTATAACTACGGCGCAAAACAGCCTTCCCGTGTAAAAAAGACAATAAAAATATCCATCATCACCGCAGTTTCAATTATGGCGGCGGGATATGCCGTATTTTTGCTGGCTCCCGAAGTGTTGCTTAGCCTGTTTAACCCCACGGAAAATATGCTCATAATGGGCAAAAGCTGTTTACGGCTTATAGGACTTTCCTTTATCCCCGCAGGATTTTGCATTATCACCATAAGCGTGACTCAAGCTATCGGAAATCCCTTCTTTTCACTTATCACCTCTGCCTGCCGTCAGCTTGTGGTATTGCTTCCCGTTGCGTGGCTGCTTTCCCTTACCGGCAATCTCGGGGCGGTATGGCTGGCATTCCCTATCGCAGAGGTTGTCTCTCTGGCTTTAAGTATAGTGTTCCTTATTCGCACTATGAAAAGCGCAAACAAAGAAATGTCCGTATAAAACTATGAACGAGGAACGATGAGCCACCCCAAAAACGCATAGCGTTTTCGGGGAACCCCGGCAACTCACCCCAAAAACGCATAGCGTTTTCGGGGAACCCCGGCAACGAGAAACTAATGGTTGATTTTTGCCCACAAGGGCAAAAATCTTCCGAAGTTCATAGTTCATAGTTAACAATGGGAGAATATATTATGATTAAAATTGCAGTGATTTCTATCGCCCTCGTCACCTTTATCTACCGTCTTGTTTTAAATATCGTACAGTACCGCTCCGCAAACAACCCTACGCCCGATTGCGTTGCCGACGTGTACGATACCGAAACCTACCTTAAATGGAAAAAATACAGCGGGGAAAACAGCGTGCTTTCCATCGTATTCACGGCGGTGTCCTTTGCCGCGTCTGTGGGCTTACTGTTTACAAACGCATACGCCGCTTTCGCATCCCTCTTTCCCGATACGGCTTTTTGGGGGCTTTTTTCGGTAATCCTTTTGGAAACTATGGTAGATACCGTCTTTTCCGTAATAAGCGGCTATATTTCCACAATGGTTATAGAGGAAAAATACGGATTTAACCGTTCAAGCGTAAAAACCTTTGTGTTTGATATTATACGAAATACCCTGCTGGAATTCGGGCTTTCTTTGGGTATGGTGTGCGCCCTTTGGGGTATACATAAAGCCTTCGGAGATTGGCTTATACTCCTTTTTGCCGCGGTGCTGTTTGTGTTTACCCTTTGTGTATCCTTTTTGTATCCCGTATTCAGCCGTATCGGCAACAAATTCACACCCCTTGAGGAGGGCGAATTAAAGGAGCGGCTTATGGCGCTGCTTACCGACCACGGCTACAAGGTAAAAGCTATAGAGGTTATGGACGCATCCCGCCGCACCACCAAGCTTAACGCATATTTTACGGGGTTCGGCAAAATGAAGACTATCGTTTTATACGATAACCTTGTAAATTCCATGACACCGGACGAGATCTGCGCCGTGTTCGCCCACGAGCTGGGCCACGGTCTGCACAAGGACGTGTTAAAACAGCAGATAATGAATTTGGGCAACCTGCTTATAATGGCTTGCGTGGTATGGCTTGCGGTAAGAGAGCCTGCGTTGCACACAGCCTTTGGGTTCGAAACGGTAAATTACGGCTTTGCGTATATCCTTTTGGGGTTGGGCTTGGGACTTATACAGCCTCTTACGGGACTTGTTACCAACGCCTACAGCCGCCACGCCGAATTCCGCGCAGACAGACAGTCTGTAAAGGAAGGCTACGGCGAGGCGATGATAACCGCACTCAAAAAGCTCGCCCGCGAAAACTTCGCCCACCTTTCCCCCTCAAAGCTTAACGTGGTGCTTGGCTACAGCCACCCGCCTCTTGCACAGAGAATAGAAGCGGTGGAGAAAGAAATAACAAAAAATCCTTGCTGTTAAGCAAGGATTTTTTTAATGAGGAATGAGGAATGATGAATGATGAATGATGGTTGATTTTTGTTCGCAGAACAAAAATCTTCCGAAATTCCTCATTTAGCTCTTGCTTGCAAGAGCGTCGCATTCCGCATTCCTCATTACATTTACAGTTCTATTATCTTTATCTCACCTTTTTCCACCGAAACCCCATTAACGGTCACAGCCGTATCCGTATCGTTCCACAGGGTGAGAATGCTTTTATCGCCGAGAGTGTATTTTGCCGCCCAAACACCGGCGGGGAAGGTCTGATCGGGCAGGTCGAACTTGCCGTCGGTAAAGAAGGCGCGGTAAGGCTCACGCAGGTCGATGATCTTTTTTACGTATTCCGCATAATCGTGGCAGACTTCAATAGTCTTTGCTCTGCAGCGGTAAAGACCGATATCGAACAGCAGACCGAACACGAAAGCATAGTTAAGATGCTTTTCCCAGCCCTTTACTTCGTCGTGCAAATAACGGTTTGTCACGGGGATATCGGGGAAAACATAGCGGAATATGTAAGGATACGCATCGGGCGTATAGGTCATACCCACACCGCAGCCGTGAACAAAATCCACCTGCACGCTTACTCTGTCCATAACCCCTTCGGTACCGAAGATATACTTGTCCCCATCTACCATTTTGCGCATTTCCGCCACCGTTTCGGTGCGTAACTGACCGTCAAGGTCGATACGGTTTCCGTGGGTATGGGTAGAATCAAAGCACAGACGGAAGGCACAGCAAAGCTGATCAAAAAAGGTGCCGTTTGAACCCAGATCAAGGTGCCTTTTTTCCAGCTCGTACAGCTTTTCCCGCCACTGCTCGGTGCCGTGGCAGGCGTTTACAAAGCATTTGTGCCCGTGGGAAAGCAGGGTGCCGTTATCCGTAAACATATAAAATTCACGGTATTCGTTCTTTTCAAAATCCTTCATGGTGTATTTGTAGCCCTCGGTCTTGTAATAATCGGTGGCTACGTCGATAATATGTCCGTTGGCGTACAGCACCACTCTGCCGCCCATATCGTTAATTTCCTTTATCGCCTTGCGCAGTTCTTCTTCGCCGCCCAGCATTTCGTCAGGTCTATAATTGGGATAACCGTTATCCATACCCTCCTGCCACCAGGCGAAAAGGAGTATCATATCTATCCCGTATTTTTGCCCTTCCTTAAATACTCGGGGCAGGTCTTCATAGCGGTGGAAAAGTTCCCCGTGCTGGTGCTTCATAATAATTCTCTGCCAGCCGTTAAGCTTTTTCACGCTTTCGCTTCTGGTTATAGGCTTTAAATAGCTTTTTGCGCTTTCTTTATAAATGTCCGCGCCTTTTCTCCAGTCACCGTCGCACACGGCAAGAGTAAAATCGCCGTAAGTAACCGTTTCACCGGGGTTTACCACGGGGTAAGAGGATATGCAGGCACACATATAAGGGTTGTTTGCTTGTTCTCTCGGCTCGGTATACAGAGTAAAGGTCGCCCAGCGGCACACTTCGCTGTGGCATCCCATATAAAGGGATCTGTTTCCGCTTTCCATTACCATCCAGGGCATGGAAAGGGCGGCGGGATATTCAAAAAGCGCCTTTACGTTTTTGTAATCCGCACCCATATACTCGCTGTGGCAAGATCCCACGTGGCGGTGTGGGTCGGGAATACGTCTTCCCAGCCCGTTGGGGAGGTACAAAACGTCGTCTTTTAAATCTCCGTTAAGGGAAAGGTAATCCAAAAACGGGTACTGCAGTTCGTTTAACCGCACACTTGAACGGTTTTCCATGGCAGCGGAAAAAGACAGCATACCGCAGGTGTTTTTTACTTCAAGAGTAAGCTTTATATCGTGCTCGCTTCCGTCTTCCGCTTTAACGGAATTGTATATAATGCGCAGTCCGTCCGCCGTTTTTTCGGTTACGGGCTCTTTTTGCATATGGGAATATACGCCCAATTCACGGGGGTATCCCGCCTTGCCGTAATCAAGGTGCAAACGCCAAAAGTCCCCGTTTTCTCTGTAAACGGGGTTAAATCCTTCGGCGAATATTTTTAAGGTCTTATCAAAAGTGAAATATGCCTTTGACATATTATTTCAACTCCTCGTCGCACCACACACAGCGTCCGTTTTTAACGTATACGGGCAATTCCTGCTCGGTGTGGGTTATACAGCGTCCGTTGGGGCATTTTTTATGGGAAGCACAGGCGTTTTCCAAAAGATCTTCTCCCTTGTGCTCGCCGGAAAGAAGCAAAAGTATAAGCGCCATACGCATATATTTTCCCCACATTACCTGCTTAAAGTAGCAGGCGCGCTTGTCTGCGTCCACTCCCACGGAAATTTCGTTTACTCTGGGCAGGGGATGAAGGATTATCATATCCTCTTTTGCTCTTTTCATTTTTTCCGTATCCAGAATATATACGTCCTTAAGACGCTCGTACTGCTCACGGTCCGCAAAACGCTCCTGCTGAACACGGGTCATATACAGTACGTCAAGCCGGGGCAGAGCGTTTTCCAAATTGTCCGTTTCGGAAAACTCCATATTTTTAAGGGGTCCTTCCTTAACGTATTCGGGAATTTTTAATTCATCGGGGGAGATAAGCACCACACGCACGTTTTCGTACCGCGCAAGGGCGTTAATAAGGGAATGTACGGTTCTGCCGTACTTAAGGTCGCCGCAAAAACCTACGGTAAGACCGTTAATAGCCCCTTTTTCGCTTTTAATGGTGCAAAGATCGGTAAGTGTCTGGGTGGGGTGGCAATGACCGCCGTCCCCTGCGTTTATTACGGGAATAGATGCGCTTACCGCCGCAACGGCAGGCGCTCCTTCAAGAGGATGGCGCATAGCAATAATATCCGCATAGCAGGAAACCACCTTGGCGGTATCGTTTATACTCTCGCCCTTGGAAGCGGAGGATGTGGCGGAGGAGTGTACGGAAAGCACGTTTCCGCCCAATTCCATCATAGCCGCCTCAAAGGAAAGGCGGGTGCGGGTAGAGGGTTCAAAAAACATTGCCGCCAGCTTTTTTCCCTTGCAGGCAGATGAATATTTTTCGGGGTGGGAATGAATATCCACCGCCGTGTTTATAAGGCTGTCTATCTCATTAAGAGAAAGATCGGTTATATCTATAACGCTGTTCATTATTTCGCTCCGTTTACGGCAAGGTAATTTTTAATTCTGTCTACGTTTTCTCTGTTGCTTTCGTCCTCTTCAAGGTACTCGATAATATCGTAAACGTCAACTATTGAATATACGGGGAAGCCGAAGGTATCTTCAATTTCCTGCATTGCGCCTTTTTCGGTTTGTCCCTTTTCTTTTCTGTCAACCATAATAAAGGTTGCGGCAACCTTTACGCCTTCAAGATGGGAAAGAATTTCCATACTTTCTCTTATAGCGGTGCCTGCGGTGATAACGTCTTCGATAATTACCACTTCTTCGCCGGCTGTGGGAACGTAGCCGACAAAAACTCCGCCTTCGCCGTGGTCTTTAACCTCTTTTCTGTTAAAGAAGAAGGGTAGGTTGAGTCCGTTTTTGGAAAGTGCAACGGAAGCGGAAACCGCAAGGGAAATTCCCTTGTATGCGGGGCCGTAAAGCACAGCCTTTTTTGCGCCAACCTTTTCAAAATACGCCTTTGCGTAAAATTCGCCTAAAGTTGCAATATCCTCGCCCGTCTTTATCATACCAGCGTTAATGAAATAGGGTATCTTTCTTCCGCTTTTTGCGGTGAAATCGCCGAATTTTAAAACGCCTGCTTTTTGCAAAAACTGTATAAACTCTCTCTTGTAGCTTTCCATATCTTTTCTCCTTTTTAACCGATAAATTCACTTACGCATCTGTTGTAAGCGGCAACGGGATCCTCTGCTGCGGTAATAGGTCTGCCGACCACGATGTAATCGGAGCCTATCTCCTTTGCCTGCGCGGGAGTCATAACACGCTTCTGGTCGCCTATATCGCCGTCCGCAAAGCGCACACCGGGGGTAACGGTAACAAAATTCTTACCGCAGGAGTCGTGTACCTTTTGGGCTTCCAGAGGGGAGCACACAACGCCGTCCAGCCCCGCATTTTTTGCGGTGAGCGCGTAGTGCATGACCACGTCTGCAATGGGTTCTTTTATAAGCATATCCTTTTCCATGCTCTCCTGATCGGTGGAGGTAAGCTGTGTTACTGCGATAAGTATAGGACGGGTTCCGTCGGGACGGGTAAGACCCTCCAACGCGCCCTCCATCATACGGGTGGTTCCTGCGGCGTGAAGGTTTGTCATATCCACGTCAAGACGGGAAAGCACAGCCATCGCCTTTTTTACTGTGTTGGGAATATCGTGGAGCTTAAGATCAAGGAATATCTTGTGTCCGCGGCGCTTTATCTCCTTTACAATAGAAGGTCCCTCCGCATAGTAAAGCTCCATACCTATCTTTACAAAAGGCTTTACCTCTGTAAACTTGTCCAAGAAAGCAAAGGTTTTTTCCGCGCTGTCAAAATCGCATGCAATAATTACGTCTTTTCCCATTTTTACTTAACTCCTCCGATAATATCTTTTATATTTTCTATTCCGTATTTATCCAAAGCGGCGGGCAGATCTTCAATTATTTTTTTGCAGGCATAAGGGTCTACAAGGTTTGCGCTTCCCACCTCAACAGCGGCAGCGCCCGCCAGCATCATTTCAATTACGTCCTCGGCAGTTTCAATTCCGCCCAAGCCGATAACGGGTATGTTTACGGCTTTCGCAACCTGATACACCATTCTCACCGCCACGGGGAACACGGCGGGTCCGGAATAACCGCCCATGGTGTTTGCAATTACAGGCTTGCGGTTACGCAGATTTATTCTCATTCCCAAAAGGGTGTTTATAAGGCTCACGCCGTCCGCCCCCGCATCCTCGCAGGCTTTTGCAATAGACACAATGTCCGTTACGTTGGGGGTAAGCTTTGCGATAACCGGCTTTTTAACTTCTTTTTTAACTGCGCTTATCACGTCGTATGCGCCTTTGGGGTCGGAACCGAAGTTCACACCCCCTGCGTGCACGTTGGGACAGCTTATATTCACTTCCAGCCAGCCCACCTGCTCTTCGTTATCAAGACGCTTGCACACCGTAACGTAATCGGAAACGGAAAATCCGCCTACGTTTGCCATTACGGGCTTGTTGAATACCTTTTTTAATTTGGGCAGTTCTTCGAAAATGACCTTGTCGATACCCGGATTTTGCAGTCCCACCGCATTAATAAGCCCTGCTTTACATTCAGCAATTCTGGGTGTGGGGTTGCCGAAACGGGGCTTTAGGGTAGTTCCCTTAAAGGAAAATGTGCCAAGCACGTTTATATCGTAATACTCCGCAAACTCATAGCCGAACCCAAAGGTGCCCGAAGCGGGTATAACGGGATTATCCAAAACCGTTCCGCAAAGGTTAACGCTTAATCTTTCCATAATATCTCCTCCTTGCTCATAACGGGGCCTTCCTTGCATATACGCTTGTAGCCCGTTATGGTTTTGCAGGAGCAGCCCATACACGCTCCGAAACCGCATCCCATACGCTCTTCAAAGCTGAAATATCCGTGGGTGAGGGAAGCGCGGTAAACCGCTTTGAGCATAGGCTCGGGTCCGCAGGTATAAAAGCAGGTGTAATCAATATTTTTCATAGCCTCGGTTACAAAGCCTTTAATACCGTAGCTTCCGTCTGCGGTGGTAACGTATACCTTACAGCCAAGGCCAAGAAAGTCTTTTTCGCAAAAGACCTCTTTTTCGGTGTTGAAGCCCAGTATCACCGAAACCTCTTTTCCCTCTGCTATAAGCTGTTTTGCCAGCATATAAAGGGGAGGCACACCCACACCGCCGCCGATAAGCAGAGGTTTTTCCCCGCTGTCTGCGGTTACGTAGCCGTTGCCCAGACCTGTCATAACGTCCAATTCACCCTTTTGCATACGGGAAAGCTTTTCCGTGCCCTCGCCCACTACCTTGTAAATAATGGTAACGGTGTCCTCCGTCATATCGTGGACGGATATGGGACGGCGCAGGTACAGGTCTTCAATCTTTATGTTTATAAACTGTCCGGGAGCGGTTATATGGCTTACGTCCCCGTACAGCACCATTTTGTATACGTTTTCCGTAAGGGGAAGATTGCTTATGATACGAAAAAAGCCCGTTTTCATAGTAAAATCCTCTCTTTTTTGAACTATGAACTATAAACTATGAACTATGAACTATGGTTGATTTTTGCCCCTTTGGGCAAAAATCTTCCGAAGTTTCTCGTTCCTCGTTCATAGTTCCTCGTTAAACTTTATGCGTCTATAGTAGAAATTGTCAGCGTAATATCCTCAAGTACGTCCAGCAGCACTCCCACGGTATCGAGGGAGGTAAACATGGTTACGTTGTTTTCAACTGCGGCGCGGCGGATCTCGTGTCCGTCGTTAAGCTGTCCCGCAGAATCTATATTACGGGTGTTGATAACGTACGCAATATGTCCCTGACGAATGGAATTGGGAATTTCATCGCTGTTTTCGCTTATCTTTTTAAGCACTCTGGTGCGTATTCCGTTTTCCTTAAGGAACTTCGCCGTGCCTGCGGTAGCCTCTATATTAAAGCCCAGGTTGTAGAAACGGCGGATAAGAGGAAGCGCTTCCGCTTTATCCTCATCGGAAATGGTAGCAAACACGGTGCCGTAGTTTTGCAGATGCATACCGGATGCCTGCAACGCCTTGTAAAGTGCGCGGTGGAAGTTATCGTCATAGCCGATGGCTTCGCCCGTGGATTTCATTTCGGGAGAAAGATATGCGTCTATACCGTGTATCTTGTTAAAGGAGAACACGGGCGCTTTTACGTAATGACGCTTCTTTTCATCGGGATAAATACCGAAAATTCCCTGCTCCTTAAGGCTTACGCCCAAAATTACCTCGGTTGCGATATCCGCCAGGGAATATCCCGTTGCCTTGGAAAGGAAGGGTACGGTACGGGAGGAACGGGGGTTGACCTCGATGATATATACGTTTTCGTCCTTATCAACGATAAACTGGATATTGAACAGACCGACAATGCCTATTCCCAAGCCCAGCATCTTGGAATAGCGGAGTATGGTCGCCTTAACCTTATCGGAAATGCTGTAGGAGGGATATACGCTTATAGAGTCGCCGGAGTGGATACCGGTTCTTTCAACCAGCTCCATAATACCGGGAACGAATACGTTTATACCGTCGCAGATAGCGTCTACTTCTACTTCTTTACCCTGAATATATTTATCAACCAGTACGGGCTTGTCCTCGTCTATTTCAACTGCGCTCTTAAGATACTGGCGGAGCTGGTGCTCGTTTGCAACTATCTGCATAGCTCTTCCGCCCAGAACGAAGGAGGGACGGACCAGCACGGGGTAGCCTATCTCTGCGGCGGTCTTTACGCCGTCCTCAATATTTGTTACCGCCTTGCCCGTAGGCTGAGGAATGTTAAGCTCTTTCAGTATCTTTTCAAAGCTGTCACGGTTTTCGGCGCGCTCAATAGCGGCGCAATCGGTACCGATAATGTTTACACCTCTGTCAACAAGGGGCTGTGCAAGGTTTATTGCAGTCTGTCCGCCCAGGGATGCGATAACGCCCATAGGCTTTTCAAACTCAATAATATTCATAACGTCCTCGGGAGTAAGAGGCTCGAAATAAAGCTTGTCCGCCGTGGTGTAGTCGGTGGAAACGGTTTCGGGGTTGTTGTTAATAATAATAGCCTCGTATCCGCTCTTTTTAATGGTGGTTACGGCGTGAACGGTAGAATAATCGAATTCAACGCCCTGACCTATACGGATAGGACCCGCACCCAGAACGACTACCTTCTTTCTGTCGGTAAGAACAGATTTGTTTTCGCCGGTGTAGGAGGAGTAGAAGTAGGGGATATATGCGTTTGTGTGGCAGGTATCTACCATACGGTAAACGGGGAAGATGTTTTCCGCTTTACGCATATTAAATACTTCAATTTCGCTCACGCCCCAGATAATGGATATGGCTTTATCGCCGAATCCCATCTTCTTTGCGGCTTTAAGGGTTTGAATATCGCCCTTGTTCGCTTTGAGCAGGTCTTCCATATCCACAATATTTTTAAGGGTATTAAGGAAGTAAATATCTATTTTTGTAAAATCGCTTAATTTTTGTGTTGTTTCGCCCTTGCGTATAAGCTCGGTTATGGCAAAGATGTTATCATCTCTGAACTTGGAGATATATTCGTATATTTCTTCCGCGCTCATTTTGGCAAATTTGGGCATACTGAAGTGGCATACGCCGGTTTCAAGAGAACGCACGGATTTAAGCAGACATTCTTCCAGATTTTCGCCGATACCCATTACTTCGCCGGTAGCCTTCATCTGGGTGCCCAGAGTGTTGGGAACGGTGTTGAATTTATCAAAGGGGAAGCGGGGGAGCTTTGCCACAACGTAATCAAGTCTGGGCTCAAACGCCGCGTTGGTGTTGGCAATGGAAATATCCTCCAAAGACATACCCACAGCTATCTTTGCGGTTACGCGGGCAATGGGATATCCGCTTGCCTTGGAAGCCAAAGCGGAGGAACGGGAAACTCTGGGGTTTACCTCGATCAGATAATATTCGCCGGTTTCGGGGTTAAAAGCAAACTGTACGTTACAGCCGCCCTCTATCTTAAGCTCGCGGATGATCTTTATCGCGCTGTTGTTAAGCATTTTGTGGTGCTCGGGAGAGAGGGTGAGTATGGGGGCAACAACTATAGAGTCACCGGTGTGAACGCCAACGGGGTCGATATTTTCCATACCGCAAATGGTAATGGCTTTATCGTTTGAATCACGCATAACTTCAAATTCAATTTCCTTGTAGCCCTTAACGCTCTTTTCGATAAGGACCTGATGCACGGGGGAAAGCTTGAATGCGTTTGTGCCTATCTCCACAAGCTCTTCTTCGTTGTATGCAAATCCGCCGCCGGTACCGCCCAGAGTGAATGCGGGACGGAGCACAACGGGGTAGCCTATCTCTTTTGCAGCCTTCTTTGCCTGCTCAAGATCATAGGTGATTTCGGAGGGGATAACGGGCTCGCCGATAGACTGGCAAAGCTCTTTAAACAATTCTCTGTCCTCTGCACGTTCAATACTTTCGCTGCTGGTGCCGAGAAGCTCAACTCCGCATTCCTTCAGAACGCCTTTTTTCTCAAGCTGCATTGCAAGGTTAAGTCCCGTCTGTCCGCCGATACCGGGAACAATTGCGTCGGGACGCTCGTAACGGAGTATTTTTGCCACGTATTCAAGGGTAAGAGGCTCCATATACACTTTGTCGGCAATAGTGGTGTCTGTCATAATGGTTGCGGGGTTGGAGTTTACCAAAACTACCTCGTAGCCTTCTTCCTTAAGCGCAAGACACGCCTGGGTGCCCGCATAGTCAAATTCCGCCGCCTGACCGATAACGATAGGGCCGGAGCCGATTATAAGTATCTTTTTAAGGTCTGTTCTCTTTGCCATTTTTTATATCCTCCGTTATATCTTATACACAATTTTTCCGTTTTTTACTGTAAGCACACATTCGCCGTACAGAATCTCTCCCTCAAAGGGAGTGGCTTTTCCCATAGAAACAAGGTCTTCTTTTTTTACCGTAAACGCTTTTTCCGTATCCCATACGGTAAAGCCTGCGTCAGCGGTAATTCCAAACCGCTTTCGGGGGTTTATACATATAAGTTCTATCAGCTTTTCAAGGGAAATTATACCCGTTTTTACCAGATGGGTGTAAAGAATGGGGAACGCAAGCTCTATTCCCGTAATACCGAAGGGGCTTTTTTCAAGTCCTCTCGATTTCTCTTGCTCGCTGTGGGGAGCGTGGTCGGTGGCGATACAGTCTATGGTTCCGTCCAGAATTCCCTCCAGCAGTGCTTGTCTGTCCTCCGCGCTGCGCAAGGGCGGGTTCATTTTAAATCTGCCCTCTTCTTTAAGGTCTGCGTCCGTAAGCACAAGGTAGTGGGGCGCGGTCTCGCAGGTTATATCCAAACCTTCGGCTTTGGCTTTGCGTATTAAATCCACGCTTTCCTTGGCGGATATGTGGCATACGTGGTATGCGCACCCCGTTTCCCGCACCAGAGCGATATCTCTTTCTATCTGCTTCCATTCGCTTTCGCTGCAAATGCCTTTGTGTCCGTGTTTTTTTGCGTATTCCCCGTCGTGTATATAACCGCCCCGCAGCAGGTCGTTTACCTCGCAGTGGGCAACTATCATTTTTCCGATAGCTTTTGCTTTAAGCATTGCCTCCCGCATCATATCGTCGGATTGCACGCCTCTGCCGTCATCGGAAAAAGCAATAACGTCCCGCGCCATATCCTCCATATCGGAAAGCTCTTTTCCCATTTCCCGCTTTGTTATTGCGCCGTAGGGAAAAATGTCAATGCAGGCGTCTGTTCTGATTATATCGAGCTGTTTTTTAAGTGTTTCCGCGCTGTCGGGCACGGGATTAAGGTTAGGCATTGTGCATACTGCGGTGTAACCGCCCCTCGCCGCCGCCATAGAGCCTGTTTTTATAGTTTCTTTGTAAGAAAAACCCGGCTCACGAAAATGCACGTGCACATCGCAAAAGCCGGGAAAAACAATATATCTTTGGTCGTTAAAATGGGAATACTCCACCGCGGAAAAAAAGCGGTGTACGTTCATGGCGTATTCTTGTGTAAAAGGTATTACCTTTGCTTTAAGTTCCATAAAATTCCCTCGCAAATCAACAAAAAATCCTTGCCCGCCGGCAAGGATTACGCATACTTTTTCTTGTTTTTGCGCGCGCAAAGATAAAGCTTCCCGCCCGCAAAAAACCGTTATAAACGCACCTTGCCGATCTCTCGTATCGGCTTAAAGATCCAATTCGAGTTATTATAGCATAGCAAAGGGAATTTGTCAATAATAAAATGAGGAATTCGGAATGAGGAACCCACCCCAAAAACGCATAGCGTTTTCGGGGAACCCCGGCAACCCACCCCAAAAACGCATAGCGTTTTCGGGGAACCCGCAACGAGGAACTAAGAACGAGAAATGAGGAATGAGGAATGAGGAATTTCGGTAGTTTTTTTGCGGGGCAAAAAACAATTATAATTTTAAAACGGCGGGAGTTGAACCCCCGCCCTACGTGGTTGCCGCGGCTTTTTGCAAACCGTAGGGACGGGCGTCCCCGACCGTCCGCAAACCGTACGCACGGGACTTCCGTCTGTAATTGTAGGGGACGTCGTCCCCGACGTCCCGCAAACTGTTCGCAGGAAACTCCCGTCTGTAGAACTAAAAGTCTGATTTTGGCAAGGAACTGTATAAACAAAGCAGAATGAATTTTTACGAGCGTGCTGTAGTAATCTACAGCTAGCGAAGTAAAAATTTATAGAAACGCAAAATAAAAAGGAATTTGTTTTTACAAATTCCTACATAATAAAAAACAACAATGCGAGAGATAAAATACAATCTCTCGCATTTATAATTACGGTATATATTTTTTGCGTTTCGATCTGCAAAGTTTAGACAGTTCCGGTCTGCTCGCCGACTATTGCCCACAATTCATCCTCCGTCGCCTCCACATCGGATGTGGAATACCGCACGTGGAGAACATCTCCCGGGTGGATATGGTTTTCGCCGTGCTCGTCCACGCGGGAACCGCTTTTCTCCCCGTGGTTTACCGAAAGAACAAACAGATTGTTTGGCCAGAAAATATCCCGCACCTGCTTGCCCACGGCGAAAGAGCCTTCCGCCACGGTAACGTGGGTATCCTTAACCACGGGATGCTTGTTTTGGAATATTTCCTCGTTGCGCGCCTCGATAACGCTGTCGTTAATGGAGCTGAGCCCCAGCACCTCGGTTATGGAATACGCCGCCGCGGAAACAATTATAACGGGAATGATATTTTCATAGCAGGAAAGCGCTTCCACCCCGAAAAATACGGCGGTAAGAGGCATTTTCATCATACCGGAAATGCAGGCGCATATTCCCAGCGCCAGAATCACGGTGTAATAACTTTCGTCAAGCCCGAAATGCTTTACGCAGATATTTCCCAGAATACTGCTCACCACCGCACCCAATGCTATAATAGGAAGGAAAATTCCTCCCGTCACACCGCCGGTGTTGGCAAAAAGGGTCAAAAACCATCTCACAAGCAGTATTCCAAACAGCAAAAGTATGCTTTTATCTATTTTAAACAGACTCAAAGTAAGCTCGTGTCCCGTGGATATAAGGTCATAGGAAAGAACACCCGCAGCCAACGTGACCGTAAGTATTACTGCCATCCGCAGATAAAAGGGCATTTTTGCAGACAAAGCTTTGGAAAAACGGTTTATATATTCATAGGATTTCAAAAACGCCGCAGCAAACGCGCCCAAAACTATTCCCACCGTAAGGGGGATCCACATATCTTTAAGGGAAAGCGCCAAAAGCGTTTCTTCAAAGGCGAAAAGGCTTGTGCTCACTCCCAGCAGAGGGGAAAGCAGGGATGCCGTAAGGGAAGCGGAAAGCACGGAAACGGCAGAAACCATTATTATCATAGGTGAAATTCTGTGGTGGGCTTCCTCCACCGCAAACATCATGCCGGAAATCGGCGCACCCGTCGCCACGGAAAATCCCGCGCAGGCACCGCCTGTCATGGCGTAACGGGAATAGGCTTTTTGTTTTTTCGCAAAAACATCAATAACTCCTTTTCCCGCCGCGGTTCCCATCTGCACCGAAGGTCCTTCGTTGCCCAAGGGTACACCGATAAAGAAGGAGACCAGGGAAAGTATAAATACCCATACAAGATTTACCGCCCAGCGGAATGATATTATTCCCCGCATCAGGGCAATGGAGGTGGGTATTCCTCCGCCCCGCACGTTTGGATATTTGGTAAGCACGGCTTTGTAAAGATACGCCGCCGCGGCAACTACAGCCAAAGCGGGAAGGACAGCCCAAAGGTTCGCTCGCATAAATCCGTATGCGCTTTCGGAAAAGTGTATTATCTTTCCTGCGCAGAATTTGTATATCATAACCACAGATGCAGTCATCACGCCCGTAAGGGAGCCGAATACCAAAGCAGGCATTATTAAATTTATAATTCTTCGTTTTATCCGCTTTCTGTTTTTCATATTTTTTCTCCGAAAAACACATTTTGATATATTTTAATACGAACACATATTTTAATACAAACAAAAACAAAATGCAAGAATAACCGCCTCTTTTTTAAGAGACTGGGTTGAAAGTTTAATTTTGTTGTTTCGCAGAAATGTCTGTAAAAGTCATGTTTGAATAGCTACCGTGCATTATTTCAAAAGCTTCCTCTATAGAGTTTGCTCTGATGCTTTTTACGTATGCTTTGTCTTCGTTATATATTAATTCATTTTTTTCGTTAAATTTAAAATTAGGATATATATCGATATGTATTTCCCAAGCATTGAGAGATATTCCACTGCCTTCTTCGACATAGTAACCGCTAATCACAAAAACCGCATTATAAAGATAGATGTGTTTTGACGAAACATATGATGGATTGCTTGGGTCTATAGCTTGTGCAAAAAACACACCGTGGATCTTTGATGAGGTTGTAATTTTCCAGCCGCAATCAAGGCTGTCACTTTCGTCTGCTAACATTTTGTTTAACGAGTCTTGAGAAATAGCAAACAGTATATCGGGTTCGTTTACAACATCCGCTGCTGTTATAAGTGCTTCTTTGGGTGAGGAGTCAGATTCCTCGCCGCTTTTGATACTTTCAAAAAATGCGTTGCAACCAACCGCAACAATTGAAGTGCCAAGCACGGCTAGATAAATTAAAATCGCAAGGAGTAATGCTGACGTCGTTTTTGCGCTTGTCCGATTTTTCACAAACTTCGCTGCCGAATAACACGCCGCCGCTTTTTGTGACAACTGTATAGGCAGCGCTATCCAACCGATAATACAAGCAAGTATAACACGAAGTATTAGAACAAAAATAGCACCGATTCCTACGATGACCCACCCGTCAAACCACTTGCTTGTGATTTTCCATCCACTCGGAATTCCTGAGAAACAAAATCCTGCAAAAGCGACCGTTCCAAGCCAGCTAAAAGAAAATTCAGTAGATAAATCGGAATGCATTGCCGAAAACAAGAACACTACAACAATGAAAGCTATACCTGAAAAAACCAAAGGCATTACAAAATTGGAAAAGCATTGTTGATATTCTTGTTCTTTCGCTTCTTCAAAGTCCTCGTCGGTTATATTATTGTCTGGCGCATTAACTCCAATGTCCTTTTCGGCGTATTCTTCTGAATATGTATTTACATTTAATAAATCGTTGACGGATACTCCAAGTATTTCTGATAATTTTGGAAGCAAGGAGATGTCAGGGCAAGCAACGTTTCTCTCCCATTTTGATACGGCCTTGTCGGTAATGTTCAATTTATCGGCTAACTGCTTTTGCGTTAATCCTTTTTCTTTCCGAAGACTTTGGATAAGTTTTCCCATAGAATTATTTTCCATATACAGAGCTCCTTTTTGTTTTTTGTGTTGATAGAGTAACAGTTTTTCCGAAGATTTTCAACCGAAACTAGGTGGAATTAGGTAAACCAGTGGTTTACCTTTACACAAATTGTGTTTCTGCATACTTTAATTCCTGTGAGCTTTCCACGCAAGATTAAGCTCGCTTTGTTTTTAGCACAAACATGTATGCTTTTAATATAAAAACAAAATGCAATAAATGTTTGCGCTTTGTCGCTGTTGATATTACATCTATTTTAATTTTCTCGGCTCGTCCGTAAGCCCCAATATATAATCTACGGAAATGTTATAAAATATCGCCAGCAGCTTAAGCTTTTCGCCGCTTATGTCCGCTTTGCCCGTTTCAATTTTGCTGTATTGCTGCTGCGTGGTCTTAATTATCTTTGCCACAGTTTCTTGGCTCAGATCTCTGTCTTCCCGCAATGCCCGTATTCTGTTCATAACACCGCTCCTTTCAAACGGTCATATTTTACACTACATCTAAAAGATGTATTGACATTTACACCTATTAGGTGTAAAATATGCTCGTTATCAAAACAGCAAGGAGAAGATATGGATAAATCTATTGAAAATTTAATGCGCAATTTAAAATGGTTGAGAAAGAGTTTAAAACTATCCAAAAAGCAAATGGCAAAACTGCTGGGTATCGGTGTAGGCAGTTTAAATAAAATGGAAAACGGCGTTTATCCGCCAAGACTAAAAGCAAACGTTCTTTTGGCGGTGTGGTATAATTTCGGCATTTATCCCAGCGTTTTGCTCGAAACAAGATTTGATGAGGAAGAAAAACCGTCGCATTAAAAAAATCCGCCTTTTCGGCGGATTTTACTATATGTTATTAGTCCTTTTTATAACCTATGTTCTTTTCCTTTGCAGGGTCGAACTTAAACTGGTTGATCATTGCAACGAGGGGATAAATACCGAGCGTAAGACCGGAGAGCCAGAAATATGCGCCGGTTCTGCTGGTGTAGCCTTCGGGCTTAAGACCGGAATGGTTAATGATGATACTGCCTATCCAACCGAGGAAGAAAATAAGAAAGAAACGCTTAACTTTCATAATATAAACTCCTTTTTTAATTTGGTATACGTTATTTTAATACTTTTTTAACAATCTGTCAATATTTTTTACAAAATTATGCGGAGTTTTGCCGTAAAAAGTAAAAACTTTTGCATCACACCCATCCGAAAACCGCCCGTCTTTTTTAAGCATATAATAACTTCCGCAACCGGCGGTTCAGCCGCCCGGAACAGTACGCATAGCATAGCGACCGCTTGAGTAAGCTCTTAATGTTCCGACTTCTCTAACAAGTTCGGGGTGTACTCTTCCTATATATAATACATCGTATGGTCACAAAATCCGCTTTGCGGAGCAAAACTACCGATTCTCTTATCTTTTCTCTCTTATCTTTTATCCGGAAAAGTCGCGCCGTTTTCAGAGAAGAGAGAAGAACGAAGAGAGAAGAGTGAAGAGAACAAAAAGAAAAAGCCGCTGACGCGACTTTTCTTTTTGGCTATGGGCTACAAAAAGATATTTTTGGCATTTTTGTACGTGAATCGAACCCTTGCATAAATGAAATCCTTGCTGATGCAAGGGTGAAATCAGCTAACGCTGATGAAATCTTCGGCTTTGCCTCAGATGAAATTAAATCCACCCACTCGCCGTCGAGGCGAATTTCACCCAACGAAGTTGGATTT
>JAFQAP010000020.1 GCA_017399965.1 Clostridia bacterium | reverse complement strand
TTCACATACTTTTTCTTTGTACATTTCTTCTTCGTTGTTGTTCGATTTTCAATGTCCGTCGCTGCCAACCTCTCGCCGACAGCTTGGCTATTCTACCACATACTTCGCTCTTTGTCAACACCTTTTTTTAAAAAAATTAAAAAAAATATCGCCGTTGTGAAAATCGCAACGGCGACACCATTAATTTATGCTGTTAATCGGGTATTTTGCCCAATTAGTTGCCGGATTTCATACCGTTCTCGTAGCTTTCGATCATCTTCTTAACCATCTGACCGCCTACGCTGCCTGCCTGCTTTGCAGTAAGGTCGCCGTTGTAACCCTGCTTGAGGTTAACGCCTACTTCGTTTGCTGCTTCCATCTTGAAACGGTTAAGACCTTCTTTTGCTTCGGGAACAAGATTCTTGTTGGACATAATATTTTCTCCTTTTAGATTTACTTCATTTAATTTACGATTTTTACCGAGGTGTTTCCTCGTAATATATTTTGTACTTTGCCCGAATAAATAAACGAGGTATTTTTTGCCTATGTGTTTAACAGCCTGACGGTGTTGTATACTATATTTTCATAAAGAGATAAATTATTTTTCAGGTCCACACGCACTTCGCAGGGGAGCAGGTTTTCTATTTTTCTTGAAACCGATAATACAGCGCTGTCGTCCCCCACCGAAGAAAATGATACGGTGCACCGCAATCCCATTCCGCAGGTCACCACATTATTGCAATTAATCGGAAAGTTAATATTCACCTTTTCCGGACAGATCACCGTGTTTACAAACCTGAGCGGTATTTCGACAGTTTTATCTTCGTTTATTAATAATAGGTAATATTCGTCTTGTGCGGGAAACCTGTCTGCTTTTAAAACTTTATAAAACTCATCCGAAAAGCCTAAAGCAAGACATTTATTTTTGTTGATATCCATTTGCGTTTACTTCACTCCCCTGCGGATACAGCATTTCATTGAGCGGAACGGGCTCCAAAGCGTTTGTGACCGCGGTTGCCACTGTCTTTGCAAAGGCATATACCGTTTCTTCGCCGCTTGGATATATTTCCGTTATTCCGCCCGCGCGGATCTGAACAGCGGTTTCTAAAAGCACTGTTTCAGCCGATATGTTAAACTGCCCGTATGCCGAAAGCACCGAGGAAAGACAGCCTGCGTTTTTTCCGTCGTAACGGACGTATTTGGGATAATTCCCCGTAAGAGACATAAATTTATCGTTCATTACCGCTATATATGTCATTACGTCGGAACGTGGCGTGCCCGAAAAATCTGCGCTTACCAGTAAGCCGGGAATATGTTTTTCGCATATTTCGGCGGCATGGGCTTTATTTGCGGCGATCCACGCTATATCCATAAAGCATACCGCGGTTATGCCGTACCCTTCGCAGGCTTCCAATACAAGACGGATGTCTTCCCATTTTTGGGATTCCACAATAATCGTAACCGCGTACACGCCGCTATCCGTGCTGACGCCGCGTATGGCAGGAGTCTGTTCCGGAAACGTATCCTCTGCAGAGGTGCGGTCTATTACCGCGCAGACCACGGTAGCGATTACAAGCAAACTGACAAAAAGCGCAAAAATACCGTTTCCTCTTTTTTTATAACGTATATAAAAAACTTTTCCCATATGTATTCTCCCTTCGCTTAGAGAATATATGCGAAAAATACAAAAAATATATCTTTGCCGTGCCGTTGTGAAAAGACCCGTATTAATTTTTTGTTGACAAAATGCGGGTTTTATGTTAGAATATATGCACAGTTAATAACATCTACTTTAAAAAGCAGGTGTGCCATATCTTTCGAGTGTTTTTCCACCCTGCTTTGAACGCAGGGTGGATTTTGTTTTGTGAAAGGAGTGCAGAAATGAAAAAATTTTGGATTACCGTTCTTTCTATCTTTTTATCAATCGTCTTGATATATGTTGGTTTTTATGTTTACGGTTGTTGGCAACACATAAAATATATGGAGTATTGCAGTTTTGCATTGGAGGGAGATGATGGCTATTATTATTCAGATGATGAAGTCATCTTTTATGATGAAGTCATCTTTCATTTAGAAGACGGCAGAATTTATGAAGTCATCCCTTTCCCCGAAGATTTAGGGCATTATGATATTGTTGACGCTCTGTCTTCTGTCGAAAGCGAAACAATCGTAGAAGAGAACGGTGGAAAAAGCATAATGTACAGCGACCCTTTTGAGATGGGCGATAAATATGTTGTTATTGCGCCCCGTCCAGAGCTGCCGCCGTTTTTCCCGAAATGTTCTATCGCTATTCCGTTTGCGTACTATGCAGTAGAAGTGGAGTCTTAAGAATTACTCAAAGCCAATCAAAACCAAGACCGCGGTAATACAGAGGAGAAAAACATATGAAATTGCGTTATTTGACTATGGGGTTGAGTAATGAAGCCATTAAACAAATGGGGTTAGAGCGCAACGGGCAGTTAGCGCGCGAATCCGCATATATATCCGAATATGTTTTACGTGAAGTCAACAAAAACTTTAAATTTGATTGCGGCAGAATAAACCTTATTTGTCAGCCGGACACAAATTATACAGGCACAAATGTTTTTACCTGGGAGTCGATTTTTTCTATTGACATTCCGTTTTCTCTTGAATATTTTTCATTAACCGAAAAGTGCGAAAAAGAACAATTCTTATATGAAACTTTTCGTAAAGGGTTGATGCTCTTATGCGAAACAAAAAAATGGGATTTCGCAATATTTGAGAGTGCATTGAAATCGCTGAAAGATAGAAATTTTAATGTGGATTTTGTACACAAAGTCAAGCAAAGCCCCGATAAAAAGACGGTCGCAAAATTATATTGCGTACAAACTATGAATGAAGCCACTTTTTATGTGGATTTCTATATAAAAAATAAGTTATCTCAAAGAAAGCCATGTATGGTTACATCTCCTGAATATATGCTATATGCTCTCGACCTTAGTAAGCTTATCTGGAAAAACAATGAAACTGTACAGATTCTTGATATTGTCGGTAATATAACCAAAGAAATTACTATGGACTGATTGTTGCTTCCCGCGCCATTAAAACAAATTATGCCCTCCTAATTAAAGGAGGGCACTTTTGCATGATCACCCCGATAAAAAAAACACGGAACGAATTTGTTCCGTGTTTTATGGTTTTTAAATTAATACATTCCGCCGCCCATGCCGCCTGCCATTGCTGCGTTTGCAGCCGCTTCTGCAGCGGGGTCCTTTTTATCGGTTACAAGTGCTTCGGTGGTGAGAACCATAGAAGCAACGGAAGCAGCGTTCTGAAGTGCGCTTCTGGTAACCTTGGTGGGGTCTACGATACCGTTTGCAACCATATCGCAGTAAACTTCGTTATATGCATCAAAGCCGACGCCGGGAGCTTCGCTCTTTACGCGCTCAACAACAACGCTTCCTTCGAAGCCTGCGTTTGCGGCGATCTGGCGGACGGGCTCTTCAAGAGCGCGGAGCACGATGCGTGCGCCGGTCTTTTCGTCGCCCTCGGTTTCGTCAACCAGCTTTTGTACTGCGGGGATACAATCTATAAGTGCAACACCGCCGCCGGGAACGATACCCTCTTCAACAGCAGCCTTGGTAGCATTGAGAGCGTCCTCGATACGGAGCTTCATTTCCTTCATTTCGGTTTCGGTAGCAGCGCCAACCTTGATAACGGCTACACCGCCGGAAAGCTTTGCAAGACGCTCGTGAAGCTTTTCTTTATCAAACTCGCTGGTGGAAACCTCGATAGCGGACTTGATCTGACCGATACGTGCCTTGATAGCGTTTACATCGCCTGCGCCGCCAACGATAATGGTGTTTTCCTTGCTGATCTTAACCTGTCTTGCTCTGCCCAGCATATGAACGCCTGCTTCTTTAAGCTCGTAGCCAAGCTCGGAAGAGATAACTTCGCCGCCGGTGAGGATAGCGATATCCTTGAGCATATCCTTACGTCTGTCACCAAAGCCGGGAGCCTTTACTGCAACGCAGGTAAAGGTGCCGCGGAGCTTGTTAACGATAAGTGTGGAAAGAGCTTCGCCCTCTACGTCCTCTGCAACGATAACCAGCTTTTTGCCTGCCTGAACGATCTGCTCGAGCAAAGGAAGGATCTCCTGAACGTTGGATATTTTTTTATCGGTAATAAGAATGAGAGCGTCGTCAATAACAGCTTCCATCTTATCGGTATCGGTAACCATATAGGGAGTGATGTAGCCGCGGTCAAACTGCATACCTTCAACAACTTCGCAATAGGTTTCTGCGGTCTTGGATTCCTCAACGGTGATAACACCGTCTGCGGTAACCTTTTCCATAGCGTCTGCGATAAGTCTGCCGATATGCTCATCTCCTGCGGAGATAGTGCCTACACGCGCGATATCATCAGTACCGTTAACAGCCTTTGCGGATGCCTCAAGAGAAGCAACTGCGGCGTCAACTGCCTTTGCGATACCCTTTCTTACAACCATGGGATTTGCGCCTGCGGCGATATTCTTCATACCTTCACGCACAAAAGCCTGCGCAAGCAGAGTTGCGGTGGTGGTACCGTCGCCTGCAGCGTCGTTGGTCTTGGTAGCAACTTCTCTTACGAGAGATGCGCCCATATTCTCAAAGGAATTTTCAAGCTCGATCTCTTTTGCGATAGTAACACCGTCATTGGTGATGAGGGGAGAACCGTACTTTTTATCAAGCACAACGTTTCTGCCCTTGGGACCGAGAGTTATTTTAACGGTATCTGCAAGTATATCTATACCGCGGAGAAGCGCCTCTCTTGCTTCTATACCGTGAAGAAGTTCTTTTGCCATAAGTTTGCCTCCTTACTCAACAACGGCGAGAATATCGCCCTGTCTTACTACTATATATTCCTCGCCCTCAAACTTGATCTCGGTGCCGGAATATTTGCTTGTTATAACTTTATCGCCAACGGAAACCTCCATGGGGATAAGTGCGCCGTTATCGTCACGTGCGCCGGGGCCAACCTCTATAACCTCCGCAATAGAAGGCTTTTCTTTAGCGGCGCCGGTAAGAATAATACCGCTTTTGGTGGTCTCTTCGGCTTCGCACATCTTGATAACTACTCTGTCGGATAAAGGCTTAAGCTTCATTTCATTTCCTCCTGAATATTAAGTAAATTTTACCAAGTGGTATATTAACACTTACCCTTCGGTTTGTCAAGCGTTTTGCGGAAAAACTGAAAAAGTTCACATT
Organism: Clostridia bacterium; assembly: GCA_017399965.1. Lineage (GTDB taxonomy): Bacteria > Bacillota > Clostridia > Oscillospirales > CAG-382 > SFLA01. The sequence goes on along the minus strand of JAFQAP010000020.1, from coordinate 54,631 downwards.
TTATCATACCATTATACATTTTTCGTGCTTTATCTGCACGGCGTCCGAAATGCTTTTGAAAGTTTTCGTCCGAGCTGATAATATAAAGCTGCCAGTTGGGCACATTCTTTGAAAACGCTTTGCCCATTTCCGAATACAAACGGTATGCGGATTCTTTATCCATAAGCCTTTCTCCGTAAGGCGGGTTACAGACTATAGTTCCTCTGGCATCCTCTATAGGGGAAACAAAGTTGCGAACATCTCTTTCCTCAAAAACTATATGCTCTGCCCCTGCCCGACGTGCATTGTTGCGGGCGATCTGCAGGGATTCGGGGTCTATATCAAACCCAAATATCTTTCTTACGGGTGCACGTTCACGCAGACGGGCTTGCTTGCGGGCGGTTTCCCATATATCTTCGGGAAAAGCGGGAAACTTTTCTGCGGCAAAGGAACGGTTTATTCCGGGGGCTATATTCATATCCATAAGCGCCGCTTCGATGGGAACGGTGCCCGAACCGCAGCAGGGGTCAACCAGAATTACCTCGTCTCTGGGACGGGAAAGAGATACCATGGCGGCGGCAAGCGTTTCTCTTATAGGAGCAAGGTTGGCTTCAGTGCGGTAGCCGCGCTTGTGGAGTCCTTCCCCCGAGGTATCGATCATAAGAGTGGCTTTATCGTTAAGTATAAAAAACTCTATCTTATAGGTAATATCCGTTTCGGGAAATTGCTTTCTGCCGTACACGCCTTCAAGCCTTGTAACGACTGCTTTTTTGATTATCTTCTGGCAATCGGGAATGGAAAACAGCTTGCTTTTTATGCTGTGTCCCTTAACGGGAAAGGAATCGTATTCCCCTACATATTGTTCCCAAGGTATATTTTTCACGCCTTGAAAAAGCTGTTCAAATGTATTGGCATAAAAAGAGCCCATATTTATGTACAGACGCTCCGCAAAGCGGAAGTTTATGTTGCACACGGCGACAGCTTCCGGCGGGGCTTCAAAGGTAATGCGGCCGTCAATAGTCTCTATGCGCTTGTAGCCGAGAGAATCTATCTCCTCCCCCACTAATTTTTCAAGCCCGAAAAGGCAGGTAGCAGTTAAAAGCATATTTAAAACTCCGTTTTTTTACATATCAAGGCTCCTGCGCAAAAGCACAGGAGCCGTGGTGATCTTATTTTTACTCGAATTATTCGATAGGCTCTATAACACCGTAATCATTTTCCTTGCGTTTGTAAACTACGTTGAGCATACCGCTTTCGGCATTTCTGAACAAGTAAAATTCGTGGGACAAAAGATTCATCTGGAGGATAGCCTCTTCCACTGTCATAGGAACTATTTCAAACTTTTTGGTTTTGGTAACCTTTATTTCGTCTTCCGCTTCAAAAGGTTCCGCTTCTACAAAGGTATCCTTGGGAATGTGTATCTTTTTTTCAAGACGGGTGCGGTTTTTGCGGATCTGACGCTCTATACGGTCAATAGCTTTTATCAAAGCGGTTTCGTATTCGTTTTCAGCTACCTCTGCGCGGAAGATAGTGCCGTTTTTCTGTATGGTGAGTTCTACGCGCTCCTCACCGCGCTTACCGAAGAGTGAGACGGTCGCCTCCGTGTCCGTAGGAAAGAACTTGTCGAGCTTGGCGAGCTTTTTATCAATATACTCGCGGGTCCTGTCATCAACAGTAAACTTTTTGGCATTGATCTTGATTTTCATTGTCAGATGCTCCTTTCAAGTATTAACTTTTCCTTACGCCGTTATTATACCACAGTTTGTTGTTTTTGTCAAGAAATTACCTATATATAGTATATATATTTTTACGGCGCGGTATCCACGCCCGCCGCTTCGAATAATCCCTCAACATTAAGGAAATCGTACTCAGCGTTCTTTAAAAACATGCGGGGTTGACCTTCGTGATGTTCGGATCTTGATATAAATACTGCCGAATCCCCGTTATACTCAGATATTTCCACCCAACTGATCATAGGGGTTTGGTATTCGTCCACATCAGAACCGTAGCAGGTCAGTTCAACAACTCCGTCGGCATAAGTATATGTTCCCCGATCATAAGGAAAGCCCATAGGCGCAGGCTGCCAGCCTTCTTCGTATTCGGCAAACAGATCGGGATGGTGAGAGGTATGTAAATATTCACAGCCGCCCTCGTTATAAGTGCCGTCTTCATAAAAAGTAAAGGTATGGGTATAAATGGTATCGCCCTCTCTGTAGACCGTTATCCAATCTCCTATAAGCTCTTTTTCATCCATTGTGGGCGCTTCCGCAGAATTGTCCTGAACGGGTTGAGATCCTATGTCGATTTCATTTTCCGACAATTCGGAATTGATTTCTGTACTTTCCTCAAGCGTTCCATAGCCAAGATACGCAAGCAATCCGCAGGCAGAAAACGACAGAGAAACCGCAGTTACTGTAGTGATTATTAAAAAAACTTTCCAAAATTTCATTTTACTTTCCCTCCATATATTTAATTATATCACAATCTTTGGAAAAGTCAATAATCGGGGCTATTGACAACGGGTGCCACTCAAGTTATTATATACTTGGGAAAGAGGTGGTAAAGGTGCCGAATAAAGCTTTTTTGGAAATAACAAACGTGTGTAATCTTAACTGCGGTTTCTGCCACGGAACAAAGCGGGAAAAAGCATTTATGACGGCAAGCGATTTCCGCACCGCCGCTTTTCGTCTGCGCCCCTTTGCGGACTATTTGTATTTTCATCTTATGGGCGAACCTCTTTTGCATCCCGGGCTGAAAAGCCTTTTTGATATTGCAGAAGATTTGGAGTACAAGGTTATTATTACCACAAACGGCACCCTTTTAAAACAAAAAGAAGACATTTTACTCTCTTCACCCGCTTTGCACAAGGTAAGCATATCCCTACATTGCTACGAAGCGAATGACATTGGCATTCCTCTTGACGAATATCTGGAAGACTGCTTTTCCTTTTGCGAAAAGGCGTCACAAAACGGGATAATATCCGTAATGCGCCTTTGGAACATAGGCGGTAAGGAAGATTTAAACGAATATATCATAGGTAAAATGAAAAAGCACTTCGGAAACGAATGGAAAGAAATATATTCGGGATACAAGATAAAAGAAAAAGTCTTTCTTGAATGGGGCGAAAAGTTCGATTGGCCCGATGAAAACGGTGAATATATAAGCGAAAACCATTCCTGCTACGGGCTCCGCGATCAGATAGGCGTGCTGTGCGACGGAACTGTTGTCCCCTGCTGTCTTGATGCGGACGGCGCTATTCCGCTGGGAAATATATTTGAAAATACGCTTGAAGAAATCCTTTCATCAAAGCGCGCTATGAACTTGAAAAATTCTTTTATAAACAAGCACGTGTGTGAAGAGCTGTGTAAAAAATGCGGCTACGGCGCAAAAAGATAATCACCCCAAGAAGCCTTGCGGCTTCTCGGGGACCCCGACAATCACCCCAAGAAGCCTTGCGGCTTCTCGGGGACCCCGACAATAAAAAAAGATGGGTGCGATCCCATCTTTTTGTGTTTATTCGCTTTTGGCTTTTGCGGTTTCCCACACGCGGGGAAAGTATTTTTGATAAAACAAAGCGTCGGGATCGTTTGGCGTTTCGGTAAGCCGTCTTTCCGATACGCTGTCCGCCATACGGGAATACAAAGCGTCTATTCTGGATTTTTCCACTTCTTCGAAATGTATGATTTTCAGTTTTCCCGCTTTTTGATATTTCAAAAGCTCATCATACACGTTTTCGATATACTCGGCGCCTTCAACGGTTGCATTTTCGGTGCTGTACCACATAGCTTCTCTGTTTTGAACGGGACAAAAAGAAGAGTTTTTCTCAACACGGTACAGGTATCCCGAAACACCGTCGTAAAATGTTTTTAACTGTTCGGGAAACTGCTCTTCGTAATAAACAATTCCGTCTTTTATCCACGCGGTAACGTGTTTTCCCGTTTTTAAATTCTTGACGCTGTCCCAGATATACAGTAACGCATAGGCGCGGTTATCCGTAAGATAAACTATTTTTTGTTCTCCCCCGCCGTGGAAAGAAGAAACTGCGTTTAAAATTTTAATATTCGGGATAGCAGTTCCGTGATAAAGATATTCTGCCATTTTTACACACTTCAGCTCCAGCCGTATTTGATTATATAGTAAATAACGTATCCCCAATTCAGTATTCCGTGAAGGATAGCCCAGCCGATAGACTGCCATTTTACGTAAGAAATAACTACTGCCAATACTGCGCCCAAGCCAAGACCTTTTCCGCCAAAGGATTTGGTTATATTCTTTGTGGTGTAGTGGTTGTGAATAACTTTGTTTTCACGTTTTGTCCCGTAGATAAGCTCTTCTATACTTATTTCAAGGATATCGGAAATTTTATGCAAAGTATCTATATCCGGCTGTGTTTTTCCCGTTTCCCAGTTGGAAACGGCCTGCCGTGTAACACTTAGTTTTTCCGCAAGTTCTTCCTGAGTTATATTCTTTTGTTCGCGGAAATGCTTAATATTTTTGCCTACCATTTTACTGCCTCCTGTATTGTGCTTGCAGAAATTCTACGTTAAATATGGACAAAAAGCAAGCAACATTACATTGCTTTCCGCGAATTAACAAAATAATTCACCGTTTTTTCTACACCGAAAAACAAAATACACCCGACAGCATAACACAGAATATCCGCAAGGGAGAAGGTTCTGCCCAGCAAGACCGAAATAAATCTGTTTCCCTCAAGACCAAAAAGCTTTACAATATCAAAATACTGGCAAACCTCCACCGCCGCCGCAAACAAAAATACGTACACGGGAAGCAGCTTTGCGCCTTTTGGGATAAACACTCTGAAAAAAGAACAGATAAGCACGGTAACAAGCATATCCCCCACGTAGGGACGGACAAAATTATCGTTTACAAAAAGTGCTATCAATATCTCCGAAAGCAGTATCAGCAAAAATAACGCTGCGTATATTAAGCGTTTCTTTTTCATTTTCTTATCCACCGCCAATACTGTCAGTTAAACGGTAATACCGAGAAAAAAACAATAATACAAACAAGTATAAAACCGATCAATCTTTTCAATTCACACACTCCTTGGGGATTCTTACTGAATTATAGCATAAGTTTGCGCAAAGCGCAACATCGTTTGCCGAAGGCAACACTGTTTATGCAAAGCATAACATCGTTTGCGATTTATCGCAACCTCGTTTTGTGTCCGCCAAAGCGGAACGCTGTTTGTACTACGTACAAAATGATGTTGACCGCAAGCGTTCAAACGATGTTGTGCCCTGCGGACACAAACACAAACAAATAAGGACTTGCTTAAAGCAAGTCCTAATTTGTTTGGTGGGGGAAGGTGGATTCGGACCACCGAAGTCACTGACAACAGATTTACAGTCTGCCCCCTTTGGCCGCTCGGGAATTCCCCCATATTAAAATGGAGCTGGTGAAGGGAATCGAACCCCCAACCTGCTGATTACAAATCAGCTGCTCTACCGTTGAGCCACACCAGCAAATGCAACTGTTTGCGACGGGCGTAATTATAACACACCTTGTCTGTTCTTGTCAAGAGGTTTTTTTATTTTTTATTGACAATTTTTACACGGTGTTGTAAAATAAACCAAGCGGAGGTAAATGATTATGGACAGCGCAATTAAAATTCAAAACACCGTTGATATTCCCGCTCCCAAAAAAGGCGGTAAATACCTGTATTATAAAAAGGCTTTCTTTTATGCTATTATACTGGGAAGTATTATTATGCTTCCTTTCGTCATCTATGAATGGATAGGAACGGGCCACCCTATCTTTTTGTTTTTCGGCGATTACAACGCACAGCAGATCCCCTTTTACGAGCACTGCGTTGAAATGGTGCGCAGCGGCTCTTTACGTTGGGACTGGCTTACCGATCTTGGCGCAAACTTTACGGGCACGTATTCATATTATCTTTTGGGCTCCCCTTTCTTCTGGCTTATGTGCCTGTTTCCTTCCACATGGGCGCCTTATCTTATGGCTCCCATCTATATTCTTAAATACGGCTGTGCTTCTTTAGTTGCATACACCTATTTAAAAAGATTTGTTAAAAAGCAGGATTACGCGGTTTTGGGCGGTTTGCTTTACGCATTCTGCGGTTTTCAGATATACAACACCTTCTTTAATCAGTTCCACGAGGTAGTGGTTCTGTTCCCTCTCCTGCTTATCGGTATGGAGGAGCTTGTCCAGAACGACAGACGAGGAATTTTCGCTGTGGCTGTCGCCGTAAACGCAATGTGCAATTACTTTATGTTTGCGGGACAAGTTGTTTTCTGCATAATATATTTCCTTATAAGAATTTTCGATAAAAACTTTAAAATAACCTTTAAAAAATTCCTGCTGCTTGCTTTCGAATCGGTTGTGGGCGTGCTTATTTCCGCCATCCTGTTCCTGCCTGCGGCGGTGGGAGTTATGGATAACCCCCGTCTTGACAGAGTGGGATACGATAATCTTGCAGATGCTTTGTTCTGGCAGAAATCCGACGGCGGCATTACCTTCGGATTCTTCGGAAAGCAGATCACTCTTTACACAAAGAGATACGGACACATACTCCAGAGCCTTTTCTTCCCGCCGGATATCGCTTCCCGAACCAATTTCTATTACGGACACGAGACCCGCTGGGCTTCCAACGCGGCTTGGATACCTATGTTCGGTCTTACGGGCGTATTTGCATTCTTCAGACGGAAAAAGCAGGGCACTTGGCTTAAGGTGCTGTGCGCATTCCTTGCGGTATGCTGTCTTATTCCCGTGCTCAACTCAATGTTTTTCCTGTTCAACACTTCATATTACGCCCGCTGGGTATATATGCTTGTGCTGATGTTCGTTGTTGCAACCATTGTGGCTCTGGACGATGCGAAGACCAACTGGAAGGGAAGCATATGGCTTCACTCGGTGCTGTGTGCGGCTATCGCCATTCCCGTTGGCTTTTGCTGGACCACCGAGGACGGTAAGACCACCATGTCCTCCACGCAGTTCTTTGACAGATATTGGGTGACCATTCTCATAACCGCCATTTCTTTGGGGCTGGTATGGTATTTTATAAAATACGTGCGCGGCACATCAAAAGAAGGCAGAATTGCTTTGATAATGACAGGAATAATTATATGCGTTTACGGCATAAACCACATTATATACGGTAAATGCCACTCTTATTCTTCGGATTTCCTTATCGGTCAGGCGATAACGGGAGAGGTTGAATTGGAAGACCCCGAAGAGGAGTTTTACCGCACCGATTTTTACCGTTCAAGCAGTATTTCCACCCTTGATAACCTTAGTCTTTACTGGGGATACCCGGGTGTTGAATGCTTTAACACCATCGTTCCCGCTTCTGTAATGACATTCTACCCAATGGTTGGCGTTACTCGTTCCGTAGGAAGCAGAGCGGAAGCAAGCAAATACGGACTCAAAGCCTTCCTTTCCGTTAAGTATTCCTTTATCGTGGAAGGTAAAAAGGATAAACACAACACTGTGGGCTTCGTTTACAAGGACACCCAAAACGGCTTTGCCATTTACGAAAACGAATATTACCTCAATATGGGCTTTACCTATGATAAGTTTATGGTAGAAAGCGAATTTGAAAAATATACCAAATCCGTGCGCCATTCCCTGCTCTGCACATATCTTGTAGTGCCCGACGATATGGCGGATTACTATGCACAGTTTATGGAAGAAGTGAAGTTCGTTAACGGCGAAAAATCCGGCGAGCAGACCTATAAAAACAGCGTGCTGGAAAGACAGGAAACCACCTGTGATGAGTTTGAGTACGATTCCAAGGGCTTTAAAGCAAGCATAACTCTCGATAAACCCAACGTGGTATTCTTCTCCGTCCCTGCGGACAGAGGCTGGTCTGCCACCGTTAACGGCAAGGCTGTGGACGTTAATACCGTAACCTACGGATTTATGGCAGTGGAATGTGAAGCGGGCGAAAACGAGATCGAGTTCACTTATCACACTCCCGGCTTCTCCACCGGTGCAATAGTTACCCTTTGCGGTGCGCTTATTCTGGGCGTGTATCTGGTAATATCCAAATACACCCGCAAAGAGAAAAAGGGCTGTATGCTTACAGACGGTTACTATGAACAGATCTGACGTTTTGTATTACCCCGAGGTTGATTCCACCAACAAAGCGCTGCGGGAATATCTGCACGCCGCACCCGAGGGATTTACAATAGTTGCAGGCAAACAGACAGCAGGCAGAGGGAGAATGGGCAGAAGCTTTATTTCCCCTGCAGGCGGGCTGTATATGAGCGTACTTTTAAAGCCGGAAAAGGACAGCTTTTCCCTTATAACCTCCGCCGCGGCAGTTGCCGTGACGCAGGTGATTGCGGAAAAGTTCGGTATGCCCTGCGGAATAAAGTGGGTAAACGATATTATAAAAGACGGCAAAAAGGTTTGCGGAATTCTGGCGGAATCCGTCTTTGACGGAGGAGAAAAGCCTGCTGCCGTAATACTGGGAATAGGCATAAATCTTATTTCTCCCGAAGGTGGTTTCGATAAAGAGATAAAGGATATTGCCACAGACCTGGGAATATATCTTACCGCAGACGAAAAGATAGATCTTGCCGCAGAAATTTCGGGCAGGATACTTGAACTCTACCCCCGCCCCGAAAGCTTTGTAAAGGAATACAGAGAAAAAAGCGTCGTTATCGGCAAAGAGATATACGTTATACGGGGAGCAGAAAAAACATCTGCAACCGCAGTAGATATTGACGATGAGTGCGGACTTATTGTAGATTACGGAAGCAAGACCGAGGTGCTGCGCACGGGCGAGATTTCCGTAAGAGTGAAATAAAAAAGAGGTTTTATGGAAATTATTATTTGTCTTGACGATAATAACGGTATGCTGTTTAACAACCGACGCCAAAGCCGTGACAGCAAGTTGCTTTTGGATATAAAAAATAGTTTGAATGGCAGTCTTACCATCTTCCCTTTTTCCGAAAAGCTGATAAAGGGTTCGGAAATTCCTTATGAGATGCTGTCTTACCCCGTAAGCGGAAACGCAGTTGTGTTTATTGAGGACAGAGGGATAAAGGAGTTTTTACCCGCAGTACACAAAATAACCGTTTACCGCTGGAACAGAGTTTATCCTGCGGATATGAGCTTGGATATTGATTTTTCCGCGGAAGGCTTTAATTCGGTTTCCGTATGTGAATTTGAGGGAAGCTCCCACGAAAAGATTACAAAAGAGGTTTACGAAAGATGAAAAAGCGTTTATTTTCCGTTTTATCTTTACTTGTTGTTTTTTCCCTGCTTATAACCGCTTGCGTAAGCCCCGAACCGCCCAAGGATAATTCCCTGCCTGCGCAGAACGTTTCCGAAACGGTCAAGCCCGAAGTTTCCGTATCCGATATCGGCAAAGACGGATTTTCTTTAAAAGATATCCCCGCTTTTTCCGGCAAACCGTATATTGCGGTTAACGGCAATACGCCTTATTTTACAAAAGATGAAATTACTGCAGATTCTTACGAATTTTACAGTGAGCTTGACTCTTTGGACAGATGCGGTGTTACCATAGCCTGTATCGGCAAGGAGCTTATGCCCACCGAGGACAGAGGAAGCATAGGTCAGGTAAAGCCCACGGGCTGGCATACCGTTAAATACGACTGTGTTGACGGCAAGTATCTTTACAACCGCTGTCATCTTATCGGATATCAGCTTACGGGTGAAAACGCAAACGTAAATAATCTTGTTACGGGCACCAGATATATGAACGTGACGGGAATGCTCCCCTTTGAAAATATGGTTGCAGACTATATAAAAGAAACGGGCAACCACGTTATGTACCGAGTTACGCCCATCTTTGACGGGGACGACCTGCTTTGCCGCGGAGTGCTGATGGAAGCATATTCCGTGGAGGACGAGGGCGAGGGAATCTGCTTTAACGTGTTCGTTTACAACGCACAGCCGGGTATAGAAATCGATTATTCCACCGGCGAAAGCCGACTGAATGAATCGGACAGCGAAGTATCCCGTACGGAGCAGGCGAACACCTACGTTCTGAATACAAATTCAAAGAAGTTTCATAATCCCGATTGCTCTTCGGTAAGCAAGATAAGCGAAAATAACAAGCAAGTCTTCGAAGGCACGCGGGAAGAATTGATCGACGACGGCTATTCCCCCTGCGGAATCTGCAAGCCTTAAACAAAGATAAATATTGACAAAATGCACCTTTTATGGTAAAATGTATGTACAGTGAATAACATCTACTGTAAAAGCAGGTGTTCATATTTTCCGAGTGTTTTCCCACCCTGCTTTTCGCAGGGTGGATTTTGTTTTTACACGATGTAAAAAGAAGGAGGTAACTATGAAAAGACTCATAACACTTATACTTTTTCCCCTATTATTATGCTCTTCGTGTATAGACCCATATGATTTGCCGCTTAAAACATACAAGTCCGAATCTCCTTATATTTATATATCTCAAACCTCCTTGTGTGGAGGAAAAAAAGGAGAAATTGAGAATGAAAATGGCGAAACAGTCGAAGTAATAGTAGAATTTTTCCATGGTGAGTTCTATATTTGGAAATATGTTTCCGACGATGAGTTGGGCGAAGAATTATTACGTGGAGATTTTAGATACCGCGAGAAAGAGAACGTACTCATTTTTTACCTCGATAACGGAGATGAAATCATATTAACACCTGTTGAGGAAACCTCCGAATAGAATATGTACTCAAGCCGTTGTTTTTTGACACCGGCTTTTGGATGTCTGGGAACATTTGTTGACAAGAATTATCGTATATGATAGAATTTAATTACAATATTACAAGGAGGGATATTTTTGATAGGAGCAAGCTTTTTTTACGATGCTCTCACGTTGGGGTTAGCAGTAATACTGTTGGCGGTAATGCAAATTCCGCTTGCGGCAGGCATACTTTTGGCTGTAAAATGGGTTAGACACAAAAAGTTAAGTATCATATGGCTGGTCGTTTTGATTTGCTTTTTGCCGCTAAGCGTATTCGTGGCTATGGATACGTATATTCTTCCCGAGGTTTCCAACCCCAAAATGTCCGACCGATATCTTGAGGTTATTGAAAAGACCGATTGGACGGATGAAAATACGCTTTCCAAGCTTGGGTTTGTCTCTTACGGTGAAAAGTACGTTTTGGAGAACGACGGATATACAGTCTGCATTGAAAAAGGAAACGATTTTTCGGATTACGCCGTTACACATACGTACGAGGATATGGAATACAGGGCTTTGACCTTGAGAAATCGGATTTTAAGCGTTGACCGTTGGTTTGGCGAAGCCGATTACGGCTACTTGAATAGCTATGAATTTTACACGGACGGTGTTACAGTATCCTTTGAAGAGGAGATTTCTTCAAAAAAAGACACTGCATTTGCAGATTTTATTGAAAGTATCGAAGAATAGTTAAAAAGCTCCCGATTACGGGAGTTTTTCAGTTCCGCAGATGAGGTTTCCCAGCCACAAAGCGGGGATAGACAAAGCCGCCCAGGCAAGTGTGAAATACGGGCAGACCTGACCGAGGATATTATACGGCAGATGGGAATAATCCCAAACGTCCATTCCCAGCCACAGATTAAAGATAATTCCAAACACAAGCTCCACCGAAGTAATGATAATACCGCCCGCAAGACAGCGCAGTAAAAATCCCTTTATCCTGCCGCAGATAATACGTATCAGCACTACCGAAAGCCCTCCTGCAAGAAACATGGAAAAATGGCTTCTGCCGCGGTAAAGCAGCTCTATTAGCACGTATATTCCGCCGCCTGCAAAAAACAAAAACGAATAACGTCTGATATAAGAAAGCATAAAAAACGACTCCTTTCGGAGTCATTTTGCGCAAAAATATACTTTTTATCCGTTTATAACCAAATAGTCCCCGGAAACGTAGCCGTTTTGTCCGTTATAAATTACAGCATACCAATTTCCGCTGCTGCCCGTTACGGAAACGGTTGCGCCGTTGGGAATTGTACCGATGATCGTACCGTTTAAGTTCGGAGCAGAGCGCAGATTGAGTCTTCCCCCTGCGGTGCGCACCGTAGCTGTTTGGGTTACGCCGGGCTGCACGAAGGGCACGCCGAAATACTGTGCCACGCCTTGGGAAAGCGTGCGGGCTATTACATTAAGATTACTGCGTATCCACTCTGCGTCCTCGGGGTTATCGTGGTAGGCAATCTCTGCCAGCACGGTGGGAGCGACGGCGTTGCGCACCTCGTAAAGCGTGGTGGTGGGAAGGGCGCGGACACGCTCCGGCAAGGGATAGATATTTTTAAAAAGCGAAACAAAAATATCCGCCGCCCGCTTTCCGTCGGTACTGCCGGGGAAATAATAAAAATCGCTTCCCCGCTGTCCGCCGGGGTTTGCGCTGCCCGAAGCGTTGGAATGTAAAGCAAGGTGCAGACCGTAATTACCCGCGTTGGATTTGCGCACCGATGCACCTACCGAGCCTTCCGGGTCGTTTCTGGTAAAGATAATTCCGCTTGCCGAAAGATATGGCTCCATAAGATCGGCAAGTATATTCATGTAATATTCTTCGTTGCCTTCCCCATCGTAATACAGGTTATATTCCTGTGTGGAAGGGCTTAAAAATAATCTGGGCATTTTAAAATAACCTCCTTATGCTATAGTACATATATATGCGGAAAAAACGAAAAATCCATTAAAAACATTTAAAAAAGTTTGATAAAACCTATTGACAAAACGCTTTTGGCGTGGTATTATGCTTTGGACAAAGAAGTTGGAGTTTTTCTCCTCACCCGCCGACAAGGTGTCAGGCGCGGTAAATAGTTTTCGTATCCCGGTTAACGATATGGGTTTACGTTGCTGTGCTTTTTTGTTTTGCACAGCTTTTTTTATTGTAAAAAAGCGTATTTAACACGGAGGTGTATCAGTTATCAGCACTAAATCGTTCATCAACGATGAAATCAAAGCAAGTGAAGTCCGCCTTATAGATGCGGAGGGTAATCAGATCGGTATTGTTACCATCGCGCAGGCAAGACGCCTTGCGGAGGAATCCGGGCTCGACTTGGTCGAGATCGCTCCCGAAGCAAAGCCCCCCGTTTGCAAGGTAATGGATTTCGGCAAGTACCGCTTCGAAAAAGAAAAGCGGGAAAAAGAAATGAAGAAGAAACAGCAGACTGTGGAGCTTAAAGAGCTTCAGTTAAGATGCCGTATCGACACTCACGATTTCAACACCAAGCTTAACAAAGCGCACGAATTCCTTACAAAAGGAAACCGCGTTAAAGTTCTGGTTAAGTTCTTCGGCAGAGAAATGGCTCACACCGAAAACGGACTTGTGCTTTTGCAAAAGTTTGCAGACGCTTGCGAGGAACAGGGTGTGGTTGAAAAGCCTGCCAAGCTTGACGGACGTAACATGATAATGATACTTGCACCGAAAAGAACGGCGAATAAACGAAAGGAAGATAACAATGGGCAAAATTAAGACACACAAGGCAACAGCTAAAAGACTTACCTGGACTGCCGGCGGCAAAGTAAAAATGGGTCATCCCGGCCACCGCCACAAGACCGGTCTCAAGACCGCAAAACGCAAGAGAGCGCTCCGTAAGGCTTCTTATGTAAGCACTACCAGAATGAACGATCTCAACAGGCTCATACCTTATTCCAAATAAGGCAATATCATTAACGGAGGATAAATCGAAATGGCAAGAGTAAAAGGCGCTCTTTCTACCAGAAAGAGAAGAAATAAAACCTTAAAGCTCGCTAAGGGCTATTGGGGCGCAAAAAGTAAGCATTTTAAGATGGCTAAGCAGGCCGTTCTCAAGAGCGGTAACTACGCTTACATCGGCAGAAAGCAGAAGAAGAGAGATTTCCGTGCTCTGTGGATCACCAGAATTTCCGCACAGTGCAAAGTTGAAGGTATCAACTACTCTCGCTTTATGAACGGTCTTAAGAAGAGCGGCATCACCCTCAACCGCAAGATGCTTGCAGAGCTCGCAGTTTCCGACAAGGCTGCTTTCGCAAAGCTTGTTGAAACCGCAAAGGCTGCTCTGTAAAGTATTGACATAACAGAAAGTTTTTGGTATAATAACCATATTACGACAAAAATCCCGTCAGGTACGGAGGGAGGGACAAAAATGGCTGAAATCAAGGTTAAAGAAAATGAGAGCATAGACAGCGCCCTTCGCAGATTCAAGAGAAGCTACCTCAGAAGCGGTGTTCAGGCAGAACTCCGTAAGAGAGAGCATTACGAGAAGCCCAGCGTAAAGCGCAAGAAGAAGTCCGAGGCTGCAAGAAAGCGCAAGTATAAGTAATATACAGACTTCAAGCTATCAAAAATTTAAAGGAGAGCAAATTTGCTCTCCTTTGTTTTTGTTTAGCTGATTTTATTCATTTAAATATGCTTCAAGTGCTTTTTTAGCTTTTAATGCAGGCACTGTAAATGAAGTAAAGGGCTTGCTTTCGTTGAATTCATATTTGAGTATACTTATTGTTAATGCTATTTTGCGTGGTATTTCCTCCTGCGGCAGTTCCGGTTCTTCCTCCGTAAAGTATGATTTAATATCCACGCCGTACTTTTCTTCATAAAATTCCGCATATCGTATGACCGCGGGCAAAGCGGCAACACCAAGGTCTTCCATTGCTTCAAGGTCAACGCTTTCGAGAGCGCCGTCAATATATCTGTCCACGTTATAATCTGCGATAATGCCGTTATAATTTGAAAGGGTGAGGAGCGCCAGCATTAACGCAACCGCAATTCCCGAAGCCGGTATGAGCTTCATTCGTTTAACAAACTGCTTAACGATCATTATAACGAATATAAGGGCAAGTAATATCATAAACCACGATGAAACCACACGTTTTTGTGTAAGCCCGTAGCTTTGGATATACAAAGCCATTTTCGCCATAGCCGTTGTAATGAGCACCAGTGTCATAAGGGATATAACCACGTTTGCGGTTTTGAGCAAAATGTTTTCTCCCTTTCCCTGCCGTTTCATAAACAAAGATACGGCAAAAAGAATTACAAAATTAATGGCAGAAACCGCACACAGCTCAAAAAAACCGTTGCGGGCGTAAGTTGCATAGCTTAACCCATCGGGTAAAGTGCCGGAAAATCCCGAAATGTAATATTGCCACTGGGAAACGAAAAAGAATACGTACACTACCACGAGAGGTATAAGCGCCACCGCAGCTGTAATTGCGGGGAAAAAGCGCACTTTTTCAAAAAGTCCCATACAAGCTTCGCCGGTGACAGTGAATTCAAACTCCTTTTCCATACAGGAAAAGTACATTCCGAATACGTACATGGCAATCAATCCCCCCACAGACAGGGAGAACAGGTGGGAAAACAAGCTGAAATCCTTGAGGAAATGAAAAGCTTTTCCCAACAGATCGGTAAAACCTTTATCATAAGAAAGCAGGCTCACTACAGCGAAGGTAGGCACTACGGCGACCGCTGCGCCAAGCAGTATCTTCCATATAAGTCCGCTGCTCTTCTTGCCGGAAAACATTGCCACCCACAGTTTGCCAAAGCGTTTGAAGGGCATAAGAATGAGTGCTTTTAAGAAATCAACGGGCAACAGATCGGAAAAGCCTTTTTCTATTTTATTCCCCGTGGCGGTATAAACAAAATAGCTGTAGCCCAGTACAGAACCGAGGAAAGCGAAAAACTGTGCAAAAGCATCTGCGGACATAAACATTCCCGCACCAAAAACCACGCAAAGGACTGCGGAGATTATAACCGAAGCGTTGATTTTTACGCCTTTTTTAAACAATACCGCGGAGGTTACGCACAAAGCAACGAGAATTATTATAAACATTCCGAGAGGGTTATCGGGCAAAGGAAACGCACGGCAGAACAAATAGCCCAAAAGCAGGCAAATCCAAGCGAAGATACTCTCAAAACCCGAAAAACAGTATGACGTATCCAAAAACTCACTTGCTTTATTGTTATTGTCCATTATTTTCCTCCATATCATCACGTTTGTACTCGATAATATCCTCTACCCTGCAATCGAGGGCACGGCAAATAGCATCGAGGGTGGAAAAGCGAATGGCTTTCGCCTTGTTGTTTTTGAGAATGGACAGATTGGCAAGAGTTATTCCCACTTTTTCGGAAAGCTCGTTAAGGGACATTTTTCTTTTTGCCATCATAACGTCCAGATTTATAATTATCATATTACTCCCCTCCCGTTAAACAGTAAGGTCGTTTTCGTTTTTTATCTCGGTTGCGGCTTCGATTACGTTTTTTACCACCCGCAAAGAAAGACCGAGAAAGGACATGGCAAGAGCGATAATAAACGCCGCTGCGTGAAAGTACTGGGCAACAAGAATTACCGCCGCCAAAAGAACACACATCCAGGAAATAAAGCGGATATAAGAAACGCTTTTCGCGGTAAATACAAGTCCCTTGCGCACACGGAGCAAAAGCAGAGTTACGGCAATACAGCAAGCCAGCGCAACTGCAAGTATTGCATAACACCACAGCATAAACCATAACAGATAGCTTTCTCCCAGCTTATCCGCCAACAGAACCTTTATAAAATCCTCGGTGGGACCCGGGCGGGAAATCTCAAATGGTAAAATTATACCTAATCCCACGACGATGCCGCCGAACATTACAGCAAGTATTATTGAAATGATGACCGAAGCCTTGGAAGGTATTTTTGGCATATGTATTTCCTCCAAAATATGTATTTTACATTTTGAGAATATCACATTACATCTCGTTTGTCAATAGTATTTTATCGTTTTTCGATATTTTTTAAACGAAAAAGAATAAGAGCACGGTTTTCGCCGTACTCTTTTCAAACAGATTTTTAACCTTTGGAAAAGCATATATGCCTCATTCGGTTTATTGCCGCCATAAGCTCCTGCTTGCGGGGCAGGTCAAGAAAGCGGCGGCAAGTGGTGAAAAAAGCGGTATATATACTGTCCAGTCCTTCTGCGCCGATAGTGTAATAAAGCTCGTTTATAACCTTTTCCAAATCTATATACGGGGAATTTCCCGTTACCGCAATACGTCTGAGCATAAATCCCAAAGCGTCCATCTGGGCTACGCTTACAATGTTGTGAAGAGCGCGTATATCTATCTTTTCATCCCCCATAAAGATAATTCCCATATCCGAAACGGACAAGGTTTCGGTACCCGTACCTACGGGATATGAAGAAAAGCCGCGGGAAAGCAGAGTGCGTGTTTGCTCCCAATCGGTTTTATCGGGGCATGCGGGAGGAATAGCCGCGCTTACGGACTTTGCTTTTTCCGTTACATCGTAAACTATATAATCCTCAGGCATATAAACTCTGTGCGCCACGGAGAGATATTCTCCGCTTCCACCGATAACAAGTATGGTGGAAACTCCCTTTTCCTCATAAAGCTGGCATACTCGGTCGGTAAAGGGGGTAATGGGCTCTTTGGATATAAGCTCCTTCATCATTCCGTCCCGTATCATAAAGTTGGTGGCGCTTCTGTCTTCGTCTATAAGTATAAGACGGGAACCGCTGTCTATAGCTTCCATTATGTTCGCCGCCTGGGAAGTAGAACCCGAAGCGCGCTGGGTAGAAAAATCCCGAGTATCACCGCCGGGTATCCATTTTATAAAGGGAGATATATTTACGTGCTGTACGCACCGGCCGTCCTCTGCAGATACGGTGACCGCAGTATCGTCGGCAATACAAAGCTCTCTTCCGTCGCCGTAAACGTGGTCGTAAATTCCTGCGGAAATCCCATCCAGCAGAGTGGATTTACCCGAATATCCGCCGCCCGTAATAACGGTGACTCCCCTTTTTATACCCATTCCCTTTACACCGCAAATTTCTATACGGTCGCCGGGAGGAGACACAAAGGGAACCGCGCCATCCATAGGAAGCTCCGTGCCCTTGGAGCGGGGCAAAATACTTCCGTCGGCAATAAAGGCGCAGTACGGACTGTCTTTAAGAAAAGCTCTTATTGCCTTTTGCTTTTCTGCCAGTGAAAGAGCTTTTTGTAAATTCGTTTTATCAAATTCAAAAGAAAACCGTTCTATTGCATCGGGCAGATCCCTGCACAGCATTTGAATGGTTTTGCGTATCTTTCTTGCGGGAAGCTGGACCTGCATTTTGATACAAAGACACAAAACAGGCGGTCGGTCGGTTTCGTCGTGCAACAAATATATAGTCGCTCCGCCTCCGTTTTCGTAGTCCTTTTGCGGGCACACCGAAAAATAAGCGGAATTACGCAACAGCACCTCCCCTCCCGGCTTGTAAAGATAATACCTGCCGTTTTCCTTATCGGGGCGGGAGCGGTTGTATATCTCACCGTTAAGCTCATCTATATAGGGAGCAAGAGCTCTTAAACAGCAATCCGCCGCCGCAACGGATGGAGAGGTTATACCCAACCTTTTAGCAGGTATCATAAAAGTAAGTGTAGGCATATCCTTTGCGTTTTTATGGGTGGTCTCGATCAGTACGGAAATATCACCATACCAGTAAGTAGGGTCGGATTCCACTATGGGTACGGGAGAAGGATTGCCGTAAGAACCCGACGGGACTATGATCTGTCCTTCGTACATTTCTTTATAGGTTGTGGTGTTGTTATCCATTGAAAGTAAAAATGCTTTTAACCGTTTCAAATATTATTCCTCCGAAAAATTAAAGATAAGTAAGACAAAACAGTACCTCCTGCAAAAATAATATTTGCCTTTTACTTATATTCGGAGTTTTCTTTTCGGCATTAAAAAAAGCACCCCTTCGGGTGCAAAAGAGAATAATAAAACAAAAACACCCGAAACCGGATGTTAACATACCATGTACCGATGCTTATAAAACGGCAAGGCGGATGTACGTTATGTCCGGCAAATATAAGCTTTTCACGATACATCGCCCCTTTCGGCATTAATTTTATTAAAGCAAAGCCTTGCTTTAGTTAAAATGTACCATATAAAAGCAGTTTTGTCAAGGAAAAGTAAACATAACATTCGTCAAAAGTAATAAAAATAAGATTTTCGGTTTTTACCTATTGATTATTTTTTACATCAATGCTATAATATTATGAATTGTTGTGAAGTACCTTCGCAAAATATCCGGGAGGAACAGATAATGAAAAAATTCATCGCACTGACGCTTGTTACAATTATGGCACTTGTTGCTCTTGCAGGCTGTTCATCACTTAAGGAAGAGGAAAAAGGCGCAAACATTTCCGTTTATATGTCTTCTTTCCCCTATTGTCTTGACCCTGCTGTAGTTCAGCTTGATGCTGATACGATCCAGATACTCGGTCTTGTCTATGAGGGTCTTACCGCTATTAACGAAAACGGTAAGGTCGTAGGCGCTCTGGCTGAGAATTGGTACAGCTATTATGACACTGTTTACGACGAATACCAGATGTTCTTTGAACTTAAAGACAGCTACTGGAACGACGGCCGTAAAGTTTCCGCGGACGACGTTATATACGCTTGGAAGAGAATTCTCGATCCCGCTTTCGAGAGCCCTTACGCTTCTCTTCTTTTCCCCATAAAGAATGCAAAGGCAGTTAAATCCGGTGCTATGTCCAGCGACGATCTGGGTATTGCCGCATCTGACGATACTCTGCTTTGCATCACCTTTGAAAAAGAATACGATATCGACCTGTTCGCAGAACAGATCGCTTGTACCGGTCTTGTTCCTCTCCGTGAAGACGTAATTACCGACGCAGAGAAGGACGGCGCTATCTGGGATGCAAGTGCGGCTACGATCGTTTGTAACGGTCCCTACGGCGTTAAGAACCTTGAAGAAGGTATCCGCCTTGTTCTTGAGAGAAACGCTTCCTATGGCAGAGAGGCAGACCAGGCGCTTGACAAAGCTGTTAAACCTTACAGAATTACCATTACATATCAGGAAAACACTATCGAAAAGACTGTTGACGAAGAGAAGCGTATTACCGACAGCGCTTTCCAGGCAGACCGCTACGCTAACGAAAACATATTCTTTATGAGCAATTTCGATAAAGAAGCGTACGCACAGTACTCCGGCAAGGCAAAAGACGAAGTTTCTCTTATGTCCACCTACGTTTACTACTTCAACACCGAAAACGAGCTCCTTTCTTCCAAGGAAGTTCGTAAGGCCCTTTCTCTTGCGCTTAACAGAGAAGACCTTGTTTCTTCCGTAACCGGCACCGGCGAAAAGGCCGTTACCGGATACGTACCCGAAGGTGTGTTTAATACCGGCAGAAAGAACGATTTCCGCGAAGAAGGCGGCGACCTCTTCTCCGCAAGCGGCGATATGAGCAAGGCAAAGGAACTGATGAAGGGTAAAAAGACCGGCACCATTTCTATCGCGTACCTCATCCCCGAAACCGAAGACCTTATGACCAACAACAAGCGTAAGGTTAAGTACGAAAACGTATACGAAGATATTGCAGAATACGCTGCAAAGGCTTGGAAAGAGCTTGGCTTCAAGGTTGAGCTTGTAGGTCTCCACGAGGACGAATACAGACTCGCTCTCTCTACCCGTGAATTCGACGTTATCGGTGTTACCAACGCAGTTAACTCTACCGATGCATACGCTTGGCTTTCTTCCTTCGCTACCCGCTACAGCGGATGCGCTGTTGAACCCTCCCTCACCGGCGAGGATGTTTACACCGCACACCAGACCAACTGGGAAAACGATGCTTTTGATAAGCTTATCGACGAAGTTTGCTACGAAAGCGACAGAGAAGTGAGGGCACAAAAGCTCCATGAAGCAGAACAGATACTTGCTGACGAGTGCCCCGCTACCGCGCTCTTCCAGTACACTAACTGCTACGTTAAGTCCTCCAAGCTTTCCGGTATCGGCGATACCTACTACTTCGGTTACAGAGATTTCTCCGACCTCTCTCTTAAAGGATGGAGAAAGATCAACGCCGCTGAAGAAGAAGCTTCCAACGCTGCAGAAAACTAAATCGCAAATTACAAAAGACATGTTCGTTATCGAGCATGTCTTTTTTGTTATTGAGGTGATCAAGGTGTTTTATGCCGAAACAAGTAACACTTGTTTTTTAAACAACAGATTGATAATTGATAGTTTCTTTCCCGCGTGATAAAATATATTCACACCGGTGATATGAATCTGGAGGAAGAAATATGAAAGTTAAGATGGGAGAAAAGATAAAGGAGCTTCGTCGGCGGGACGGAAGAAAACAAGAGGATCTGGCAAAGGCTTTGGGAGTAAGTCCTCAGGCGATCTCACGTTGGGAAGCAAACGGCGGTTATCCCGATATGGAACTGATACCTGCTATTGCAAATTATTTCAATATAAGCATAGATGAACTCTTTGGATACAGCAAAGACAGAGAAGAAAAGCTGAAGCGAATATTAGAAGAAGCGGAAAAAGCAATTAACGAACAAGTCGATTTAACGGAATGCGTTGATATGCTTCGCGCAGCAGCGGAAGAATTTCCTTCGGAACCGAAGGTATATATAGATCTGGGCTTTGCATTGGAGATGCTCGGATGGCAAAAACACGGTGCAAGAAGTTATACAAAGGACGGCTCGGATTATGCTTTTGAGGATACTGAATATAACTCTCAAAATGTATATTGGCAGGAAGCACTGAGGGCATATGAAAAAGCATTAACTTTGGAGATAACTGCCGAAGACAGAGATGTGGTAACTCAGCGTATGGTTCTTTACTATGCGAAAATGGGCTATTTCGACAAAGCTACCGAACTTGCTTCAAAACAAAACAGTCTTCTTATGAGCAGAGAAATTCTTTTATCACTGGCAAACGAGGGTGAAACCAAAGACAGATATCAGGGAGAAGCAATTATAGATATTTTAAATGCTTTAAAAACAATTGCAGTAAATTCTGTTTGCACAAAGATCTCGGTTTTTACTAAAAAAGAGGGCATCGCTCTATTGATCGAGCTTGCCAAACTTTACGAATCCGTTTTCAGTGACGGAAGATGCGGAGTGTGCCATTACCACATCAGTGAATTATATCTGCACGCAGCAGTGTACGAAGCGCGGTTCGGCAGGGAAACAGATAAAGCATTTGAATATTTTAAAAAAGGATTTGAACACAAAAAAATTTATGAATCCATACGAAATCAAGGCGAATACCAATACACCGCACCGTTAGTATCTAAGGTTACCTTCCCAAGCGGGAATTTTCCGGCACTTACCAAAACATTTTGGAAAGGCTGGATGGAAATTTATACCGACGAGTTGAAGAAACGTATAAAAGCGGAACCGAATTTTTCCGAATGTTTTGAATAACATAGATTTACTTTTTTTAAATCGTCGGCAGCAAGCCACCGCCCTATGTTTTAAAAAAAGCTACCGTTGCCCAACTTCTCATAAGGAAGTTGGGCAGTTTTATTCGCCTGCGGCGAGTGATATTGCTTCGCAGTGGTATTCGGCTCACGCCGAGTGGTATTTGCTTCGCAAGTTTTTGGAGGCGAATATAATATCACTGTGACCATCGGGAGCAATATCACTGTTGCTTGCAACAATATCACGCTGACACGGTCAGCATATCACTTCCAATTTGATACGGCATTTGTGTCTACAAATGCAGTGCTTGTCAAGAAAAAAAGGATAGACTTTCAGGGCTCACAAACCAAAGGCTCCCTTGTGTAAAGGGAGGCTTATTACCGCCCGACAGTACACCAAAAAGGTGTAACACACTATACCTTGCAGAGCAAGGCGTGTGAAAAGGAGTACGAACAAATTGTCCGTACTCCTTTTGTTGTAGGGCGGGGGTTTATCTCCCGCCGTTTTCTTTGCATATATCGTTTGTCTTCGGCGGCAGCAAGCCACCGCCCTACAAGGTTGCGGTAGGTAAAATCTGCTTTATGGAAGTCCCCGTTTGGGAGCTTTTTTTACGCTTTATCCGCGGTATTATGAAAATAAACAGAAAGGGCGATAACGCACTGACCCGGGAAATAAGTGAACAGACACAGGGTATTGGACCAAGACGGTGATCCGCCGAACACGTTGAACGCCAAGGCGATGTCAGAAACAAAAAACAACAAGCTGCCGACAAACACCAAAAGATTTAAAACACTTCTTTTGGTTATAAGGTTTGAAAGGGCTTTGCCCAGCATTACGGAAATAACCAGCGCGTATACTACGGCAACGGCTGTCATAACAGCACCGCCGAAATTAAATGCGGGACAAAGGAGAATAAACGCAAGGGACGCGGCGGCTGTAAGGGCGGTTACGATAATATCCGTAACGCACACTTTTTTAAGCGAACAGTATGCAACTATATACGCAACGTGTCCGAGCACGAACACGGCGGCGCCTAAAATAAAGTTTTTAAAAAGTATTATATCCCCTGCCATACATAAGGCGAGCCCCAATAAGGCAAGAAAAGGAAAACCTTTTGTTTTCTTTAAAAGCAATGCGTGGATTAAATTTACCACGCCTATAGCTACGAAACCTGAAGCGGTGAGTGCCTTTAACCAAAGCTGATAATTGTTTTTATAAATAAAGCACATGACCGCAGTAAAAACAATAAACAAAGCGTTTAAAAGTACAATGAGCCTTTTCATTACATATCCTCCGGAAGACCTTTTTCGGATATCTGTTCAAGCTTTTCGGCA
Source organism: Clostridia bacterium (assembly GCA_017399965.1). Taxonomy (GTDB): domain Bacteria; phylum Bacillota; class Clostridia; order Oscillospirales; family CAG-382; genus SFLA01. The sequence continues at coordinate 31,184 of JAFQAP010000020.1, read as the reverse complement.
ATAGACTGAAATGCGGAATAAAATATCTCTCTGTCGTGTTCGGAAATTCCCTCACCCGCAAGAGAAACCGCAAGGTGTGCGCGGTTTTGAACGTATTTCGCCGCACGTCTGCCCTCCTCGGTCAAGCAAATCTTAGCGCGATAAAGATTTGCGCCGTTGGTCTCTTTTACAATATATCCCTTCTTCTCCAGGTCGGCAACTGCGCGGGAAACGTCAGCTTTGTCTTTACAGCAAAGCTCGCAAAGCTGTGTAGCCGTTATTCCCTCTTCAAAACGGGAGAGCACGGAAAAATAGGTGCAGTAAGAGCCTTTAAGCCCCAGTTTTTCCATTTCATCTGCGGTTATCTTGTGCCAATATCTGAAAACCTCCATTATACCGATGGAGAATCGCTCAAATCTATCAATCATACTATTACTCCGTAAAAAATATCCTTCGTATTATACACTTAAACAAATGAATTGTCAACACCGCCGAAAATCACCCCGAAAGAAACACCCCAAAAATGCAAGCATTTTCGGGGACCCCGAAAGAAACACCCCAAAAATGCAAGCATTTTCGGGGACCCCGAAAAAGCACCCCAAGAAGCCCGACAACAAAGCCGTTATCGTATTGATAACGGCTTCGATTTGTTGTTATTTAATAATATTACTCTTTAGAAGAATATACGCTTACCTCGTCGATAAACATCCAGCTCTTTAAGGGAATGATCTCTACCTTAACGTATCTCGCTTTGGTGTTTTCGGGAAGAAATACCGCACGGTTGAAGGTATACAGTTCACCAACTCCGTCATCGGGTGCGTAGGTCTTTGAAGCTGCCTGTGTAAAGTTTACACCGTCTTCCGAAACGTATACCACAACAGAAGCTGTTGCGTATATTCCCGCACCGCCTCCGCCGAGAGAGTTTACCTCTACAGCGTAAAGCTGTTCCGTAACAGAACCAAGGTCGATAACAACCTCTGCCTTTGCCAAAAATCCGAGCCAAGCTGCATCTCCGTAGGTGGGATTGCCAAAGACTCCGTCGGTAAGTGCGGCGCCGCTTTCATCGGGGTAATTATCCGCAGGGGGATTTGCCAGAGTATACGTCTTTTCCAAAGCTACGTTTACTCCCTCTTTGCCGGTGAATTCCACCTCCAGCTTTACGGCAGGGCCTTCGTTACCGTAAAAATCCACACCGTATACTTCGTACTGAGCAACACCGCTGCCGGAAAGATTTGCATCGTCATACCGGAAGTCCAATTTCTTTTTGCCGTAGCTTGAAGAAAAATCAAAGTAATGCAGCACGCTTCCGTCTTTGATAACACGTACTCCCGCTACGGTGCCGTCTTCGTTTGCGATACTGCCGCTGATCTGAACGGTCGTGCCGTTTGCGGCAGAATCAACAGAAACTTCGGGGGCTACCATAGTGCTTGCGGGGATCTTACCTGTTTCGTAATAAGTCTTGTATGCCAAGTGCTGTCCGGTTTTGCCCATATCGGGATTTTGATAATGGGAATAAGCAAAGGTAACGTGTGCTTCCACGTATTTGGAGGCGATGTTCATTTGCTGCACAAATCTGTTAAGAGGAGCGGTAGTCCAATCCGCTTGGGTAAAATCTTCGTTGTTTGCCCAGAACCTGAAGCCTTCCACAGTATCTACCGCTTCTTTTATCTCGCGGTAGAAAGCGTCCAGCATATCAATGGTAATATGACCTGCGCCCACGGAATCCTGACAGCAGAAGATATCGCCGGGACGGAAATCCGCTTTTGCAAACACGGTTTCCCACATTTCTCCCGTTTTTTCTGGAGAAGGACCGGATGCCGTTACAAAGGGAGAAAGCATCATAGGCATATCGGGGTCGATATCGTACAAGCCGTTTCTGTAAGAAGCAAGCAGGTAAGAAGCGTTATCAAGCTGGGCTGCGCTTGCGTTCATATTGCTGAACTCAAACACGAAATACCATCCGTAAAATGCGTTGGGATATTTGCTTTTATAGGTATCGTACATTTGCTTGGCACCTTCGATACCCAAAGCAGATTGCTGAGTAAGCCAGTTTTTATCTGTTACGTATTTATTCCACCATTCGGCGTTATCATTAAGACCGATAAAAACTTTCACGCCCAATTCCTCTGCGGCGGCAAGAATGGTATCCAAAAGCATTTTACCGCTTTCGTCATAGGAGGATGCCTTTTTATCCGCACCGAAGGAGGATTCGTAAAACACGGAGGAGACCTTGTCCCCTTCCGTAACGAAAGACCATTGCAGGATAAGGGTATCTATACCTACCTCCAGCATATAGCCGAGATGTTCTTTCATACGGGAAAGAGAATGATTTTTAAACGCGCCGGGCTGCATAAAGCTGCCGCACAAAACGGGGTAATCTTTTTCTGTTTTTATATTTTCCGAAACCTCGGGTTCAGACACAGCGGGAACAGATTCGGTTTCGGAAGCAGTTTGGGAAGGATCACAAGCGGCAAACATCGCGCTGCACAAAACGAATAACAAAAGAATTAAAGCCAAAAGACGTTTTTTCATAGGTCCTCCTTATTCGGTATATCAATTGTAAACTATAGAATCAAGATTCCATTCCGCAAGTATGTATATAAGATAATCGGGCTTTTGAGAAGCGATCTCTGCGCCGTAATAAGTATAATCCCACATACCCTTGTATACAGTCTTATCCATACGTTCTGCAAGGATATCAAACATCTGTGTTCCGAAGGAATCGCGGAGTACGATACAGGAAGGAAGGTTATCACGCTTGGTGCGTATAGTTTTGCCCCATGTCACGTTGTTGCTGTATACCATCTGGGCATCTGCGCGGTAACGGGGAACTTCGGTAATCTTTTCGGAAACGGGAGTGCCGGCGGCAAAGGTTCTCAGCCAGCCGTATTCAAGCACGTCCTTATCGCTGATATATCCGTTTTCGTAAACGTAGCCGGATACCACATTAAGGTATACGGGCATATCGCCGGTCTTGTAATATCCGCCGTGCCAAGCAAACTCATCAAATCCGCGGGGAGCGGCATCGGGAAATTTTTGTGCTATATGGTTGAACAGCTCTTGGTATGCGATAAACGCGCCGTAATCCGTCCAGTGGCTGTCACACTTAAAATACAAGGGATATTCGTCGTTTTTGTGCTCTTCAAAAGCGGCGCGAAGGTCGATAACGGTAGCACCTGCGGCAGATATGGTGTTAAGCACCTGATCCAAACGGCTTTCACCCTCGCCCTGCTTATAATCCTCGGGCACAAGTTCGGGGTACATTGTCATTGCGGCGGGAACCACCATATATATAATTTCCGTATCGGTATCTGTTTTTTCAAGGTTGGCAATTCTGCCTTCTATTCTGTTTTTAAGGTTATCCAGAACTCCCTTGCTGTACAGATTGGTGTGCTGGAAATCCCTAAGGCACTTCTGGTAGAAGAACTGGTAGTTACCTCCCGCAACAACACCCTCTGCAGTACCTGCCATTACGGGCTTTACGGTAGTTTTAAGAGAAGAACCCACCTGCTTACCGTCAATACGCTGGGTAATCTCCACCTCTGCGCTGTTGCCGGTGCAAAGGAAGCGTACGGAATACCATCCGTACCAGCTTTCCGAGGTATAGGTCTTGTTACCGCACTTCAAGGTTACGGTTGCGCCGATATCGCATTGACCGATAACAACAGCATTGGGCTTTTCGGAAAAGCTTGCATATTTAACGGTTACGCGGCATTCCTCATCGGTAACGTTATCTATATCCAAAGATTCATCGGGTACGTCGGGCACATCAGGCTCATCGGGCTCGTATTCGGGGAAAGAATTTTCAGGCTCCGTTGAAACCGTGTCTTTACTGTTTTCCGATTCATCCATAGGGGTGGATTCATCTTTTTCGGGAGCGGACGAACTGTCCTCCGCAGAAGAGGTTTCTGACGGTTCGTTGCTTACGGTATTATTACCGTCTGCGCATGCGGTGAACAGCAATAAAGCCGCCAACAGCAAAACCAATACTTTAACTTTCATTGTTTTTTATCCTTTCGGTTAATCTTTTTATATTTTAACACAAAATATTCCTTTTTTCAATCTTTTTTATAAATATTAGCAGCAGCGGTAAGTCCTATCACTCCCGGATTGAAGCGAGACGCAAAAACCGCCAGAAAAGAAAGCAGAATAAATACCGTTTCCGATATTTTACGTGTCTTTTCCATTAAGCGGAAAAGCTTTTCTTCCTCTGTTCTTTGAGATATAAAAGCTATCAGTGCGTTGTATCCGTCGTTGCCCGAAACGGGCAAAAGATTCACAAGCGCCAAAAACAAGTTGCAAAGAGAAAAATACAAAACATAGGGAGAACGAATTGCAATTCCAAAAGGAAGCGATAAAGCAAAAAACAAAATATTGGCAAAAGGACCGCTCAGGTACACCTTGGTATCACTTTTATGAGAGGTTATCCCCACGGTTATAATTCGGGCACCTAATGGCATTATGTCAACACGTCCTATCTTGCTGCCCACGCTTTTTACGGCAAGCAAATGCGCCGCTTCGTGAAGCAAGGCGCAGGATATAAAAAGCAAAAAAGGATACATTCCCTCTATATATGCCAATACCCCCAGACACAGGGGCGTAAGAATATGTATCCTCAGTTTTATACGGGGAAAAAGAATAAAAATTTTTCATCCCTCCGTAAGCTGTTCAATAATTTCAAAAACGCTTTGCGCTTTCCTTTCCCCGCCGGAAGAAACAGGTACAGCGGCGGTGGTAAACAGATACAGCGCTGTTAAAAGCAATATAACCGGTACGGTACAGTATGCAATTTTACCCTTTAAGGCAATTTTTCTTTTTTTCATAATTCATCACCCGTAAAAAATATGCTGCTTCCCTCCATAAAATGACAACATTTACATAAACGGACGGGTATACTTTTATTAAAAACGAGATGATGCTTTTATGGAAATTATCCTTTACGGCGATATATTTTTTTTGATAAACTTTTTGTTTGACTCTTTGCTTTTATATATAACCGCAAGAATAACCAACACCCCTTTTAAGCTTTGGCGTTTGGTTTTGGCAGCCGCTCTGGCAAGCGTATACGCTTTTTTGTGTCTGGTTTTGATAAGTACGCTTCCTTTGCACCTGATATCCGCTTTTTTGATATGCTTTACCGTTTTCGGTAAAAAACGCCCGTTTTTAAACACGGCGGTATTTTTACTGTCCTCCGCACTTTCCGGCGGAGCGGTTTACGGGCTTTTTTATATGGCGGGAAAGAACGAAGAATATATACGCAATTTAGGCGCGGGAGCTGTGGTAATATGCCTGCTTTCCGCTTTATCGCTGACAGCGGGATATCTTTACGTGTGCAAAAAGAACAGCGCAGCCGGCGCGGTGTACGCTTACATTTCCGTTTTGGGTAAAAGCTACAAGGCATTTTTGATGAAGGACACGGGAAATCTGCTTACAGACCCTATCTCTCTTGATCCGGTTATGGTGATCTCCAAAAAAGTGTTTGGCAAAGAATTTGAAAATATAGATACTTCCCCGCCCCTGCCTATAAGAGCGATACCTGTACGCACCGCAACGGGAAGGGATATACTGTACGGATTCCGCCCGGAAAAATGTGTGGTGAGAGAGTTTGGGAAAAGCAAAAAACGAGAGGTAAAAGTGATAATAGCCGTTACCGACGAAAACAGATTTGCAAATACATACGAAGGGCTTATGCCCCCTATATAGAGGTGAAGGAAATGTATTTTAAAAAGATTACCATTGCTTTGGAATGGATACGTCAGTTTTTGGGAGAGAGCAAGGAAGTGTTTTATATAAACGGTCCCCAGACTCTGCCGCCTCCCCTATCAAGAGAAGAAGAAGCGGCGCTTACCGAAAGGCTTCCCCAAGATGAAAATGCAAAGAAAAAGCTTATAGAGCATAATTTGAGGCTGGTGGTATATATTGCCAAAAAGTTTGAAAGCACCAATATAGGCATTGAAGACCTGATATCCATAGGCACGATCGGTCTTATGAAGGCGGTAAACACCTTTAAGCAGGATAAACAGATAAAGCTTGCCACCTATGCGTCCCGTTGTATAGAAAACGAAATACTGATGTACATACGCAAAAATTCAGCAAGGAGTTGCGAAATGTCCCTGGATGAGCCGTTAAACGTGGATTGGGACGGAAACGAGCTGCTTCTTTCCGACCTTTTGGGCACGGACGGCGATTTTGTATACCGTATTCTTGAAGAAAGCGAAGAAAAACGGACGGTAAGACAAGCGATAAGCAAGCTTCCCGAAAGAGACAGACGGATAATAGAAATGCGGTTTGGAATAGGCGAAGGCACAAACGGTAAAGAAAAAACTCAAAAAGAGGTGGCGGATGAATTGGGCATTTCCCAATCCTATATATCCCGTCTTGAAAAGCGTATAATAACCAATCTCAAAGAGGCTTTGGGCGTATGAACCGCTTGACTTTTTTGTGCGGCGGTAGTATAATCAAAAACGGTGAATGTAAAAAAGAAAGGAGGAAAGAAGAGTATTTCGCTGTTTACAAGAAAGCCGAAGGAAGAACCGACACGCACCATAAGCCTTAATAACGGATTACCCAAAGCGGTGGCTTTTGTGGATTATGAGCATTGGTACATTTCTTTGAAAAAAAACTTCGGCATACAACCAAATATCAAAGGGTGGTTCGAGGAGCTTAATTCCAAAGTAAATCTTGTGGAGGTAACGTTTTTTGCAGATTTCTCCCATAAATCATTATCTGATCAGATATCCCGCATCCGCCCCTATTCAAACCGCATTATCGATACACGTAACACCACCGGTGTTAAAAAAGATTTTACCGATTTTATTATTCTGGATAATATTTACCAGAAAGCCCTCTCATCGGAAGATATAGAAACGTTCATCATCTTTTCGGGAGACGGTCACTTCAGTTCGGTAGTTTCATTCTTAAAGAATTTTTGCAAAAAGGAAGTCGGTATCTACGGTATTGAGGATTCGTTTTCCCGTCAGCTTCAGCAGACTGCAAGCTGGTGTATCACCCTTCCCACAGAGGAAGACGTGCACGGGTCTTATTATCGCTTAATTTTAGAGATCCTCAAAAAAGCATCCGAGAATAATTCAAAAGATATTCCGACAAAAGAAAAGACAATTAAAGCAGTTTGTGCCCTCAGCAAGACCGCAACAAACCAAAAAGTGACCGAAGCTTTGAACAACCTTATAGACAAAGGATACATTTCAACGCGCACGGTTGTAAGCTATTCGGACAAAAAGAAGACCAAAAAGGTTACAGGTTTGTTCACAGATTGGGAAAAAGTTGAAAAAAGCGGATTTTTGGCACAATAATTTGCATAAAACTATTGCAAAACGCAAAATACTGTGTTATACTGTGTTCAGATGAATGTAAGCAAGCAAGAGTGGGTCAAAGCCCACTCTTGATTTTTGCAAAATTACGACAAGAGAAAACGGAGGCAGGCAAAGAATTATGAAGCAAAATATCGCCGGCGTGGTTCGCGGACTGGTAGAGCCCGCAATGACGGAAATGGGCTACAGCGTCTGGGACGTAACCTTTTACAAGGAAGGTCAGGAGCAGATACTTGAAGTAGAGCTTGAAAACGAGGACGTGTTTTCTATCGAGGATTGCCAGAAGGCATCCCACGTGATAAACCCTATTCTTGACGAGGCTGACCCTATTGAGCAGGCATATTCCCTTATAGTTTCCGGTGCGGGACTTACCCGTGCGCTTCGGTCAGATGAGCATATAGCCCGCGCAATGCAGGAAGGCTGGAATACCGAATTCAAACTGTTTGCCGCTGTTAACGGCACAAAAGAGCTTGCCGGCGTCATAACCGCCTTTGATAAAGATACGGTTACGGTAGGCGAAACGAAAATAGAAAGAAAAATGATTTCGAAGATGACTTCGATACTGGAATAAACGGAGGTAAAAACTAAAAAATGAACAAGGAATTTTTTGAATCCCTCGCTGCCCTTGAGAGAGAAAAGGGCATCCCTAAGGACTATATGATCGAACGCACCGAAGCTGCCCTTCTGGCTGCATTCAAAAAGGATTCCGGCGGACTTACAAACGCAAGAGTAAAGCTTGACGAAGCAAAGCACGATCTTCGTCTGTATAAGCTTCTCACCGTAGTTGAAACAGTTGAAGACCCCCGTACGGAGATCTCTCTCGAGCAAGCCCGTGAAAAGAACAAGAAGTACAAACTGGGCGATGAGTATCAGATAGAAATTAAGACAAAAGAATTTTGCCGTATTGCCGCTCAGACCGCAAAGCAGGTTATAGTTCAGTCTATCCGCGAAGCAGAGCACGGCATGATGGTAAAGGAATACGAAGACAAGCAGGACAAGATCATTACCGGCGTAGTAGTCAGAGTTGACCCCACTTCCGGACACGCTACCCTTGAACTGGGCAGTAACGAAATGGCACTCTTCCGCCACGAGCAGATAAACGGCGAAACTCTTAACGTAGGCGACAGAATCAAGGTTTACGTTACCGAGATCAAGCGTGAAGGCAGAGGTCCTTCCGTTGTTATATCCAGAACCCATCCCGGTCTGGTACGCAGACTGTTCGAGCTTGAGGTTCCCGAAATAGCAGACGGCACCGTAGAAATAAAGGGTGTTGCAAGAGAAGCAGGCAGCAGAACAAAGATAGCGGTTGCTTCCAACGACCCCAACGTTGATCCTATCGGTGCATGCATCGGCTCCAGAGGCGCGAGAAAGAACAGCATTACAAAAGAACTTGCAAATGAAAAAATAGATATTATCCCCTACAGCGAGGATTACGCCGCATTCGTTGCAGCAGCGCTTGCTCCCGCAGTAGTTTTGTCTGTAAGCAAGATGGAGGAAGGCGACAAGGCGTTCCGCGTTATCGTAAACGATGATCAGCTTTCCCTTGCTATCGGTAAGGAAGGTCAGAACGCACGTCTTGCCGCAAAGCTTACCGGATGCAAGATAGACATTAAGAGCTTGAAAAACGCAGGCGAATTTATCGAAGCAGAGGTTGATAACGCTTGACAGAAAAGGTTTACCCGGTAAGAAAATGTGTTTCCTGCGGAGAGAAAAAGTTAAAAACCGAGCTTTTGAGAATTGTCCGTAAGGATGGCACCGCAGAGATCGACCCCACCGGAAAAGCAAACGGAAGAGGCTGTTATCTGTGCAAAGACCGAAACTGCATTAACAATGCAAAAAAGGCGCGTAGAATAGAACGGGCGTTGGAAATATCCTTGCCTGCGGATTTTTACGACAGCATCTCTCTTTTGGCGGAGGAAAAATGACAAAGCTTTTAAATCTGTTGGGTCTTGCAAAAAAGGCAGGACGGCTTGCAGTAGGAACAGAAAATACCATTGAATCGGTACGCAAAGGAAAATCAGCCCTTGTTGTGGCTTCCGAACACGTATCCGATGGAACAAAAAAGATAATAAGCGATAAAACGGCATTTTATAAAACACAGGCGGTATTCATTCCCGTGGACACCGTAACCTTTGGAAAAGCCTTTGGAAAGACCGCGACGGCTTGCGTTTCGGTAAATGATAAAGGATTTGCAGATGCCGTAAGAAAACTATTGGGAGGTAACTGATATGGCGACGACAGGAGATAACAAATACAGAGTTAACGCGCTGGCAAAAGACCTTAACGTGAAGAGCAAGGATATTATAGACCTGCTTGCGGCTCACGGTATGGGCAACAAAAGCCATATGACCGCGCTTGAAGGTGCGGAGCTCAGCATTATATTCGAATATTACACACAGCAAAATCAGATCGATATAACCGCATTTTTTAAATCTTATCAGGACAAAATAGATGCAAAGAAGGCGGAAGAACAGGCAAAGCGGGATGCGGAAGAAAAACGCAAGGCAGAAGAAAAAGCCGCCGCAAAAGCCGAAAAGCAAAAGAAGCTTCAGGAGCAGGCGATCAAGCAGGGCAAGCCAATTCCCCAGCCTCAGCCTCAGAAGCAAAAGGTGCGCGGAGAAGTTCGCGTTGTAGATACCAGAGGTACCGCAAACGTAGACCTTTCCAAGTACGACGAAAAGTACGATAACCTGGCAGGTGGCGCCGCAGCCGCTGCCGGCGGAAAGCAAAAGCTTAAGAAAAAGAACAACCGCAACCAGCAGCAGGAGCAGACCCGCCGTCCGGGCGATAAAAACAACAAGCAACAGCAAAAGCAGCAGGCTAAACCCAAGCCCGTTCAGCTTTCCATAACCGTGCCCGATGAAATTACCGTTGGCGAGCTTGCATCCAGAATGAAGACCGCCGCAGGCGAGGTTATTAAAAAGCTTATGCTTATGGGCGTAATGGCTACCGTTAACGAAGCTATAGATTACGATACCGCATACCTTATAGCAGATGAATTCGGCATTAAGGTTACCAAGGAAGTAGTTGTTACCATAGAAGAAAAGCTGTTTACCGAAAGCGAAGACAAGGAAGAAGATCTTGTACCCCGTGCGCCCGTTATCGTTGTTATGGGTCACGTTGACCACGGTAAGACCTCCCTTCTGGACGCTATACGTGATACTCACGTTACCGCAGGAGAAGCAGGCGGTATTACACAGCATATCGGTGCTTACAGCGTCAAGATAAACGATAAGCCCATTACCTTCCTTGATACTCCCGGTCACGAAGCGTTTACCTCCATGCGTGCAAGAGGTGCAAACCTTACGGATATAGCAGTTCTGGTAGTTGCCGCAGACGACGGTATAATGCCCCAGACCGTAGAAGCTATCAACCACGCAAAGGCAGCAGGCGTAAGTATCATCGTTGCTATAAACAAGATGGACCGTCCCGCCGCAGACCCCGACAGAGTTAAGCAGGAGCTTACAAACTACGAGCTTCTTCCCGAAGAATGGGGCGGAGATACTATCGTTGTTCCCGTTTCCGCACTTAAAAGACAGGGTATTGACGAACTGCTTGAAATGATTACCCTTTCCGCAGATATGATGGAGCTTAAGGCAAACCCCTCCCGTCCCGCTCAGGGCGCCGTTATCGAAGCAAAGCTTGATAAGGGCAGAGGCAGCGTTGCCACCGTACTGGTTCAAAACGGTACTCTCCACGTAGGCGATTATATTATAGCAGGCTCCACCGTTGGACGTATCCGTTCCATGACCAACGATAAGGGCGAAAAGGTAAAGGAAGCAGGTCCTTCCACACCCGTAGAGATAATGGGACTTTCCGAAGTTCCCGCCGCAGGTGATTCCTTCCGTGCAGTTTCCGACGAGCGTCTTGCGAAAGAGCTTGTTGAGCAGCGTAAAGCAAAGGAAAAGGAAGAACAGTTCAAGGCAGAAGCAAAAGCAAACCTTGACGATCTCTTTAATCAGATCGGCTCCGGTGTCAAAACGCTCAACCTTATCGTTAAAGCGGACGTTCAGGGTAGTGCAGAGGCTGTTAAGGCTTCCCTTGTAAGACTTTCAAACGAGGAAGTTAAGGTCAACGTTATCCACGCCGCAACCGGCGCTATTAACGAATCCGACGTTATGCTGGCATCCGCATCCAACGCAATTATTATCGGCTTTAATATCCGTCCCGACAGAGTGGCTCTGGATATGGCAAGCAGAGATAAGGTGGATGTACGTACCTACCGCGTAATTTACGAATGTATAGACGAAGTTACCGCCGCTATGAAGGGTATGCTGGCGCCTAAGTTCCGCGAAGTAATACTCGGCAGAGCAGAGGTAAGACAGACTATCCGTGTGCCCAACGTAGGTACTATTGCAGGTTCTTACGTTACCGACGGTAAGGTTACCAGAAACGCAAGCATCCGCGTACTCCGCTCCGGCGAAATCATATACGAGGATAAGATATCCTCGCTCAAGCGTTTCAAGGACGATGCAAGAGAAGTGCTCCAATCCTTCGAATGCGGTATCGGACTTGAAAAGTTCAACGATATTAAGATAGGCGATATTCTTGAAGCCTACACCATGGAGGAAATTGAACGCTGATGGGTTCTTTCAGACAGGACAAAATAAACGAAGAAACATCAAGGGAAATAACCGAAATTCTGCGCACGGTAAAGGACCCCAGAATATCTCAGGCTTTCGTAAGTATTACGGGCTGCGAGGTTACCAAGGACCTTTCCTATGCAAAGGTATACTACAGCGTGTTGGGCAAGGATGAGGGAGTTAACAAAGGCTTGGCTTCCGCCGCAGGATATATCCGCAAGGAGCTGGCGGCGCGGCTTAATTTGCGCATAACCCCCAAGCTTGTGTTTATTCCCGACCATTCCGCAGAAAACGCACTGCATATATCCGAGATGCTTAAAAACATCAAATACAGCGAGGACAACGAATAATGTTGAGAATCGATTACGAATCGGCTTCCCAATTCCTTTTGGAAAATGATAATTTTTTGGTAGTATGCCACGCCTGCCCGGACGGAGATACCATAGGCAGCTCTGCCGCTTTGGTAATGCTGCTCCGTAAAAAGGGAAAAAGCGCGTGGGCATACTGCCCGGATGATATTCCCGAAAAACTTTTACCCTTTGCGGGAAAAGATGTTTTTGCAACCGATATACCCAAAGATGCCGTTAAAATTAGCGTTGACGTTGCTACCCCCGCTATGCTGGGAGATAAGCAGGATCTCTTTGGCGTGTTTGATCTTTCCATAGATCACCACAAGATAAACTCTATCCCCTGCGAAAGATTGCTTATAAGGGATAACTTTATTTCCAACGCGGAAATAATTGCAGATCTTTATGATGAGCTTTCCGTGGGCATAGACAAGGAGGCGGCTGTCTGCCTTTATGCAGGTATAAGCTCCGACAGCGGCGGGTTTAGATATTCCAACACCCGTCCCCAGACAATGCGTCTTGCCGCACGGCTTATGGAGACCGGCATTGATTTCGCCGCAATAAACAGACAGCTTTTTGATAAAATGACACCTCCCGTACTGGCGCTTATGAAGGCGGCTTACGGCTCTGTTGAGCTGTATTACGGCGGTAAATTGGCTATAGTCACCATATCCAAAGATGAATACGAGCAAAGCGGCGCTTCGGATACCGACCTGGACGAAATAAAAAGCGTGCCCCGCCGTATCGACGGCGTTGAGGTTTCCGCTATGATACGTCCCAAGGGCGATAAAGCACAGGTTTCTCTTCGCTCCAACGAGTATTTTGATGTGGCGGCGTTTTGCCGTAAAATGGGCGGAGGCGGTCACACAAGAGCGGCGGCTTTCCGTACAGACGGCACACCCGAGCAGGCTAAAGCTATGCTTATAAAGGCTTTGGAAGGCGTACTATGAAAGCGGGAATAATAAATTTTTACAAGCCTTCGGGAATGACCTCCCAGACGGCGGTAAATATTGTAAAACGCCTTACCGGTGCAAAAAAAGCAGGACACTGCGGTACTTTGGACCCTTTGGCGTGCGGAGTTCTTCCCATAATGCTGGATAACGCTGTAAAGGCAAGCGAATATCTTACCGACCACGATAAGACCTACATAGCCGGTATAAAGCTTGGCGAAACGACCGACAGCGGCGATATTACGGGAAATGTAATATCCGCTTATGAAGGAGAACTTCCCTCTTTTGAAGAATTTGCTTTAACCGCGAAAAGCTTTATCGGCGAGCAGATGCAGGTGCCGCCTATGTATTCAGCTTTAAAGCGGGACGGCAAAAAACTGGTGGACCTTGCAAGACAAGGCATAACCGTTGAAAGAGAAGCCAGAAGGATTACCGTTTATTCTATCACCCCGTTCCAAAAGGAAAACCGTTTTTTTATGACCGTTTCCTGCTCCCGCGGTACCTATATACGCACTCTTTGCGAGGATATCGGCACGGCATTGGGATGCGGCGCAACCATGAGCTTTCTTGAGAGGGCTGTGGTGGGAACTTTTTGCAAGGAAGACTCTTTTACGGAAGAGGATATAAAAAACGGTACGTACTCCGTTACGCCCGTAGAAAATGTATTTCCCTTCCCCGAATTAACACTTCCCGAATTTTACGACCGTCTTTTTTCAAACGGACAAGCTATACACATAAAAAAGCTTGGACTTAATGCCCAAACGGGAGAGCAGTTCAAGATATTCGGCAAAGAGGGCTTTTACGCTATCGGCGAGATTACAGAAAAAGACGGCGAAAAGGCGTTAAAAAGCAAAAAAATCTTTTTCCCTAACCTGATTTAACAAAAAATGACAATATAACTGTGGTACTTTATAGGTGCCGCAGTTTTTATTTTTTGTAAGGAAGTGAAAAAGTATGGAGTTTAAGACAAAATTAAAGTCTTCACGAATAATACAGGTGCCCATAAGCAGCATAAAACCGAATTCCGCCCAGCCGAGAAAGTATTTTGACAAAGCCGAAATAGAAAAATTGGCAGAAAGCATCAAGCAGGTGGGGATCATATCCCCTCTTTTGATACGTAAAAGAGATAACAAAGCCACCTTCAGTATCGCAGGAGAAATGCTTACACCCGAACAATACGAGCTTATTGCAGGAGAACGGCGGCTGAGGGCGGCAAAAAAAGCGGGACTTAAAAAAGTTCCCTGCATTGTATCCAAAACCGACGATAACGGCAGTGCGGTGATAGCGCTTACGGAAAATCTGCAAAGAAGAGATTTGAACTTTTTCGAAGAAGCCTACGCCATGCAACGGCTGATGTTTATGACCGAATCCACCCAAAGCGAGCTGGCGCAGACTTTGGGAATAAGTCAAAGCGCCGTGGCTAACAAGGTACGGCTTTTGAAATTTTCCGCAGAAGAAAAGGAAGAGATAATACGCGGCGGTCTTTCGGAACGGCAGGCGCGGGCACTTTTACGCATAGACAGCAAGGGCGACAGAATATTTATGATAAAACGTATCGGGGAAAGGCAGTTAAACGCCCTTGAAACTGAAAAAGCTGTAGCCGAGTTTTTAAAGCACAAAGCGGAAAACGAAAAAACGGGCTCAAGACGGGTAGTCGGCACGGTGGACGTGAGGTTTTTCGTTAATTCCATAGACAACGCGGTAAGCCTTATACGCAAGGCGGGAATAAACGTGGGAAGCACACGGAGAGAGAATTCGGATTCTATTGAAATAAGCCTGATAATACCAAAAACGGGGGTTAAAATTATAGAAGAAAATCTGTGAAAACTATTGACTTTTATTCTATTTCGTTTATAATACACTAAACATTACATAGCTTTATGCTTTGAGTTTAAGAGGTACTTAAAAATGAAAAAGAACATTGCTATTATCGGATACGGCGGTATGGGTTGGTGGCACGGCGATTATCTTAAAAAGAGCGACGTGTGCAATTTACTTGGCGTATGGGATATTAATCCCGATAGACTTGTAATAGCACGCAACGAGGGTATAAACACCTACTCTTCTCTTGAAGAATTGCTGGGTGACGATAGATTGGATATCGTTACCGTTGCGACTCCCAACGACGTTCACAAGGAGCTTATCATCAAGGTGCTTGAAAGCGGCAAAAACGCTATAAGCGAAAAGCCCGTTACTCTTTGCAGCGAAGATCTGCAGGAAATGTTTGACGCAAGCAACCGTACCGGAAAACTGTTTACCGTTCACCAGAACCGCAGATGGGACTGCGATTTTCTGGCTATGAAGCAGGTTTACGAGAGCGGCGTATTGGGAGAAGTATTTAACATAGAATCCCGCGTTCACGGGTCCAGAGGCATTCCCGGCGACTGGCGCGGAATGAAAAAGCACGGCGGCGGTATGATGCTCGACTGGGGCGTACATATTATTGACCAAATGCTTCTTATGGTTCCTTCCAAGATAAAGAAGGTTTACTGCCAATACGACCACGTTACCAACTACGAGGTTGACGACGGCTTCAGACTCACACTCAATTTTGAAAACGGTGTACGCGCATACCTTGAAGTCGGCACCAGCAACTTTATCAACCTTCCCCGTTGGTATATGCAGGGCGAAAACGGTACCGCTGTTATCAACGATTTCTCATGCGAAGGAAAGATCGTTTGCGTCGAAAACTGGGACGAAAAGGACGTTATCCCCGTACGCACCGCCGCAGGTCTTACCAAGACTATGGCACCCCGTAAGGATGACACCATAAAGACCCACGAAATTCCCCAGATCACTTCCGACGTTCACGATTTCTACCGTAACGTTGCAAAGGCTGTTGACGGAATTGAAAACCAGCTTATTACCCATCCCCAGCTTATGCGCGTAATGAAGCTCATGGAAGCCTGCAACAAGTCCGACGAAACGGGTATGCCCGTAGATTTTGAATAAACACATATTTTTAAGACCGATTTCTTTGTAAAATCGGTCTTTTATGTTATAATTATAAAAAATATTTAATTTTCTTGAAACCAAATACGTTTTTTGACGGTATATATATGTGAAGGGAGGAAAAGCTGTATGCGGGACGAAAAGATAATTGACCTTTATTGGGAAAGAAACGAGCAGGCAATAAAGCATACCGATGAAAAATACGGTAAATATCTTACTAAAATTGCCTATAACATTCTTGCGGATAAAGAGGACAGCAAAGAAAGTGTGAACGATACATATCTTGCCGCGTGGAACAGTATGCCTCCCCAGCGGCCTACGGCACTTTCTGCGTATCTCGGTAAAATTACACGGCAGATATCCATTGATATTTTCAGAAAAAGAAACCGCGCAAAAAGAAAAGGCAGTGAATTTGCCGTTTCTTACGATGAGCTTGGCGATGTTCTGACAACGGGAAATATGACAGAAGAACAGGTACAGGCAAAGCTTTTGGGTGAAGCTATAAACAAATTTCTTCTTGAACAGCCCAAGGAAGTAAGAAATCTGTTTATCGGCAGGTACTATTTCCTTGATCCGTTAAAAGAAGCCGCAAGATACTGCGGGATGAGCGAGGGAAAGGCGAAAAGCGTTTTATTCAGAACAAGAAATATGCTTAAAGAGTTTTTGCAAAAAGAGGGATTTGATATATGAACGCCGAAAAACTGCACGATGCTTTGAATTATCTGGACGACAGTATGATACTGGAAACGGATAAATTAAGGCACAGAAAGAAAAAAACGGTTATATTCCGCAGATTTGTATCATGCGCGGCGTGTATTTGTTTAATTGCAACTGCTGTGTTCGGAATCGGACATATGAGAAGCATAAGAGAAAATACTCCTTTTGACGAAAATTTTGAAGTTTCGAAAGATAAAGCAGATACCCCGCCCACGCCTGATAACAGCGACCCGAGCCAAGATCCGGCTCCCCCTGCAGAGGAAAGTGAGTCAGCAGATGAAAGCGTGCCCGCGCAGGACCAAGAAAAGGATGAGGTTTCCGAATCGATAGAGGAATCTGCCCCCGCAGATGAACGGCTGCCGGAAGAAGAATCTGCCCCTGCAGATGAATGGATGCCGGATGAAGATTTCCCGCCGGTAGATCAAGTTCCTCCGGCAGAAGAAACTCCGCCCGAGGAAGATGAGGAGAAAGATGAGGAGAAAACATACAAGCTCGTTATAAAGGTAGTCCAAATAACAACAGACGGTTTTAAGGGTTACGTAAGAAATAAAAATGATATTTACGATATAAACAAATACGTTACGGTTATAAATGAAGAACGGGAAAAGCCCATTAAGGGTGACACGGTTGATGTGTATTTTTCTGAATATGACGGATACACCGTATATGCAGAGCGAATATTTATTGTAAAGGAGTAAAGAAATGAAAAAGCAATTTTTACGGTTATGTGCGGTCATTCTTGTTTTATCTGTGTTTATTTGCAGTTGTAATGATATTGTTAAATCGCCTAATCTTATGAACAACGTAAGCGCAGGGGACGTATCCGAAATTCCCCTTTCCACCGCCGGAAGCACTGCGGTAACAGATTTTGCCCTGCGGCTTTTCAAAGCGGGAAACAAAGACGGGAAAAATACGCTCATCTCTCCCCTTTCCGTGCTTGCCGCGCTTTCTATGACAGCAAACGGAGCAAAGGGCGATACGCTTACCGAAATGGAAAACGTGCTTGGAATGCCCGTTGCTCAGCTAAACGGCTATATGCACAGTTATTTGAATTCACTGCCTCAAGGTGAAAAGTATAAACTTTCTCTTGCCAATTCAATTTGGTTTACAGATGATGACCGTTTTACCGTAAACGAAGATTTCTTGCAGACAAACGCCGATTATTTCGGTGCGGACATTTACAAATCTCCCTTTGACGGTACCACGCTTAAGGATATAAATAACTGGGTAAAGCAAAAGACCGACGGTATGATACCCGAAATACTTGATGAAATACCCGACAACGCCATAATGTACCTTGTAAACGCCCTTGCTTTTGAGGCGGAATGGACGGAAATATACACAAAGGATGCAGTAAGTGCAAATACTTTTACTACAGCAGACGGTACCGAGCAGGAGGTTGAATTTATGTATTCAACTGAAAACGGATATTTGGAAGACGAGAACGCAACGGGTTTTATTAAATATTACAAAGACAGAAAGTATGCGTTTGTTGCCCTGCTTCCCAACGAGGGAATTACCGTGACCGAATACGTGAATTCGCTTAACGGCGAATCCTTGGCGGAAATGCTGGAGAATCTCCAAGAAATTCCCGTTAACACCGCAATTCCCAAATTCGAAACAGAGTATGATACGGATATGGCGGAGCTTCTTGCTTCAATGGGAATGCCGAAAGCCTTTGATGCTTCCAAAGCAGACTTTTCGGCTCTGGGCACTTCAAGTGCAGGAAACATTTTTATAAGCCGCGTATTGCACAAAACCTTTATTTCTGTCGGTGAAAAAGGAACGAAGGCGGGCGCCGCCACCGCTGTGGAAATGCGAGATGAATGCGCGCCCGAATTCGAAGAAACAAAAAAAGTTTACCTTGACCGCCCCTTCGTGTATATGCTCATCGACTGCCAGAACAACATCCCCTTCTTTATAGGCACGCTTAACGAAGTAAAAGCCGCCGGAAACAAGCTTGAAGAGCAGGATTTTGATGCCCAATATATCCGCACCGACGGATATCACGATAACGTAAAATACCCCAAGGTAACTGTTATTACGAGCAAAGACGAGCTTGAGGAATATTATAACGCCAACAAAGATCTGTATTTTTTGGATCACGTTGACAAGGTATATTCAGACACAACCAAAGGTTTTATTGACGCTTGCGAAAAATATGACGATGAATATTTTGAAGAAAACATCTTATTACTCGTATTGCTTGAGGAAGGCAGCGGCTCAATACGCCACAAGGTGAAATCCGTAAAAACAAGCGGAAACGGCGTGGAAATAGATATAGACGTTACCTGCCCCGAAGTATGTACCGAGGATATGGCTGAATGGCATATCATTATCGAGCTTGACAGGGATTGCGGAATAGATTATAATGATAACATCAAGGTAAATCGCAGTTAATCAAGGAGAGTACGTATGAATCGAATACTCGCAATAATACTGATACTCGTTACGGTGCTCGCATCTTTAACAGGTTGTGTAACATCACCAAGCAGTATCAACGAATCCGTCGATATCGAATCCGTCGATAGTTCTGAAGAAATTTCTTTATCGTTTGATGAGGGAAAAATCCGTATTCTTCAATACACTTGGGACGGTTGGGGAATATCTTATAAAACCATTGAAGATTGCGACACGCTGTATAACATTATTGATTACTTGAAAAACGCGAAAGAAACCGGTAAAACCACCGAAAAAATATCCGATGATGTGCTTGAGCTTGGCGGAGGCGAATATCCCGTTGAGCGCGGAACTATGTGGATAGAATGGGGAAATAAAATTTATCGGTTATCCCACGATCGATCTCTGCTTTGCCTGGTAAATACCCACTTCGGCGAAGGAGAAGTGCTTGAAGTAACCGAAGAATTTTTAACCAACGTCAATAACGCTTGGTACTATGTGCCTTACGACTATTACATCGGAACCTACCGCAACAGCGACGATACATTTGAGTTTAAACATATTTTTGAATCCCCTTCATCGGTTAAGTTGAGCATTAAAGATATAGATATTTCAAGTGAACACGATTTTCACGACGGTGCGGAAAACAGAATCACAGTAGAGCTGATTTCGGATATAGATCAGGAAGTACAGATTGATCTTGATTGTCGGCAAAGCGAAGACAACCTGGGATTAGGCGACTTCAAAACCGTACAGCTGAAAAAGGACGTTCCCGTTACGGTGGAGCTTTCATTCAGCGGTTAGTCGGATTTTTACTATTGGATATATATAAAAGCCGACTATACAATGGCAAGAATTGAAATACATCCATAAAAAGGCGGTGGGAATATGAAGCGAAAATCTGTTGTTTTTCTTACAGCTGTTTTGATATTCCTGGCAGGATGCGTGGCGTCGGGAATTCCATCCGAAAGCGAATACGTGCAGACGGGGATTTCGAAATATATTACCGAAGAAAACGGCGAGTATACCCTTACCCTGCCGGAAAGTAAAAAAATACTTAAATTAAGCGATACCGAAGATAATTTTGTTAATTATATTTGCGATAGTCTGGTTGAAGCGGCAGAAAAAAAGATAATTGAAGACACCGCAAAATACAGTGATTTTCCCCATTTTTATCTTGAAACGAGAGAAGACGGCGAATTGTATCTTGCCGCAGAAATAATACATTATCTTGATGAGCCCGATGAAAACGTAGGTTGTTACGACCACGAGCACCTTTTCTTCAGTGAACGTATTTCAAACAGAACAGAAAAATAAATTTCTAAAAAAACAATCACCCCAAGAAGCAAATTTGCTTTTTGGGGTGAATTATTTGTTTATGGTGTTTTATTACTTCTTTTTAACCATTACGACAACAACTGCTACAATGATAACAGCGGCAACACCGCATGCTACGTAGATCCAGGTGTTGTTTCCGCCTGCGGGAGCCTCTGTAACGGAGTTATCGGATGCGTCTGCGGGAGCAGAGGTATCTGCGGGTGTGGATTCGGAAGCAGGTGCAGATTCATCTGCGGGAACGGATTCGTCTGCGGGAGCGGATTCGTTTGCAGGTTCGGATTCATCCGTAGGAGCGCCGGTTCCGCCGGCAACAATAGAAGCGTCTTCGGAAACTGTGCCTGCCTCAAAATCAATACCGCTGAAAACAACGGTGTCGCCCGCTTCAAGCGCCTGCGCCGCCAGTTTGCCGTATACGTTGGGATATTCGGAAGCCTGATCCGTGTTGCTGGTGGAAGAGTGAACACCGAGAAGAACCTGACCGTCTTCAAGAGTTATGGCGGGGTCGGTTCCATCGCCGGTATGAACGAATACTACAGAATAAACGCCTTCGGTATCTGTAGGAGCAAGCACAACGGAAATAGCCCACTTAAGATTGGAACTGGGAATATTATCGCTTACGGTTACAAGCACCACGCCTTCGCCTACAACGGAGCCGTTAACTTCGAACTTGGAAGCGGTGCTTAAAAAATCGAATCCGTCTGCCTCGGCGGAAACCGGAAGAACCGCCAGAGAAAATACCAACGCAAGGCAGGATATTAAAACTATGATTTTTTTCATTTTTTATATTCCTCGGTTTTATTGTTTATTTTTTCTTTTTGGAAACAATAACGATAACAACCACAACCACTACTGCGCCCACAACGCCGAGAACGATCCACAAAGTAGCACTGCCGCCGTCTGCGGGTGCGTCTGCGGAGTTATCTGCGGAATTGTTTGCGGGAGCGGAGGTATCTGCAGGCTTGGATTCATCTGCGGGCTTGGATTCGTCTGCGGGGGTAGATTCATCTGCAGGGTCGGATTCTGCAGGAAGCTGAGAATCATCGGTTGCGGCAGTGAAGGTAGCTGTGCAAACGTAACCTTCGTCATACCACTTGGTATCGGGAGTGGAGGTGGGAAGGGTGAGACCTTCAAGATCAAGACCGGTGAAAACGAACATATCGCCTACCATCCATGCGGTTGCGGTAGAGATCATAGAAGTAGTAGATGTGTTTACAAAGTTAGTGGTGTAGTATTCTTCGTCCTGCTGGTAACTTGCATACCACCACTGGGATTCAAGATTACCTGCATCAATAGCAGCCTGAGTAAGATCGCCCCAGTTGTTGCCGGTGTTAAGACCGTATACAAATCCGCCTTCGGGAACTTCAAGAGGTGCGCCGGATCCGTCGCCGGTGCCGTTGACCATTTCAACTATTTCGTAAGTGTTTTCCTTGCCTTCTACAGGTGCAAAAGCAACGTGGAGCCACCAGCCGCCGCCGGAGTAGGTTTCGGTAAAGATAACGCAAGCGCCTTCTGCGGCGGAATCGTTATAGTGAGTAACGTGGAAAGGACTTTCTTCTGCGGAAACCGCCATGGGAGCGAAAGCCATAACCAAAAGAAGTACTGCTGCAAATACGGAAATAATTCTTTTCATAAGTATTCTCCTTTAATATTACGGTAATATACCGTTTGTTTCTAAAATTTTAACATATTTGACCCCGTTCAGTCAAGGTATCTTTAAAAAAACTTCTTTATTTTTATTGTATTTTCTTCTATTTTATTGTATAATCATTTTGGAAATAAATGTTCGGAGGAATTGAGATGCAGAACATTGTAGAGAATTTGCTTCTGAAAGACCATTCCACCATGCGCGTGGGCGGTGTTGCAAGGCGCGCCTGCTTTCCCGATACGGTAGAGGATATGTGCAAGGCAGTATGGGAATGCAGCGTAGAAAACAGCAGATTTATTATTGTGGGCAACTGCTCCAATATTATTTTCCCCGACGAGGGCTATGAAGGAACTGTAATTTTCACTTACAAGCTTAAAGGCATTAATATAGAGGGAACAAGGCTTACCGCTTTGTGCGGAGAAAAGCTTACCGCTGTTTCCAAAGCGGCGGCGGAAGAATCCCTTTCCGGACTGGAGTTCGCATACGGGATCCCCGGCACAGTCGGCGGCGGCGTGTTTATGAACGCAGGCGCATACGGCGGCGAGATCAAAGATTGCCTTACAACAGTCAAGGTTCTGGACCTTAACGGCGAACTTTCCGTGCTTCCCGCAGAAGAATTGGAGCTGGGCCACAGACACAGCATTTTTATGAACAAAAATATGTTTGTACTTGAAGCCACATTTGATCTTGCCAGAGGCGATAAGGACGAGATAAAGCGTATAAACGAATTGAATATGTCCAAAAGGAACGAAAAACAACCCTTGGATATGCCCTCCTGCGGAAGCGCTTTCAAGCGTCCCGAGGGACATTTTGCAGGCGCACTTATCGAGCAGTGCGGTTTGAAGGGATATTCCATAGGCGGCGCGCAGGTCTCTGCAAAGCATGCAGGCTTTATAGTTAATACGGGTAACGCCACGGCAAAGGATATTGAAGCTCTGATAGCGTTTATTCAAAAAGAAGTTTACGAAAAAACGGGTGTTGAGCTTACACCCGAAATAAGGATAATAAAATAATGTCGTTTTCATCGGATATAAAGGATTATCTTTCCGTTATAAAAGAAAAAAAGGATTGCTGTACGCAAGCTTTTGTTCATGGATTTGAGCACAGAGTTTTTGAACCGAAATGCGATAAAGATCTAAAAGCAATGCTGCGCGGTCTGTTCGTTTCCAGCGGAAACATAGTAGACCCCAACAAAGGATATTACCTTACCCTCTCCTTTACAAACGAATATATGGACTATATATACGCTTTGCTGTGCTCTATGGATCTTGAGCCAAAAGCATTAAAGCGTAATGACGAGTATATACTTTACTACAAGGAAAGCGAAAGAATAGAAGATTTCCTTACCGTTATCGGCGCAGGTAAGTTTACCCTTGAGCTTATGGAAGCAAAGCTGCTTAAGGAAACGAGAAATAATCTTAACCGCCTTAACAATGCGGAAATAGCCAACATGGCACGTACCGCAGAAGCTTCCGCAGAAGCTTCGGAAGCTATTAAGTTTCTTGAAAAAAAGGGCAGACTTTCACATATGTCCCCTTCCGTGCAGGAAACGGCGAGACTGCGCCTTGAATACCCCGAATATAATTTAGAACAGTTGAGACAGGTACATTCAAAGCCTATAAGTAAATCCGGTCTGTACCACAGACTTAACAAACTGATAAGCGAAGCAAAAAATCTGAAAGGCTGAAAGGAAGTCGGATAAATGGGATTTACCCATCTTCATCTTCATACCGAATACAGTCTTCTTGACGGCGAATGCCGTATAAGCCGTGTTGCCAAGCAAGCAAAAGCTCTTGGTATGAATTCCCTTGCCATTACGGACCACGGTGTTTTATACGGGGCGGCGCTGTTTTACCGCGCCTGTCTTGCAGAGGGGATAAAGCCTATTATCGGCTGCGAAGTTTATCTTGCACCCCGCACTATGGATGACCGCACCTACCCTGTTGATGCTAATCTCAGCCATTTGGTATTGCTTGCAAAAAATAACACGGGCTACAAAAACCTTATGCACCTTTGTTCCGAAGCGTTTACCAGAGGATTTTACCAAAAGCCCAGAGTGGATATTGAAGCTTTAAGAAAATATTCGGAGGGTATAATCGCCCTTTCCGGATGTATAAGCGGCGTTATTCCAAAGAATATTATAAACGGCGAGTACACCCGCGCCGCAGAATACGCGGAAACCTTTAAAGACATTTTCCGCGACGGATTTTATCTTGAACTTCAAAGAAACGGCGCACCGGATCAGGACAAGGTAAACCACGGGCTTATTTCACTTTCAAAGCAGATGGACATACCCTTGGTATGCACCAACGACGTACATTATCTTACAAAAGAAGACGCCCCTGTGCAGGAATTGCTTATGGCAATACAGACCGGGGCGAAAATAGGAGAAAGCCAGATAAAGCTTCCCTCCGACGAATATTATTTAAAAAGCCCCCGCCAGATGGAAGAACTGTTTAAGGATATTCCCGAAGCGGTGGAAAACACTCAGCGCATTGCGGAAGAATGTAACGTAACCATTGAATTTGACAGACCTCAGCTTCCTTCTTACCGCCCTGCAGACGGAAGATCACCGAGTGAATTTTTGCGTTCACTCTGCCGTGAAGGATATAAAAAGCGTGTTGCCGCAAACCAAATGCCCGGCGGAAACGAATATATCAAAAGAGTTGAATACGAGCTGGGCGTTATAGAAAGCATGGGCTTTGTGGAATATTATCTTATAGTATGGGATTTTGTAAACTACGCTAAATCCAAAAATATTCCCGTAGGTCCCGGACGAGGCAGTGCGGTGGGAAGTCTTGTTTCCTATCTGCTTAATATTACCGATCTGGATCCTATTGCAAACGGCTTGTTGTTTGAGCGTTTTTTAAACCCCGAGCGTGTTTCGATGCCGGATTTTGATATTGATTTTTGCGATGAGCGCAGAGGCGAGGTCATTGCCTACGTGACCGAAAAATACGGTTCCGACCACGTGGCGCAGATCGTAACCTTCGGTACTCTTGCCTGCCGTGCAGCGGTAAGAGATGTGGGACGTGCTTTAGGTATGTCTTACAGCGATACGGACAGCGTGGCAGCGCTTATCCCCCGCGAATACAGCATAACCGTAGATAAGGCTTTGGAGAAAAGCAAAGATCTGCGTGAACGGTATAATAACGAGCCGCAGGTGAAAAAGCTTTTGGATTACGCCCGCGCCCTTGAGGGTAGACCGAGAAACGCATCCACCCATGCGGCAGGCGTGGTGATAACAGAAAACCCCATTTACGATTACGTTCCCGTTGCCGTTAACGGCTCCGTACCCGTAACCCAATTTACCATGGACGTGGTTGCGGATCTGGGACTTTTAAAAATAGATTTTCTCGGGCTGAGATATCTTTCCGTAATAGACGGCGCGCAAAAGCTGATACGGGAAAAGAACCCGGAATTTTGTATAGAAAAAATAGATTTTAACGATAAAGAAACCTTTGATATGCTTTCAAAGGGAGATTCCATAGGGCTCTTCCAGCTTGAAAGCGAGGGAATGCGGCAGTTTATAACCAGAATGAAGCCCAGGTGCTTTAACGATATTATTACCTGCATTTCCATTTACCGTCCCGGTCCTATGGATTCTATTCCCAGATTCCTCAAAAACCGTGCAGACGGTGTTATATCCTCTTCCCTCCCCGTGCCCGACGGTATTCTTAACGATACAAACGGATGTATTCTGTACCAAGAGCAGGTAATGCAGATATGCAGAACCGTTGCGGGCTACACCTACGGACACGCCGACATTATCCGCCGTGCCATGGCAAAGAAAAAAGCGGACGTTATGGAAAAAGAACGGCTTGTATTTATTGAAGGGGCGCAGAAAAACGGCTATTCTTCAAAGGACGCCAGCGCTATCTTTGATGAAATGAACGAATTTGCAAAATACGCCTTTAATAAGAGCCACGCTGCCGCATATGCGGTGGTTGCCTACAGAACCGCATATCTTAAATGCCATTATTACGGCGAATATATGTGCGCTCTTTTAAACACCGTAATGGGCGACGGCTCTATGAGCAAATATATCGAAGACTGCCGCAGCCACGGAGTTTCCGTGCTTCAACCGGACATTAACGAAAGCACCTCTGTTTTTTCCATATCAAAGGGTCACATCCGTTACGGTCTGGCGGCTGTTAAAAACGTAGGAAACGGGTTTGCAAAGCAGATAATTACCGAGCGTGAAACAAACGGTTCTTTCTGCACGGCAGAGGATTTTTTGCAGAGAGTACAGCCATTCGGAAATTCAAGAATGTTTGAAAGTCTTATAAAATGCGGTGCGCTGGATTGGTTCGGCCACTACAGAAGCAGGCTCGTAGCGTCTCTCGATACCGCCCTTACACAGCTTTCCACCATTAAAAACCGCGATTGTTACGGGCAGATCGGTCTGTTTGAGGCAGAAGGCGGAAAGGACGAAAGCATAACACTTTCCCTGCCGAATATAAAAGAATATTCCGATGCGGAAAAGCTTTCTTATGAAAGAGAGCTATGCGGAATGTATTTTTCCGGCCATCCCCTTAAAGCATACTGCGGCACCATGCAAAAGCTTAATGCCTTAACAACAGCAGATCTTACAGAAAAGCTGTCAACAGGTGTTATGCCCAATAAAACGGCGGTAACTCTGGTGGCGGTGCTTATGAAAGTGCGCACAAAAACCACCAAAAACAACACCGAAATGGCTTTTTTGCAGGTTGAAGACACCGAAGGAAGCCTGGAGGTGATCGTTTTCCCCAAGGTATACGAAAAATTCCGCAGTCTGTTAAAGGAAGGCAGCGTACTTGTCTTTACGGGAGATGCCGATTACAGAGAAGCGGAAAACGAAAACGAAAAAGATTCGGTTCAATTATTACTCCGCACCTGCAATATTGCCCAAAAGCAGGCATCTGTGCCCGATCTGTACTTGCGTATAAACGGTCAAAACTGCAAAAACGCAGACGTTGCAATAGACACCGTAAAAAAACACCACGGCGAAAGCGAAGTAATATTGTATTACGAAGAAGAAAACAAATTGCTTAAGCTTAAAGAAATAAAGTGCGATCTGACAGACGCACTGTTCGATAAGCTGGTAAGCTTACTTGGAAACGGTAACGTTGCCAAAAAGAATAAAAGGTGAAGCAAATGAACGAAAACAACACCCCGCAAAACGAACAAAACGAAAAGACGATAATTATCGGCGAGGCTGATACTCAAACACTGCGTCAGATGGCAGATAAGCCTGCAGGTAAAAAGCGTACGGTGCGTCGTAAGAAAACACTTGACAGCATAAACAAAAACGCCAAGTGGTATCCCTTCCGCGTGGCTTGGTTTATTATCAGCAAGGCGCTGTCTTACGTCCTTAACGCTCTGCTTACCGTGATGCTTATCTGTACCGTTACGGGAATAGCGGTTGCCTGCGCGTTTCTTATCTATATAAGAAACTTCGTAGACCTTGAGTACTCAGGCTTGGATAACCTTAAGTTCACCTCCGACCAGGCTACCCAGATAGTATGGGTTGACGAGGAAGGTAACGAGCACGAGCTGGAGGAAGACCGACTTCACGGAAGCGAAAACCGTTTGTGGGTAAACTACAGCGATATTCCCCAGACGCTTATTGATGCATACGTTTCTATTGAGGACCAAAGATACTGGAACCACAAGGGCGTGGATGCAAAGCGTACCTTTTCGGCGATATTCAACTTCTTTATTCCCACAAGCTCTAATTACGGCGGAGGAAGTACGCTGACTCAACAGCTTATCAAAAACGTTTCCGGCGAAAACGAAGCTACTATTCAGCGAAAGGTGCAGGAGATATTCCGCGCTTTGGACGTTGAAGAAAAATATTCAAAATACGAAATTCTGGAAATGTATTTAAACACAATATACCTTTCCCAGAACACCAACGGCGTGCGTGCCGCGGCGGAAACCTATTTCAACAAAGAGCTTGATGAATTGACTTTGGTTGAATGTGCCGCCATAGCCGCTATCGGCAAATCTCCTGTATTTTACGATCCTATCATCAATCCCCAGAACAATCTGGAAAGACGTAATCTGGTGCTCAGAGAGATGCTCAAGCACGAAAAGATAACTCAAGAGGAGTTTGACGAAGCTCACGATGCACCCCTTGTTTTGTATTCCGGTGACGGTGTTGACAGCACTACGAAAATACACAACTATTATATCGATGCGGTTATCGAACAGCTTATAGTAGACCTGAACGAAGAATACGGATACGACCGCAGCACCGCATCCAATCTTATCTATTCCGGCGGTCTGAAGATATATATCTGTATGGACCCTAATATTCAGGCTATGCTGGAGGAAGTTTTTGAAGACGACCAGTACTGGCCCAAGGTCAGCGGTGTTAAATCCCAAGGTGCAATGGTAATTATCGACCCCGATACCGGAGATGTGCTGGGACTTGTGGGCGGAAGAGGCGAAAAGAAAGACTCCCGAGGTCTTAACCGCGCTACAATGAGTAAACGCCAGCCCGGTTCTTCCATAAAACCTCTCTCCGTTTACACATTGGCTATTGAAGACGGTCTCTATACCTACGGAAGCGCTATAGACGACGTTCCTCAGATGATAGTA
Organism: Clostridia bacterium; assembly: GCA_017399965.1. Lineage (GTDB taxonomy): Bacteria > Bacillota > Clostridia > Oscillospirales > CAG-382 > SFLA01. The sequence goes on along the minus strand of JAFQAP010000020.1, from coordinate 2,357 downwards.
AACGATAAATACTGGCCCAGCAATGCGGAAAGAAATTACGAAGGTCTGGTTTCTTTAAAATGGGCGTTGATGAAATCCAAAAACACCACCGCTGTTGCTACCCTTAAGTCGTTGGGTATAGATACCGTATACAGACATCTTACAAAAGATCTTGGATTAACCACTCTGGTGGATTCCGATAAAGCCGAAGCGCCTTTGGCGCTGGGCGGTTTCACTTACGGTGTCACCGTTATGGAAATGACGCAGGCATATACTGCCCTTGCAAACGAAGGTGTGTGGTCGGAAGCAAGACTTTATACAAAAGTTCTTAATATAAACGACGAAATACTTTTGGAAAACAATACCAACCAAAAGGTGGTATACAGCGAAGAAACCGCTTATATTATGGGACGTCTGCTCAAAAGCACCATTCACGAAAAAGGCGGTACGGGCTTTGCGGCAATAACCTTGAAAAACAAGGTTCCCGGACTTGAAGTATGCGGTAAGACAGGTACCACCACATCTATGCGTGACTACTATTTTGCAGGATATACTCCCGATTTCGTTTCCTGCTGCTGGTACGGTTACGATAATAACAAGACAATTACCATAGATAAATATAACCCCGCGGCAATGCTTTGGGATTATACATTCGAAAAGATCTATGCGTATATGGACGATAACGATATAGAATACACCCTCGAATTTGAGCGTCCCGGCAGTGTATTGACAGCGGAATTCTGCACTTTGTCCGGTCATCTTGTTACCGAAGCTTGTGAAAACGATGCTATGCATATTTTAGGCGGCGGCTCAAGCTGTATTGATACCGGTTATTTTACCCTTGATACCCTGCCCTCCATCGAATGCACAACTCACGTTATGGTAAATTGGGACAGCGAAACAAAAGCTATCTGTATGCCTGAATGTGATTGCGACTCCGTGATCTCTTTGGGATTCCGTTGCATCCCCTCCCGTATCTTTTTAAAACAGGTAACGGTTAAGGACGCTCAGTACACCTACCGTGAAATCCCTGTGGGATACGAGTATCCTATAGACCCGTCTATGCCTTTCTATGATAACCTGGCAGGCACCTATATGGAATATGATGAAGAAACAGATACAGAAGTAGAAAAACGTTATTACTTCGGCACAAGCGGAACCGATCTTCCCTATAACCGAATCTGTCTTGAGCATCTTAAATACGAAGAGCCCGACGACGAAGAACCGTCGGAAGATGAACCCGAAGAGAGCGAAGATACTCCTTGGTGGGAATGGTGAATTCACCCCACATTTCAAATAAACAACACAAAAATCCGATCATATCAAAGATGGTCGGATTTTCCTATTATGTAATCGTGTTCTTAAACTATTTTCTTTTAACAACATTTTTTTGAATTACTCAAATTCGGATACAACTTGGCAATATAAGTATGTTATAATAATGCTAAAGCCGAGTACTTGTATACTCGTTCAACTCAAAAACAGGGGTGAAAATATGGCTAAAATACTCATTATTGAGGACGAAAAAGCGATCAACGATCTTGTAAAATTCAATCTCGAACTGGTCGGACATGAATGTTTTCAAGTATTTGACGGCGAAACGGGGCTTTCCGAGATACTAAAGCTCAAATATGATCTCATTATCCTTGATGTGATGCTTCCCAAGTATTCGGGCTTTGAGATCATGGAATTTGTCAAAGGAACTCCGGTTATTTTCGTCACGGCAAAATCCACGCCGCAGGACAAGATCAAAGGACTGCGCCTCGGTGCCGATGACTATATTACAAAGCCTTTCAATATCGTTGAACTTGTGGAGCGAGTGAAAGCTGTCCTTCGCAGAACCAAGGCTGATACCAATCACTTTGAGTTTGATGATATACGCATTGAGTTTGATAACCGCCGTGTGTACAAAAACGGCAAAGAAATTCCCCTGAAGCCTCGGGAGTTTGCGCTTCTTGAGGTGTTGGTTAATAACCGCAATCTGGCGCTCACCCGTGAAAAGCTTTTACACTTGGTTTGGGAATTTGACTATGAAGGAGATACCCGTACCGTTGATGTCCACATTCAGAGACTTCGCCAAAAGCTTGGTATCTCGGATCGGATCCAAACGGTGTACAAGACGGGTTATAGGTTTGAGATATGAAAATGAGATTTTGGCAAAAGACCTACATATTTACCCTTGTGCTGTTTCTGATCTGCTTGAACGTCGGCATTCTCTCGCTTACGGTTTACACCTATCAGAAGAATGTGGAAGCGACCGAAACTGCCGTCACCGCAGAGCAATACTACGTGGCGATGTCCTTCGAGCGAGATTACAAGGATATGACCGAATCCAACTCCTACAGCAGTCCTTCGCTTCTGATGCAGTCCTTCGGAAC
>JAFQAP010000019.1 GCA_017399965.1 Clostridia bacterium | reverse complement strand
TATATATTATTATTTAATATATTATTATTGATTTCATTTCCATTATATGCTATACTATTATGAATAAAAATACTTGGAGGAACACTATATGAAGGTCGAGATACTTTCCTACACGCCGGACGGCGAAAAACTGATTGCCGCTGCGGCAAAACTTTGCTACTCATCATCGGAGATATCCGACCTTTGGGACGGACTTACTCCCGAAAAGACCGAAAAATTTCTTACAATGCTTGGAGATCTGGGACACGCCTCCCCCTTCGAGCACGTTTCCATCACCTTCGGTATTGAGGGAGTTTCCCGCGCAGTACTGGCGCAGATAACCCGCCACAGAATTGCGTCCTTTTCCGTCCAAAGCCAGAGATACGTTAACAAAGAGCAGTTTACGTATATCATTCCTCCCGCAATAGAAGAATGTGAAGAAGCCAAGGCAGAATTTCTTAAAGCAATGGAAGAAGACAGACAGCACTATATCCGTCTTGCGGAAATACTTACCGAAAAGCACGTAAAAAGACTGGTTGCTGAAGGTATGGACCAAAAGCAGGCGGAAAAAGCGGCTTCCAAGCAAGCCTTCGAGGACGCCCGCGGAGTGCTTCCCAATGCCTGCGATACCAAGATAATTATGACTATGAACGTGCGAAGCCTGTATAATTTCTTTGCGTTGCGTTGCTGCAACCGTGCTCAATGGGAAATAAGACAGCTTGCAACGGAAATGCTCCGTCTTGCCAGAAACACATATCCCCTCTTGTTTGCCCACGCAGGACCTCCCTGCCTTAAAGGCAGATGTCCCGAAGGCAGTATGACTTGCGGCAAGGCAAAGGAAGTAAAAGAAAGGTTTAGCGCACTCTGATGAAAAAAATGCTTATAGCCTTTGACGGGCTGGACGGTTCGGGAAAGAATACGCAGACGCACCTGCTTACCGATTATCTGGAAAAGCAGGGTATTCCCTACCGCTACGTAACCTTCCCCACCTATGACGATACATATTCTTTTTTCGTAAACAAATATCTTTCCGGCGAGTTCGGGGAAAATCCCGATGATATTAACGGCTATGCCGCATCCGCTTTTTTCGCGGCAGACAGATATCTTTCCTTTATAATGGATTGGAAAAAAGATTACGACGAGGGTAAAATAATTATTGCAAACAGATACACCACCGCAAATGCGGTGCATCAGTGCAGTAAGATACCAAAAGAAAAAAGAGACGATTTTTTAGAATGGCTGTTCGATTACGAATGGAAAAAGCTGGGACTTCCCACGCCTGATAAAGTGATCTACCTTTGCCAGCCTCCCGAAGTTTCATTTTCCCTTATACAAAAGCGGTGCGACGAAACGGGAGCAAAAAAGGATATTCACGAAAAAGACGCAGACCACCTGTATAAAAGCTATGAAGCGGCTTTGTACGTTTCCGAAAAATACGGTTGGGACAGAATAGATGTATCCGACGGAGTTTCCTTACGCACCCGTGAGGATATTCACCGAGAAGTTATACAAAAGGTTTCCGATTTACTGAGTGCCAAGGAGTAGGTATGAAGACCCATCTCATTTCCGCAAAAGATCTGCAAATATCTTTACAGCTCCAAGAAGACGGTATGCTTTTGCGCTCTGTTGCCGATAAAAAAAGCGGCAGAAGATTTTTGCAAAGCGGTGTCGGCGCTCTGTTTGTTCTTACCGCCCGTAAACAGGGCGAAGAAAGCTTTATTTCTGCGGATTCAAAAAGCGGCTGGGGTGCTGTAAGCGCACGATCGAGCGCAAAAGTTCACACCTTTACCTTTTCTGACCACGCAATTCTTAACGGAGTAACGGTAATTCTCACCGCTGTCGCCGGAATTGACAGCGTTAGCTGGACTGTTCGCCTGCACAGCGAAAATAATCTGTACACTCTTTATGAATGTGATTACCCCGCCCTCTCCTTTAACGCCTGCAACAGGACAAAAGTGTTTTTCCCTTACGGATGCGGTGAGGTTTATCCCTCTGTCCGCACCTTTGAAACAAAGCAAAACTACCCTTCCTACGGCGCTTCAATGCAGTATATGGCTTTGTGGCACGAGGGCGCGGAAAGAGGCATATATTACGGGCTTCACGACCCCGCCCCTGCGTACAAAAAGCTGTTTTATAAAAAAGCAGAAGGCGAAAAGATTGCTTGTATGAAAGCGACAATGCCTTTAAGGGATATAGATACCGCCTGCAACAGCCAAACGCTTGAAGGTGAAGCGGTATGGGAATTGTTTGACGGCGACTGGTATGATGCGGCATTGATATATAAGGACTTTTTTGAAAATCATGCCTCCTGGAAGCCTGAAATAAAGGACGGAAAGCGTGCAGATATGCCCGAATGGCTGAGAACAAATCCCCATTGGTGGCGCAAGCGTATGAAATGGGACGAAACCTTTGCGGACGAGCTTCTTGAAGTAAGCAAGGATTTGGGTCTGCACAGCCCTACACATATTTACGATTGGTTCCAGATCCCTTACGATACAAACTACCCTCACTATTTTCCCGCAAAGGATTCATTTGTTCCCGCTATGCGCCGTTTGCAAAACGCCGGCATACGGGTTATGCCGTATATAAACGGCAGATTATGGGATACTCACGATAAGGGTAAGGAGGATTGGCAGTTTACGGCGGTGGCTCGCCCGAACTGCACCAAAAAACAAGGAGATAAGCCTTTTTTGGAGGTTTACCCCACATCCAACATCGAGCTTGCCATAATGTGCCCTTCCACGGCGCTTTGGCAGGAAAAACAAAAAGAGATCATACACACGCTGTTTAATGATTTCGGTGTGGATGCTGTATACATCGATCAGATCGGCGCGGCACAGCCATACCCTTGTGAAGACCGCAGCCACGCCCACCGCGCAGGCGGCGGCACGTGGTGGATAGAAAGCTACCGAAATCTTCTTGACCACGCAAGGCAGACTATGCCGGCGGATGGATGCTTTACCACCGAATGTACCTCCGATCCGTATATGAAGGAGATACAGGCGTATCTTTCCTGGATATGGATCAAAAACGACCAGGTTCCCGTATTTATGGTCATATATAACGGATATGTTGCAGTATTCGGACGAAACTATATATATGCTCCCGACGCTGCGGGGCAGGATATTCTTGCCGCACAATCCTTAACATACGGCGAACAGATGGGCTGGATACTGCCCGAAACCTACAATTCACTGGTACACAAGGATTTTTACAAAAAGTGCGTAAACGCACGTGTTAAGCTGGGCTCTTTCTTCTATGACGGAAAGCTTTTGCGTTCACCCAAAATAAAAGACAAGCAGATTATTAAAACCACAAAAATAATGCACGAAGCTTACGGCGGGTTACTTGCCCACACCGCAACCTTTTCCGAATTGTGGCAGCGGAAAGACGGCAAAAAGCTGTTACTGTTGGTAAACGCATCCGCAAAAAAGACATACTCCTGCATACAAACGGAAATTCCCGATGGCATTTACACGCTTGACGGCGGTGTGCAGCAAGAAATAACCGTACAAAACGGCACTTTTGAAGCAGCTCTTCCCCCCCACACGGTTTCATACATTATATTTTAAGGAGTAAAAGCAATGAAGATATATATGTTTTTGGCAGACGGATTTGAAGAGACCGAAGCGTTGGCGCCCCTTGACCTTATTATAAGAGCAGGAGCGGATATAAAAACGGTTTCTATCAGCGAAAGCAACACCGTTTGCGGTGCTCACGATATTAAAATACAGGCAGACCTTCTGGCAAAAGAAACCGACCTTACGGATTGCGACGGACTTATTTTACCCGGCGGCGGTAAGGGAACCGAAAATCTGTATGCCAGCGAAATTGTAAAGATCGCTGTTAAAAACGCATACGATAAAGGCTGTCTTTTGTGCGCCATATGCGCCGCCCCCACAGTCTTGGGCAGGATGGGTCTTTTAAAGGACAAGACCGCAGTTTGCTACCCCGGAATGGAGGATATGCTGTTTTGCAAAACCCTTGCGAAAGAGCCGGTCGTACAGGACGGTAATATCATAACTGCGCAAGGAATGGGCGTTTCTTATGAGTTCGGACTTAAAATAACCGAATATCTTTACGGTGCGGAAAAAGCAAGCCTGCTTAAAAAAGCCACCTGCGGAAGATAAAAACTTGAAAAAATATTAAAAAGGAGGTCTTGATATGTCGGATATAAAAAATCACCTTAAGACGCCTGCGGTAACGGTACCCGTGCTTGCCGCGGCAGTAATGCTTATACTGCGTCTGTGCGGAAAATTTGTTATCGGCAATATGGGAGAAAACGAAAATCCCCTGCTTACAATATCCATACTGCAGTTAATAATATTTATACTTCCCTGCATCTTTTATTATCTGCTTAAGGGAAGACGGCTTGAAACTGACCCCTTCTTCTACGTGGTGCGCCCCAAACATATAATTTTCGTACTGGTATCCGCTTTGGTTTTGCTTTGCGGTACTTTGCTGATAAAATACGGGCAGTACACGTTGTTTGACGAAATGTATTCCACCCACGGACTGGTGGATTCCGTGGTAAACAATACCGCCTCCTACAGCGGTTCGGGAATTATTATTGCATACGTTATTATTCCCGCGGTTACGGAAGAATTGTTTTACAGAGGAATTATCCTTTCCGAATACCGCCCATACGGTTCGGTAAACGCAGTTATCGTTTCCGCTCTATGCTTTGCGTTTATGCATTTTTCTTTTGATAACTTCTTGTTATATCTGTTTGCGGGACTGGTTCTGGGTATGGTAGCGGTGGTGACCCGTTCTCTGTTGGCTTCGGTAATACTCCACGTACTCTCAAACCTTTTGTCCCTTTACGGAAGCGACAGCTTCTTAAGAATTACCATTCAAAAAAGCGGCGAAATATTTATGGGCTTTTTGCTTGTGGTCTTGTTCGCCCTTTCTATCATACTTTTGCTTTCAAGACTTGATCAGGTTTATTCCGATTACGCGGAAAAGCCGCCTGTAAGCGGATTGCCCGCAAACAGCAAGGATAACGTATTAAAAGTATTCTTTTCGCCGGCGTTTCTGGCATTGGTTGCCGTATTCGTCGCGCTTACCGCCTTTATGTAGGAGGATATAATATATGGATAACAACAAAAACGGCAGCAATACCGACGATATACTCAAGATAATTGAGGAATACCGCAAAAAAAACGAGGAAGCTCCCGTAAACAAGGAGCCTGCTCAGCCTGCTCCCAAAAAGCAGGAAAAAAAGTCTGAACCCAAAAAGCAGCCCAAGACAGCTCAAAAGAAGGAGCCTCCCAAAGCTTCCGACGAAGCACCCAAGACGGAGGAAGCAAAGCAGGAAGAAGCAAAAGAGCCCTCCGCTTTGAACAGCCATTTTTCCGATAAAGCCGACCTTTCCAAGTTCAAGGACGAAAAGAGCAAGCATTTTGTCGCAAACAAGGAAAAGAAAAAGAGAGAGAAATTCAATTTTTCCGATTTTTTGACAAGACTCGGCAATATGAGCTTTTTGCCCAAGGCGATAATATATCTTGTTTTCGTGCTGATCGCCGCAGTTTACTGCAGTTATTTTGCGGTGACGGGAATCAACGATATGTTTGCTTTGGTAAGTCTTGAAAAAGAAGCCAACGTAACCGTTACGGAAGCCACCACGATCGATGACGTAACAGAGGCTCTGAAAGAGCAAGGCGTTATAAAATACCCTTGGCTGTTTAAGCTTTATTGCGAGGTTTACGGTGACGGTACCGACGTAAAGCTTATCCCGGGTGATTATTCCATACCCGATAACCTTAACTTTTCCAACATTCTTTACCGTCTTACCACGGTAAAGGTAGAGCGTACTGCCGTATGGGTCACTGTTCCCGAAGGATATACCGTTGACCAGATCATAGACCTGCTGGTTTCCAAAGGGATCGGCACCAAGGAAAAATACGTTGAGGCTATAAACAATTACCCTTATAAGCACGAATTCGTACAGTTGCTTGACGAAATGGGCTACAGTGAGGACAGAGTATACAGACTTGAAGGATATCTCTTCCCCGATACCTACGAGTTTTATACCGACACCGCCGAATATCTGGTCATAAATCGTTTTCTTAACAACTTCAACTCCCGCTTCTGGCGTTTTTATGACGAAGAATACAAAGCAGACGTAGAAGCGATGGGTATGACCTTTGACGATATCGTTACCCTTGCATCCCTCGTACAGATGGAAGCAAGACACATTATCGACTACGAACCCATTTCCTACGTGTTCCACAACCGTCTTAACCATTCAAACACCTACCCCTTCCTTGAATCCGATGCAACGATACAGTATTTCCTTGATGCAAGAAAGGAAGACCTGACTCAGGAGGATCTTGATACAGATAATCCTTACAACACTTATCTGTATCCCGGTCTTACTCCCGGCGCTATATGCTGTCCCGGTCTGGACGCTCTGGAAGCGGCTATATACCCTGCCCGCCCCGTTGATGCAAACGGAAAAGAGATAAACGCATATTACTTTGTTTCCGACGTTACGGGCAAGACCTACTATGCCCAGACAAACGCGGGACACAACGCAAACAAGCAAAAAGCTGAAGAGGTTAATAAATTTTACGATGAACAAGAATAAAAAGCCCGAAATACTTTCCCCTGCGGGCAATCCCGAAAAGCTGTATTATGCCCTGCTTTACGGCGCAGATGCGGTGTATTGCGCGCTGGATAAATTCGGTATGCGGTCCCAAGCAGGTAATTTCACACCCGAACAGCTTGACGAAGGGGTGAAATATGCTCATTCCTTGGGCAAAAAAGTATATATTACCCTTAACACCATGCCCAGAGATAACGATCTCCCCGTGCTGGAGGATTATCTGCGTGTACTGGGAGAAATAAAGCCCGATGCGTATATCGTATCCGACCCGGGCGTTATATGCAAAATAAAAGAGATAATTCCCGAAGGGGAAATACACCTTTCCACCCAGGCATCCACGGTGAATTCCGCCGCCTGCCGTTTCTGGCACAGCGCAGGGGTAAAAAGAATCGTTCTTGCCCGTGAGCTTACCTTGGAAAATATAAAAGCCGTAAGAGAAAACACCCCTCCCGAATTGGAGATAGAGTGCTTTGTCCACGGTGCTATGTGCGTTTCTTATTCTGGCAGATGCTTACTTTCCCACTACTATATAAACAGAAACGCCAACGACGGAAGCTGTGCCCAGCCCTGCAGATGGAAGTACTATATGTACGAGGAAAAAAGAGAATGTGATAAGATAGAAGCGGTGCAGGACGATACGGGTACCTACGTTTTCTCCTCCAAGGATATGTGTATGATCGAGCATATTCCCGAGCTTATTGACGCAGGTATAGACAGTCTTAAGATAGAAGGCAGAATGAAGAGTGCATATTACACCGCCGCTGTAACCAACGCTTACCGTATGGCGCTGGACGATCATTTTGCAGGCAAGCCCTTTAACAAAGCATATCTTACCGAAGTGGAGAGTGTTTCCCACAGAGAATACTGCACGGGATTTTACTTTAACTCCCCTCAGGAGACCGCAAACATAGTAAATAACAACGAATATCTTAAAGACAGAGCATATCTTTGTACAGTAAGCGATTACGATAACCAAAAAGGTATGGCGCTTTGCCTGCAGAGAAACAAAATGTCCGTAGGAGAAAGCGTGCAGATACTCTCCCCCGGCAAGGTGGGAAGAGATGCTGTTATAGGCGAACTTTTTGATATGGACGGCAACCCCATAGAAAGCACACCTCATGCAAAGATGGAGTTTTATCTTAAAGCAGAGGGATTGAAAAAGGGTGATATTATTCGTGGAAAATAATAAAAAAACAAAAAGACGGGTAACCGCCGTTATTGTCGCCGCAGGAACGGGACAAAGAATGGGCGGTGTGGAAAAGCCCCTTATAAAGCTGGGAAAAGCCACAGTCTTTTCCATGGTTTTGGACGCATTTGAAAAAAGCGAAACGGTGGACGATATCGTGGTGGTCTGCCGTGACAATACACGTCTTTTGCCCATTTCAAGTAAATACACAAAAAAAGAGATAAAATTTGCCCCCGGCGGAAAGACAAGAACCGAATCTGTGCTTAACGGAGTCTTGATGGCGGGAAACACGGATATTGTTTGTATTCACGATTGCGCACGTCCCTTTATCACAGCCGAAAACATAGACGAGGTAGTTAACACAGTTTACGAAACAGGTGCATCCTGCGCCTGCAAGGCGGTGGCGGACACTATTAAGTATACCGATGAAAACGGCGCGGCGCAGTACACTCCCCAAAGGGACAGACTTATTGCCGTACAGACCCCGCAGGTGTTCAGAAAAGATATTTATCTGGTAGCGTCCGCTATGGGAAAGAAGAATAAGATAACCGCTACCGACGATACCACCCTTGCGGAAGCCGCAGGATTTAAGGTAAAGTATGTAAATATCGGCGATAATAACGATAAGCTTACCACCGCAGAGGATATACGCAGAGCAAAAGCGCGGATATTCCTTGCGGAAAGAGAAAAGGAAGGTAAATAGCCTTTATGAGGATAGGACACGGATACGATGCTCACCGTTTCGCACCGGAAAGAAAGCTTGTTTTGGGCGGTGTGGAAATACCCTATGAATACGGTCTTGCGGGACATTCCGATGCGGACGTGCTTACCCACGCCGTGTGCGACAGTCTTTTGGGAGCTATGGCGTTGCGGGATATAGGCTTTCACTTTCCCGATACCGACGGAAAATATAAAAATATTTGTTCGTTACTGCTTCTTGAGCAGGTCAAAAAGGAAATGGATAAACGTGGATATGTTTTAGGCAATCTTGATTGTACCGTCATCGCTCAGGTGCCCAAGCTTTCTCCTTACATAGAAAATATGCGGGAGAATATAGCAAAAGCTTTGCGGGCGGAGCCTGAAAGAATAAACATAAAAGCCACCACAGAAGAAGGCATGGGCTTTACGGGAGCAAAAGAGGGTATATGTGCCCACGCGGTATGCCTTTTGGAGGAATAAAAATGATACAAAAAATTACAGGAAGATTAATAACAGAAAACGGTATTATCGAAAAAGGCGAGGTTTGCTTTGAAAACGGAAAGGTAGTTTCCGCGGGAGAACGCACCTGCGACCAAGGATACGAGGTTACCGATTACAAGGATAAATACGTTTCCCCCGGTTTTGTGGATATACATTTGCACGGAGGAGGAGGCAGCGATTTTATGGACGGCACGGTAGAAGCATATCTCACCGCCGCCCGTCTGCACGGAAGCCACGGCACAACGGCTATGCTTCCCACCACACTCACCTGCCCCGATGAAGAATTATACCGCACCTTTGAAACCTTCCGCACAGCAAGCAAAACCGAAAACAACGGAAGCGACCTTTGCGGTATCCACCTTGAAGGGCCTTATTTCTCCCCTGCACAAAAAGGTGCCCAGGATGAAAGATTTTTGAAAAAGCCCACGCCCGACCATTATCTTCCCATTCTTGAAGCAGGCAAAGGTATTATCAAGCGCTGGACGGTTGCGCCCGAGCTTGATGGGGCGATGGAGCTTGGCAAAGCTCTTGCCAAAGAAGGAATACTCGCTTCTATGGGACATTCCGATGCGGAATACACCACCGTGCTGGAAGGATATAAAAACGGATATGATCTGCTTACCCACTTTTATTCGGGTATGTCCTCTATGGTAAGAAGAGGCGGATTCCGTATACCCGGTATGATAGAAAGCGGATATATTATTGACGATATGCGTGTGGAAGTCATTGCCGACGGATGCCATCTCCCGCCTTGTATTCTCGGCTCCCTTTACCGCATAAAGGGCGTTGACAAAATGTGTCTTGTAACCGATTCCATGCGTGGTGCGGGACAGACCTCCGGTACTACCATACTGGGCTCTCTGGAAAACGGATACGAAGTGTTTATAGAAGACGGCGTTGCAAAAATGCCGGACAGACAAGCCTTTGCAGGCAGTATCGCCACGGCGGACAGATTGGTGCGCACGGTATACAAGCAGGCAGACGTGCCTTTACACGATGCTGTAAAAATGATGACGGCAACCCCCGCACGCTTTGCAGGACTTGATAACAAGGGCACCCTGGAAGCGGGAAAAGATGCGGATATAGCAGTGTTTGACGATGATATAAACGTATGCGCGGTTTACGTGCGCGGAAAGGAAATAAAAAATGGTTAAGACAGGAACAGCAGACAAGCTTACATACAAAATATACGAAACCAGACAGGAAATGGGTATTTGCGCCGCAAAGGAAGCGGCTGCGGAGATAAAGGCACAAATAGCGAAAAAAGGCGAAATTAATATGATATTTGCCGCCGCACCCAGCCAGAACGAATTTCTTGCTTCTCTTATAAACGATAAAGAGATTGACTGGACAAAGGTACACGCTTTCCATATGGATGAATATATCGGTCTGGATAAAGATGCGCCTCAAGGCTTTGGCAACTTCCTGTATAACGCCATTTTCGGAAAGGTGCCCTTTGCTTCCGTAAATTATATTGATATTACCGCAACCGACCCTTATGCGGAAGCGGAAAGATATGCCGCATTGCTTGCAGAGCACCCCTGCGATATTATCTGTATGGGTATCGGCGAAAACGGACATATTGCTTTTAATGACCCTCACGTAGCGGATTTCAACGATAAATATGCGGTAAAGCCCGTGGAATTGGATAACGTATGCCGTATGCAGCAGGTTAACGACGGATGCTTTGCGTCTATCGACCTGGTTCCTACCCACGCCATGACACTTACCATCCCCACCCTTGTAGCACCCGAGGCAATATTCTGCGTGGTTCCCGCCCCCAGCAAGGCAAACGCAGTATACAACACCGTTAAAGGAGAAATTACCGAAGCCTGCCCTGCTTCCATACTCCGCCGCCATAATAACGCAACCCTTTATCTTGATACGGACAGCGCTTCAAAGATACTTTAATAAATGGAAAAATACACAAAAACCATAACCGAGGGCGTAACATTTACTGCCCTCAAAACAGATAAATCCAAATATGATATGCTTACGGTGAACTTTTTATTTCCCCGTACCGAAGAAACCACCGCATTTTCCTCATTACTTTCCGCAGTAATAGACCGCGGCACGGTAAAGTACCCCGATATGCGCAGTCTTGAGATTGCCCAAGAGGAGCTGTACGCCGCTTCTGCGGAGGTATATACACGCACTATGGGAGAATGTATGTGCCTTACTTTTTCCGCTTCCTATATGAACAAGGCTTATACTATGGAAAAAGAGGATATTACAGTTCCTATGATGGCATTGCTCAATGAGCTGATGTTTAATCCTCTTATAGTAAGCGGCGGATTCCTGCCCGAATACGTGGAAAGCGAAAAGAAAAACCAGATAGATATCATCCGTTCCGATAAAGACAACAAATCCACCTACGCAGTAAAAAGATGCGTGGAATTGATGTGCGAAAATGAGCCGTTTTCTGTTTCCGCATGCGGTAATGAAGAAACGGTTAACATAATAAACGGAAAAAATCTTTATGATTTTTATAAAAAGATTGTTTCCAATTCCCCTGTTTATATAGTTTTTTCAGGCAATGCAGAGGGAAAAGATATATACAATAAGCTTTGCAGAGAAATAACCTTTACTCCCAGAAAAGAGGAATTGCCTCAAAATATCCTTATTTCAAGGGCGGAAACCGAAAAATATTTTACCGAGGAAATGAACATTAACCAGAGTAAATTATCTATCGGATGCCGTGTAGCAACAGAGGACCGGCAAAAGGAGCGCCTTGCATTTACTGTATTTAAGGAAATATTTGCCGTTTCTCCCACCAGCAAGCTGTTCGTAAACGTAAGAGAAAAGCTGTCGCTTTGCTACTATTGCTCTATGATATCCCATTATATAAAGGGGCTTTTTATAATAACCGCAGGAATAAATGCCCGTGATAAGGACAAAGCTTACAATGCGATAATGCACGAGCTTGAAGATATGAAAAACGGCGTTTTTACCGATGAAGAGTTTGAAACCGCCGTACGAAACATAAAAAGCAGTCTGAGAAGCGTTACCGACAGTATACGCAGTATTAATAAGTTTTACGTTGCGGGATATTTGGAGGGAAAGGACACCTCTCCTCTTGAAGATGCAGAACTGCTTGATACTGTCACCCGAGAAGACGTTATCCGCTGTGCAAACAGTATAACGGTAGATACGGTATATTTTCTGAAAGGGGGTAACGGCGGAGAATGATAGTTAAAGAAAACAAGGTTTTGGGCGAAAAGTATTATTATTTTGTTCATTCATCGGGGCTTCCCGTGTATGTCTGCCCAAAAAACCACGAAACCGCCTTTGCGGCTGTGGCTGTTAAATACGGCTCCTGTGATAACCGTCTGCCCACCGAAAAGGGAATTGTTACCGTGCCCGACGGAACGGCGCATTTTCTTGAGCACAAGATGTTTGAAAACCCCGACGGAACCGACTCTTTTGAAACATTTACCAAAAACGGCGGCGATGCAAACGCATTTACATCTTTTGAGCGTACCGAATATATTTTTTCCTGCACGGAAAACTTTTATATTAACCTAAAGACCCTGCTTCAAATGGTATTCACCCCTCATTTCACCAAAGAGAGCGTGCAAAAGGAGCAAGGGATCATCGGTCAGGAAATAAAAATGTACGAGGATGATGCTGACTGGCGTGCACTGCTTGGTATGCTGGAGGGAATGTACGTTAACAACCCCGTGCGCAAGGATATTGCCGGCACTGTTGAATCGATTGCAGAGATAACACCGGAAATTCTTTACGATATTCACAAGGTATTTTACCACCCCTCCAACACCGTGCTTTGCATTTGCGGCAATGTGGACCCCGAGAAAGTTAAAAAGGTTTGCGACGAATGTCTGGCATATTACCCCGAAACGAAGATAGACCTGCCCGATATTTTCGAACCCGCCCAAGTTAACGAGCAAAGAGTGGTTACCAAATTAAAAATAGGTATGCCTCAATTTGCTTTGGGAATTAAAGAAGCGTTCCCCGAAAAGAGCGATGACGACCTTAAACGGAGCGCGGAACACGCTATTATTTTGCAGCTTCTGTTCGGTCCATCCGGCGAATTTTACTGCGAAAACTACGAAAGCGGACTCATATCCGACCGTTTTTCATACAGCTATTATAATTCGAGAGATTGGTCCTATATCTCTATTGAAGGTGTGGCAGACGATCCCGATATGGTAGCGCAGGCTGTTAAAAACGAGATAGCAAAACGCAAAAGCTTTTTCTTTACAAAAGAAGAGTTTTTGCGTGCAAAAAAGGTAATTTACGCAACCGAATGCCTGAGCTTTAACTCCACCTCCGAAACCGCAAACCGTCTTGCATCTGCGGCACTGGAGGGATGCGATATGCTTGATTACGCTTCGGTTATACAAAACACCTGCTATGAAGAGGTTAAAGAACGCTTTATGAAGGGATACGATATGGAAAAAAGCTGTCTTTCCATAGTATTTCCCGAAGACGAGTAAAGGAAAGGAAAAAGGTATATGAAGACAACAATTGCTTTCCCGGGATTGGGAATTGAACAGTTCGAGCTTAACCGTGCGGCGTTTACCATTCCTATCGGCGACGGAATAACCGTATACTGGTACGGAATTATTATTGCGCTGGGTATTGTGCTGGCGTTTACCTATTTTTTGTGGCGCGCCACCAAGTTTGAGCACGTGCGTGAGGATGATTGCTACAATCTGGCGCTGTTCACCGTGCCCATTGCCATTGTGGGCGCAAGATTATTATACGTTGTAACCAACCCCGAAAAATACGATTCTTTGTGGAGCGCATTAAGCATATGGAACGGCGGTATTGCCATTTACGGTGCCATAATTTTCGGTGCCGTTACCGTTGTGGTGTTCAGCAAAGTAAAAAAGATAATGGTATTCCGCCTGCTGGACGCTGTTTCTCCCGCAGTAATGATCGGTCAGATAATGGGCAGATGGGGCAATTTCTTTAACGGCGAAGCTTACGGCTGGTCGGAGGGTGTAGCAAAGCTCCCTTGGCGTATGCAGCTTGAGGGCGCATACCGTACCGAAATAATTGACGGAATAAAGACCAAGGTTTCCGTAGATTTCGTTCACCCCACTTTCCTTTACGAATCTCTTTGGAATATTCTGGGATTTGTTATTATTAACCTTGTATACAAAAAGAAAAAGTTTTCCGGCCAAATTTTCCTTATGTACGTTACCTGGTACGGCTTGGGAAGAGGATTTATAGAGCTTTTGCGCACCGATTCTTTGTATATTTTCGAAACGATAAAGCTTAACAGCGTTATAGGATTTGTTACCTGTATTGCCGGTATCGTTGGTTTGGTTTTGCTTTATATAAAGAGCAAAAAAGAAAGCAGCGAGCTTGAAAATTACAAAGCGGCATACGTTGGCGGCGAAAGTGCTGAAGTAAGCGATAATACCGAAGAAAGCACTGTGCCCGAATCCGAAGAAAAAGAGGTAGACGATAATGGCAATAATACTTGACGGAAAGTCTGTCGCGGCAAAGGTTAAAAGCGAGGTAAAGGCAAAAGTAGATGCGCTTAAGCAGGAAGGCAAACGTATTCCCGCGCTGGCTGTAATACTTGTTGGTGAAGACCCTGCATCCGCCGTGTACGTACGCAACAAGAAAAAGGACTGCGAAGAGGTAGGATTTTTATCTATAGGCTATACCTTGCCCGCAGAAACTACGCAGGAAGAGCTTATAGCACTTATAGACAAGCTTAATGCGGATGACACCGTGGACGGCATTCTTTGTCAATTACCCGTGCCCAAGCATATAGATTCAAATGCGGTGCTGGAGCGTATTGCGCCGGACAAGGACGTGGATTGCTTCCACCCCGTTTCCGCCGGAAAACTGTTCAGAGGCACCCCTTCCCTGCTTCCCTGTACGCCCTCAGGCGTGATAAGAATTTTGGATGAATATTCTATCGACATTGCAGGCAAAAGCTGCGTGGTAGTTGGCAGAAGCAACATAGTGGGCAAGCCTGCCGCAATGATGCTTCTTGACCGCAACGGAACCGTTACGGTGTGCCATTCCAAGACAAAGAATCTTGCAGAAGTAACAAAGAGCGCGGATATTCTGGTTTCCGCTGTGGGCAAAGCTGATTTTATTAAAGGCGATATGATAAAAGACGGCGCTGTGGTTGTGGACGTTGGTATGAACAGAAATGCCGAAGGCAAGCTGTGCGGCGACTGCGATTACACATCCTGCTATGAAAAGGCAAGCCATATCACCCCCGTTCCCGGCGGTGTCGGCCCCATGACCAGAGCAATGCTGATGGAAAACACCATGACAGCATATGGAATTCACGAGGCAAAATAATAGGAGAACGTATGAAAATCTGTGTTGAAATACCCGAATACGACGGAAATAGCATTAACGTTATTTGGGAAAACAAGAGCAAATATTCTGTTGAGGTAGACGGAAACCAAGTTGTATTGCGTGGAAACAAAGAAGCGTTGGTATCGCTGGCTAAACAGATGCTGTATCTGGCAAATAACGATATCCAACACGGCGCACACGTTCATTTTAATTCGTTTTTTACGGGCAATCCTGAGGACGAAAACGAATTGATAATTGAAAAAACAGAGTAAAAGATCAAACTCCGTAGATTTTACGTCTACGGAGTTTTTACATTTCTATGCGGAAGGGGCAAGCCCCTTCCCTACAAAATCTACCGTCTGTAGTTGCAAGAGTATCGCTGAAGCGAGGAACTGTATAAACAAAGCAGAAAACGTCTTTTACGAGCGTGGCGTAGTAATCTACGACTAGCGAAGTAAAAGCGTTTAGAAAAACGCGATAAAATAAAGAAGGAATCCGCAAAAACGGATTCCTACATTTTTATTTGGATGCGGACAGACGGCGGGGTTCCCCGCAAAACCGCAGGTTTTGTGGGGTGCCTTCGAGGACGTCTGTCCCTACGGGTGAACGAAAACCTTTATTTTATCTGTCGCGTTTTTCGTTGTGCGAAGTTTAGACAGTTCCCAATAGTTAGATTTCGATCCAGGTGTTAGGATTAGCCAAAGCTTTGTTGCCCGCTTCGATAATACCCATTATCGCTACAGTTTCGTCGTGTGCGGCTTTGATTTCGCCGGTGCGGAAGAAATCGCACATAGCCTTAATAAAGTTGGGGAAGGTATTGCTCATTTGGGGAACGGAAACGGTTCTGCCGTCTTCGTAGTTAACAAGCATACTGAAATCCACGTTGGTCCAGCCGTACTGGGACATAACGATGCTGCGGTTGCCTTCGAATTCGATAACCATACTTTCGTACTTACCGTTACCGACAGACATTATTCTCTTTGCCTTGCTGCCCATAAGAACAACGATAGGCTCGATCTGATGAATGGAATATGTATCAAAGTTACCGGGACCGCGGGAATTGATAAAGCAAATGCCGTCTCTGTCGATATCCTTCAGTTCGTCTGCAAAACGGAGCGCGGAAGTAGAGAAGAAGGGAGTATTGTTTTCCTCTGCAAGCTTTACAAGTGCTTCGGCAGTGGATTTTTCCAAAGCGAAGGTCTTGTCTACATATACACGTTTACCGCTGCGAAGGGGCTTCTGGCAAAGATCCCAATGGCGCTCGGGGTTATCGGGAGAAAGAACGATAATGCAATCGCTCTTTTCAACGACTTCATCAATGCTGTCAAGACGCTGTACGCCGTATTTTTCGCACCATTGATCGGTAGTCATTCCGCCGGGCTTATCCATTTCAGCATAAGCGTAGGCAACCTCGAACTCGCCGTCGGTTGCGTCCTTTATAAACTGGGGATAATTAAGTGCGTGCCATTCGTCAAGATAATAATCAATAAAACCTATCTTTTTTGCCATTTCAATACACCTCTTTTTTTATATTTTGCTTCTGAGGAAGTCTGCTGCTTTAAGTATATCTGCGTAAGGATCTGCGCCGCATTCGCGTTCGATGGTGAGGAAGCCCTTGAAGCCGATATCGGTAAGAGCGTTCAAATATGCATCAAAATCCACCTTGCCTTCACCCAAGGGAAGCTCAAGGAAGTAATCGGACATACGCATATCCTCAATACCGCCCTCTGCGAAGAAGGTATAGATTATCTTGGGGTCTGTCTGCTTGATCATAATACCGTCTTTTGCGTGGGTATGTACGATAAAGTCCTTAAGAGTGTAAACTGCCTGAACGGGGTCATCGCCGGTAACCATTATAAGATTTGCGGGGTCGAGATTTACGCCGATACCCTTGCTGCCGACATCACGGATGAAATCTGCAAGAACGGTTGCCTTTTCGGGACCGGTTTCGATAGCGAAGGTTACACCGATAGATGCGGCGTAATCGCCCATATCCTTGCAGGCGTTCTTCATACGGATATATTCTTCGGAATTCTTATCCTCGGGAACACAGCCGATATGAGTGGTAACAACAGAGCTGCCCAGCTTCTTTGCAAGAGAAGCAACTTCCTTGGAAGCGGGAACCTTCCAAACATTCTCTTCCTCGGTAGCGAAGCCGTGTCCGCCGAAATCGCCGCACACTGCGGAAACAACAAGTCCGTGTGCCGCAAGAGCATCGTTAACAGCCTTTACCTTTGCATCGTCAAAGGTCTTGTAGGACATTTCACCCTCAACAACGTAAAGCTGAATGCCCTGTGCGCCAACTTCTACCGCCTTGTCAAGTGCTTCAAAAAAGGGTTTCTTGAATGAGTCGGTCATTACGCCGATAGAAAATCTTTTTTCCATAATTATTTATCCTTTCAGTTACTCTTCTGGAGTGACTTAAATATTTCTATTGTTTCTTCCATTTCCGCAAGCGTACCGGGCTCCGCCTTTTCATAAGCGGAAGCGAAGGTATCCTTACCCGCTTTATACATTCCGATAACCGTATCGTACATAGTGCCCCAACGGTAAATTTCGCACATATCGGGAATACGGGATTCAAAGATTATATCCAGCATACGCATAGATTCATCATCACGTGAGATCTGGTACTGAAGCGTCTGCTCGTAATATACTCTGTTGAGATTTGCTCTGGATGCAGCGCCGAGTGCTTCAAGCACGTAGCCTGCAAGTTCAAGGTCTTTATCTTCCACAAATACGGGGATACACACTGTATCGCAAGACCAACCGCCGATACGGGAATAATATTCTTCCTGCTCTTTATCGTATTTGGGAGTGGGAAGTACTCCGAAATCATTTTCCATATCTCGGAGCAGCGGCAGATTAAGTACCGCCTCCATAAGGAACAAAAGACGGTCTGCTTTGAACTCCGGAACTATAACATCGGCAACGGGAACACCGGAAACATTAAAATAATCGTTTGCGGAGATAAAGCCGCTTTGGGGGTTTTGCAAGAAATCCTGCGCATCGGATATAAGAGAAATAGCACGCTCGTTGTTGATGGTAAGTGAAGGATATCCGTCCGAATCGGGAGTAGCGATAGTTTCTCCCGCGCCGGAAAGCAGGCAGGCAATTACGCCGTCCTGCTGGGCAAAGCCCAGAATGTCACCAACATCAGACTTGTTGTTTTCGTTAAGATCCTGATAAACCGCTTTGGACATAGCGAACATTACGTCCTGTGTCCATGCGCCGTCGTCTACCATTTCGTAAAGAGAAGAATAACCAAAGTCATCAAGCAGGTGCTTTTCTTCTACCATATTCTTGTTGAACGCTACAAAAAGGGTGGCGTTTTTGTTTACGTAGCCGATATCGCCGATAGTAAAATACACACTGCCGGCAATAGCAACCTTTTCGTTAAAGGACTGGGACCACCATTCGTTGGTAATATCAAGAGTTTCTACGGTGACGAGATCTCTGAGTACTCCTTCGGTAGAAAGCATTGCCGCCTCTGTGGAAGCAGGCATACAGAAGAGATAATCGCCGCCGCCAACGGTAAGATCGGATATGATATGCTGATACATTTCACCGCCGTAACGGTTGGAGGTGTATACTACCTGCTCTTCTATGGTTATACCAAAGGTCTGTTCTACCAATCTGGTACGCTCTGCCGCGGCGGTAACGATACCCGAAGCCGTGTCCGCAGAATACAGAGGATTGGAGGAAGGCTGTATCTGGTAGGACCAATCGTCGTTGGTGGAGGTGGTAAGTACCTTTACCTTGGTGCCTTTGAATTCTTCGATATTCTCGGGCAAGGTGTAGCCGAAAAAGGTTTCTCCCTCGGAAACATCGCTCGAAGGGTCGTCTGCATTGCCATCGTTACAAGAAGCAAGCATACCTACCGCCATAACCAAAAGCAAAATACACACAAGCAGTCTTTTTTTCACGTTAAACATCCTTTCATTTACTGAAAAAATCAATGAGTTTATCCGAAACGAAAATTTCTGCCAATCCGCCGCCGGCAAAGCAGGCTATTGCAACGATAATTCCTGCAACAAGGACGCCCAGCGCAATAGGCGGTATGGCTTTTTTTAGTTTGAGATTAAGAGTAAGCGCTATTAAAGAACCGGTCCACGCACCCGTACCGGGAAGAGGCACGGCAACGAATAAAAGCAGCCCCACAAAAAGAGTGCGATGCATTTTGGCAACCTTTTTTTCTCCCAGACGGAGTATCCAGCGGAAAGGACCGCCGATAGTTTTATAAGACGCCAGCCATTCAAGGACCTGTCTTCCCCAAACTACCAAAAACGGTACGGGAAGCATATTTCCGATAAGCGTTAACAGTATTGCCAAGGCGGGATTCATATCATAATATAAAAGCGCCAGAGGCAGAGCGGCGCGCAGTTCCAGCACAGGAACCATGCTTAAAGCAAACACCAGTAAATATGGCAACATAAGAAACATTTTCCTTTTTATATTTATAGATTGATTATACTATATACTTATTGTCTTTTCAAGCGTTTTTTAAAATCCGCGCTTTAAAAATATTCATAATCTGCGGTTTTCCATATAGGCACACAGTTTTTCCAAAGCACCTTTTTCAAGACGGGAAACGTATGAACGGGAAATCCCCAGTTTTTCCGCCACCTCTCTTTGAGGGTACTCCTTCCCCTCCTCCGTAAGACCGTACCGCAAGAGGATTATTGCTTTTTCTCTGGGAGTAAGCACGGTATTTATTGCCTTGTACGCCGCAGAGGAGCGGATGCGGGCGTCGATTTCGTCTATCATATCTTCATCCGTGCTTATTATATCCATATATGTTAAAGGATTTCCGTCTTTATCCACGTCCACCGGTTCTTCTATGCTCACTTCGCAGGAAAGCTTTTTGCGGGAACGAAAATACATAAGTATTTCGTTTTGCAGGCATTTCCCCGCATAAGTGGCAAAGCGGGTGCCGTTTTCCACATTGAATGAGTCTATCGCTTTTATAAGTCCTATGGTGCCTATAGACACCAGATCGTCCTGATCGGGATAAGAGGAATAATACTTTTTAACGATATGAGCCACCAAGCGCAAATTGTGCTCAATAAGGGTATTTCTTGCAGACATATCCCCTTTTCGCGCCAAGGAAAAATAATATTTTTCTTCCTTTGCGCTTAAAGGCGGCGGAAAATTGTTGCCGCCGGACACGCGCAAAAACATACATACGATACGGGAAAAGAAAAAAGCAAGTGCTGAAAGCATTTTTTATTTATCACCTCCCGTAATTATACTTTCAAAACACTAAAAAAATACCGCACCTATGAAGGTGCGGTATAATGCTTATAGTTTTGTGTTAATTAGTTCCAGCCCTTGATATTGTAGGTGCCGAGGAAGTGACGCTTAACCATAACGTAATCGTTTGCATCGATCTTGCCGTTGCCGTTTACGTCTGCAAGTCTGGTCTGCTCTTTGTCGAGCTCAACAAGACCGAGAACGGTCTGTCTGATTATAAGATAATCGGTTGCATCGATTTCGCCGTTCATATTAACGTCGCCGGGCTTGTAGCCGTCTTCAAAATAGAAGTATGCGCCGATATCGGTGGAAAGCTTTTCGATATCAATACCGTTGAGTACCAGAATATCGCCAACTTTTGCATTCTGAGCAAGAGTTCTGTTCATATCTGCAACAGCGGAATCACGGTGAACAGCGATGATGATCTCGCCTTCCTTAAGGGTGTAATCTGCGAAGGAACCGTTTGCAAAAACATTCTTGGTTACAACGTATGCTTCGAGAGCTTCGTTCCACTCAAGCCAGATGTTATGGGTCCACAAGGGGTTGTGAGAAGCGCCGGTAATGGTGCCGGAGGTGAAGATAGAGGTGTAGTCTGCAAGAATGGAAGTATTGAATGCGGTGAGATACAGACCTTCGTCGATAGCCGCAAAATCAACGTTTACAGACAGTTCGGAAATAAAGATGAATGACTTAACAGCGGTAAGCTCAAACTTAACGTATCTGCCGGAAACTGCGGATGCGGGCTTAACGGTTATATCGTGAGCATCCTGCTCCTTGGAGCCGTAAATATCTGCGGAAATGTCCAAAGAAGCTGCTTCTGTCCAAGCGGTATTATCGTCGGAAACGTATACCTTTATATTCTTGGGAACTGCGATGCCCCAGCCATCCAACTGAAGTGCGTTTACGCCAAAAGAAGAGATGTTTTCGAACTTTTCGCCAAGGTCTATAACATATTCATATTTTCCGCCGGAAGCGCCGTTATAGCCTGCCCAGGTGGGAGAATGTGCGTCAACTCCGTTGCCCAGAGCACCGTCGGTAAGCTCAACACCGTCGGTATCAACGTAAGAAGCGTTGGAATTGGAAGAAGAGGTGTAATCCTTTCCGAATGCAACGTTTACAGACTGGTCGCCGGAAAGAGAATACCAGTAAAGAAGTTCATTGTATGCGTCCTTAATTTCTTTTGCGGTAGCTTCTTTGTTTGCTACAACAGTGCTTGCTGCGTCATATGCAACGCGGAGGTTATCAAGAACGAACTGAGAGTATTCGGTAAACTTAACATTTGCTGCCTTTGCAACAAGAGCCTGAAGCTCCTGCTTGCCTGCGAGAGCAGCAGAGATCTTCATAATAGCGCGCTTGTAGTCGCCTTCGGTGGATCTTTCGTCTGCGCGGACAGCCTTTGCAGCCTCAAGAGCGAGAGTGATGTTTGCAGATTCTTCTGCTTCTTCACCTTTTGCTATAGCCGCATCAAGTGCTGTTACAAGCTCTTCGGAAGGAAGCATAGAAGAAAGCTTAACTACCATTATACAGTCGGAAACAGAACGGGAAGAGGACTGAACGTAGCCGGGTTCGCCGTTGCCTGCGTCTGCAAGGTACATAGCGGAGGATCCGCCGCCGTCCATACGGATAACATTATTGCAGCCAAGCTCCATCATTGCCTTTGCAACGTCGCGGAGAGTTACAGAGCCGCCTGCGCCGGTAGAGCCGCCCTCGGTGGTAAAGAATACGTAAGATCCATCGGGCTTGGTGCCGAATGCGGTCCAACGTGCCTGAAGAGTAACGGAGTGAGTACCGATTTCGGATTTAATCTGAGTCTGGTCAACGCCGTCCTTTACCAGCCAACCGATGTTTTCGATAGCGGAAGAGCAGTTTTCCATAACTTCTCTGGATTCTTCGATAGATTCGTTAACGGAAATCTGCACTTCGGAGCCTGCTTTAAGATTCTTAAGAGTGTCTGCGAAGGGAGAAGAAGATTTGCAGTAAAGAACGAACTGGTTGGTGCCGATGCCGGTTGCGTTTGTATCCGTACCTACGGAAACAACCTCGCCTACCAGAGTGCCGCCAACGGAAAGTTCGGTATTGTTTACTTTATTACAAAGTACTTCAACGCCTTTTTCGTAATCCTGAGAATCGGAGATGGTACCGCAAGCGGAATCCCAGTAATAAACCTTATCTCCGGCTGTACCCTTGTCACGTTTATTAATGTATGTAAGAGCGTTCTTAAGCTCGTTGCCGTTTGCGTAAAGTTTATAATCAAGGCTGCTCTTAACAACAGTCATAACACCCTTGCTGTCAAAGGTAACCATTTCGCCGGTATAACCTACGTGAGCACAGGTGATTCTGCCATCGGTAATATTGATACCGTTAAGGAAGCCGTTGCTCATATTGAAGAAGGAACCGTTGATAACGCCAACAGGCTCATATCCCCAACGCTCAATGGAAGCCCTATCAAAGTGTCCATTAAGTTTTGTACTATTGTGAAGCAAGGAAACCGAACCTGCATTTGCGGCGTATACTACGGGAACGTAACCGTCTGCAGGGTCAAACTCAAGAGCCTGCGCAGTAACGGTATTTCCATTTTCACCGCTGGTAACTTCATAGCTGGTGTGGAAAACATTATCGTCTACCTCATATGCTTCCGATGTAGCTTCCATATCATAACCTGCGAAAGCCAAAACGGATGCAAGAGAGCCGACCATAACGAGCGCTAAAACAAGCGCCAACGCTTTTTTAGTGAATTTCATAAAATGTCGTCTCCTTATATTGAAATTTCATATCAATTATACACAGTTTTTTGTTTAAAGTCAATTACTAATGTAATATTTATTAACTGTTTTTTAATTTTTTTACAACCTTAAACACCGTACACACGGGAAAACCGATAACGGAAAAGAAATCTCCATCCACGGACTCTACAAACAGACTTCCCTTGCCCTGGATCCCGTACGCTCCTGCTTTGTCCATAGGCTCTTTTGTGGATATGTACCAGCGTATTTCCGAATCTGTAAGAGGACGGAAATACACATCTGTGGAAACACATCCGCTTTCCCATTTATTTCCGCAGATCACGGTATATCCCGTAATAACATTGTGCTTTCTGCCGCTCAGCATTTTAAGCATACGAAAAGCGTCCTCTTCATCCTTCGGCTTTCCTAAAAGCTTACCGTCGATACACACCATAGTGTCCATTCCCAATACGATATCGCCGTATTCGGCTTCATCCCTTACAGCGAATGCCTTGCGCTCCGAAAACAGCATTACCGTGTCTGCAGGGGACATTCCCTCTTCGGGAGTTTCATCGGTGTCCGCAGGGACGCAGCGGTATTCAAACCCAAGAGTATCAAGTATTTCTTTTCTTCTGGGGGATTTCGAAGCAAGAATTATCATTTTTTTACTACCTCGCATACAACTGTAATATAGGACGGCAAAAAAGCCGGGTAACACATTTTAAAAACAACACATACTATGCAAATAGGAAGGGAGGATGCCCGATGGCTTGTTTTGATCAATTTTTCGGAAACAACGGCGGCGGTAATTGCTGCTGGATCATTATTCTTATCGCGATCATCATCTGTTGCTGCTGCGGTTAATAACCGCAAAAAACCTCTTAAAAGCAGAGGTGTTAAGGACCTGCCTTTTCGGGCAGGTCTTTAATTTTCAACAGAAAGCAGATACCGTTCTCTGTAAAACAGATACTGCTGTGCTATGCCCGCATATTCTCCCAAGGACAAAGGATCAAAGGTCTCATCGTAATACTTTTCCAAGACACGCTTTACCCACACGTCAATAGGAAAAGCGGATAAAAAACCGTAGCCGAACAAAAGCACGCAGGACGCCACCTTTTTGCCCACGCCTTTTATCTTCATAAGCTCGTGTTCCGCTTCTTCATAGGAAAGGGAGGCGATATATTCCAGGTCGGTCTCTCCGCTTAAAACTCGGTGCGCCGCATCAAGTATATATTTAACACGGAATCCGGCCTTTATGGGCGCAAGACCTTCCGCGCCCGCTTCGCAGATTTTTTCGGGGGTAGGAAAAGAATACAATCCGTTTCCCAAAGGCTCGCCCAAAAGCGCACACATAGATTCTATTATCTTTTTTATACGGGGAATATTGTTGTTTTGGGAAATTATAAAAGAAATAAGTGTTTCCCATTTATCCTGCTTTAAGATACGTATGCCCTTCCCTATCTCTGCCGCGTGGGAAACGTTGGGGTCGTGAGAAAAAGAGCTTTGAATGACCGAATAATCTCTTTTAAGATCGAAAAAATCCTCCCACAGGGAAAGATACTCTTCCTTTTTGCAAAAAAGCACAGTATCCCCGTCTTGGGTATAGCCCGTAAGTCTTTTGCCGAAAGCCACACCCTGCCACAGCCCGTCCCCGTTTTTATTGAAACGGAAGCACTGCCCGCAATCAAAGGTGAGATCCAAAGAAAGATGAGGCTGGTTTTTAATTATTACTTTGTCGTTTTCAAAAAATACGTTCATAGTTAAACCTTGGTATTGCAAATCTTAATATGCTAATGTATAATAAGCTTAAAGAGGTGATATTTTTGCAGGAACACATATATACCATCCCTGTTAACGAAGCATTTGAAAGCTGCGGCGGAAACTGCCCCTTTTGTATGCTGTTTGAAGAGCTTGAGGAAACCGAGCTGGATCTTATTCTGGGCGCATCTATGATGGAGCCCGACATACGCAAAAAGACCAATGAAAAAGGCTTTTGCGGAAACCATTACAGACGTATGTTTACAATGAAAAACCGTCTGGGAATGGCACTTACATTGGAAAGCCATCTTGAAACTCTTAAAAAAGAGCTTTCCCCCGGCGGATTTCTCGCCAAGGACGCTTCCGCAAAACCGGTAAAGCGGGTTGCTGAGCTGGAAGAAAGCTGTTATGTTTGCGACAGGATCGAAGAAAAATTTTCTAAAATGATCGCAACCGCCGTATTTCTATACCACACGGAAGAGGAGTTCAGAAACAAATTCAATTCCGCAACCGTAATATGCCTCCCTCATTACCGCAGACTGCTTACCTGCGCTTCCTCCAATCTTCCCAAAAAGTTATATTCAAATCTTTTTGAGGATGCAGACAAGCTGGTGAGAGGATATCTGGATACTTTGAAGGATGACGTTTCCTGGTTCTGCCGCAAGTTTGATTACCGTTTTGACGATCAGCCCTGGGGCAACAGCAAGGATTCCGTAGAGCGTTCCATACGGTTTTTGACCGGCGGCACTACAGAAAATTTTAACGGCGAAAAACGCAAGAAAAAGTAAATTTACACGTCCCTTTCGTGACGTGTTTTTTATTGCTGTCCCCGAGAAACCACGGGGTTTCTTGGGGTAGTTATTTTTATACTGTATACTGTGAATATTCACCCCGATTATGCACCTGTAGGTTTACATAACTCGTTATTTATTAACATAATAAAAATTATGAAATCCACATTATCCACATAGTTATCCACATTTTTAAAGGGTGCCAACACGATAATTCGGGGATTTTTTACGTTTTGAAACATTTTCATGTGGGTAATCCACATACTTTTCCACCAAATGTGGAAAACATTATGTATAATACATTACACGCTTTTTGTTGCAAAAGCGTTGAGTTTCAAGTCTGCAACCGCGCCCGAAACGTACTCAAAATAGCCTTGGGAAGCGATCATGGCAGCGTTATCTCCGCACAGAGAAAGAGGCGGTAAATAGAGGGAAACTCCCTTGCTTTCTGCCAAAGCTTTAAGCCCTGCACGCAGATGGGAATTGGCTGCAACACCCCCTGCAAGAACGAGGGGAAGTTTGCCCACTTGGGAATACAACGCATCAACACGCAGGCAAATACTCTTTACCAAGGTTTCTGTAAAGGATGCCGCAAGATCTGCCTTGAATTCTTCTGTAAGCTCTATTCCCTTTTGCTGCAAGGTGTGCACCTGATTGATGACCGCCGTTTTTAAGCCGGAAAAAGAAAAATCATAAGGGCAGTTGTCCACGTGGCTTATGGTAAACTTCATAGCGTTTTTGTTGCCCAAAGACGCCAATCTGTCCATAGCCGCGCCGCCGGGATAAGGCAGACCCAGCATACGTGCGGCTTTATCAAAGGCTTCCCCCGCCGCATCGTCTCTGGTCTGACCGATGCTTGTATAGCAGGTATAATCATCCACCTTTAAAAGAGAGGTGTGTCCGCCCGAAACCACCAAAGCGATAAAAGGCGGCTTAAGGTCGGTATGGGCGATATAGTTTGCCGCCACGTGGCCTCTTATATGGTGAACGGGAACAAGAGGCTTTCCGCAGGAAAAGCTTAATCCCTTTGCAAAGGAAAGCCCCGTAAGCAACGCACCGATAAGACCGGGTGCGTAGGTTACGGCAATGGCATCTATATCATTAAGAGTACATTCCGCTTTTTCCAGCGCTTCTTTTACGACACCCGTAAGAGCCTCACAATGAGCGCGGGAAGCGATCTCAGGCACAACACCGCCGTAAAGGGCGTGTACCTCTGCCTGAGAAGCCACAATATTTGAAAGCACGTTTCTGCCGTCCTCCACCACGGAAGCGGCAGTTTCGTCACAAGAGCTTTCTATACCCAAAATTTTCATCAAACTACACCTTCAATTCCATAACATAAGCATCCTTGCCGTGATAATACCTTCGGCGGACGCCTGTTTTTACAAAGCCCATAGAAGCATAAAATGCTATTGCTCCGTAATTATCTTCTTTTACAAGTAAAAATATTTTTTCGCATTTTTCTTTTAATGCGTTCACCAGATCTTTTCCTATACCCCTGCGGCGGAAATCGGGAGAAACCGCAATATTTTCTATTTCCGCTTCCCCGAAAAGCAGAGTTGCGGAAAGTATACCGCTTAAAACCCCTTCGGTTTCGCAATAAAGATACACCGCAGTATCGGAAGACAGAAATTCGGATATAGCGTTTTCCGACCAAGCGGTATCCAGACATTCCTTTTCCAACACCGCGGCTGCGGGTATTTTATCTTTTGTAAGCGGCAGTATTTTAATACTCATCGCCGATAAACCTGTCTATTATATCCTGGGGCGCATACACCGCTTTACGGGTTGCTCTGTCGTAAATATAGCAGTTTCCGTCCAGATCCACAGCAAATACCACCACATAATACAAGCCGGGATAATTTGCGCTGAGCATACGGAGAATAAACGTATTATCATCATCCAGTTTTGCGGGAAGCAGGGTTTCCGGTTCGTTTAAAATAGCATCGCGGATGCCGTATACCAGATCGCTGTCGTCCTGAAATTCGGTATCCTCGGGGTAGCTTATTTCGGGATCGCGGTACTTTTCTTCACAGTAAAGGGTGGTGAGATATGCGGAGCCGTAGTATACGAATGCGGCAACGGGATCGAAAACATCTATGGTAAGATCGGGAATGCCGACAGCCTTATAAACCACTCCGTCCTTATCGCACAGAAACTTGGAACTGTCCTCCCACTTTACGGAATAATACTGAACATCACCGTCGTTGCAAAGGGGTGATTCCTTCTCGAGAGCGTAAACAGAAATGGGATTTGAAAACATTTCGTATTCTATTCCCGTTTCGGGGTCGGTAAAACCGTAATCTGTTAAGGAAACCTCGTATCCTCTGAGCGGTTCCTCGCCTTCGGTGCAAGCGCAGAGAGCGAGAGTTAATATAACAAGTGTGAGTGCAAGTATTTTTTTCATTAATAGCCTTTCTGTCCCAGACTGTCGTCGTTGGTTACCCAGTCCTCTACGTTGTATATGGAATATTCCGTTGCTGTCTCGCGGACGATAACACGCTTTATGCCTGCGTTTATAACCATTCTTTTACACATCTGACAGCTTGTGGTTCCACCGATAGATATGCCCGTTTTAGGGTCTGTGCAGGCAAGATAGAGATCCGCATCCAGCATTTCCTCGCGGGAAGCGGCGATGATCGCATTTGCTTCTGCGTGGACGGAACGGCACAGTTCGTATCTTTCTCCTCTGGGAATAGCCATTTCCTCACGCAAACAGGTGCCTCTGTCACAGCAGTTTTGTCTTCCGCGGGGCGCGCCCGCATATCCGGTGGAAACGATACTGTCGTTTTTAACTATAATGGCACCGAACTTACGGCGCAGACAGGTTCCTCTTTGGGAAACTGTCTGTGCTATATCGAGATAATAGTTTATTTTATCGGGACGTGTCATTTTCAAGCTCCTTTGCGATTTTCAGAATATACTCTTTAAATCCTTCTTTAGTTTCGGGGTGGCGGAGTCCCATATATACGTTGGACTCTATATAGCTTAATTTATTGCCTACGTCAAAACGCTCACCCTCGAAAACGCAAGCCTTCATACCCTTGGTACGGGCGAGAACCGCCATAGCGTCGGTAAGCTGTATTTCCCCTTTGGCGCCGGGAGGAGTTTTATCAAGAATATTAAAAATTTCGGGAGTAAGCACCACTCTGCCCAAAATGGCAAGGTCTGTAAACACCTGATCACGAGTGGGTTTTTCGATCATATCCGTGCAATGATACACGTTTTCACGCACTTGTTCGGCTTTGAGTGAGCAATATTTGGATATGCTCTCCGCATCCACGTGGCGGACGCCTGCCACAGCCAGCCCGAACTCTTCATAAATATCGGTAAGCTGTTTTGTTACGGGTGTTTTTGAAAAAATAATATCGTCCCCGTACATTACGGCAAAAGGCTCGTTGCCCACAAAAGAACGGGCAAGGCTTACCGCATGGCCCAAGCCGCGGGCGTTGTTTTGGCGGATATAGCTTACGTTTGCCATTTCCGTAATGGCATTAAGCTTTATAAGATCATCTTCCCTGCCTGCGCGGCGGAGAGATTCGGAATATTCGGGGCTGTAATCAAAATGGTTTTCAAGAGATTCCTTGCCGCGGTTGGAGATAATGAGTATATCCGTTATACCGCTGTTAACCGCTTCCTCCACCAGATACTGTATTGCGGGCTTATCCACAATAGCAAGCATTTCCTTGGGAACGCTTTTGGATATGGGAAGCATTCTTGTGCCCAAGCCTGCCGCAGGTATGACCGCTTTTTTGACTTTCATAAAAAATACCTCCCAAAAATAAATACGGTGCGCACATTTGGATGCAGAAGGAATTTTAACGAGCGTGCTGTAGTAATCTACAGCTAGCGAAGATTCCGGGGTCCCTGCGAATGCGAACAGCATTCGTGGGGTGGAAGGTTAAAATTTCTACAAAAACGCAAATTAAATAAAATTTTGAAGACGATTTTCGTCGGAAAAATTTTTGCCTATTACTTGTGATTAAAGCGGCAGGAGCAAGCCCCTGCCCTACATTGTGGGAATTTGCTAAACAGAAATATATATTATTTTTTGCGTTTTTGGGTCTGCGCCAAATGTGAGTGCCGAAAAAATACCGTCGGACATATTATAGCTATGTCCGACGGAAAAGTCAATATATTATATATGAACTTTAATTTTTAAGACTTATGCCTTTTTCTTTTTAAGAACGATAACAACTACCACAACAACTGCGATAACTGCAACTACGCCTGCAACGATACCGATGATAAGACCGGTGTTGCCGCCTTCGCTGTCGTCCTTGGATTCGTCAACTACGGGAGTAGAAGATTCGGTTTCCTTGGATTCATCCTTGGAGGGCTCTTCGGAGGGCTCTTCAGAGGGCTCATCGGAAGGTTCAACGGAAGATTCGTCTTCGGTAACAGTGTTGCCGTAGTAAACAACAGCGTTGGTAGCGAAAAGCTTGGTTTCGAAATCGTAGCCGAGGAAGGTTACGAGGTCGCCTGCTACGAGAGCGCGGAGAGCTTCTCTCTTCTGGCAGGATTCGGAGTTGGGATCGGTGCTGTCGTCGCCGTGAACTGCGAGAGCGATATCGCCTTCCTGAACTTCGTTAGCAAAGGTGATCTCATTTCCGCCGCCCCATACGATTTCTACTACTTCGTATACGCCTGCTGCATCGGTAGGTCTGAGGTGAGCGGTAGCTGCCCACTTAACGTTGTAATCATTAACCTTGGAAAGGTCGGTGATGATGGTGGAAGAGCCTGCAACGATACCGGTGTTGAAGGGAGTCTGCTGGAGAACTGCGGTAGCGTCTGCGGGGATAGAGTTAACGTCGATGTTGCCGGGTGCAACGGGAATGTCAACACTTTCGGTTCCTGCGAAGCTTACATCGGAAATTTCGATAGGATCATCGTTTTTGTTACCTGCGAGAGTGATGATAGCAAGGTTCTTGGGAACCTTTTTACCGCCGTTACCAAGAATGCAGTCCATCCACTCTGCCATGTTGTTATGATCGTTAAAGTTGGTCTGGTCGCCGATAGCGTAGCCGAGACCGATCTGAGTGCCGTTACCAACGGATTCAAGGCCGGAAGCCTTCCAGGGGAACTTGATTTCGTATGTAGCAACGATACCATCGGTAGTTGTTTCTACGTTACCTGCGAAATCCCAGTCAGCAGAACCGATGCCGGTCTGAGTATTGGAAGCGTTCCATACGCACTTAATGGGGGTCTGACCTTCGTGCATGGTAACACCAAGCTCAAGGTAGTCGCCGGTAAAAGTACCGGGAGCAACTTCTTCTGCATCAGTAGGATGGTAGGGAGTGTACATTACCTGAATGCAGCAGTGCTGCCACATGCTGCCCAGGTTGTCTGCGCCGTAAACGGGGGAAGAGTATGCTTCAAGCTCGGAATAAACTACCCAAGCAAGGTACATAGCTTCGCTGTCCCAGCAAGCGTAGAATTCTGCATTGATAGAATGGTCAGTGTCAAATTCATCAAGAAATTCGTCGCTGTTGTAATCAACCTTATGGAAAGGAAGGGTGGAATATTCACCGGTTCCTACAACACCGTCGATCTTGGGTGCGATGCTGTTGTAAGGGAGATCGTATTCTGCGTTAGCGCTTGCTGCGGAAACAGTAGCGGGAACGAGAGCGAAAACCATTACAAGTACAAGTGCGATGCTCAGAAGAGCAGCAATAATAGACTTTTTCATAATTTTCTCCTTTTCTTTCTCAAAACTTCAAGTTTTGCTGAATACATTATAAAATAAATAACGCAAAAAATCAAGAGCGTTTTTGATTTTCCGGCAAAATTTATGTGAATATATATTTAAAAATAAGAAAAATAACTGTTGACAAGCGCTGTCAGGTGTGATATAATTGCAAAGCACGAGCGGAAACCGCTTGAACTTAATATGGAAAGATGGCTGAGCTGGTCTAAGGCGCACGACTGGAAATCGTGTGAACGCTAATACCGTTCCGAGGGTTCGAATCCCTCTCTTTCCGCCAGAAAAAGACCTATGCTTTGATACAAAGCATAGGTCTTTTTCAACGAAATAAATCCCTTGCGGGATTTGTGAAATACGCTTCGCGTGTGAAATATTGCTTCGCAATGTGAAATGCCTGCGGGCGTGAGAGGATTTATTTCATTTCACTTGATGCGAAAGCATCAAATTTCACAATTTACGGAGTAAATTATTTCACATTTGCCGCAAGGCAAATATTTCACTCACTTCAAATCGTTAAAAGACAGATAATCGTTAAATCATAACAATAATCGTTGATTTATAGAGGCAATCGTTAAATTGTAGCCGATAATCGTTAAAATGTTGAAATGTTCATATTTGTATGCTATGCTTTAATTATAAATTATTTAGGAGGTTATCTGCAATGAAACGCCTATTCTGCTTGCTTCTAACAGGAATTGTATTGATTTCTTTGACGGCTTGTCAAACAAACACCGATAATTCAGATAAAAACGAAAGCAATGTCGACTATATGACTACATCATGCACTAAGGATTCCGTAGATGAATTTATGTCAATTATTGGCGAGGTGGAATTGGGTGGTTTGTCTACCGGAATGACGCTTGATAAGGAACATTGCTACAATGTCACCCCGCTTTCTGTTGCCGCCCAGACAGATATCAAGATTTTTAAGTTCAGCGATTCCTGCATCTCGCTTGCACTAATTGATGGTGAGGTATATTCTATTTGTGAGTCCTTTGGTGGCTACGGTTTTGTAAATGCCGTACCTTGGGATTATGACGAAAATGGGAATCTCGATTTATTGGTTGCTTCTTCATGGGGTTCGGGATTACACCGTTCTATAATATCCGTTTTTAATACAACCACAAAGGAATCCATTGTTATTTATGATACTTCAACTACCGACAATCCTTCAGTAGATCTGTTTGTAGCGGCTGTTTCGCCCTCGTTTTCGTCAAAAGATCCCCAAGACCTTCCCATTTATTATCAAGTCTACAGCGCAAACATAGAAGTCAACGGCGATAACCTTGCAGATTTGTCTTATACTGCAACGGGTGTTATTGGCTCAGTAGTTGTCGAAAATGGAGCGCCAGTTTTTAAACCGATGGGTGATTAAGTGCGGTTGCACCCCCTGACTCAAATATGCACCCCCTAAAATGACTTTGCACCCCCTAACCTCAAAAGGGGGTGCATTTGTATCAAAATTAGGGTGAGTTCCCAAAACAAAACACTCCACTTTATGTGGGGTGTTTTTGTTTTGGCGGAACTAAGTTTGCCCTTACGGACAAGTGAAGTTGCCTATGGCAGTGAAGTTGCCTGCGGCAGTGAAGTTTCGCCTTACGGCGAAGCGGCAAACTTAACTTCACTTTGTGCGACAGCACAAAACTTCACTATGCACAGCATAACTTCACTTGGGCACAAGCCCAAACTTCACCGCAAAAACACCGTCTTCGGCGGTGTTTTTTCATACCTGTTTACAATAATTCTCCACGGCTTTCATACCGTCCATTGCGGCGGACATTATGCCGCCCGCATAGCCTGCGCCTTCGCCGATGGGATACAAGCCGCCAATGGAGGCAACACCGTTTTCATCCCGAACTATTCTTACGGGGCAGGTGGAACGGCTTTCTACGGCGGTAATAACACCGCAGGTATCAAAGCCTTGTATCTTTTTTCCGAAGGCGGTTATGCCTTCTTTAAGGGATTCGGTTATATATTCGGGAAAGCCCTTTGCTATATCCGTTTCCCGAACACCGTTTGAAAAGGTAGGGGAAACGGCGCAGGTATCCTTTCCCCTGCCGAGAAACGCCGTCACTGTACTGCAGGGTGCTTTAAAATCACCGCCGCCCATCAAAAACGCCTTTTCCTCCAAGGTCTGCTGGAAATACATTCCGTCGAACAGACCGTTTCCGTAATCTGCGGGGGTGAGCCCAACCAAAACAGCGGAGTTTGAATTGACGCCGTCTCTTGCACGGTAGCTCATACCGTTTGTAACAAGCCGTTTTTCTTCGCTCGAAGCGTTGACCACGTACCCGCCGGGGCACATACAAAAGGTATATACTCCCCTGCCCGCACCCGTATGGTGGGATAATTTATAAGAAGCGGCAGGCAAAAAGGGAGCGTGCTCGCGGTACTGGGAATCGTTTATCATTTCCCTCGGATGCTCGATACGTACACCAACGGAAAAGGGCTTTGCTTCCATATCAATATGTTTTTCCGCAAGCATTTTAAAAGTATCTCTGGCGGAATGGCCAATGCCCAAAAACAGTGCGTCCGTTTTTAAAATATTCTCTTCACCGTTTTTAACGTATTTAACGGCAGACACGCGGTTATCCGAAACCAAGATATCCGTCATACGTGCGCCGAATATAACTTCTCCGCCCAAAGCGATTATCTCTTGCCGTATGCCCTTTACACAGCCGCGAAGCAGGTCGGTACCGATATGGGGCTTTGCATCGTACATAATATCCTCCGGCGCGCCGTGGGAAACGAAGGTTGAAAGGACAAATCTGCCTCGGTAGTTTTTATCCTTTACCAAAGTATTCAGCTTTCCGTCGGAAAAGCTGCCTGCTCCCCCTTCCCCGAACTGCACGTTGCTTTCGGGGTCAAGGATACCCGTATTCCAAAACAGCTCTACGCTTTTAACACGCTCGTCCACAGCCTTGCCCCGCTCAAGCACAACGGGTCTTGCCCCCGCTTTTGCAAGCAGCAAAGCGGCAAACATTCCCGCAGGACCAAAGCCCACCACAACAGGACGGCAGGAAAAACCGCTTTTCTGAGGGCAGACGTAGCCTTCTTCAGAGAGAAGCTCATATTTTTCCCCCTTAAGACGGCGTAAAAGCTCATCTTGGCGTTCTGTCATTATGTCAACCGTGTACACGGTGCGCAGGGGTCTGCCTCTGCGGGCGTCTATGCTTCGGCGGTAAATAGAAAAAGAAACATTACCGTATTTATTTTGTATATATGAGGGCAAATCCCTGCCTTGCGGCAGGGATATATCGTAAAGTCTTATCATTTTAACATCGTGTCGATATTTTCGTACTGGTTAAGCAGTTTATCTGCGGCATACGCCATAAGGATCTCTTCCCAGAAATCGTATTTATCATACTTCATATGGCAATAGTTATCGTAAGAATACTCGCTCTTAAGATATCCGTTTGCATCTGCATATACCCAGGAAACGTCGATAAAATCGTATCCGTTTTCATCGCAGTAGTTCAATACCACTTCGTTTTTGTTGCGGACACGGTCGTTATCCACGCCCTTGCCCTGATCCCTGGCGCTCTTGGTAAAGAAGCCGCAGGAAAGGAATACTATCTCTGTTTCGGGAGAAACTTCCTTTATATTGTTGCAGATGGTGTCCATACACTCGACAAGCTTGGTATCGGTTATATAGCCGAAATCGTTAAGCCCGAAATTGATAAACACACGCTTTGCTTCGTAATATTCAACCGCTTCCCAGATATATTTGCGTTCACCGCCTATCTTGGGGTGCAAAGAGGAAGTGGCTTTGTCCTTACAAGCGTTGATATAGCCGTAAGAAGCTGCAGAGAAAAAGTTTACGTAAGGCATATTGCCGTAGTTGTTTACGTAAAGCTTAAAGCCATCGGTTACGGAATCGCCGACGAACAGAGAATCTTCCAGAAAATCCTCCAGTTCCTTTCTGTCCATACCGTGGGTATCCATACTCTGACCGGAGTAAATGCCGCTGTTGTTTTCGGGACGGCTTTCTTCCTGGGGCTTGCTTTCCTCAGGCTTGCTTTCTTCGGGCTTGCTTTCTTCGGGCTTGCTGGTTTCCGCGGGATTACTTGTCTCACCTGCGGGAGTGCTGGTTTCTGCAGGGTTACTGTTTTCTGCAGGGTTACTGTTTTCTGCAGGAGTACTGTTTTCGCCCACGGGAGCGCTGTTTTCAACGGGAGGAACCGAATTATCGGGAGTACTGCTTTCCTCACCGCCGCCGGAAACACATGCCGAAAGCAGAATGACCGCGGCAAGGAGGAGTGCAAATATTTTAGTCTTCATTATTTTCATACTTCTTTCTGAATGCCTGATATTCTTCAAAATATCTTATAGATTCGGGATGTCCGCAGTATGCGATGGTAGAGGGTTCGTTGAACATACCCAGATACTGATAGCAAAGCACAACGTCAACGTAGGGAGAGATAGCCTCAAGCTGTCTTTCCACACGCTCCATAGCGGCGGGGATAAGTGCGCTGCGGTATACGTCTGCTTCAAATTCAAATACTTCCATATCTGCCCAGAGCGCGCTTCTGCCTGCTGCATCGTGTGCGGCACGGAGAGCCTTGTAATATGCGCCGGTCTGTTCGGGTGTGGACTTGCGTACACCGATCTCGTCCTGATATGCAACGATATCAACATCCATACGCTTGAGCTGATCCACATACTGCTCGTCTGCAACCAGAATGTTGGTGCCGTAAGGAGCAATCATAGTCTTTGCATTGGGAGAGATTTTATGTGCGTGAGCGCTGTATGCGTTTACGTATGTAATAAACTCTTCAAGGAAATGACCGTTTATGCAGGTTTCATCGGGGAAATACCAGCCGAAGAAGCTCTTGTGGTTTCCGTACTGCGCCCAAAGCTCATCCATTGCCTTGAAAGCACGTGCGGTTACTTCGGGAGAGGTCATATTATCATAGGTATGAGTCCATACGCCGTAGAAGCCGCAGGAAACGAATACCTTCATACCGCATTTATCGCATTCGTCAAGAAGGACGCCGATAGGATCCTTGCAGACCATATCTTCGGGGAACGGATAAATATCGGTATTAAAATATGCCTCTGCGCTGTCCTCATAAACGAGAGATGAGCACATAAGTACAACGTATTCCATACCCATATGGTGCATTTCTCTTACCTTTGCGCGCCACTGTTCGTCCGTAAACTTACGGCAGATAGGGTTCCAATACTTTCCTTCAGGTATATTATGATGCTTGAATTCAAACCAAGTGCCTTTAATTGTTTTCATATATTATATTACCGCCTTTCACATTTGGTATAATTATAGCAAATTAAGTAAAATTTTGCAAGAGATAAATGAAAAAAATGAATTTATATAATTATTCGTATTTCTCTTTAAAGACCTTGAGATCCTCGTAAAACTTCAAGGAATCTGGATGTCCGCAATATGCGATGGTTGAAGGCTCGTTAAGCATACCCAAATATTGATAACAAAGTATAACGTCAACATAAGGGGAAACGGCTTTCAGCTGCTTTTCCACCCTATCCATATCCGAAGGGATAAGCGGGCTTCGGTATACTTCCCCTTCGAAATCGAACAGCTCTACGTCTGCCCAAAGAGCGCTTTTCCCCGCTTTATCGTGGGCTTCGCGGAGCGATTTAAAGTATGCTCCCGTTTCCTCGGGAGTGGATTTGCGTACGCCAACCTCGTCCTGATACGCTATGAAATCCACGTCCAAGGCTTTAAGCTGGTCTATATATTTTTCGTCCGCAATTATCTTCCGCGTACCGTAAGGGGCGATGAGAGTTTTTGTGCAGGGAGCAATTTTGCGAATATAAGCTCCGTATGTGTTTACGTAGGAAATAAAATCTTCGTGGAAATATCCGTCTGCTCCCGTTTCATCGGGATAATACCAGCCGTAAAAGCTTTTGTGAAAACCGAATTTTTCCCACAGCTGCTTCATTGCTTTAAAGGCGAGGGCTGTAACTTCGGGCGAAACCATATTCTTATATGCGTTGGTGCAGGGTCCGTAGTACCCGCAGGACATAAATACCTTCATATCCCGTTTATCGCATTCGTCCAAAAGAACGGCAATAGGATCCTTGCACACCATATCTTCGGGGAACGGATAAATATCAGTTTCAAAATATGCTTCCGCATAATCCGTATATACAAGAGAGGAACACAAAAGCACAAGGTATTCCATACCGATATCATGCATTTCCTTTATTTTTGCCCGCCACTGCTCTTCCGTAAATTTACGGCAAACGGGATTCCAGTAATCACCTTCTTTGACGTTATGATGTCTGAATTCAAACCAAGTGCCTTTTATCATTTTCATATACAGTACCGCCTTTTGAGTTTGAAGCTATTATAGCAAACCAAAACCCGTTTTGCAATAAAAATAAAGCAACCGCAATTACGAGGTTGAATCAATAACAACCAATGCGTCATTGCATCGGATCTGTTCCTATGATATAATAACATCGCTTCGAAGCCGATCAAAAGTAAGCAAAGGAGATAATAATGTTTTATTTATCGGAAAATTTAAAAAAATACCGCATTATGAAAAACCTTACTCAAGAAGATGTTGCGGAATATTTAGGGTTGACCCCCCAAAGCATTTCAAAATGGGAACGCGGTGAATGTTATCCCGATATAACGTTTCTGCCCGCATTGGCAAATATATTTGAAACAAGTATAGATCTGCTTATAGGTATGGATACGATACGAGCGCAAGAGACACGCTACAATATTCATAAAAAAGCTTCAGAATTTCAACGTGACGGTGATTACGTTTCCGCAGAGAAAGTATATAGAGATGCATTGCTGATATATCCAAACAAACCCGGCATGATTCTGGGCCTTGCGGGAGTGTTGGCTTTGCAGAACAAATCCGAGGAAGCGATCGAATTAACAGAGCGTGGATTGCCTATGTCTGTTAACGAGAAGCAAAAAGCAACAATGCGTGCCGCGCTTTGCTTTTTATATCTGAAGTGCGGAAAAACCGATAAAGCTAATGCTCTCGCTTCCGAACTTCCTCATACAAGAGAAAGCCGCGAGGCAATTCAGCCTTTGATACAAAAAGGGCTTGATGAATCCGAAATAAACGCCAATATTCGAAATATACTTCTTGGCTGCTGAAAAGTATAAAGATCTTAAATAATTGCTTCAAAAACCTATCAGCTGCTTTGTACCATCAGCAATCACCCCGAGACTCCTTACGGAGTCCCGGTGATTCTTACAATCACCCCAAGAAGCCTTGCGGCTTCTCGGAGACCCCGACAACAAAGAACACCGTGAAAATCCGCGGTGTTCTTCTTCGTTTTATTATCCTCTTTTTATTACGTTGAGTGTTGCGGTCTTTGCGATACGCTCTGCGGACCTGCCGATAATTCTGCCGATAGCGGCGCCCGAGGTGCCCTTTAAGGTTATATCCGCTTCTTTTGCCGTGAGATCTTCTCCGTGTAATTCGCCTGCGCCGGTTATGCAAAGCTCCAGCATAGCTATGCTTCCTCCGCAGGTTATATCTCCGCTTCCCGTAATATTTGCGCCTAAAGCGCGGGTCAGTTCGTTTATATTTATATCTCCGCTGCCTGCAATACGCAGATTTGCCGTACCTGCACGTGCACCCGAAATATCTCCCGAACCGTTTATCTGGGCAGACAGCATTTCGCCAAAGCTTCCGCAGGTTATATCACCCGATCCGTTTATCTGAAGCACGGTATTGGTTTGCACATTACCTGCATTAACGTCGCCGGAGCCGTTTATTACCACGCTGAGCCATTCTCCCAAATCACCTATGCTTATATCGCCCGAGCCGTTTATATGCATAGTACCTCTTTCAAAGGTAAAATCGGTTTTAAAAGAGCCGGAGCCGTTTATATGACAGCTTAAGCCTTCTCCTTTTTCAAATCCTGCGTATATAACAAGTATATTTTTTGTGTTCCGTCCGTTATTTCCGTTTGCGCTCTTTACCTGAACGCGCAGTACGCCGTCGGCAGTAAAGGAGGAGTCGATAAGTGAGATGAATTTTGCGCTTCCCTCGGCATGCATACCGTAAGAACCGTCCCGCGAAGGACGTATCTCTATATCACAAGGGTAGTTATTGGATATTTCCAAAGATGAAAACGGGGTAAACTCCTTATCAAGCACGGTTTCGCCGATTTCGGAATATTCACGCACATCGTCTTTCTCCCGCTCGATAATACGTATTTCCCCCGGGCCGCAGTTTATTACCAGATTATCCGAAAAATCCGCGTAGCTTCCGTCGCTGAAAGTGACACGTATATCATCGCTGTGCTCCGCTTTTTTATCGGAATAGCACAGGAGATTGCCCGATATTCCCACCAGAGCCAGACCTTCGTAATATTCGCTTACAGCATCTTCTTTTTCTGTCTTTTCGCCGAACAGTTCTCCCACCGAAACGCCCAAAACGGATGCTATTTCGGGAAACAATGTTACATCGGGAAGTCCTTCCTCCCGCTCCCATTTGGAGATAGCCTGCGGAGTTATGGAAAGCTTTTCTGCCAGTTCGTTTTGTGTCATGCCCTTTGCGCGGCGCATTTGGGCAAGTCTTTTGCCGAAATTTTTTATTCCGTTGTTTGCCATAAAAATACTCCTTTAATACTTTTTAAGCGCGCAAGAATATATTACCACGCACCCACACGTTTTTCAATAACCGCACAGTTGCGAAAAAACCGCACTTTTATTCGTTTTATGCTTATATAATACATCGCAAGCTTTAAAAAATCAACGGTAGGTTTAGCCAAACGTTTTTATAAACACAAAGTTTATATTTTTTACAGCCGTGTTGAAATGGCGGAGGAAATGTGGTAGAATAAGAGCAGCGAGGTGAAATTACTGTGAAAAAAATCGTATGTGCTGTACTGTGTTTATTGCTTGTTTTGTCTTTTTCCCCCGGTGTATCTGCACAAAGTCCCGCGATCAAGGGAATATCCGACGGACAGACGGTCAACGGGGATATGGAAATATACTGGGATAAAATAGAAACCGCAGAATATTACACGGTAAACGTAAGATACATTCAAAACAGCGATTCGGGCCCTTTGGCATATGATGCAGTTAAAACCGAAAACACATCCTTCACCTTGGAAAAAAAGGTAATGGACGTTTACGGGCAGGGCTCTTACCGAGTTTGTGTAGGCGCCTGCATAAACGGAAAAATGCATTATTCCCCGGTGGTTATATTTGTTTACACAGACGTGGTATCGCCCATATCGGGCAAGACAGTGGTCTGCTTCGGGGACAGTCTTACAGCAAACGGAATTTGGGAAAAACAGCTTTCCGCACGGTTCGGCGCACTCTTTATAAACGCGGGTGTCGGCGGCACCACCACGGAAACTTCCAGAGAAAGATTTAAAACAGACGTGCTGGCGAAAAATCCGGATATCACCTTAATTTGCTTTGCGTACAACGATGCGGTGAAGATAGACAGAAAAGCATCCCGTGTTTCTTTGGAAAGATACAGAGAAAATCTCGTGTATTATGTTAACTCGTTAAAAAGTGCGGGAAGCGATGTTATTTTGTTTTCACCCAATTTGGTTATAGAAGAATATTTCAACGCAAATCCTTTACACCCCGGTGAGGATTATATAAAAGACGGCGGCATAAACGCCCTTGTTTCCAAATATACGGATATAATGGCGGGAGTAGCAAAGGAATACGGAGTATATTATTTCGACCTTGCCGCAGAATTTGCAGGCAAAGACCTTTATTCCCTTATAAATACCGACGGAACCCACCCCAACACAAAGGGATACACCCTGTACGCAAAGGCTTTGGGAGATTTTATTCAGAGCAAATATTCAAAAACCGGCGTAACGGGAGATATAAACGGAAACGGACGGGTGGATACTGCGGATTACCTTATATGCAGACGTATGGTTTTGGGAACCTACAACGCCAATGCAACACAAAAAGCCGTGGCAGACCTTAACCAAAACGGCGAAATCGATGCAAACGATTATATACGAATTAA
This sequence comes from Clostridia bacterium, assembly GCA_017399965.1. Classification (GTDB taxonomy): domain Bacteria; phylum Bacillota; class Clostridia; order Oscillospirales; family CAG-382; genus SFLA01. Next base: position 23,189 of record JAFQAP010000019.1, on the reverse strand, counting down.
ACGGATCTATCTCGGGTCTTATACCGTAAAGGAGTAAAAAATGAAAGCATACAAAAGATTACTTAAATACGCCGCCTTCCCCACCGCATCCGATGAAAGGGCAAACACCTGCCCTTCTACCGAAAAGCAGTTTGCGCTTGCAAATTATCTTGCCGAAGAAATGCGTGAAATGGGGCTTACCGATGTAACCGTGGATAAAAATTGCTACGTTTACGCAACATTGGAGGCAAATACACAAAAAGACCTGCCCGTAATTGGCTTTATTGCCCATCTGGACACCTCGCCCGATGCGCCGGATTTCCCCGTTAATCCCCGTGTTATCGAAGATTACGACGGAAAGGATATTCCGCTTAACGAAGACACGGTCATGAAGATATCCGAATTCCCCTTCCTTGAAGGCTACAAGGGAAAGACTCTTATAGTAACCGACGGAAACACTCTTTTGGGGGCAGACGATAAGGCGGGAATTGCAGATATCCTTACCGCTGTGGAAATGCTTATTTCAAGCGGTGAAGAACACGGCAAGATAAGAATTGCCTTTACTCCCGATGAGGAGATAGGCGCAGGTGCGGATCTTTTTGACGTAAAGGGATTCGGTGCCGACTGGGCATATACCGTTGACGGCAGTGCTTTGGGCGAAATTGAATACGAATGCTTTAACGCTTCCCACGCTACGGTAACGGTAACGGGAAGAAACATTCATCCCGGAAGCGCAAAGGGCAAAATGATAAATTCTATTTTGCTGGCAATGGAATACCATTCCATGCTTCCCGTTTTTGACAGACCCGAAAACACCGAAGGATACGAGGGATTTATTCATCTTAACGATATACACGGCGACGTGGAAAAAACGGTAATGGATTTTATTATCCGCGATCACGATGCGCAAAAGCTTGAACAGAAAAAAGCGGTTATGACCGCCGCCGCGGAATATATGAACGTAAAATACGAAAATTCCGTAAAGGTGGATATTACCGACAGCTACAGAAATATGAAGGAAATGATACTTCCTCATTTCCATATTATAGAGGATGCGGAAAAAGCAATGCGGGAATGCGGCGTTGAACCGGAGATCATCGCTATACGAGGCGGTACCGACGGCGCACGGCTTTCCTTTGAAGGACTGCCCTGCCCCAATATCTGCACCGGCGGAGGAAACTTTCACGGCAGATTTGAATTTGCCTGCGCAGAGGATATGGAAAAAACCGCGGAAATTATTAAAAAGATCATTACCAACACGGCAAAATAAAAAAATACCATCGCATAAAAAAACAAAAAGAGCAAGGAAAAAAGTTTTGAACTTTTCCTTGCTCATTTTTTATTTGTTATTCATTTGTTTCGGAGGTGGGCATCTGTTTGTCTGTTCTTTTTGAAAAAACAGTAACCGCAAAAAATCCAAAGGCTACGATAAGAGAGAGTATGATCGCCACGCCGCCGACGTATGGAAGCGCGCAGATTATTGCAATCGTGGTGGTTGCGATAACTGCGGAAAGGAAGCGGTTCATCGTGGGGAATATACGGGCACCAAGCACGCTTCCCGCAAAAAGCTGGGAAACGCTGATAAGCGCCATATACAAAAACAGCAAAGCGGCTGATATTTCTCTGCTGAATATCAGCATAAACGCGGCAAAGCCGGGAATGGAGATAAGATACAGCACGCCTGAAAAGGAGAAGCGTACGGGATGAGCTTTGAGCACCTCTGCGGTGCGGCGGGCATGCTTGCCGAAAATAAACTGTATTATAAGCGCACCGGTAAGGGCATATATGATAACGGAAGGCAGCTTTACAAAAGTATCTCTCCACACGTTTACCTTATTCCAGGTGAGAGATTCAAAATGATCCGTAGCGTCGGAATATCCGTCGGTATCGTTAAGATAAGGCGCGGAAACAGATTCCACAACCACATTATTAACGGTGCAATCCGAAGCAAAGCTTACGTCATCCGAATAAATCTCTGCATTATCGTTAACGGTACCCTTTATAACTACTTTCTGAGCGTAAACCACAAGGGTATCGCAGCTTCCCTCGAAAACAAAGGTGCCGCTGGTAACGGCATATACGGCGTTTACCTTTACGTTTTTACCGATATTTGCATCCGTTCCCGCAAAGGTAAGGTTACGGCACGTCAGATCATCCAAAACAGTTTCAAAAGAGAAAAACCGCATACTGCCTCCGATAACCGCATCCTTCACAGTGAGAGAAGTGAAAAATCCCAGCAGATCTCCGCCGATGCTTCCCCTTAAATTGTGGTTTCCACCGGTGAGATTAAGGTAATCTCCCTCCACCGCAAGCTTTTCGTCAGGCTCTTCGCCGTTTTCTGTTACGTTGCCTGCGCCGTCGTCCAAAGTGTATGCGTATACGGGTATGGCGAGAATGGACGTTAATAAAACAAGACTGATAATAATTGCAAGGATTTTCTTCATGTACCGGGCTCCTTTCGGTAGTTAAGGTGGATTATACTACAAACCGAACCGTATTTCAAGAATTAAATTGTAAACTAATGCATAATATTTGTTAAAGAAAGGGGGAAAAGCCGTTGCACAGAAAAAACAGTCTTTTACAAAGCGCATTGGCGATCACCGCCTTTTCTCTTACCGTTAAATTTTTGGGAATGCTGTTCCGCCTTTATCTTACCGCCCGTATCGGCACGGAAGGAATGGGGCTTTACCAGCTCGTAATGTCGGTGTACGGATTATTCACCACCTTTGCCACGGCGGGACTTACAGTAACCGTTTCGGGTCTGGCATCCGAAAAGCTTATAACCGACGGAAAAAGCGGGGCAACGCTTTTGCTTCGCAGAGCTATAAGACTTTCCTTATTTGTAAGTATTCCTGCGGGAACAATAATGTTTTTCGGGGCAGACTTTACCGCTTTGCGGTTTATAGGCGATGTCTACACCGCCCTGCCCTTGCGGATACTCTCCCTGTCTATGCCCTTTATGGCGGTTGCCGCCTGCTACAAAGGCTGGTTCTTTGCGGTAACACAGCCGTTAAAGCCGTCTATTGCCTCTTTGCTTGAGCAAAGTATAAAAATATCCGTTACGGTAATACTGCTGGGCACCTTTATGAAAGGAAAAAGCGACCCTGTTTCTCTTTGCGTGGGAACGGTTTTGGGAATTACTTTAGGGGAAATATGCTCAACAGTAATACTTTGGGCGATGTATGTCTTTAAAAAAGAAAGATCCCCGTTACCCACAGAATTCAAAAGACAATTTGATAAAGACATACGTTCAGTATGCTTTCCCATTGCCGCAAGCGCCTGCGTAACGGGACTTTTACATACCTGCGAAAGCGTGCTTATACCCAAAATGCTTATGCTTTACGGCGGAAACCGAGAAAGCGCGCTTTCCGATTTCGGAATTATACGGGGTATGGCAATACCTTTGCTGTTTTTCCCCTTTTCCTTTTTATCTGCCCTTATTTCCGTAACCGTACCGGAGATATCCCGCCTGAAAGCACTCAAAAACAAGGATGCCTTAAAAGAGCGCACCTCCAAAATACTTACCTATGCCTGGATGTTTTCTGTCTGTGCAGGAGGGCTGTTCTTTTTGTTTCCCGATACATTTTCTCTTGCCTTTTACCGCACGGACGAAGCGGCGCGGGCGATACGGATCTTGGCGGCGGTAACTCCCATGATGTATATAGAAACCATTACCGACGGTATGCTTAAAAGTATAGGCGAGCAAATGTGGACCTTTATGACGGGACTTATAAACTCAGCTTTAAGAATTATTGCGGTGCTTACCATATTATCCCGTACGGGTGCGGAGGGATATTTATGGCTTTTGGTGGTATCCAACGTATTTTCTTACGTAATGTGCGCTTACCGCATGAAGAAAAAAGCGGGCAGCGCGCCTAAATTGTTTAAAGGCATTGTTTTTCCCCTTATATGCTGTGCCCTCGGCGGAGTTGCCGCAGGAGGCATAAAGGATTATATAACGGGAATTTATCCTATGGCCATATGCGTAACGCTTACCTATTTAAGTGTTGCTGCGGCGGTATATTTTGCCGGTAACAAGCTTTGGAAAGTTTACGCCGCATAACTGCGTTTTTGCCTGCAAGATTAAAAAGAGCCGCGGAAAATATGCCAAATGAAACCAAAAGGATAACCGATGAGATACGGCTTCGTAAAAACGGTGTTTTTAACATATTTGCAGGAGGGAAAAACCTGTTTCCCGATGAAAACGGCAGAATATGCCGTATTGAAAAAGCCTTGACTGTTACCGAAAAAGAATTTGAAGAATGTGTGTTTTTGCTTTGCAAAGGGTCGGTTTATTCTTATGACGACAGCATACGCCGTGGATATATACCCATTCCATACGGGCGTGCGGGGGTGTGCGGTGACGGGGTTACGGAAATGGGAAAAATGAAAAAGATTAAAGAAATAACCTCTGTTTCCCTGCGGGTACACCGAAATATAGAAAATTACGGAAGAAAGATAATAAACATCTACAAGCAGGAAGGCTTGAAGGGGACACTTATATACTCCCCGCCGGGAATGGGAAAAACCACCTTGCTTCGGTCCGTGGGGCTGATGCTGGCACGGGGTGAAGGAATACGTCCGTACAAGGTGGGGTTTGCGGATGAACGGGAGGAAATAATACTTCCGGACACAAATTTAGGGATAGCAGACGTATTTTCCGGATGCCCGAAGCATATTGCCGTGGAAATGCTGACCCGCACCATGTCCCCCGAGGTGATCATATGCGATGAAATAACCCCCGCCGATACGGAAGAGCTTGTTCATTCCACGGGAACGGGAGTGTTTTTAATATGCTCCTGCCACGCGGAAAACAAAAAGGAGCTTGAAGCAAAGCCCCACATACGCATTCTTATGGAAAAAGGATGCTTTGGGTTGCTTTCGAGGGTAAAACGGGAAAACGGAGTGTACGGGTACGTAACGGAGGTATTATGAAAGCAATCGCAGGCGCCGCCTTGATATGCGTATGCTTTTTTCTGTTGGGCAGAAAGGCTACGGAACGGGACAGAACGGCGGTAAAACAGCTTTACGAAATATTAAAGCTTACCCGCCATATTAAAGACTGTATTTCCATATCCCTTACCCCGCTTCCCGATATATACGATTCCTTTGAGTTTGACAAAAAATATATGGCTGATTTTGAAAAATCGCTGAAAACAAAGGGGCTTGCCGCTGCTGTTGAACAACTTGTTCTGCCCGAGGAAGCATACCTGCCTTTGCGGGAGCTTGCATTAGCTTTGGGGAAAACAGACAGCGAAAACCAATGCAAAAAGCTTGAAAGCACCATAGGAATACTGGAAACGGTATACCGTGAGTTCAAACAGACCGAACAACAAAAAAGCAAAAGTATACAAGCACTGTTTTCCCTGGCGGGAGCGGTGGCGGTAATACTGATGTTCTGACAGAGAGGATTTTTTGGCTATGAGCGTTACTCTGATAATAAAAATAGCCGGAGTGGGACTTTTGGCAAGTGTGGCTTGCCAGATATTGCAAAAAAGCGGAAAGGACGAGCAAGCCACTTTCGTTAGCATCGCAGGAGTGATTACGGTAATGATAATGCTGATAAGCGAAATAAGCCAGTTGTTTTCTTCCGTAAAAGGAATCTTCGGGCTGTGAATATTTTTGCTTTATGCGGTCTGGCGCTTATTTCTCTGCTTGCCACGGCGGTTATACGGGAATTACGCCCATCCCTTGCCCCTTTCTGCGCCGCCGCTGCAGGACTTGTATTCTTCGGTTACGTTTTGAAAAGCGTGTCCCCGATTATAGAGTTTATTAAAAAAATGGATTCTCTGGCAGCAGGAGGAATATCCGTAATGATAAAAGCCTTGGGAATTGCTTTGTTTTCCCAGATAACCGCAGAGATCTGCAAGGATTGCGGCGAAACCGTGTTCGCATCCAGAGTAGAGCTTATGGCAAAGATAAATATTCTTTTACTTGCTTTGCCTCTTATAAAGGACATTATAATTATTGCCGGAGAGCTGGCGGGATGAAAAAAATATTATTTGTTACTGTGGCACTTTTATTTATTTTCGCCTTTCCCTTGCGGTGCGTTGCCGCAGTGGATGCGGAAACGGTAATATCCGACGCGGGAGGAGAAACCGCCGAATCACCTCCCGCAAATCTTGTACACCACGCTTTATCTTTAATATTTTCCGCATTTTCCCAAAACGGAAAGGGAGTTATTGCCCACTGCGCAGGTATTCTTGCTGTTTGCGTATGTGCGGGAGTTATGAACAGCTTTAAAAATTCCTTTCCGTCTTTGGGCAACGTGGGAGAATACGTAAGCATTCTGGCGTTGTCTGCCGCCGCTTTTTCTGCGGTAAACGCAGTAACGGTTTTTGTAAAGCAGGCGACCTTAAGATTTTCCCAGTATTTATTAAGCCTGCTTCCCGTAATGACTGCCATGTACGTTTACGGCGGAAGCACCGGGGCTGCGGCGGCAAACGCCACCTCTATTGATCTGTTTTGCACAGTAATAACCGTTATCTGCAACACGGTGCTTACACCTCTGGTAAATATTTGCCTTATCCTTTCCCTCACCGCCGCCATACCCGGCTGCGGCTCGGTACAGCCTATTGCAAACGGAATTAAAAACCTTTCCGCATCTCTTACAGCCTTTGTATTTTCCATACTGGGCTTTGCGGTTTCGGTACAGACAGTAATATCCGCAGCGGGAGATTCATACGCTTCCAGAACGGTGCGGTTTGCTTCGGGGGTATTTATACCCGTTATCGGAAATATGGTGGGCGAAGCGTCACGTACCGTGCTTTCCGCTGTGGCAAAGGCAAAATCGATAATCGGTTTGGGAGGAATCACCGGATTGCTGACAATAGTCGTGCCTCCTGTGGGAGTAGTGGTAATGTATAAGCTGGGAATACTGTTTTGCGCTTCAAGCGCGAAAATGCTGGGATGCGAAAAAGAAGCTCATCTTTTATATGATATTAACGGAATTTTCGGCGTTTTGCTGGCAGTGATGCTGGGATCTTCTCTTGTGGGCTTGCTTGCAATAACCGTATTCGTATGCGCGGGAGCAAAGGTATGAAAGAATGGGTATTTATTATATTCACCGTTTCCCTTGCGGGAGGGATAATAAATCTGCTGGCGGCAGGCGGTGCGGGAGAAAAGCACATTAAGCTGCTTTGCGGGATCATATGCGTATACGTTACGGTTATCCCCGTACAGCAACTGATAAAAGGCTTTAAAGTTCAAAGCCCTCAGGAGATATCCCAAACCGTTTCCCTGCCGGACGGAAACAAATATATGGAAGAAAAAACAAAACAAGGTATAAAAGAGTATATATGCTCATATCTTTTGGAGGAAGGAATAACTTGTATCAGCGTAAATATAGAATTAGCGGTAACCGATACGGAAACGGTAATAGGTAATATTGTTGTTTCCGTGGAGGAAAAAGACTTTATTAAAGCAAAACAGCTTCTTGGGGAATATGCCGAGGTGATAAAAGACGGATAAAGAAAGCGTTTTAACAAGACTTTTTAAAATTAAAGGAGTATGGCTGTTATTTCTCGCTTTGCTGGCGGGAGCCTTGCTTATGCTTTGGCCCGAAGAAAAGGGAACGGCGGAAACGGCGGAATTTCCGGATATTCAGGAATACCGATCACAGCTTGAAGAGCAAACGAGAAAGCTTATAAAAGAGCTTGAAGGGGTTTCCGATTGCAGGGTGATGATAACTCTGGAAAGCGGTTATGAATATCTGTACGCATCCGACCAGACCCTTGACCGCACTTACGATAATTCGGGCACTCTGCTTTCCAGCAAAGCAGACAAAAAGTATATTCTGGAAGGAAACGGATGCCCCATTATCATTTCGGAAACGCCTCCCGCGGTTTGCGGTATTGCCGTGGTGGCAAAGAATATTTCCGCAGAGACCGAATACAAAATTATAAGACTTTTGCAGGCGGCATACGGAATTTCTTCCAACAGGATATCTGTGCAAAGCTAAACAAAATTTAATACATATATTACGGAGGCAACAATGAAAGAATTTACCCTGTGGAAAAAGATGAAAGAATACGAATGGAAAAAACTGCTTAACACAAAGAATTTTGTTATAGCGGGATGTCTGGCATTGGTTGCGGCGGCTGTGGTGGTATCGACCATTATTTCCAATCCCGGCGATGCAGACACGGTAGGTAACGAAAGCAACAAGACCCTTGGAAATGCGATCTTGGCAGACGGAACTCTGGCAGACGGCAATAAAGATGAAAACAAGGATGAAAACGCAGACGCAACCCAAAAGGAAGACGATTTCTTTGCATCCGCCATTCTCAACCGAGAGCAGACCAGAGATGAATCTATGGAAGTGCTTAACCAGCTTGCAAACAACCCCGATGCTTTACCCGATACAAAGGAAGACGCTTTAAACGCCATTGCCCGTATCGTAGAGGATATGAATGCGGAAGCAAACATAGAAACTCTTGTAAAGGCAAAGGGATTTAACGAATGCGTTGCCATAGTTTCCGGCGAAAACTGCACGGTTATAGTTGAAAGCGGCGGGCTTAACGCGGCAGAAACCGCAATGATACTTGAAATAGTCTGCCAGCAGACGGAAGCACAGCCGGAAAACGTAAAAATAATAGGAAAGCAGTAAACTGCCATATATTACCTGCCGAAGAGGATACCCCCTCTTCGGCTTTTTGTCGTACTCTGTATTGACAAACATTATGTAAATGTATATAATGTATTTGTGATACTGTCCAAAACTTTCGGAGGTTTTAAAATGACAAGACGTTTTAAACAATTTATATGCTTTCTCCTTTGCCTTGCCCTTACCGCCGCAAGTATAGAAGGCTTTAATATAAGATCCCAAGCGCTTACTGCGTCTCAGGAAGAATATATGGAAACTATCGGCGCCGCCGCCACCGAGGATATGCTTACCAGCGGGGTGCTTGCATCCCTCACCGTTGCCCAATCCATTCTGGAAGCGGGCTGGGGAACATCCACCATGGCAAAGCTGGCTAAAAACCTGTTCGGTATTAAGGCGTATTCGTCCTGGACGGGAATGGTTTACGACAGCAACAAGGGTATAGTATATCCTTCCTACGCCGCTTACGTTACATCAAACACCAGCGAATACGTGTCCTCCAACATACAGCGTGTGTGGAGAGCTTATTCAACCTGGTATGAATCCCTTGCAGACCACAGTGCTTTGCTTACCGGTTCTTCCCGATACGACGATATACCCTATGAATACGATTACGTTGCCGCCGCCTGGAATATTATTGAGGACGGCTACGCTTCGGATATGGAGTATACCAAAAAGATAATAAACTGTATTGAATTATATAATCTTACCCAATATGACGCAATGAATTACCCCGAAGATCAGGTGGTAATAGTTACAAAGACCCGAAAGTATCTTCCGTTGAACGAGCAATGGCAATTACCCGTAACGGTTATACAGCCTTTCGGTGCGGAAGATACCCTTACATATTCTTCAAATAACCCCGAAGTGGCAACAATTGACGAAACGGGACTTATAACCCCCGTTTCGGACGGTGAATGTATGATAACCGTAACCAGCTCCACCGGCTGGCACGCCTGCTGTTATATTGCCACCTACGACCCCGAGGCGGCTTACGCAGAATACGTTTGCTCCGGCGATATTCCCATATATGCCGAAGCAAGCAAGGACAGCGAAAAATACGGAACTCTGCCTTCCCGTCATTGCGTTATTGGTATCGGTGAAAAATTCCAGACCGAAGACGGAACGAGCTGGATGAAGGTAAGAGCGAAGGTGCTTACCGGAACCGAAGTTGTGGTAAAAACAGGCTACGTTCTTTCCGGCGGAATAAGCTTTGGTCAGAGCATTAATTACACCCACCTTAAGGATGCGGTTTCTGTTACCGTAGATATGCCCGAGGTGAGCCTTGCACAGTACACCTCCGTTAAGGTAACAGCCACACCCCTTACGGAAGAGGAAAAAGCTCCCTCCTCCACCACCGTAAGATGGATATCCGATAATCCCGCAGTAGCAAAGGTAAACGCAGGAAAGATAACCGGCGTAGGCGAAGGCGAGTGCACCGTATACGCAGTTTCCACAGACGGTGTGTATACTTCCGTAAAGGTAACGGTTACTCCCGGCGTGTACGTTCCCGTTGAAGGTATTACCCTTGACCAAACCGAATTATCCCTTAATATAAACGATACCCACACTCTTACCGCAACCGTAACTCCCGAGGACGCAACCGAGCCTGATGTAAAATGGTCATCTTCCAACGACCTTGTGGCAAAAGTCATACGAGGCAAGATAACCGCTATGGGTGAGGGCGAATGTACCGTAACCGCTACGGTGGGCGAATTTACCGCCGAATGTAAGGTAACGGTAATAAAGCTGGTATATACGGGCATAAAATACGACGGATCCGTAATGGGAAATCTGGTAAATCTGCGGCAAGGTCCCGATACATCTTATCTTTCCCACGGATTTTTGATGCAGGACGATACGCTGGTAATCTACGGCGACCCGACCCCCAACAACTGGTACAGCGTTTTGGTAACCTCCGGACGCTGTGAAGGACTTGAAGGGTACGTATACGGAGATTACGTAAAGATCAACAAAGAGCAGGTAGAAAATCTCGTGTTCAACACGTCGGATTCCATTCTTACCGTGGGAGATACCCTTAATCTTTCCTGGACGGTAAGCCCTTCCGAAAGTACGGTAACCTTTGAAAGCTCGGATACGGCTATAGCGACCGTAAGCGAAAACGGCGTTATTGCGGCTATTGCCGAAGGAACGGCGGTTATTACCGCAAAGGCGGGAGATCTTACCGCAAGTCTTAATATCACCGTTACGGAAAGCGGTTTTACGGGCACTAAATATATAGGACAGATCGCCACAAACGGCGGTGCTCTTAATATGAGAGAAGGTCCCGGCACCGATTTCACCTCGGTTGGCAAGCTTGCCAACGGCACGGAAATAACCGTTTACGGTGACGAACAAAACGGCTGGTACGCGGTATCCGGAGTACTGACAAACGGAACCGAAGCAAGCGGATACGTTTCTGCAGAGTGGGTGAAGGTGCTGGGAAAATACGCATCTTCTCTGGCGCTTGAGACCGACCACACCACCATAACCGAAGGAGAATCCTTTACTCTTGTATGGACAGTAGACCCCGAAGACGTTGAGGTTACCTTTACCGTTTCCAATAACAGCATTGCTTCTGTGGACGAAAACGGCGTTATCACCGCCCTTGCGGAAGGCAACACGGTCATAACGGTATATGCGGGAGGAAAGACGGCGGTATTCGTGCTCAACGTACTGCCCAAGCCCGAACCTCCCCTGCCTCAAAACCTATTACCCAAGGAAGGCATATCTGTTTCCGAAGGATATATACTCGGCGTAAAGGAAATGACTTCCCCCGAAGAAATTTTGGGTATGTTTGAAAACGAGGCGCAGTATTTGACCGTTACTCCTTCAAGCGAAAACTACGCGGGAACCGGAACCACCGTGTCCCTTAAGGACAGGGACGGAAATGTTATTCAAACGGCAACCGTTATCGTTTTGGGCGATTGTGACGGAAGCGGTACTATTTCCGCCACCGATTACCTTATAACGCGGCGTATAGTTATGATGACTATGGAATATACCGACGTTCAGTTTGAAGCCGCCCGCGTTTCCGGTATGCCTTCGGTCACCGCAACGGATTACCTTATGGTAAGACGACATTTTCTCGGAATATTTAATATTTATACACAAGATGCAACAGAATAAAAAAGGAGAATTGTTATGAAAAAGCTTTTAACTCTTGTTTTAACCCTTTTGCTCGTTTCTCTCTTTACGGTGTATGCCTGTGCGGAAACGGAAAACGTAGCTATCGGCGCTTCTTACGAGGTGTTGGGTATTTTGACCGACGGTGAAGGAAAAACCCATTATCCCGATGAGACCGGCGATTCCCTTACCAACAACGTATTTGCTCAGTCCGCAAGCTATTCCGATATCGAGTTTGTCGGTCTTAACATTACCTCCGAAGGAACTTCGGCAAACAACGGTGTTTCCGAAATCGCACTCGATCTGGGCGAGGTATATCCTATCGTTAATGCGGCAGTATCCTGCAGTAACCTTAATTCCGCAGGTATATCCCTTCCCGGTATGGTCACCGTGGTCTATTCTGTTGACGGCGAAAACTGGTCCGAGCCTGTTTCGGCGGAATACGAGGTAGAACAGCCTGCAGACGGCGAGGTAGTAAAAGCGGTAGCCGATCTTTATGCGGAGGCAAGATATATTACCTTCCGGCTTTCTCACAATACAAACTGGATATTCGTTGACGAAGTACAGGCGTTTTCCGGCGATATAAGCAAGCCCGAAAAGCCCGAAGAATCCAAAAACGAAAACACAGACGGCGAACAGTCTGCCCAGACCCCCGAAGCTTCCGAACCCTTGGGCAATGCACCCGATACCGCACAGACGAGTACCGACTGGATATACATAACCGGTGTTGCGGTTTCCATTGCGGCTCTTATCGCGGCAATAATATACAGAACAAAGAAAAAATAACCCTTTATTGAAAGGAGTTAAGCATATGACACATATGACAGCATCCGAGCACAGAGAAGCAGCCCGCGGAGCGTTGAGCGGAAGATGGGGGCTTGCCATAGGAACGGGTCTTGTAGCGTCCGCGTTAATCGGCGGAGCAAGCTTTAGTTTTCCTTTTTCCATTTCGTTTGAAAGCGGATACATCAACGTAAGCAACGAGGAAGCTGTAAAAATTATTGTAACTGTACTTTTGGTTTTTGCTGCAGTATTCGCAATAGCGTTTATAGCCGGCAGTATATACGGAATGTTTTCAAGCATAATTCAGGCGGGATACTGTTCGTTTAACCTTAAGCTTATAGATTACGAAGAACCTGCGTTCAGAGATCTGTTTTCCCAGTTCCGTAACGCAAAATCCATTATCGTGGCGTATTTACTGCGTTTTGCCTTTGAACTTATCGGCTATATGCTGTTTATCGTTCCGGGAATAATTATTTCATATAATTACGCAATGGTGCCCTATATCCTTGCGGATGATCCTACCGTTTCCGCAAAAGAAGCGCTGCGAATGTCCAAAGAAATGATGTACGGCAACCGCTGGAGACTTTTCTGCCTGCAGTTCAGCTTTATCGGCTGGATACTTCTTACCGTGCTTTCCTTCGGTGTCGGTTCTATATGGCTTACCCCGTATCAAAACGCCGCTTTGGCAAGCTTTTACAGAGAATTAAAGCCCTTTTAAAAATTTTTCTTTATATGTTAAAACGGAGAGCCTTTGCCCAACTTCTCATAAGGAAGTTGGGCAGTTTTATTCGCCTGCGGCGAGTTCTATTGTTTCGCAGTGATATTCGGCTATCGCCGAGTGGTATTTGCTACGCGAGTTTGGAGGCGAATAAAATATCACTGAAGCCGTAAGGCTTCCATATCACGATCGCACACGCGATCATATCACTCCGACGAAATCGGAATATAACTCTTGCTTTCTCTGCTAATCTATGATATAATATATTCGGTATTGTAGGGGTATGGGCTATGCCCTATCCCTTTGTAATACAAAGGCGAAACTGGCGATAACGGAGGTTACATATGTTTTCTATCAGTGTATCCAATCTTCATTGGATGGAAGGGGTAGATTCCATCGAGGATCTGTGTCTTCACGGAAATGCAAAAGCGATTATAGGACATGAAGTTTTGGAATATGATGACGCAACAGTCAGTTCTACCGCATTGTATTTGCTGAAATCCTTGAAGGAAGATCATAAAATATATGAGAGTAATCAAATGCTTCCTTGCTGTGGCTTTTTTATGATAGCAAATGAAGAACTTTCAAAAGTTGATATTTGCGGTTGCCCTAACGGAGTTGATTGGTCGGTTTTGCACGAAAACGGCAATGTTGTTTTAGTTACAGAAGCAGGAGAAAGAACGGAAATATTATTTGATGAATATAAAACAACCGTCTTTGCATTTGCAGACCAAGTAGAAGCATTTTATAATGCCGCTGCAGATAAAAAATTACCCGAAGATGAATTTGATCGAAACGGTTATATTGCCTTTTGGAACGAGTGGAAGGCAATACGTTACGGAATATGATAAAACCCCAACAGATTTGTAAAATCTGTTGGGGTTAATTATTTGTTTCCTGCATAGCAAAATATGTCTCGGACCGTCGAGGACGCCGGTCCCTACAAGGAGAAATCAAACTTCCTTATGAGAACCTGCCTTTAAGCTCTCCGTTTTTATTTGTGTTGTATTTGGGGTGATTATCGGGGTCCCCGAAAAGCCGTTAGGCTTCTTGGGGTGATTATCGGGGTCCCCGAGAAAGCGTTTTTAACATATCAGTTATGTCTGCTGCCGCTACACGCCTAAAAACCTTTCTTGGGGTGATTCTTATATTTCAGCTTTTAGTTTTTCTGCTCTGTCTGCGGTTATGAGGGCATCTATCATTTCGTCGATCCTGCCGTTCATAAAGCTTTCAAGAGAATAAAGGGTAAGACCGATACGGTGGTCTGTAACTCTGCCCTGAGGGAAGTTATAGGTACGGATACGCTCGCTTCGGTCGCCGGTGCCAACCTGGCTTCTTCTTTCGGAAGCAAGGGCAGACTCTCTCTTGCGCTTTTCCATATCCGCAAGACGGCTCTTCATTACCTTTAAAGCCTTTTCCTTGTTTTTGCCCTGGCTTCTTTCGTCCTGACAGTCAACCACGGTGCCCGTGGGCTTGTGGATAATACGGATAGCGCTTTCCGTTTTGTTTACGTGCTGTCCGCCTGCGCCTGCGGAACGGTGGGTGGTAATTTCCAGCTCATCCATATTAAGCTCGAAATCGCTTTCCTCTACCTCGGGAAGCACGGCTACCGTTGCGGTGGAGGTCTGAATTCTGCCCTGGGACTCCGTATCGGGCACACGCTGAACGCGGTGAACGCCGGATTCAAACTTAAATCTGGAATACGCTCCCTCTCCGCTTACGGTGAAAGAAACCTCCTTCATACCGCCAAGCTCGGTTTCGTTGGCATAAAGAAGCTCGCACTTAAAGCCTGCCTGCTCTGCGTACATATTGTACATACGGTAAAGGTTGCCTGCAAAAAGCGCCGCCTCGTCGCCGCCCGCGCCGCCGCGTATTTCGATAATAACGTTTTTATCGTCGTTGGGATCCTTGGGAAGGAGAAGTATACGCAGCTCTTCAAAGCAAACTTCCATACTTTCCTTGGCGGTCTTTATCTGCTCCTCTGCCAGCTCCCGCATATCCTCGTCGCCTTCGGCAAGCACCTCTTCCCCGTCCTCTTTATCTCTTTGGTAAGAAACGTATTCACGGTACTTATCTACTACGGGAGAGAGATTTTTGTATTCCTTGGTGTATTTTTTGTATTCCTCCATATTGGAGATTATTTCGGGATCGGAAAGCTTTTCTTCGATCTCGTTAAATTTACGTTCTATATCCTTAAGCTTTTCAATCAATTTATTTTCCTCCGAATATATGTATTTTACGCTTCATAAAATGTAAATATAAAAACCGAAAGGAATTTAACAAACAATGAAGCGAAACGAATATTTACCCGAGGGTATGCTGTTAAACACCCCCAGAAACCTTGCATTACTTAAAAATTACGAAACCTTGGCACGTGCCCTTGCGGAAAAAATAATACTTGAAGCGCGATGCGTGCTGTGCGATGAAAATATGGATCTTTACGTGGATCTGGGATTTTGTATGGGTATAATTCCCAAAAGCCAGTGCGGTTATTCCAGATGCGGTAAGTTAAAGGACATTGCCGTGTTATCCCGCGTGGGAAAGCCCGTATGCTTTATGGTAACGGACATCGTTCCCTCTTCCGATGAAAAGGTGCAAGTTTACCTTTCCAGAAGGCTGGCACAAGAAGAATGTATGGCACAGCACGTGGAAAAGCTTTCACCCGGAGATATTATTGATGCAAAAATAACCCATTTTGAAAGCTACGGGGGATTTGTAGATATCGGCTGCGGGATAATTTCACTTATGTCTATAGACTGTATGTCCGTATCCCGAATATCCCACCCTTCGGACAGATTCCGTATCGGACAGCGCATAAAAGCGGTGGTGCGAAGCGGTGTGGATGAAAACGGATACGTTTCCCTTACCCACCGTGAGCTTTTGGGCACGTGGGAAGAAAACGCCCGCAATTTTTCTGTGGGGCAGACTGCCGCAGGTATTATAAGAAGCGTGGAAAGCTACGGTATCTTTGTTGAGCTTACTCCCAACCTGGCAGGACTTGCGGAATACCGTGAAGGTGTTTTGCCCGGAATGTATGCCGCTGTATATATTAAAAGCATAATCCCCGAGCGAATGAAGATAAAATTAGTGATAGTGGACGTGGGTGAGGTTTCAAAAACAGAAAGCCGCTATGAATATCCCGATATCAGCCATATAGACAGATGGATATATTCGCCCCTTTCATGTGAAAAAACCATAGAAACCGTATTTTAATATACGAAATCGAATTCAATACCGTAGATATCCACGGTATCGCCCTCTTGCACGCCCGCTTTTTCCAAAGCGTCTATAACTCCGCCGTTTCTCAGCACGCGCTGGAAGTATGCAAGAGATTCGTAATCATCAAAATTAACGCTGCCGCAAACCTTCTTAAGCCACTCGCCGGTAACCACGAACACGTCGCCATCCTTGGTAACTTCGGTGGTTCTTTCTTCGGGGAGTGCTTCCTCCGCCTCCTCCGCTTCGTAAACCTTTACGGGAGGAAGCTCACGCAATGCGGCGCTTATGCCGTTTAAAAGCTCCTGCACGCCTTCACGGGTGGCGGCGGAGATGAGATACAGAGAATATCCCTGTTCAAATGCGTATTCTTTTATTTTTTCAAGCACTTCTTCGTCATAGCCTACGTCGCACTTGTTTGCGGCGAGTATCTGGGGGCGTGTTGCCAGCTCGGGAGAGAATATCTCAAGCTCCCCGTTAATACGCTTTATATCCTCCAGCGGATCTTCACGCTCGGAGGAAGAAATATCAAATATATGAAGTATAAGACGGCAGCGCTCGATATGGCGCAAAAAATCGTGGCCCAAGCCTCTGCCTTCACCCGCGCCCTCTATAAGCCCGGGGATATCGGCAATAACAAAAGTATCGCCGTGGTTATTTACAACACCTAAGTTAGGCTGAAGAGTAGTAAAATGATAATTTGCTATTTTTGGTCTTGCTGCGGAAACCACGGAAAGAAAAGTGGATTTACCTACGTTGGGATAGCCTGCCAGACCTACGTCGGCAATAGTTTTAAGTTCAAGGGTAAGGTTGGCTTCCCCGCCGGTAATACCGCTTTTTGCAAAATGAGGAACCTGTCTTGTGGCGGTTGCAAAATGGGTGTTGCCCCAACCGCCTTTGCCTCCCTTAAGAAATAAAAAAGGCTGATCATCCGACATATCCTTTATTATTCTGCCGGAGTCTTTATCACGTATAACGGTACCTCTGGGGACGGAAATGTAAAGGTCTGCTCCGGAAGCGCCGAAAAACTTTTTGTTTTGACCGTCCTTGCCGTTTTCAGCAATATATTTTCTTTTGTTTTTAAAAGCAAGAAGGGTGTTTGCGCCCTCGTCCACAACAAATATAACGTCTCCGCCCTTGCCGCCGTCGCCGCCGTCAGGTCCGCCCTTGGCAACGTATTTTTCGCGGCGGAAGGAAACACAGCCGTTGCCGCCGTTACCTGCCTTTACGTAAATATCGACTTTATCTATAAACACTTCCGTCACCTCTTTCAAACATAATAAAACCAAACAAAACGGAGCTTCGGGTACACGAGTACCCGTAAGCTCCGTGAAAAGCATATAGTTAGTCAGCGTTTACTGCGTTAACGCTTACTTTCTTTCTGCCGCCTGCCATAGGCTCGAACTTAACTACGCCGTCTGCAAGTGCAAACAGAGTGTCATCAGAACCTCTGCCGACGTTGTTACCGGGATGGATCTTAGTTCCGCGCTGGCGAACAAGAATGTTGCCTGCAACTACGAACTGACCGTCAGCACGCTTTGCGCCAAGACGCTTGGACTCGGAATCGCGGCCGTTCTTGGTAGAACCAACGCCCTTCTTATGTGCAAAAAACTGTATAGTCAATCTAAGCATTGTGAATTTCTCCTTTCAAAAAATCGGCAATAACCGTTACGTTTTCGGGATAATCTTGGGATATTTCCCACGCTTCCCGTGCAAATTGCTTGATGATACCTTCCGCTTCCGGTGTGTAATCAACCACCTTGGCGTCAATTTCAGCTTTGCTTTCGTTTGTTTTGATAACCGCTTTACAGCCGAAACGTTCTGTTACCGTGTTAAGGGTAAGCATAACCATTGAGCTTACAGCGGCACAGACGATATCACTGCCTGCCTCTGCGTATCCCGAATGACCGGACACGTGCAGGAGGCAATCTTTACCTGCAAAGCTAACCTGTACTTTAATCATCTTAAGCGTTGATGGAAGTGATCTGAAGCTTGGTGTAAGGCTGTCTGTGACCGATATGCTTCTTCTCGTTCTTCTTTGCCTTGTAACGGAGTACGTGGATCTTCTTGCCCTTGCCGTTCTTAACCACATTAGCCTCTACCTTTGCGGAAACAACAGGGTTTCCAACAACAAAGCCTTCTGCGGTGGAAATTGCCAATACCTTTTCGAAGGTGTAGGTTTCGCCTTCGTTAACGTCAAGCTTTTCAACGTAGATAACGTCGCCTTCGCTGACTTTGTACTGCTTTCCTCCTGTTTCTACTATTGCAAACATTGGTGCAGCACCTCTCTTTCTTTTTAGACTCGCTGCTTAGCAGGTGTGCGCAAAACTGCGCAACTTCAAAAACCCCATACACGCGGCACTTGCTATATTAACACAACAAAGAGAGTTTGTCAATACATTTTTTGCGATTTTTATTACTCTTTTTCCTTTTCCCGCATCATCTGTTTGAGCGCCGCCACCGCATCTCCCAAGCCGCCCACACAGTCGATTATCCCCTTCTCCACAGCCTCGCTTCCTTCAAGCACGGTACCTATATCCGTGGTAAGCTCGTCTGTGCGGCACATAAGCTTGCGCAGTTCGTCCCCGTCTGCTCTTGAATTGCGCACAATAAAATCCACTATGCGGTTTTGCATTTTTTCAAAATAGCTGTAGGTCTGGGGAACACCGATAACCAGACCGTTTATCCGCACGGGATGCAGGGTCATTGTTGCGGAAGGTACGATAAAGGATTTCTTTGCGCTTACGGCAAGAGGTACGCCGATAGAATGTCCGCCTCCCAAAACTATAGATACAGTGGGCTTTTTCATCCCTGCTATCAATTCGGCTATGGCAAGTCCGGCTTCCACATCGCCACCAATAGTATTTATTAAAAGCAAAAGTCCCCCTATGTTTTCGGATTCCTCCACAGCTACCAGGGTTGGAATGCATTGCTCGTATCTTGTGCTTTTCGCCTGCGCTCCAGCAGAAAAATGCCCCTCTATCTGCCCTGCGATAATAAGAGCGTGTATCCCGCTTTCGGTAGTTATACTATCCTGCTCGGGCGCGGTTGTTTCCTCGGTATTGTTTGTTTCTGTCAAAATATATCACCTCGGCTATATTTTGGCACAGGGCATATAAAATATACCCCGAAAGAAAAATTACCCCTAAAATGCATTCGCATTTTTGGGGACCCCGAAAAAAACACCCCCAATACGGTTCGAGACAAAAGAGAGAACGCGCAAATGATACGGTTCTCTCTTTTATGTTTTATTTATTCATTTGTCTGAGCACGAATATGTAATCTCCCAGATCCAGCTTGCCGTTTTCGTTGCCGTCGGCAAAAAGCTGATCCATTTTATCATATTCTCTGTCGCCAAGGAACATATCCTTTACTGCGGCTGCGTCCTCTTCGTCGATCTCGCCCGTGCGCTCAACGTCGCCGCGCAAGCCCTCAAAGGGAAGCTTTGCGGTGGCGCGGGATTCGTATTCGTTGCATTCGGAGCAAACGCGGCGTTCCTCGCCCTCGTCTACCATAGTGGGAGCTTTGTGCTCTGCCCATTCGCCGTACTTATGACCGGGTGATTTTTCGGTCTTGGTTTCTACCACCGCGTCACATTCGGTACATCTGGATTCCCAAACCTCGTCCTGAACGCAGGTCATTTCTTTTACCTTTTTCAATTCCCCTGCCTTGTGACCGGTCGCTTTAATGGTCTTGGTCTCGATGACGGTATTACACACGGTACACTTGGACTCCATAACTCCGTCTTTGGTGCAGGTAGCGGGAGTCTTTACAACAAACTCCCCTGCTTTATGTCCCGTAGCCTTTTCGGTCTTGGTTTCATAAACCTTGTTACAGCCGGTACACTTGGATTCCCAAACACCGTCCTGAGTGCAGGTCTGCTTTACCTTTTCAACAAGAGGACCGGGCTTGTGGTCGGACACGGGCAGATCTTTAATGCCTGCAAGCTCGCCGCAGATCTTACAGCGAAGCTCTGCTTTTCCCTTTTCGGAGCAGGTGGGCTCTTTTAAAACAGTCCAATCTCCCGAAAGAGAAGAATTCGCCAAAAGCTGTGTATAGCTCTTTACGTTGCGGGTAAAGCCCGCACCGTTATACTCCTTGGGAATAGGAGAATTGTTGCCGGTGATCGCCACCGTAACAGTCTTAAAGGTTATATCGCCCGTCCAGCCGGAATTGATTTTGAATTTAAGCTGAATAGTAAACTGACCGTCACCGGTTATGGCATAGTCGTTTTTACCTTTGGTAACACCCACGTTGGATTCCGCAATAACGTTGACCAGATCGTTTCCGCGGCTGTCCTTGACCGCAGTTACCTCGGTACCCTTTTCCCAGTCCTTTCTGGCAGCATCGCTGGTGCCGCCGGGAAGCTTGCTCAGCATATCGTAGCCTGCGCTGTCATCCGCAGGGTCGATAAATGTTACAGCTTTAGAATCATAAGAAAGCTTGAAGGAAACAATAATGCCGCCGACCTGCTTCAAGGTGTTGTTCAAGTCGTTTACCGTTATGGCAAGAGTAATAATTTCACCGCTTTTTGTCCAGTACTCCTGTACCTCGGGATCAAAAGAAAATGATCCTGTGGGAGTATTGGGCGTGCCGGAACCGGTATAGCTGTGGTTGCCGTTACAAGGGTTGGTATGTGAAGCGGAAACGGGAAGCACGCAGAGAAGCGTGAGTACCAAAGCAACACAAAAGGATGTTATTTTTTTCATTTACTGTTTGTCCTCCGTATAGTTAAAAAGCTCGCCGGTTTCAAAGTATCGTCCGGGTATATCGGGGCAGATGGTGTTCCATATATCCGCAAGATATTTCATTCCGTCACGCTCGCTGGCGCAATGTCCCAAAAGGATAATGGATTTATTGAATCCGAGCTGCGCCGCGTCACGGGTAAAGCAACCCTCACGCCATTCGCATATTTCCCCTGCGATCACTACCTCGCAGTCAGTATCGCGGATAATATCAAAAACCATATCTCCGCAAGCGCCCAAGCACATTCCGATCTTTTGTGATTCGGTATCGCAAGCGCCGATAATACGGGCGTGCTTTATGCCGCAGTTTTTCTCTATTTTCCTCGCTATTTCGCGGGATGTCATAGGTTTATCAAGAATGAAAAATCTTCCGTCCAAGGTTCCGTGCAAAGCGGATGCTTCAAGAAATCCGGCGTGAATAATATCGGGCAGCGCCGCATGGGGATGGTCGTGCCAGCGGTATACAGTCATTCCCGTGGATTCCAGCAACTGTCTTTTACTGCAGGCAACTTCGCTTTCACGGAAATTATCGAAATGGTCGTGGTATGTAGGCTCATGGGTTACAAGAACGTCTGCGCCCCACTCCTTTGCCGCTTTTATAACGTCCGCCGTTGCAGTAAAGCAAAAGGCGACCTTGCTCGTCTCCTTTTCGTCGCTTCCCGCTTTCAGTGTGTCTACAGTCCGAACAAGGGATGCGCCGGAATAATAATTCAATTTTTCAAGAACTTCTATTGCTTTCAACATTTTTCACCTCGGTATCGATATTTTACCATACCTTAAACAAAAAGAAAAGGGGTTTTTACAAAAAACTATTGCAAATCCTTTCCGGTTGTGCTAACATATACCAAGCAAATTCAATACACGGAGAGATATCGAAGTGGTCATAACGGGGCTGACTCGAAATCTTCTTCGCCAAACGGAAGTCAATCTTCCCAAAAGCCTTTAACCGTGCGGTTTTCGGGCATTCCACCGTTTCTAAAACACTATGAGTTCTAACGAGAATTCTAATACAACTGAATATTTGCGTTAATACTCCTTCGGGAGTTTAACATATACGGAGACGTATCGAAGTGGTCATAACGGGGCTGACTCGAAATCAGTTAGGGAGCAATCCCCCGCGAGTTCGAATCTCGCCGTCTCCGCCATCAAAGGGCAATGAAAAAGATATTGCCCAAGAAACCCCCGATTTTATCGGGGGTTTCGCCGTTTCTACGGTCGAAATTTTTACAAGCGATTTTGCAGATGTGAAAAAGGTATTTTCCCTTTCTGTAGTGAGCCGAACTCTCGCACAACCGAATACAAGCCACCGAGCGCATGGATAAGAACAAATCCATGCGCTTTTTTTATTCCACAGAAAGGAGGAAAACAATGCGAAAGCAAACGAACTTGGCCGAGGTCAAACTAACCGCCCTTGCTCTGCTATCCACAGAGATCAATGAAACGCCGTACTCACCGATGATCGTCAAGCACCCCTTCACCGACACCGGAGTAAGTGCTATCCCCGATGGCAAAGGTGGCGTGGAGATGATTGATCTCACAGAAGATGATGCACAGCTCAGGTGGCGACAGTCTATGGCACGGCAGATCGATAAGGCAGATAGTGCCTACGCAATATATATGATGGTCACCAAGCCCTACGCGCTGACCTTTCTGAAATTCGCAATGCCCCATCTCTCAAGAGAAGATATGTCTCAAATCCTCGCCAGTGCATGGACGAGGTCTGAAGCACCGCACCAGGATGTGAACGTCACCGTCAACCAGCTACTGCGGATGTTCAAGCAAGCCGATCCCACTTGCCTCATGGAGCAAGACGAATATATCCAGTTCAAGACATTGGACGACACGGTGACTGTCTACCGAGGGGTAACCCCTCACAATGCTAAAAGCGTGAAAGCGTTATCCTGGTCACTGAATCAGGAAACAGCCGAATGGTTTGCCCACCGCTTCGGCGAGAACGGAACGGTCTACGAAGCACAGATCGATAAAAAGCATATATACGCATATTTCAGCGGAAGGAACG
>JAFQAP010000018.1 GCA_017399965.1 Clostridia bacterium | reverse complement strand
GTTGTCGTTGCGTTGTTGGTAGAAATGGCAATGGGAATCGTATAAAGAGAAATAACACTATAAGAGAGCAATGAATAAATTATCCGATGCGAGTTACACGGTATTATAAACTACAATTTGAATAGCACGATTTTTTATGATGTTATTGCTTATTCATAACACACAGTAAAATGCTCTAAAACCGCCTTAAATAAAGGGTTTTCCGCAAACAACTCATTTCATCCCACTATACGGTGTTACACCGTTTTATCCTTGTCCCGAGAGATAATAAGGGCAAAATCAAGGGCAAGAATCATCAAAATCTTATGTTTTAGATTTGGGAAACGAACTGTTGCAATGTGAATTTACAAATGAATTGAGGACTTATTGTGAAGACTTATCGTGAAGATAGTAAACCGTTGATTTATTCTTACAAGTGTGCTATAATTTTAAACAGAAATCAATTCCCATATCCAACACACCGGAGAACGATATGAGCAATATTATAGAAATAACCGATTTTTCGGATTCTCGTCTGGACGTATATGCGCGGTTGACCGAAGCGCAGCTTATGAACAAAGAATTTCCCGAAAATGGTATGTTTATAGCGGAAAGCCCGAAAGTTATAAGCCGTGCTCTTGACGCAGGCTACGAACCGGTCTCTTTTCTTATGGAGAAAAGGCATATTGACGGTGAGGGCAAGGATATTCTTTCAAGCGTAAAAGACGTGCCTGTTTTTTGCGCACCCTTTGACGTACTTACGCTTCTTACGGGTTTTAAGCTTACGCGGGGTATGCTGTGCGCAATGCGCAGAAAACCTCTGCCCGACGTAAGAGAGGTCTGCAAAAACAAAAGCAGAATAGTGATACTGGATAGGGTTATGAACCCCACCAACGTGGGCGCCGTAATCCGTTCCGCCGCCGCTCTTGGAATGGATGCGGTGCTGCTTACTCCGGGCTGTTCCGACCCTCTGTACAGACGCGCCGCACGAGTGAGTATGGGCACGGTCTTTCAGATCGAATGGACGTTTTTACCCGACGACAGCTTGGATGAAATAAGATCTCTCGGATTCAAAACCGCAGCGATGGCACTTAAGGATAATTCCGTTTCCGTCAACAACCCCGCACTGCTTCGGGAAAAGAAGCTTGCCGTTATTATGGGAACAGAAGGGGACGGACTTTCCGACCAAACCATAACAAACTGCGATTACACCGTAAAAATCCCTATGCACAACGGTGTAGATTCCCTTAATGTTGCCGCCGCTTCCGCAGTGGCGTTTTATCAGCTCGGCAATAAACCTATGGATATATAGAAATCACCCCGGGAAGCCGCAAGACTTCTTGGGGTGATCTATTCTTCCAGCTGCTTAAGCAGGTATTCTTTAACTTTGTCCAACCTGCTGTTTTGCCACGCTTTTTTGCTTTCTTCTTTTGCCAGCGGGACAATAAGACTTAGATCCATATGAGCGCCTTTAAAATATCCATCCGGTTCTGTGCTAAAGAAATATCCGTCCCAAACGCTTTTGTCTGCGTTTAAAAACCGCTCCGGCTCCAGATACACCATTTTTTTCATATCCGAAATCAAAAACGCCTTTGCGGAAAGGGGAGAGAGCAGCTTGTATTCCTCGCCGTTAATGTTTGTAAAAATATCGGGCAGGCTGCAAAGGTCTATCCTTTGGTTGTTTCTGTCGATTTTTGTTCCCGCCGCCGCAAATTCCACGGAATTTTCCGAAAAAACAAGTTTTAGCACCACGCCCGTGTCCGTATAGCGGTGAACTCTCTGGTAGTCTGTGTCAAATATAAAATTACCCAGCGAATAGAATATCATCTTCCCGTCTTTTGTTATTTCGTAGTTTTCGGGCACGTGGGGGTGATGGGCAACAACAATGTCTGCGCCCATATCCAGATACGCCAAATATCTGTCACGTGTATAGGGGTTGGGCATGGGGGCGAATTCTTCTCCCCCGTGGGCGACAATTACGCACCAACGGCAACGGGCTTTTATTTCGTCAATACGCCTTTGTATGTATTCCATATCGTCCCAACGAAAAACTCCTGCATCCGTTTTGGTTGCGGGAATACATTCCGCCATATAGCTCACGCCGAAAATTCCGATACCGCCCGCATTTTCCAGATATATGGGAGCTGATGCCCGCTCATCGTTAAGCCCTGCGCCAAACACCTGCGCCCCGTTTTCAGCCGCATATTTACAGGTGCTGACAATCCCTTCCGCGCCTGCATCCATAGTGTGGTTGTTTCCGATACTCCAGATATCCGCGCCCATTTTGTTAAAAACACGGGTGGCGTTTGGGTCCATACTGTGAAAAAACACACCTCTTTTTCCGTCGTCGGCAGCATCAATAACCGCGCCCTCTACGTTTATACAAAGGTGGTCCCCGCTGTGAAGAAAATCCAAAAGAGGCTGTGAAAGCAGTTTATCATCCTCCCATTTTCCTGTCATATATTTGTCAAATCCGATATCGCCGGTAAATATAATACTTGTTTTTTCTTTGTCTGCACCGCGCACCTTGTTCAATGGGAGTCACCGCCTTTCCGTAATAATACTATTATACCGCAGTTTGCAATATTTTTCAAGTGCGGCAATGTGCCGATTTTTATGAGTAGAAATAAAACAATTGATTGTTGACGGGCGTTATGTTTATATGTTATAATAACAAAAACAGCAAAGGAGAACGGATATGGCAGACGCGGTAAATACAGAGCTTAACAAAACGACAGATTGGCAGTTTGATTTTTCTGCTCTTCCTCGTTGGGATAATCGCAACATCGTTCCTTTCGTATATGATAAGTTTCATCACTTGCCCAAAAGTGATACGTTATGCTGTATCTATTCAATAGCTGAGGCAGGAATGGGACGGTATCAAGGCTTTTTGGCAATACTTAAAAATAAAGAACATCCCGAATTGCTTTTGAATGTCGCCGATAACATGTGCTTTTGCGATAATTTTTCCGCAAGCAAAAACGAAAACATTGTTTTTTTACAGATCGTTTTTTATGATAAAGCAAAAGAAAGCATGCGCGGCGCTATACTTATTCTTGATATAGCACGTCAAAAGTTTACGTGCTATGATTCGGATAACTGCAATCCTTCGTATAAGATCGTTGAATTAAACGATCATCTTTTCGGAATCGAAGCAGACGAAAAACAAAAAGAAAATGATGAACGGCTTAACGTACTTTCAAAGCAAAAGATAGATTTACATACCTTAAAATGGTATGACTTCAGCAAGCTGAACTCCTTGCCTGAAAAAGTCATAAAGAAAAAGAGAACTTTGAATTTTATAGCTTTTGTGTTTTGCTGTGCTGCAGTTGCGTTAGGACTGGCGTACGAACTATGGCCTCGGCTTTTTCCCGATTGGTTGTTCTACACTATGTCGATCACCGGATTTGTGTTGTTAATTGCGCTGATCGTCGCTTTGTTTGTGGAAAAGAAGCGAAAAAAGAAATAATACATAAGCTTTCACAAAACCATCCAAAAGGGTACTTCTCATAAGGATGTTAAAACCCCGACAGATATTTAAGTCTGTCGGGGTTGTTTTATTCTATTCGACCTATTGGATTTTGTAGATTAGTGGTTTTAATCTATTTTCTCAATCTTAAACACATTTATGGTATCTACATCGGGGCAACAGAAAACATTATTCTTTAACTCTCCGCCATAACGTAAGATATCAATCATAGGAAAAAGAACGTGTGCAGCCATTGGACACAGTTTTCCTCTCTCTGTGTCAAAATCAAAAGTATCTCCAACTTTGTGTCCTCTGTGGCAAGGACAAGATCCTTTCTGTTCTACCAAGGTGATTTTAATCTTCATAATTTACCCTCGCTTATGTATTGTTCAATATCAACGCCGTAAAATTTTTCTTTTTTATCAAGATTATCTATAATAATGTTTCTTACCGTTTCCATTGCGTGTTTGGTAGCATCATACAGAGATTCACCATTAAGCACATCGCTCACGAGAACTGCAGAAAAGATATCGCCCGTTCCGGGAAAGCGAACATCAATCAGTTCAAATCCGATTTTGAAATTTTCATTCTTCGTATGGTCATATCCTATAACGCAGTTTTCACCATCTACGGAGGCGCTTGTGATGACAACCGATTTACTGCCAAGGTGACGTACTCGTTCAATCAAATTTTCAGCTTCACCATGACTTAAAGTATCTCCGTTATAAAAATGGTTTGTCAGGAAGCATGCTTCGGTAAAGTTAGGAATCAAAATATCGGCGTATGAGCTGAGTTTTCTCATGATTGCCACGTTATTATCCGTCATCCCATTATATAGCTTTCCTTCGTCACCCATAATCGGATCGACAACGACCAACAACTTGTCGGTGTCTTGATTATTGATTAGGCACTCTACAGTGTCAATTTGTTTAGGGTTTACCATAAATCCCGTGGCAATGCAATCAAATTTAAATCCAAGATCATGCCAAATATCGACGGTCTTTTCCATATAATCGGTGGTATCGAGGATATCAAACTTACCGAAATCAAGTGTATTGGACACCAAAGCAGTTGGCAAGGAAGCCACGTCGATCCCTTTGGCTGAAAGGATCGGTATCATAGCCGACAAAGCAATTTTACCCACACCGGGCATATCGTTTACGCAACAAATTTTTTTCATAACCAATTCTCCGTTTTACTATAGTTAATCTATCGATTACTATCTACAAATTCTTATTTTCCTAACTGTTTTATAACCAGCATCGCATTTGTAAGTACAAATGCTTTATTGGGCTATGCCCAAACCCATTTTATCATAACAATCTGTATTATTCAAGTTTTATTCCGACTTCGTCGGAGTGATATTATTGCCTTTTCGGCAATAGTGTTATTGAAATCTTACGATTTCAGTGATATTTTATTCGCCATAAACTGCCGAAGGCAATATCACTTGAACGAAGTTCAAATATCACTGCGAAGCAATATCACTCGCCAAATATATTTGGCGAATAAAACTGCGAGACTTCCTTATGAGAAGTCTCGCAACGGATGGTTTTTGTTTTATCGGGTTGAAAATGCGTGTGTTTTATGGTATAATTTTTAAGGTTAAATTCACAACCCAAAGAGGTGAGCGAAATGTCATTTCTTAAAAGACTTGGTAACCGATTACCCG
Organism: Clostridia bacterium; assembly: GCA_017399965.1. Classification (GTDB taxonomy): domain Bacteria; phylum Bacillota; class Clostridia; order Oscillospirales; family CAG-382; genus SFLA01. The sequence goes on along the minus strand of JAFQAP010000018.1, from coordinate 85,785 downwards.
GATTTGCCGTGGAAGCGGTAACAACGGAAAATATATCAAAATACGAAAATGTTTTTTGTTCCAATAAGGATTATTATTTGATCACCGAGGGCAGACCTGCTTCTTTGCAGGATTGTATTGAAACTATCGAATATACCGAAAACTTTCCGACGGGGATACCTCATAACCTCGGCTTTTCAAAAGACGGTAAGGGGGCGGCATATCTATCTCTGTTTGAAGGATACCCCGAAGAAAAGACGCTGTATATCGGTCTTTTTTTGGTGGATAAGAGCTTTCAGCGAAACTCTTTCGGTACTGTAATTATGCAAGCGGTTATTGACGAGGGATTTTCTTCCGGCTGTACTGCGGTGAAATTATCCGTTCAGGATAACAACACAAGCGGTTATCCTTTCTGGCAAAAGCTGGGATTTAATGCTGTAAACAAGATCGAATGTGAAGGCTTTTTCAACATTTCGATGGAACTGAAGTAAATGAAAGCAATATGATTTATGAACAAAATTGATTACACCGAAAAAATAAAATATCATTACAGACCTAAAAAGGGGTGGATAAACGATCCCAACGGGTTGGTTTATTTTAAGGGATATTATCACGTTTTTTACCAGCACGCACCTGATTACGAAGCCCCTTGGAAACAGCCTATGCATTGGGGTCACGCCCGCACCAAGGATTTTTTGAATTGGGAAGAGCTTCCCGTTGCGTTAACGCCGGGTGATAAATATGACGGCGGCGGCTGCTGGTCGGGCACGGCAATAGTAAAGGACGAAAAACTGTATCTTTTTTATGCAGCGATCACCGGCGTTTCCACGGCGGCTGTTGCTGTTTCCGAAGACGGAATTAACTTTAAAAAGTACGAGGGAAATCCTGTTATAGCCACATATCCTCCCGATGGCGGCCCCGATTTCCGTGACCCCGCTGTCTGCAAAATCGACGGGCAGTATTACTGCGTTATGGCTTCGGGAAATCCGGAGGACCGTGCGGGAAAACTGCTGCTGTATAAAAGCGATGACCTTTTTAACTGGGATTATGTTGGAGTTATGAGCCGTTGGGAAAACTGCAAATATACGGAGTGCCCTTCTTTTATGGAAGCGGAGGATTCTATGTGCTTGCTTACCGCATCGGTTTGTCCTCACAAAGGGAATCATTACTTTACCGTAATGTACGGCATTTTTGAAGACGGCAAATTTACCGTCAAATATAGCGGGGAAGTGGATAAAGGTCCCGATCAATATGCGGGGCAGGTTTTCCGTGATCATTTAAACAGAAATTTGCTTATCACCTGGATTCCGGGATGGGAATACGCAGGGGTTTATGAAAAAGATATCGGCTGTATGTCTGTTCCCAGAGAATTAAAAATATCAAACGGCAGAATAACTGCGTTTCCCGTAGAGGAGGTACGCCATCTGTTGAAGGACAGCGACCCCGCAGTGGAGCGTACAGAAAAGGGATTTATTATACACCGAAGCGGCAGAGAGCCGGTGGTTTACCAAGGAAAGCTTGATGATATCAAGATACTTCGGGATGGATATATTATCGAAGTGTTCGTAAACGGCGGTGAAAAGGTTTACTCCGCTTTGTTGTAAATTTTACATAGAAAATAAAAAAATAAACTGTGCGAGGTTTGTTATGAAAAGACAAAGAGCATTTATTGACCGTGAAAAAGGATTTATGAAAGGCGGGCTTCATACCCACACCACCCGTTCTGACGGAGTCGGATCTCCCGAGGACGTTATGAGTTTTGCCCACGAGCATGGATACGATTTTATTGCTTTGACCGACCATCAGATTTATAATTTTGTAAACTATGCTCCCGAAACCGGCATTCTGGTGGTCCCCGGAATGGAGCACAGCAATATTTTGGAACACGGCCACGGCTTCCGTTGCTTCCATACAGTTTGTATCGGTCCCTCCAAGGAGGACGGCAACGGATTTGATAACGATGAGCAGGTTCCCGGCACCAACTTCCCCAATTCGGATACATATCAGCCTTGGCTGGATGCTGCTCACGAAAAAAAGAATCTTACCATTCTTTGCCATCCCCAGTGGAGCAACACCAGCGCCAAGTATTTTGAAACCCAAAAGGGCAATTTTGGTATGGAAATATGGAACAGCGGCTGTGCCTTGGCAGAGGATTGCGATGCCGACGCGGCTTATTGGGACGAGCTTTTGGGGCAGGGAAAAGTAATATACGGTGTCGCTACCGATGATTCCCACGTTTTCGACCATCTTTGCAAAGGCTGGGTAATGGTAAAGGCAAACAAGGATCTTAACGAAATCCTTTCGGCTTTGGAAAAGGGCGAATTTTATTCCTCCTGCGGTCCGGAGATATATGATTTTTATGTAGAGGACGATAAAGCGGTGATCGATTGCTCTCCCGTTGCCAGAGTTCGCCTCCACAGCGATATGCATCCTAACCAGGTGAGAGTGGACGAAAACGGAAATATCACTCACGCAGAGTTTACCTTGAATCATTGGGCAGGCCCTTACGATTACGTGCGAGCAAGCATTATCGATAAAGAAGGCAAGCAGGCGTGGACCAACCCCATCTTCCTCGATGGCAGAGAGGGATAATTTGTTTTCCGCAATTCCCGTGGCGGTTTTGCAGGGCGGGGTAACCGCGCTTTCCGTGCTTATCAAGCCTGTTATGACCGAAACCGCACTCCTTTACCTTTCGGTTGTAGGTAATATTCTCATTTTCTGCGTGGGTATCAACTTAGTGTTCGGAAAAAAGATAAAGGTTGCAAATCTGCTTCCGGCAATATTTTTGCGGTTGCCTGCGCGTTTTTGCCCGTGGATCTTATTTAGTGTCAAGTATTTTATTTCCTTTACAAAACATTGATTATATGCTATAATAAATTGTTAAACTAAAACAGAAAGGATTTGTTTTTATGAACAAAACTGCGGAAAAATACGAGGCTCTGTTTACGCCTTGGAAGGTCGGAAATGTAGAGATCAAAAACCGAATTGTAATGTGCCCCATGGGAGGGACGTCCCTTTTCGGATGGTTTGAGCTTACAGGCTGTCATTTTGATAAAGAGGCGGCAAAGCTTTTTCTTGAAAGAGCAAACAACAACGTGGGTCTTATTATCCCCGGTATTGCTCCTCTGCGCGATGTCTTTTGGGGAAAATGGCTTTGGCAGAACCCCAAAATGTTCAAGGAGCTTAAGGTGTTTATGGATGAGATCCACAAGACCGGTGCAAAGCTTTTTGTTCAGCTTACCGCAGGTATGGGACGCTCTTGGGCGATCACCGAGCTTGTTGCGCCATTACATAAAAACAAATTCACCCGCGCTCTGGTAAAGCCGGTTATAGATACCTCCCACGAGCTGGCATCTCCTTCTCCCCAGCCTTCCCGCTGGGCTCACGATATCGAATGTCCCGAAATGACAGTAGAGCAGATCCACGAAATTATCGAAGCTTTTGCAAAAACAGCAAAACTTTGTAAAGAAGCGGGCGTAGACGGCGTTGAGGTCCACGCAGTACACGAAGGTTATCTGCTGGACCAGTTCGCTATCGAATTCTTTAACAAGCGTACCGATGAATACGGCGGAAGCTTTGAAAACCGCTATCGTTTTGCGGCAGAAGTCGTAAAGGCTATCAAGGAAGCTTGCGGAGAAGATTATCCCGTTTCTCTTCGCTATTCCGTAGAATCCAAAATGAAGGGCTTTTGCGAAGGCGCGATGCCCGGCGAGGATTATGTTGAGGTAGGCCGTAATATGGCGGAATCCGAAAAAGCGGCAAAGTATCTGCAGGATGCAGGCTACGATATGCTTAATGCGGATAACGGCACCTACGATTCCTGGTACTGGGCACATCCCCCTATGTATATGCCCGAAAACTGCAATCTGGAAGACGTGGCACATATTAAAAAGTTTGTTGATATTCCCGTTGTCTGCGCAGGAAGAATGGATGCGGAGGTAGGTGCAAAGGCGGTAAAGGAAGGCAAGATAGACGCTATAGGCGTTGCACGCCAATTCCTTGTTGACCCCGAATGGATCACCAAGCTTATCGAAGACAGACTTGAGGATATCAAGCCCTGTATTTGCTGCCATAGCGGATGCTTTAATTTCTCCTCCTCAAAGGGACACGCAAATACGCAGGATCTTACAGACACTATGGGACTTGCCCGTTGCGCGCTCAATCCCCGGACGATGCAGTCCAAAAAATATTATATCTCTCCTGCAAAGAAGCAAAAAAATATTGCAATCATCGGCGGAGGTATAGGCGGTATGGAAGCGGCTATCCTCTGCGCAAAGAGGGGACACAAGGTTACTCTTTACGAAAAGACAGATAAACTGGGCGGCGTATTTAATGCGGCTGCTGCTCCTTCCTTTAAGGAAAAGGACAGAGAGCTTATCGCTTGGTATATCCGCGAAGTTGCAAAACACCCCATTGACGTAAAACTGAACACCGAGATAAAAGACGTAAAAGAACTCGTCGCAGATGAGATCATAGTTGCTACCGGCGCCGTTGCCAAGAGAATTCCCATAAAAGGTGCAGATTCCGCCATAGAAGCGGTAGACTACCTGCTGGGCAACAAAACCGTAGGCGAAAACGTGGTAGTTATCGGCGGCGGTCTTACGGGATGCGAGATAGCGTACGATCTGTTCCTGCAGGGCAAAAAGCCTCGTATAGTGGAAATGCAAGACGACCTGATAACCACTCCCGGAATATGTCTGGCAAATACCAGTTATCTCCGCGATTGCTTTAAGGCGAACAACGTGCCCGTATATCTTGAAACCGGTGTTTCCGAAATATGCGAAGGTTATGTTACCGTAAGACGCAAGGACGGAAGCGAAGAAAAGATACCTGCAGACAGCGTAATACTCTCCGTAGGATATAACCCCGCACCCCTTGCCGTAAAGGGCAAGCATATTCATGTAATAGGTGATGCGGAAAAGGTAGGCAACCTTCGTACCGTTATCTGGGGCGCTTGGAGCACCTGTATGAAACTGTGATCTTGGAAAAGGAGAATATATAATGATACTTACAAAAGAGCAGAGAGCCATTCTTGACGGTGAAAAAGGTGAAACTCTTGCCAAGGTTATGAAAACTTTGGTTATGTACGGTGATGCCTTTGAAGCGGAGAAGCTGGTTCCTATCACCTCAAAATACAACCACCTTGTTACCTCCTTCGGATTAAAGGTTATGTCCCCCGTATACGATCTTATGCAGCAGCTTCTTGATGCGGGCGTATGCTCGGAGCAGAAGTTCTCCGTCGATCCCCGTCCTCTTGATAAGAATGTTCCCGCAAACTTTTTGCAGAACCTCGTTTTCAATAAGTTTATGTACACCAAGCAGGATTTTTATGAAGATCAGCTTGAAAAGCTGGGGCTTATGGATAAAAACGCATTTTCCTGCACCTGCTATATGGATGAGCTTGGAAACGTCCCCCAAAAGGGCGAAGTGCTTTCTTGGGCTGAATCCAGCGCGGTAGTATACGCAAATTCGGTGCTGGGCGCCCGTTGCAACCGTAATTCGGGTATTCTGGATATTATGGGTTCTATCGTAGGCTACGTTCCTTATTTCGGACTGCTTACCGACGAAGGCAGAAAAGCCACTTGGGTCGTTAAGGTTCAAACCACCAAAAAACCTGAAGCACAGCTTTTGGGCTCTGCTATCGGTATGAAAGTTATGGAAGACGTTCCTTACGTTGTGGGTTTGGATAAGTGGATCGGAACTCAGCTTAACGATTCCGCAAAAGCATATCTTAAGGATTTCGGCGCGGCAACAGCTTCCAACGGCGCTGTGGGACTTTACCATATAGAAAATCTTACCCCCGAAGCGGTTGAACTTGGTAAAGCACTCATCGCCGAGGGCGCAAATGAATATATTATCGACGATGCTGAGCTTGAACGTGTAAAGAACAATTATCCCGTTATCTGGAAAAATCCCGATGCTTCTCCCAAACTTTGCTTTGTGGGCTGCCCTCACCTTTCCCTCGAACAGCTTAAGGACTGGACGGTTAAGATAGAAGAAAGCCTTAAAAAGAACGGCAAAAAGAAGGTTACGGTAAACACCGTGCTTACAGCAGCCCCCGCTGTGCTTGAAGCGTTCAACAAAACCGATTATGCACAGAGATTAAAGGCAGCGGGTGTTATCACCTCGTATATCTGTCCTCTTATGTATATGAACAATCCTCTTTGCAAAAAGATGCCGGTTATTACGTCTTCCAACAAGCTCCGTACATATACCAGCGCAAGATATTATACCGATGGGGAAATTCTTAATGCTATTACAGGAGGTAAAAACTGATGAAACAGTTCAAAGGAAGAGTCGTTACACCCGGCGAGGTAACTGCGGAAGCAGTAGTAACCACCGAAGGCTTCAATACTCTCGCTTCTTTACAAATGGCGTTGCAGTTTGGGGATAAAGAGGTAAAATGCGGCGACCAGAGCAACAAACAGCTTTACGGTAAGCCTCTGCTTGGTAAGGCGCTTTGTCTGCCCCAGACTATCGGTTCCACCACGGGCGGTCTTGTGCTTTACTGTGCTTGCTCTATGAAAAAGAACCCTGCGTGTATGCTTTTTGCAAATCACATAGATTCTCTTGCAGCCGCAGGCGCAGTACTTGCGGATGTTTGGGTAGACGGAGTAACAATGCCCGTTATAGATTCTCTCGGCGATGAATTTCTTAATTACGTAAAAGACGGTATGAAGATAACCGTAAAGCCGGACGGAATCGTAGAAGTAGAATAGAACACAAAAACGCACCTAAAAGGTGCGTTTCAGAGCGAAGACAAAGTCGGTCTTTACGTGCTTGAAAAGAAAGAAAAAGAACAGCCAAAAGAAAAAAGTATGCTTTTTTAAAACGGAAGCATACTTTTCTTTTTTAAACCTCTTGACAAAAAATATACTTCGTGTTACGATGTATTACGCGAGAGGAGGTATTGTATGGACGTTCAATTGAAAAGAGGAATTTTGGACGTGTGCGTTCTGGCGGCAATCAAAGACGAGGATTCCTACGGGTACAAGATCATCAAGGATATGAAACCGTATATAGAGCTTTCCGAATCCACGTTATATACCATTCTCAAACGGTTGGAAAACGCAAATATGCTTACCGTGCGCACCGCAGAGCACGGCGGCAGACTTCGTAAGTATTATCATATCACACCGGAGGGGCGTAAACGTATAGAGGATTTTAAAAACGAATGGAAGGAAATTATGTCCATATACAAATTCGTAACCAAGGAGGACAGCAATGAATAAACGAGAATTTTCAGCTCGGTTGCGCAAAGGGCTTTCGGGGCTCAACCCTGCAGACGCCGAAGAACGAATAAACTTTTACAGCGAAATGATCGACGACCGTATGGAAGAGGGCGTTTCGGAAGAGGATGCGGTGTCTGAAATAGGCAGTATTGACGATATCGTGGGGCAAATAACGGCAGAGGTGCCGCCTGCACCCCAAAAGAGAAGCCTGAAAGTGTGGGAAATCGTACTTTTGGCACTTGGCTCTCCCATATGGATTTCGTTGGGTATTGCCGCGGCTGCCGTAATTTTTTCCGTTTACGTATCCTTGTGGGCGGTTATAATTTCTCTTTGGGCGGTATTTGGCGCTGTTGCGGCTTGCGCTGTCAGCAGTATACCGGCGTGTGTCGCCTTATGCATAGACGGTCATATCCTTTCGGGTATTGCTATGCTTGCTGCAGGTATCGTTTGTGCGGGACTTTCGGTTTTTGCGTTTTACGGCTGTACGCTTATTACAAAACACACCGTAAACCTTACAGTGCTGTGTGTTAAAAAGTTTTTTCGTAAAAAGGAGGATGCATAATGAGTAAAACAAAAATATGGCTTATTACAGCGTTTTTTCTTGTCTTGATCGGATGTATCGTTTTCGCAGGAGTGATGACGATGCTTGAATGGGATTTTACAAAACTTTCAACAGCTAAGTACGAAACCAATGTTTATGAAATTGAAAAAGAGTTTGAGGATATTTCCATAGATACAGATACGGCGGATATTACGTTTGTATTGTCGGAAAACGAAAAATGCGTTATAAAGTGTTATGAGGAAGAAAAATCAAAGCATTACGTTGCGGTTGAAGACAGTACTCTTGTTATTAAAGCTATTGATAATAAATCGTGGTACGATTATATCGGGATAAACTTCGGTTCGCCCAAGATAACCGTTCACCTGCCGAAAACAGAGTATAATTCTCTTTTTATTAACGCAAGCACGGGAGATGTGGATATATCCGAAGGATTTTGCTTTAACAATATCAATATTTCCTTAAGCACCGGGGATATACGGGCGGAGAAGGTTTCCGCAAACGGTGTAAACCTTTCCGTTTCTACCGGCAGAATAGATATTAGCGGTGCCGTGTGTAAAGAAGATATTAAAATAACCGTTTCCACGGGCAAAGCATATCTTACAGACGTAAAGTGCAAAAACCTTGTTTCATGGGGTGATACCGGCGACATATCCTTAACATCTGTTGTCGCTTCGGAAAAGTTGTATTTGGAAAGAGATACGGGGGATATCACCTTTGAAAAATGCGATGCTTCGGATATATGTATCAAAACCTCTACCGGCGACGTAAAAGGAACTTTGCTTACAGAGAAGATATTTGTTGCCCAAACCTCCACGGGCAAAATAGACGTACCCAAAACCGTAAGCGGCGGCAGATGCGAAATAACCACCTCTACAGGCAGTATAAAAATTAATATTCAAAATTAAAAGTTAAGGAATCCGTTTTTCGGATTCCTTTTTTCTCTTGACATTTGCTTGCCGAAATGATAAAATAACAAACGATATATAACGATTGATATATAAAAGGAGTTTTTATGCCGCCCAAAGTTAAGATAACAAAAGAAGATATTGTAAATACCGCTGTTGAGCTTGTTCGTGCAAACGGGGAAGGGGCGGTAAATGCAAGGGCGATAGCAGCGCGCCTTAACTGCTCTACCCAGCCTGTATTTTCTAATTTTGCCACAATGGATGATCTGCTGGAAGAGGCGTTTACAAACGCATATGACCAATATCTCTGTTTTATAAAAAACGAGGTGGAAAGCGGAAAATACCCCGTATACAAATCCTTCGGAATGGCGTACATACGCTTTGCCAAAGAGGAAAAAGAGCTTTTTAGGTTTTTGTTTATGCGGGACAGAACGGGGGAGGATATTGCTCCTTCTCCGGATTTTGAAGAATCTGTACAGCTTATTATGCAGGCAAACGGCGTAACGGAGGAAACGGCGCGGCTAATACATTTGGAAATGTGGACCTGCGTTCACGGTATCGGAACAATGCTGGCTACCTCGTATTTGTCTCTCGAATGGGAGCTTATCGGCGATATGCTTACCGATATTTATCAGGGAATACGGGCAAGGCATTTATCGAAGGAGAATGAATAATGAACGCTATAGAGATAAAAGGACTTACAAAACGGTATAAAGATGTTACCGCCGTGGACAGACTTGATTTGTCTGTAAAAGAAGGAGAGCTTCTTTCTCTTTTGGGAGTAAACGGAGCGGGAAAGACCACTACCGTAAAAATGCTTTCCTGCCTTACACAGCCCACAGAGGGGGACGCTTTACTGCTGGGAAAAAGTATTATCAAAGACGTTTCCGAAGTAAAATCCGTTATCGCAGTATCTCCTCAGGAAACGGCGGTGGCGCGGGGACTTTCGGTTAAAGAAAACCTTAGCCTTATGTGCGGAGTCCACGGATTTAAAAAAGAAAAACAAACAAAAAAGATTTCGGAGCTTACCAAGCTTTTGGGGCTGGATACGGTGCTCAATAAAAAAGCGGGCAAGCTTTCGGGCGGATGGCAGAGGAGATTAAGCATAGCAATGGCGCTTATAAGCGAACCGAAGATCCTCTTTTTGGATGAACCTACTCTCGGTCTGGACGTGCTTGCCCGCAGCGATCTGTGGGATATGATCCGTTCTTTAAAGGGGAAAGTTACCATTATCCTCACCACTCATTATATGGAAGAGGCGGAAGCACTTTCCGACCGCATTGCCATAATGAGGGACGGCAGGCTGTTGATGTGCGAAACAGCGCAAAAAATAAAAGAGCTTGCAGGGACAGATAATTTCGAGCAAGCCTTTATCCGCATAGTAAAGGGGGAAGTAAAATGAAAATGCTTTCGTTTGCAAACAGAAATGCAAAAGAGATATTAAGAGACCCCATTAATTTAGCTTTCGGATTGGGATTTCCTTTGGTGCTCATTTTACTGTTAAGCGTTATTCAGGCGAATATTCCCGTGAACCTTTTTGAAATACAGCATCTTACACCGGGCATTACTGTTTTCGGTTTGTCATTTATGTCATTGTTCTCCGCAACCATTATCGCAAGGGACAGAAGCAGTGCTTTGCTTCAGCGGTTGTACACCACACCTCTCACTCCTTTGGATTTTATTCTCGGCTATACTTTGCCCATTATTCCCATTTCCGTGGCGCAAAGCGCGGTTTGCTATATAGCCGCAATATGCCTTGGGCTGGATATTACCGTAAATATACTGTATGCTTTGCTGTTCATAATTCCCGTTTCCGTACTTTATATCGCTATCGGGCTTCTTTGCGGAAGCGTGTTTAACGACAAGCAGGTGGGCGGTATATGCGGCGGCTTGCTTACCAATCTTTCCGCGTGGCTGGCAGGAATATGGTTTGATCTGAATCTGGTGGGCGGTGTCTTTAAAAAGATAGCGTACGCGCTTCCCTTCGTTCACGCTGTAGAGCTGGAAAGGGCCCTGCTTTCGGGAGATTTTGCAGGCATATTCCCGCATTTATGGTGGGTCTTGGGCTATTCCGCAGGTCTTTTCGCCCTTGCGGTATTTATGTTCCTTCGCCAGATGAAAAAGCAATAATGAAATAGTTGTTTTTCATTGAAAATAAAAATGCTTTATGTTAAAATAAACAAAAGCATTTTCAAACAAAAAGGAGCGTATTATGGTTAAGATAAACATTTCTCATTTCGGCGGTGCCCGCGGCGCAGACGAGCTTGTTGTATACGATAAAGGCGAAAGGACCGCCACCAATAAATTCGGCTGGGAAGCCTGCATAAAGGACGGACGTGCTGTTTTGTGTGGCGGCAACGATAACCTTATTCCTCAAGGGGGATACGTGGTTTCCGGCCACGGTAAAATCGCCGCACTTCTGGCAAAGGAAATATGTATCGGCGCAATGGTGACCATTGAGGAAGGAAACGTGCTGGTTATAGAAAAAGACGCTGCTGCAATGAACGCTTCCGCAGGTGCAAAAATAGAAACTATTAAAAACCGTGTCTGCGAATTGGAAAAAAACAAAACCGAATACGATATTTCCCGTGTTAACGCCCTTGTTTCGGATGCGGAAAAGGCTTTGGAAAACGGAGAGTACGAAAAGGTGGATGCCTTGACCACACAGGCATATTATTACACCGCATCTCCCGCACAGAATGAAGTGAGAGGCGCCTGGCTCCGTCCTTACGAAAAGAGCGACGAAGAGGTAGAGCGCGCCGTTGCCCGTCTTGCGGATGCGGGTATAAACTTGATCCTTGTGGAAACCAATTACGGCGGATGTGCAAACGCTTTGCGTTGCGTAAACAAGCTGCTCCCTCCCCAAAAGGAATACGAAAACGGTTTTGACGTTATCGAATCCTATATCCGCAACGGCAAAAAGTACGGAATGCAGGTTCACGCTTGGTTCGAAGATTATTTCTTCGGTTCAAAAGGCTCTCCCTGCGCCGTTGCGGACGCTCACCCCGAATGGATGGCAAAGCGCAAGGACGGCGGTTTGTTCCACGATGCTTACGATACCTTTTATTTTCTCAATCCCGCAATGCAGGAGGTAAAGGAATTTTTGCTTTCCTGCTGTAAGGATATACTTGATAAATACGATTTCGACGGACTTCAGCTTGATTATATCCGCTATCCTCTCATTCACGGCATCGACCGCGCCGCAGGATTTGACGAATACACCGTAAACACCTTCCTTGCGGAAACGGGAACAGATATAAGAAACATAGAATCCACAGACGATGAGGAATGGAAGACCTTTGTGCGTTGGTGCGCAAGCCACGTAACCGAATACGTGCAGTCTGTCCGCACTCTTGTGGATGAATATAAAAAAGCAGGCAGAGAGGTATGCCTTTCCACCGCCGTTTTCGGCGATCCCAAGGCGGCGCTTTACAGCAAATGTCAGGATTGGCAGAACTGGATCGAGCAGGGCTGGCTGGATGCTATATATCCTATGGCGTATTACAGCGATGCCTGCGAGGTGGAAAAAGAAGTCGCCGCAATGGTGCAAAAATACGCAAGCGTTCCAAATATTTCGGGTATTGCACCTATGTATACCAAGCTTCCCGTTATAGAAACCACCAAGCAGGTGGAGGCTTGCCGCAGAGCAGGGGCAAAGGGCGTGGCATTCTTTGCCGCAGGCAACTGCAGAGATGAAGAATTGGAATCTCTCAAGATCGGCGTATACCGCAAATAATGCCCACATATTTGAATTGCAGGAGATATACTTATGAAGCCCGAACTTTTTTGGCTTGAAGACCCGCAAATATTTGAAGTTAACAGAGAAAAAGCCCATTCCGACCACGCTTTTACGGTAAACGGCGTGTCTTCCCGTCAGTACCTCAACGGCGGGTGGAAGTTTGCATATACGGAAAAACCGGAAAACCGCCCGAAAGACTTTTATAAAGAGGATTTTTGCACGGATCCTTGGGTAGATATTACCGTGCCCGGTCATATTCAGCTTCAAGGCTACGGAAGGCCTCAGTATACGAATGTTGCATATCCCTGGGAGGGAAGAGAATCTCTTGTTCCTCCGCAGATACCGAAGGAATTTAATCCCGTAGGCTCCTACGTAAAATGTTTTGATTTTGAAAAAGACACCTCCTTTGAAAGAACGTACATATCCTTTCAAGGGGTGGAAACCGCATTTTACGTTTGGCTTAACGGACATTTTATCGGCTACAGCGAGGATAGCTTTACTCCCTCGGAGTTCGATATTACACCGTATATCCGTGAAAAAAACAACCGTCTTGCCGTGGAGGTATACCGTTTCAGCACCGCAAGCTGGCTGGAGGATCAGGATTTCTGGCGTTTTTCGGGCATTTTCAGGGATGTATACTTGTATTCCGTTCCCAAAGCGCATTTAAGGGATATCAGTGCTTTGGCAGATTACGATCATATAAACAAAAAAGGTATTCTTTCCGTAACCGCAGATATTGTTTCGGACGGAGAATACGAGGTTTTATATACCCTTACCGATTCTCGTTCAAATACGGTTTACACTTGTTCTTCGGCTCCGAAAAACGTAATATTGGATCCCATTTTGCCTTGGAGTGCGGAAGAACCAAATCTTTATACTCTTACCGTAACCGTTTGTGCCAAAAACACAGGCGTTACCGAAACCTCTGTTGTTAAGGTAGGTTTCCGTACCTTTGAATTAAAAGACGGTCTTATGTGCCTTAACGGAAAGCGGATAGTTTTCAAAGGGGTAGACCGTCACGAATTCAATCCCCATACGGGCAGAGTAATTTCCAAAGAGGATATGCTTTGGGATATACGCTTTTTAAAGCAAAACAATATAAACGCCGTACGCACCAGTCATTATCCCAACAACAGCTATTGGTACGAGCTTTGCGATGAATGCGGAATTTATCTTATAGACGAAGCCAACCTTGAGACCCACGGAACCTGGGCGAATATGGACGGCTCAAAATACGCCGTTCCAGGTTCACAGCCACATTGGAAAAACGCTGTGCTGGACAGAGCTGTGTCTATGTACGAGAGGGACAAAAACCACCCTTCCGTGCTTATATGGTCCTGCGGTAATGAATCCCATTGCGGAGATAATATTGCGCATATGTCGGAATTTTTCCATAAAGCTGACAGCACGCGCTTGGTGCATTACGAGGGTGTGTGCGTAAACCGCAAATACGATCATATTACGGATATGGAAAGCCGTATGTACGCAAAACCGCACGAAATAGAGGAATATCTTAAGAACAACACGGGCAAGCCTTATATAAGCTGTGAATATATGCACGCTATGGGCAATTCCTTGGGCGGAATGAAGCATTATACCGAACTTGAAGAAAAGTATCCTGCGTATCAGGGCGGATTTATATGGGATTATATAGATCAGGCACTGTATCTTGACGGCAACTTGGCGTGCGGCGGCGATTTTGATGACCGCGCTACCGATTACGGTTTTTGCACCAACGGTATAGTTTATGCCAACCGTAAGCCTTCACCCAAGGTGCAGGAAGCAAAGGCTTTGTATTCCAACGTAAAATTAAGCATTAAAAACGGTGTTGTTACCGTTAAAAACCAAAATCTGTTTGTAAATACAGATCACCTTGAGTTCTTGCTTACTCTGGCGAAGGAAGAAAAAATTATCGCATCAAGGCGGTTTTCCCTTTCTGTTCCTGCCGGCGAAACCTTAAGCTGTCCTGCGGAAATCACTGTTCCTGCGGAATCGGGTGAATACGTGTATACCGTTTCAGCGGTCTTGAAAGAGGATTGCTTGTGGGCGCAAAAGGGACACGAAACAGCCTTTGCACAAGAGATAATTACAGTTTTGGGCAAAAGAATCTCTCCTGCTTTTGAAAAGCCCGCGCTTGTAAAGGATAATTCCTGCCTGGGCGTTTGCGGAAAAGGTTTTTCAATGCTGTTTGATAAACGGCAGGGAGGTATCGTTTCCCTTGTGTACGGAGACACGGAATATATGGTTCGTGCACCCAAAATAAGCTTTTGGCGCGCTCCTACGGATAACGATAACGGCGCAGCCACTCCCGTCAAGAGTGCTGTGTGGAATCTTTGCAGCCGCTATGCTTCCCACCTTCCCGCAAGATTTACGGCAGAAGAGGGGGAGGACCGCTACAAATTCACCTTTGTGTTCTCCACCCCTTATTTTGAATATAAGGTGATATATACCGCATTTTTTGATGGTTCCTTAAAGGTGCGGGCAGAGTATCCGGGGGCAGAGAATATGCCCATTCTTCCCGTGTTTGCTTTGGATATGCGTCTTAAAAAAGAGTACGGTAATTTCACTTATTACGGTATGGGACCGCAGGAAAATTATTCCGACCGTTTGGAAGGCGCCCGTCTGGGTGTATTCAACAGCACCGCGGCGGAAAATCTTTCCGGCTATCTTAACCCCCAGGAATGCGGAAACCGCACAGGGGTAAGATACCTTAACGTGTACGATTCAAACGGAAAGGGGCTTTCCTTTACCCAAACGGACGCTCCCTTTGAAATGAGCGTACTGCCTTACAGCGCGTACGAATTGGAGCACGCTCTTCATCTTCACGAACTTCCCGTTCCCGTATACACCTGGGTGCGTATCGCCGCAAAGCAGATGGGCGTGGGAGGCGACGATTCCTGGGGCGCCCCCGTTCATTCCGAATACCGCATACCTTCGGATAAACCCATTACTCTGGAGTTTGTAATATACAAAACATAACGCTTAATAAAGCTGCCCGTACCTAAAAATACGGGCAGTTTTTAACAGTATAATTCGGTTATTTTTTGGTGTTGTCAAGTAATGCTTGACAAATGACGAAAAGAATATGCTTGAAATTCACCCTGCGTATGTTATAATAAAAACAGAAAAAGGAGGCGAAAACAATGACTTTGGGAAACAAAATTCAGCAATGCAGAAAAGCGTTGGGTCTTTCGCAAGAAGAATTGGGACAAAAGCTGTTGGTCAGCCGTCAGACCGTAAGTCTTTGGGAAAAAGACCAGACACTTCCTTCAATAGATAATCTTACTCGCTTAAAGGAAATATTCGGAATATCCGTAGATGAACTTTTGGGAGTTGAAGCCGCCGTACCTGCTGACCATTCTTCTGTCGATGCAGAGGAAGCGCCGATTGAAGAATACAACTTTGATTATAGCGAACAAGAATACAAAGATGCTCTCGCAGCATACACACGATATAATCGGTTAATATATTACCCGTTATTTATGTTTATATTAATGATAGTCGCGCTTGCTATTGATGCAACCGGATGGCCATTATATGTTTGTGTAGGTTGTTTTGCCGTGTCTGTTATTTCCACCTTGATCAGCCTTCGTAAAGTTAAAAAACAATCATATAATTTAGTGAATGATGCACTTAAATATAGCAGGATTGTCAGGGTATATGATGACTATGTGGAATTACGCTTGTACATAGACGGAAAATTTAATAGTTTGAACAAGTACGCTTTTAGCAATTTATCCCACGCAAAGGATACGGGAAACTTGATTACCGCAATTTGCAAAAATGGAATGTTAATATTCCGTAAATCGGATCTGAAAGAAGATTCTTTGATTTATTCAAAGCTTGATATCAAAGATTGCGTACCTAAAAAACGCAAGTTAAAGCTGTATTCGCTGCTGCTGTTTGTTTTTACTTTGTTATCCGTTTTAGTCGGGGTGGCGTGTATAATTAAACTTCCGGATGTTATTGATTTTGACACAACTCCGTTTTGGATATTCTATTTGTTTTTGCCCATACCTGTTTTTTCTGTATATTTCGGGTTCAGCACGAAACGTACGGTTGGCAGATACACAAAAAATATCGTTTCGGGAATAATAGTTTCTGTTATCTTACTCACATTCGGGTCATGCTCTTTCGAGGTTAATGAATCGAGTGATTTTGAAAAATGCATACGGAAAATCGAGGAACATACGGGTATTGCTGTTCCTGAATACAAAGCTGCAGAGTTAAGCTCATACGGTGATGAGGGCGGACAGTTTGAAAACGGCATTTTTTATCAATTTATCACTTTCGAGCTTTATGGTGATAAATCGAATAAATTTGAAAAAACCTTGATTCACGACAGCCGCTGGATGAAGGAGATTCCTTCCGATTTGGAAGAATTGATAATTTTAGACGATGAATTTGTCTATAACTATTTGCTCATGTGCAATACCGACACGGGGGAGATAAATACTCCGCCCGAAAAAAGCGGATATTACGATATTCTTGTTATCTTTTATAACGTGCAATCCGATAAAATGCTTGTTTACGAATACGAAATCAAATACACAAAATAATATGCGCAGACGGCGGTTTTTCACCGCCGTCTATATTTTTTCAGTTTGGATTTGCCGCAGGCCAAACTATTTTTCCGTTTATTATTGTATACCGCACTCTTGAAAAAACATCAAATGGATTTCCGTCATATATCGCCAAATCTCCGTCCTTGCCCGTTTTTATACTGCCCAAGCGGTGGTCCACACGGCATATTTTCGCGGCGTCAATGGTTATTGCCCGCAAAGCGTCATATTCGCTCAGTCCCTCCTTTGCCGCCAATGCGGCGCAAAGGGGAAGGTATTGTATACGGGATACGGGGTGGTCTGTGGTTATTGCCACGGTAACGCCATGCTTGCGCAAAACTCCCGAAGTCTTAAAATCCAACTGGCTTACCTCTTTTTTGTTTCGGGATGCAAGGGAGGGACCCACGATTGCGGGGAAGCCGGATGCGGCTATCTCTTTTGCAATAAGATGTCCTTCGGTGCAGTGGTCCAAGGTTACGGAAATTCCGAATTCCTTTGCTATACGTATTACCGTCAGTATATCGTCCGCACGGTGAACGTGGGCTTTGAGAGGTATTTTGCCTTCAAAAAGCGGACGGTAGCATTCGTATCTGAAGTCTTTTTCACCGTTTTTTTCCAAATAGTTTTTTGCGTTAAAAAGCTCTTCCCGTATCACGGCGGCGGTTCCCATTCGGGTGGAGGGGGTATTTCCGTTGGATCCGTAGTTGTTCATAGGGTTTTCTCCCAGCGCCACCTTTATAGCGGCGGGAAACAGAACTATCATTTCATCAATACATCTGCCCGCGGTTTTTATAAATCCAAACTGACCGCCCACGGGGTTTGCGCTTCCGGGTCCTGCCATTACCCCCGTTATACCTACAGCCAACGCATTGTGAAACGCGCTGTCCATAGGGTTTATTCCGTCAATTCCCCGTATCCACGGGGTAACGGGGGTAGTGCCTTCGTTGCTTTCGTCGTTTAATGCTGTGCTCTTTTCCTCCGCAATGCCCAAATGGCTGTGGGCATCTATAAATCCCGGGTATATCCGCAGGTTTGCCGCATCCAACACCCGCATATTTTCGTCGGGGGATATATTTTCGCTTATTTTTTCAATAATTCCGTTTTTTATTAGCAGGTCCGCTTTTACGGGGAATTTGCTTTCCATAGTATAAATAGTGCCGTTTTTAATTAAAAGCATATGTTTTGCCTCCTTTACGAATAGTCTTTGCTTAATCAGGTAAAACTATTCCCGAGCATTTATCAAGGGGGTGAAAAATATGGATTACAACCAGAACAACAAGAGCCAGAACAACAAGAACCAGAATAACAACCAGAACAGCGAAAACAATAAGAACCAGAACAACAAGCAGAACAAAGATAACAAAAACAAGTAAGCGCGTTTTATAAAAAATGCTCCGCAGTTAAAAGCGGAGTATTTTTTTATGTATCTGCCTGAAAAACAAAAGTTTGGGTGTTTATGTGCAAAATGCCGTTTTTACTATATTTTGAAGAAATTTGTAATAAATTGTTTACAAATGCGTATATGTTGTGGTAGAATATCACCAGCAAATATCTTTACAGTCCTGCGTAAAATAAATTCAAAGGAAGAAAAAAGATTATGGAAAACAAACTTGTCTACGGTATTCACGACAAACCGAAATTCGGCAGCATGCTTATCTTTGCGTTCCAGCAAGTGCTTGCCATTCTCGCCGCCACCATTCTGGTTCCCGCCATTATCGGTAACGGTATGAGCCAGTCCGCCGCCCTCTTCGGCGCAGGTGTCGGCACAATCGTTTATCAGCTCTTTACCAAGTTCCGCAGCCCTGTATTTCTGGGCTCCTCTTTCGCCTTTATCGGCTCAATGCTTGCCGCTTTCGGCGGTGCCGCTTCCGCTTCCGCAGGCTATGCGGGTCTTATTGTCGGTGCGGTATTTGCAGGTCTCGTTTACGTGGCTATTGCAATCGTCGTTAAGTTTGCAGGCGTTGCCTGGATAAACAAGCTTATGCCCACTGTGGTTATCGGCCCCACCGTCGCTCTTATCGGTCTTTCTCTCGCTGTTAATGCGGTAGGCGATCTCACCACCGGCAAGGTAATGGTTGAAAAGGTTGAGCAGGTCATTCAGGACGGCGCTATAGTTGAACAAACCACTATGGTTTCCGGATGCAGCCCTTACGTTGCCTTGGTATGCGGTCTTGTTACCTTGTTCTCTATCTTTGCTCTTTCCGTTTACGGCAAAAAGATGGCAAAGCTTATTCCCTTTGTGCTGGGTATCCTCATCGGTTACGTAGTTGCTTCCGTCTTCACCGTTATCGGTATCGCAACAGACAACGTGGCACTTCAGGTCATCAACTTTGCCGCTTTCAAGGATATGCAGATCTTTGCAATTCCCGATTTCACGTTTATTGAAGCCTTCAAGGGCGTTAAGGATATTGACGGCTCCTTTATCGCTACTATCGCAGTAGCTTACGTTCCCGTTGCTTTCGTAGTATTTGCAGAACATATAGCAGACCATAAGAACCTTTCCTCTATTATCGGACAAGATCTGCTTGAAAATCCCGGTCTGCACCGCACATTGCTGGGTGACGGTGTCGGCTCCATGGCAGGCGCTTTTTTCGGCGGATGCCCCAACACTACTTACGGTGAATCCGTTGGCTGTGTAGCTATTACCCGTAACGCATCGGTAGTTACCATTACCACCGCTGCAATTATGAGCATAGTTATCTCCTTCTTCGGCCCCTTCGTTACCTTCCTTTCTTCTATTCCCAACTGTGTAATGGGCGGCGTTTGCGTGGCTCTTTACGGCTTTATCGCTGTTTCCGGTCTTAAAATGATCCAGCAGGTAGATCTTAACGAAAGTTCAAACCTCTTTGTGGTTTCTTCTATCCTCATTCCCGGTATCGGCGGACTCAGCGTTTCCTTCGGCAAGGTAACTATTACCACCATTGCTTGCGCGCTTATTCTCGGTATCGTTACCAACATTCTTTTGAATAAGCTGGGCAAAAACAAAAAAACGGAGAAATAATAATGAAAAATTATGATAACGTGGTCATTTTCGACCATCCACTTATAAGACACAAAATAGCCATCCTCCGCGATGAGAAGACCAGTATGAAGGAATTCCGCGAACTGGTTGAGGAAATAACCACCCTTATGACATACGAAAGCCTTAAGGACGGCGTTCCCACCACCGAGGTTGAGGTTAAGACCCCTCTGGAAACCTGCACACAGCAGGTAGTAATGGATAATTCCATCGTTATCGTTCCCATTCTCCGCGCAGGACTGGGTATGGTAAACGGCATACACGTTTTGTTCCCCTCTGCCCGTGTGGGACATATCGGTATGTACCGCAACGAAGAGACTCTTGAGCCTTGCGAATATTACTGCAAGCTTCCCAAGGATATAGACGATAAGCTGGTACTGCTTGTTGACCCTATGCTGGCAACCGGCGGCAGCGCTTGCGATGCAATCAATCTGCTCAAAAAGCACGGCTGCAAGCATATTAAGTTTATGGCTATAATCGGCGCACCCGAGGGCGTTTCCAAGGTTGCGGAAGCTCATCCGGACGTAAATATTTACGTTTCCACACTGGACAGATGCCTTAATGAAAACGGCTACATTCTTCCCGGCCTGGGCGATGCGGGCGACAGACTTTTCGGCACAAAGTAAAACATTTTATTAAAAACTCCCGTTTTGTTTTACACAAACGGGAGTTTTGTGTTGCTATTGGGTTTTCGGTATGTTATAATATTTTCATAAATAAAAACGGAGGGTTTATTATGTTAAAAAAGATGATCATATCTGTACTTATTCTGGCATTATGCTTTGCGTTCGTTTCCTGTGATTCGCAGCCTGCGGATCAAAGCGCTCCTTCTACCAATGAAAGCACAAAAGAAGAAAGCCAAGCAGAAGAAAATAACAATCAGACAGAGGAAAGTAAAAACGATATTGTTAAGGATACTATTCCTCCCGCTTTTATTGATGCGAATGACGGTGTTTTGCCTGCTGTTACTCACAACGCAGGTGAGCAGCCAGATTTGATTTCCGGCATTATTGCAAGAGATAATATTACTCCCGATGAAGAGGTAGTTATTTCTGTTTCCGATGACGGCGGTTATGATGCAAGTGTTCCCGGAACCTATACAGTAACCGTAGCGGCAAAAGATACAGCAGGAAACGTATCTACCGCAATAATTACCGTTACTGTAAAAGAAGTTGTTACCGCCAAGTATCTTTCGCTCAAAAATATATATACTTTGGGCGGCGAGGACGCTTTGAGCTATACCACATCCGGCACAAAATTCCGCACGGCAGACAGCATTTGCGTTTTGGATAAAGAAACTTTTGTTTCCCAGTATAATACATATTCTCCCGATCATACCAACAATGGTGGAGTTCCTTTCTTCCCCAACGGTGTAATTATTATTACGGATAAGGATTATGTTGTTAAGCAGGTGCGTATTGCCGCAGGCGAGCTTATACAGATAGAAGAAGACGGAAGCGCAAAGAATTCCGGCTTTTCGTGGACAAATGCTATTGATGCGTCTTCGGGCGGCGGTATGTTTAAGGGCATCTTAACAGATATCGAAAAGGTTATTCCCGATGGCGGTTATCTCTTCTTCGTCGGCAATCCCGGCGAGCAGACTTGCAGAATTTTCCTTATTAAAAATCTCTTTTGCAGTTCCTATGAAAGCGGTCCCATTACCCTTGATATGAAAAATATAGATATATCCGGGCTTGTTATCTCTCTTGATTAATGGGGGGATACAATGAAAAGATTCGCATTTTTAATTATTGCCCTCGCAACCTTGCTCACCGCCTGCGCTACGCCTCAAAATGATGTCTCTGTGGAGTCCGATGCCGGAGAGCATTCTACGGTGCAGGATACCACCCCGCCCAAAATACGTATTATTGCTTCTTGCGAAAACGTCGTTATTAAAAAAGGCGATGCCTACGACATTATGAACGGGGTAAGGGGGAGCGACGATACGGACGGCGATATTACAGATCAAATACAGATAAACAAGGGAGGCTTTGACCCGGAAATACCCGGAGAATATACCGTGACATACTTTTTATCAGATGCTGCAGGTAACGCTGCAGAGCCTAAATTTAAAAAAATAACCGTTACAGAAACTGCTGTGCTTGAAGCACCTCCCGTGTGGGAAGGTGAGATAGAAGGCGAGGTTCTTAATCCCTCTGCGCCTCCCGTATTCGGCGGAGCTTGGTATCACAAGGCGGTTTCTTCCAGAGATAAATGGGTGGGAATAGAGGTTGTGGTAACCTTGCCCGAAGTGGATATTGAACGCTACAACGGCTCCTACAACAGCGAATTGAATTTCGATCCCAATGTAAAAAATCTTGATAACCCCTCGGTTTATCTTGGCGGCCACGCTTTAAGTGAATCGGATGTGGGTCTATCCTTTTCCAGAGCGCTTGTGAATGTTTCTTCAAGCACGCTCAGTACCGGTTGTATTGCTTTTCGCCCCTTCTGGCGCTATATAACCGAAACCGAACAGGATGTAGGGGGATACGATGTTCACGGCGGTGAATATGCCGTAAGCGCAAACGGAAACAACTGTATCGCAAACTATCATTGGAAATATACAGAGTATTACTATCTGCCCGGGGACAAGCTTCGTATTGTGGTTTATGTTCCCGAGGAAAATAAAATGCAATTACAGATAGAAGTTTTGGAAAAATCCTCTCTTCCCGAATATGTTAAAATGCGTGAAGATTACGGTTGGAAGGATCCCGCAGACTTTTTGAGCCCCGTGTTTACCTCTCCCGGTCACGGAACGGGTATTTTGGCAGAATTCAAGCGTGTAAACGCTATCGACCAATCCGGCAACGAGGGCGGTGTTGCAATTTCCACTCAAACCGAGGTTAAGAATATTATCTGGCACGAAACCTATCTCTACCGCGTTATTGACGGAACTTTATACAGAGTTCCTATGAACGAAGAACGCCGTGCAACCACCAGCGCACCGGAGGATAAATACTTCACCGTTTCTTATGAAGGCGTTGAGTCTTCTCTGGGCGGAGAAATCGTAACCATTCATCCCGGTTATACAAACTGATTTTTTAAACAAAGTTTAACGAGGCGAAAAAACAATGAGCAGTACTGCAAGCAGATCCGTTTCTACGGACAGCCAGTATAAAAGAATGACCGAAACTCCCGTACCCCGTCTTGTAATAACCTTAGGCATACCTACTACCATAAGTATGCTTATAACCAATATTTACAATATGGCGGATTCCTATTTTGTAAGCCAGGAATCCCTCAGCGCAGGGGGCGCCACCAGCATAGTTTTCGGAATAATGTCTATAATTCAGGCATTCGGATTTATGTTCGGACACGGCGCGGGAAGTCATATAAGCCGTCAGCTCGGGGGCAAAAACACCCAAAAAGCAAATAATTACGCATCAACGGGATTTTTCACGGCAATCTGGTGCGGTTTGGTGATTATGTCCGCAGGGCTTATCTTTTCAAGACCGCTTATGATCCTGCTGGGCAGTACTCCCACTATCCTGCCTCACTCAATGAAATACGCCTTTTGGATATTTCTTGCGGCACCCGCAATGACAGCAAGCTGTGTGCTTAACAATATTTTAAGATACGAGGGCAAGGCGACACTTGCTATGATCGGTCTCACCACCGGCGGTATTCTTAATATTTTTTTGGATTATATGTTTGTTGTCCGTCTTAAAATGGATATAAACGGCGCGGGACTTGCCACCGCAATATCCCAGTACGTTTCTTTTTGCATACTGATTTCCGTGTTTCTGTTGGGTAAAACGCAAAGTAAACTGCGTATTTCAAATATTTCCCCGGAGTTTTACATACTTAAAGATATTATTGTAACGGGGCTTCCCAGCCTTGCAAGACAGGGGCTCAACAGTATTTCCGTAATGGTTCTCAATATGCAGGCGGAGGAATTCAAGGATGCGGCTATCGCCGCAATGGGCTACGTAAGCAGAACGTCAAGCCTTATATTCAGCGTGGGTCTGGGTATCGGTCAAGGCTTCCAGCCCGTTTCCGCCTTTAACTACGGAGCAAAAAAATATTCCCGCGTTAAAAAGAGCACGTATTTTACCGCCATCTTCGGCGCGGTGTTTATGGGCGTGCTTTCCGCCTTGTGTTTTGCCTTTGCGCCCGAGATAATCGAACTTTTCCGCTCGGAAAAAGAGGTTATAGATATCGGCAGCGTGGGCTTGCGTATTCAATGTGCGTTCTTGATGTTTTTGCCCATATCGGTGGTTTCCACAATGCTTTTCCAGAGTATCGGCAAAAGCGTGCCTGCATTGGTGCTTTCCTGCCTCCAAAGCGGTCTGGTATTCATACCTCTCTGCTTAATACTCCCTCGCTTTTTGGGTGTGTTGGGAATTCAGCTTTCCCAGCCCATAGCCTATTTTATCACAGCAATGGTCTCGCTTCCCATAACCTTAAGATTTTTAAATCACCTGCCGAAGGATGAATAAAAAGATACCCCACAAACTTCGTTTTGCGGAGACCCGAAAAGCACCCCAAGATACCCTCTTGGGGTGCTATGTTATTTGGTTGCTTCCAACAGATATTTTGTGGCAAAACGCACACCTTTAATAAAGCTTTCTTTTCGGTGCACGTTGCACATATCACCCCATAATTCAACGTATTCGTCAAGAAGTTTTATTTGCTCTTCATTTAATCCTTTGCGCAATTCTTTATCTGTTTCTGCAATCATATTTAAGGCAATCTTTTCATCAAGACTTTGGCTCGGGTCATCATCTTCCAGATAGTGATACCACAATTTTTCAAGAGTTCTTTGCATAATCTTCATCTCCCTTGTTTTGACATTCGGTGAATGTCATATTCAATGCAATTATAACATATAATCTACTTGTTGACAAGCACTAAATGTCAGAAACGAGGAGATTTTATGTTCAGGAATAAATCCCGGGACGGATTCAATAATATTTGCGGTAAGCGTATTGCTGAATACCGTGCGGCGTTAAAAATATCACAAAGAGAGCTTGCAGACAGAATGCAGTTGGTCGGTGTTGATATAGACAAAAATGCCGTGCAACGTATTGAATGCGGAAGACGATTTGTTACCGATATAGAACTGGTTGCATTTTCAACTGTATTTGGCGTTTCCATGGAAGAATTAGTAAAATAAGAATATACCCAAAGCTTGCTGTTCGCGGCAAGCTTTTTGTTTTGGTGAAATGCTTGTATAACTATTGTTGATTTTTCGTTTATATTTTAGTATAATGTCTTCGGTTGTTTAGTTATGTTTGGGATTTAAGCAGAGGTTGGATGATTATATGTCTGTTATAACTGTTATCAAAGACGACAATAAAATATCGCTTTTCTCAAACGCGAACGCCGTTTTAAAATACGGCGCGGCGGTGGATCTTGGCACCACCACGGTAGTGCTTAAATTATATTCTGCCGAGGGGATATGTGTTGCCGAAGCGGCTGATCTTAATCCTCAGCGCGTTTTTTCTGCCGATGTTATCGGAAGAATTTCCCAAGCGTTGCAGGGGGAAGGGGAAAAGCTCAAAGATATTGTAACCGATTGCATTTTCCGTCTTTTAAGCAAAGCGTGTTCCTCTGTCGGTATACATAATACCGAAGCGGACCGTATGGTAATAACGGGAAACACCGCTATGCTGTATCTGCTTACGGGCAGAAACCCCGTTTCCATTTCCCGTTTTCCCTTTAAGGCCGATTGTTTATTTGGGGAAGAAACAGAGCTTTTCGGCATAAAAACCTATCTTACCCCTTGCGTTTCCGCTTTCGTGGGAGGGGATACGGTTTCCGCCCTGCTTGCGTCGGGTATGCTTTGCAAAGACGAAACCGCCATCCTTTGCGATATGGGTACCAACGGTGAGATCGCTTTGTATAAAGACGGCAGCCTTTACGTAACTTCTGTCGCCGCAGGTCCCGCCTTTGAAGGCGGTGAGATATCCTGCGGATGCGCAGGAACGGATGGCGCCGTGTACCGCGTCTGGGCAGAGGATGGAGAAATATATTCACATACCATAGGAAATATGCCCGCTGTCGGTATCTGCGGCTCCGGACTTATAGACGCGGTAAGCGCATTCCTGCAAGGGGGATATATAGATACAGACGGCACGGTTTTACGTCCCCCGGTGATAAAAGCCAAAGGAAAAGACCTTTGCCTCAATCAAGAGGATATACGCGCTTTACAGCTTGCAAAATCCGCTGTGGCGTCGGGGGTCGAATGTATGCTCGCCCGTTCTCAAACCCATATAAGCGAGGTAAAAGCTTTGTATCTTTTCGGAGGCTTCGGGTCGAAGATAGACGTTGAAAGTGCAGTAAACATCGGACTTTTTCCAAGGGAACTCAAGAACAAGGTTCGCTTTATGGGAAACGGCGCTTTAAACGGTGCGGAAAAAATGCTGTTTGACGATTCGTACTGCGATTTTGCAAAAGAACTTGCCGCAAAGGCAAAAACGCTGTTTCTCGGCGGAAGCAAGGATTTTAACCAAAGCTTTATTAAAAATATGCGGTTTTCTGAATTTTAATATGAAACGAGGTAGTGTCGTATAATGGATACTTTAAAGTTTTTATTAAAAAATTTCTTTACCCACAAGGATTTTTTGCCATCGGCAGATTCTTTGGCGGGAACTTTGTTTACCCCTCTTCACATCGCATTTTCGATTTTTTGTTTGGCGCTTGTGGTGGTCTTGTCCGTTTATTTTTCAAAAAGATCCGTAATGACGTTAAAAAAAGTATATACAGTCATCTGGATTACAGCCGTGGTTTCCGAAATTGCAAAGATTTTGTGGGAAACCTTCTGCGGAGCGGATGTAAGCTTTGAATTGGGCGGAATTTTACCGCTGTACCCCTGCAGTATCTTTATGTATGCACTTCCTTTCGCCATCTGGGGCGGGGAAAAGGTAAGGTTTGCCGCCTGCGGATACGTTTGCAGTCTTGGAGTTTTGGGAGGTATGATCAATTTCGTGTATCCTGCCAATGTCATTTCAAATTACTCCTGCATTTCTTTTGCTGGCTTCCACACGCTGTTTTATCACGGCGTTATCGTATTTTGTGCCGCAACCATGCTTTTAAGCGGTTACCACAGCTATAAGGGTATAAAAAAGTGGTATCAGCTTTTACTGCCTGCGGCTCCGTTTCTCGTTCTTTCCGTTGTGGCAAATGCGGTAAACTTTTCTCCCGTCGGCTCGGATTATATGTTTTTCAAGCTTAATTCCTTTTTCTTCGCACCTATCGGCGCCGCCTTGCCGGATGGACTTACGGTAATAATGGTATATCTTATATATCTGTTTATCCACGCTTTGCCCTACCTGCCTTCGTATATAGCAAATAAACTCAAGAAAGCCTGATTAAATCACAAAAAAGCACCTCTTTTGAGGTGCTTTGATTTTTGGAGGGAATTTTATTTTTGGAGGGAATTTTATTCCTTGGGGCAATAAAAATATTTAAATTCCGAATACTTTTCTACGTATTCCGCACGATTAATATCGGTTAAAGAATAAGCGGTAAGCACACCGTATTCGTCATACGTGTAACGGTGGACATATTTTATCTCGTTATATTCGCCTATATTGTAATTCTCCAGCATTTTAACCAAATTATTTCGTTCATCATAGGTGTATTCAATTACCCAGTTCGAGCCCATAGTCTCTTTTATAAGGTTTCCGTTTTGATCGTATTCGAAAACAAAAACGGTGCCATATTCGTTTTTCTTTTCGGTAAGCTGACCTTGCTCGTTATACGTAAAATAAGTAGTTTCGTCTTGGGTAAGATCGTACATAGATGTTTTTCTGCCGTTTTCATCGTATTCAAATTCGTACTCAAGATAATACGGCCATCCGATCGCTTCATCGATATACTCTTTTACGATATCCCCATGCTCGTTATAGGTGTAGGTAATACTGCTGTTTTCAGTCTTGGTTTTGTTGGAGGATTCATAGGAGCCGGTGTAAGGAGAAACTTTTTTAACAGCCTCTTTTACCAATCTTCCCATTTCGTCATAGGTATAAGTGTAGGTTTTTGTAACGTCATTGGGAAGCTTTTCCTCTTTGCTTAAAAGCACACCGTTTTCGTCATAGGAATATTCGCAAACGTAAGATCTCGGCTTTGTTTGAGCAGAACCGTTACCTTTTGCCTTAAGGGGAAGCACCTTGAAATCGGCAAGCATTTCCTTTGCTTCGGGATAATCGCAAATGCTGTATAAAGCTTTGTACGCATCCTCGTATTTGCCCTCATCGATATACTTTTGCGCCGTTTCCAGTACCTCGCTGTAGTTTACTTCTTCGCCGTGGGAAGTGCTTTCGTGATCGGGACTGCAGGAAGCAAGCAAAACGCATATAAGCACAAGAGCAACAGATATAATTCTCTTCATAATTATCTCCGCGGTAAAATCTATCTTATACCGTATTTTTCTATGATAAAGTCCATGTCCTTATCGCCTCTGCCGGAGAGACAGATGAGTACGGAGCCCTTGCCCATAGTCTTTGCAAGCTTAATACCGTATGCAACTGCGTGGGAGCTTTCAATAGCGGGGATGATACCCTCCAATCTGGAGAGGGTGAAGAAGGCATCTATGGTCTCATCATCGGAAACCACATCATATTTTACTCTGCCCAGATCGTGGAGGAATGCGTGCTCGGGTCCGGAGGAGGGGTAGTCAAGTCCGCTTGCAACAGAGTAAACGGGAGCAGGATCGCCGTTTTCATCCTTAAGCATAATGCTGTTGAAGCCGTGCATAACGCCTTCCGTGCCGTATTTCAGACTTGCGGCATGGTCACCCAAAGCGGTGCCTCTGCCCAAAGGCTCAACACCGTAAATATCTACGGGGTAATTAAGGAAGCCGGAGAACATACCCATGGAGTTGGAACCGCCGCCTACGCAGGCAACTACTGCGTCGGGCAGTTCGCCTGTCATTTCAACAAACTGCTCTCTCGCTTCAATACCCACAATGCTCTGGAAATCTCTTACCATCATAGGGAAGGGATGGGGACCGACAACGGAACCGATGCAGTAAATGGCATCTTTATATTCTCTTGCGTACGCGTCAAAAGCCGCATCAGCCGCTTCTTTTAAGGTTGCAAGTCCGTGGGTAACTTCCACCACGTTTGCACCCAGTATCTTCATTCTTGCTACGTTGGGCGCCTGCTTTTTAATATCCACGGTGCCCATATAAACGTCACATTCCAAACCGAAAAAAGCGGCTGCGGTGGCAATTGCAACACCGTGCTGTCCTGCACCCGTTTCTGCAATAACCTTCTTTTTTCCCATATATTTGGCAAGGAGTGCTTCACCCATACAGTGGTTAAGCTTGTGGGCGCCGGTGTGGTTAAGGTCTTCTCTCTTTACGTAAAGCTGCACGTTGCCCAAGGATGCCGAAAGACGCTCAAGATGGGAAATAGGGGTAGGTCTGCCCTGAAATTCCTTGCGTATACGGCGCAATTCGCTTATAAACTTGCTGGATTTACAAATGGTAAAATATGCTTCGGTGGTTTCGTCCATCGCCTTTTGCAATTCGGGGGATATGTAGGACCCGCCGTATTTACCGAAATATCCCTTTTCATCGGGGTAGTTTTTAAAATATGTATCGAAGTCGATTCCGTTGAATTTCATTTTTCTTTTCTCCTTTATAAATAAAAATCCTTGGCAGAAATATACCATCTGCCAAGGACGAATAATTGTTTTTATTCGCGGTGCCACCTTGATTCACGGCAAAGCCGTGCTCTTTTCGGAATACTGCATATTCCCGACAACTTACGCATGTCCCCACGTCGCAGAATACTCTGTACAGTATATGCACATTTGACTGCGCCCTCCGCGGTCCATTTAACAAACTGTTTCTTGCCTGCATCTCAGCTGCGCAGACTCTCTGTAAAGGCGTGTTTTGTTTTTATCTCCGCATCAACGGTTTAATAAATATTGTATTTTAATGCATTATATCACCGCATATATGCATTGTCAATAGTGTTTTGCGTAAAAATATTAATTTTTCTTTTTGGGAGGCATAAGCTTTTCCAGTTCTTTTACAATATATTTGTCAAGTCCCTGTAAAAGTATGAGCGCATCCTTGTTTCTGCGGTCGAGAGACATAAGCTTTTGTCTGAATTCATAGGAGGGCATATCCACACCGCCGTCCTCCCAACAG
Source organism: Clostridia bacterium (assembly GCA_017399965.1). GTDB lineage: Bacteria > Bacillota > Clostridia > Oscillospirales > CAG-382 > SFLA01. The sequence goes on along the minus strand of JAFQAP010000018.1, from coordinate 55,682 downwards.
CAAACAATGTTTTCTATATGAGTATCGCCCCTTTGCTTCATTTCTTTAAGCAACACATCGGATTCCGTGTCTGCCAAAGTGTCCGAAATGACAGTGTGGTATATATTGCCATTTACTGTCTTTAGCACCACAGCCTGGGTCATATAAGTTGCGTTTTTCTTTTTAAGCTCTTCGCCTGCGATCTCCGCAAGGCGGGCGAATTCCGATTCATCGTAGGGAATGTCTTTTCCGTCCTTTACGGTTACAAAGCCTCTGGTATTGGGAAACAGACCGTTAACGTAATCGAAAAATTTAATAAACCTTTCGTCTTCTCTCACCCCGTCAAATTCAAGGCAGGAATCGTATTTCCATACGTTAAGCATACAGGTAACAGCTTCGTCGTCGTGAACTTCGCAGGAAACAGTATCCAAAAAGGGGGCGCATCCCGCAAGTGTGGCACAGCCGCGGGCACTCCACAGCGTCTGAATGTATTTTTGCGTTTTCTCCAAATGCTCAAAGCCTTCTTCGTTTTCGCCCTCCATAAACAAAGCTCTTGCCAGCCCGAATTCTATCTGTATCCGCAGGGGAAGAAGCACGTCGTCCTCCCCATCGGAAAACGCTTCAAGCACTTTGAGGGATGCTCTGTAATATTCGTTGGGGTTGGGCAAAAAACAGCTTTGCATATTTCCGCAAACGCCGCGGCTTTCTTCGGAAAGCAGATTAATAAGCTTTGAAACCAGCTCGTATGTGGCATTTTGTCTTACCGCTTGCCACTTTTCCGTGTCTTCTATCCAAGCGTATCTTTGAAGCAAATAATCGTCCCATGTGGTGAAAGCGTATCCTTCGGGACAAAAGCTCTTCCAGATATCCAGCTTATCCTCGTCTTCGTTGCGGATAATATTTACCAGCGAAACACATCTCACACCTATGGGAAGCTGAGTGAGCATTTCGCAAAGCTGTTCACGCAGGTCGTCAAGCCTGCTTTCGGATACGTTGTCGTACTCGTTTTTCATTACCAAAAGGTTGGTAAAATACAAAACCATATATTCTCTGGGCTTTTCACGGGTGAGTACTTCCAGTATGTCGCACACCCGCTTACGGTTTTCAAGGGTGTTTTCGCTGTGAACGGCTTTGGAAGCTTCGGCAAACTCTTTTCTGTATATTGTCAGGGAGGATTCCAATCCCAGCATAAGCTCGTCCAAGGTAACGTCAAAATACTTTGCAATTCTCGGCAGCAGCACTACGTCGGGGTAGGCTTGTCCTGTCTCCCAACGGCTTACGGATTGGGGCGTAACGGAAAGACTTTGCGCAAGCTCCGTCTGGGTTATTCCGCGGGCTTTTCTCATTTCCCGTATGTTTTCCGCCAAATTAAGTTCCAATGCGCATCACACCCTTCATTTTGATACAGTAAGTATAACATAATACGAACAGATATTCAAGCAATCTGCGCGGATATTAATTCACGCAACAGTTGATTTGGATTTATAAAACCAATTGAAAACGCGTATTTTTTGTGTTATAATTCAAATATGATAAAAAAGGAGGCGTGTTTTATGGCAGAATGCAGTTTTTCCAAGGTATCTCTTAAGGGAGCATTTGAACCCGTATGGGATTTTCATACCGACCTTTACTGCCGTCTTTTGTATTTGCGTTCCCAAGACGAGCAAACGCTGTTTTGCGTGTTTGATACCGGGCTTACCTGGAGTGCGGATACGAGAAGATTTCGCAAAGAAGTATCCGAAAAATGCGGTATCCCCGAAAAAAGTATAGTTTTTCACGAACTGCAGCTCCACGCAGCTCCCGGCGGACTTTCTATACATAACGGTTTGGACACAATTATCGCCCGTGTTGCGTATGAGGTGAATAAAATGAAATCCTCCGCCGTTCCTTACACCTGCGAAGTGGCAGAGGCGTATATGGGCACCGAATATTCCTTCAACCGCGAGCAATACGTGGAGGGCTTGGGCGGTGTGACCGTGTGGACGGGAATGGGATTTGATGAGCAGGGCAAGCCCTGCACACGGGATGAGGGTATAATGCTGCTGCGCGATTACCGTCCCAACCTTGAAACCTTAAAAGAGCCTCTTTATTTTGATAACCAAAACGATCCTCTGGCGTATATGTTCCTTTTTAAGGATCTGAAGGGCAACGTGCTGGGCTCGGTTTCCCGCTTTGCCGCCCATCCCGACGTAGCCGTGCTGTTTGAGCTTCGTCCCGTAGAGGGCAAAGCACAGATGTACCGTTATGATTTTGATTGGCCCGGATACCTTTCCCAAAAACTGGAGGAAGAGTTCGGCGGAACGTCCATATATATGAACGGCCCCTGCGCAGACCTCACTACCAAAAAAGGCTATGACGGAATCGACGATTTTGTTTCCAGCGACGCAGAGTGCAAGAGGATCGGGCTTTCCGTTGCGGAAAAGATAAAAGCAGAATTTATCGCAAATAAACGCCCTCTTAAAAATGCGGACTTTTTGCGCACCGAAACCTTTAAGGTAACCGTTCCTATGCGGGACGATATGCCGAAAACGGTGGAGGAAGCAAGAAACGGTCAGCGGGAAAAGATAGAAAAAGCAAAAAATATCTTCGATACTTATAAAACCGACCCTTCAAAAACTCCTTCTCAGGTAAAGCGCACCGTGGACGAATATTACAAGGCTATGTATAACGGGCCTATGGTTTACGATATCTGCGGCTTTGACGACGAAACCCTTGCAAAGAGGGAAGTGGAGATAGATATTCCCTGCGTACGGTTTGGAGAATATCTTTTTGTGGGCGTACCCGGCGAAAGCCTTGTAGAGCTTACAACCTGGTTAAGAGCTACCTTTACCGGCTCAAAGACGATTCCCCTTGACCAATGCGACGGATATTACAGCTACGTCGCCACACCCCGCTCGCTCACTCTCGGCGGATATACGTACTGGTGCAGTTGGACTACCCGCGACACCATACCCGAACTGCAAAAACAGCTTGTACCTCTTGTGCGTAAATTCTTGGAGGAATAATATGGCAAGCATTTTTAAGTACAAAAAACAAATAAGCTTAAAAAAAGAATTTGACGATATTTATGCCGCTTTACTTAAATCGAAAGTTGAAGTTGGAAATCATTCGTATCATTGCATAAGTGTAGATAACAAGTTTGCTTTTGTTCCCAAAGCCGATACCTTTCTTGCGGGGAATTCGGCAATACCCAATGTTACCGCAACCGTTGAGGAAACCGAAACGGATTACAAAGTAGACCTTGAATTTTCCGCTTTGCCGTTTGCGCGCATATTCTCAACTATTTTCGCAATTTTTGCCGCTGTGATAGGTATTATGGGCATTATTGCCGATCTGCAAAGCGGAACATTCAATTTGGGCATTGTAATATGCGGTGGTCTGATTTTGTTTGACTATGTGTTTATCCGTATTGGACTCATATTGAATTCAAAAAGATTTATAAGTGAGCTTTTATATGAGCTTACAGGTAAATAAGATAAAAAATAATTAAAAGGATGTTATTATGAACACACAAAAGATAATGAAAATTTTTGAAGATACCGCGTATGTCCGTATGGGCGGAAGCGATGCGGAACTTAAATGTGCCGAGTACATAAAAAGTCTTTGCGCCGAAATGGGACTTGAGGCTAAAATAGAAGATTTTGAAGTGGATATGGCAAACATAAAAACCGCGCATCTGTATGCCGATGGGGAAGAGATCACCTGCAAGGGATATCTGCTGTGCGGAAGCGGTGAGATCGAAGCTCCTCTTTACTACCTTACCAACACGGACAAATATTCTCTTTCTCTTTGCAAGGGAAAAATAGTTCTTGTTGACGGATATATGGGCTACTGGATGTACCGCGATATTTTCGAAGCGGGCGCTGTGGGCTTTATTACCTATGACGGCAACGCGAATTATGTCGATAAGGATATAGACCAAAGAGAATTGCGTCCCCACGTAAGCAAGGGGGATAAGATCTTGGGCGTAAATATCAACGCCAAGGACGCTATACGTATCATCAACGAGGGTGTGAAAACCGCAAAAATAGTTGTTGTGCAGGATGAATACAAAGGCGTTTCCCGCAACGTAATTGCGGATATAAAGGGCTCAACCGATGAATACATAGTATTCACCGCTCATTACGATTCCACCTCTCTGTCCCAAGGCGCATACGATAATATGTCGGGCAGTATCGGCCTCTTGGGAATTGCGGAATACTTCCTTTCCAATCTTCACAATTACAGCCTTCGCTTTATCTGGTGCGGCAGTGAAGAGAGGGGATTGCTTGGCTCAAAGGCATACGTTAACGCCCACGAATCCGAGCTTGAAAAGACCGTTCTCAACATAAACCTGGATATGATCGGCTGTATTATGGGTAAATTCATCGCCTGCTGTACCGCCGAGGAAGCGCTGGTACATTATATAAACTACTACGCATCCGAATACGGCTTCGGTATTGCCACCCGTCAGGACGTGTACTCCAGCGATTCCACCCCCTTTGCGGATAAGGGCGTTCCCGCCGTTTCCTTTGCGCGTATTGCACCCAATAACACCGCCACCATCCACAACAGCTACGATACCATGGCGGTTATGAAGGGCGAACAGATGGAAAGCGATATAGACTTTATCACTTCCTTCGCGTGCCGTATGGCAAACGCCTGCCGCTGTCCCGTGGACAAAAAGATCCCCGATAATATGAAGGATAAATTGGATATATATCTCACCCGCAAGAGAGCTTCTAAATAATAAAATCTTCCCACGGAAAAACCGTGGGAAAAATTTTAAAAAATATTTGTAAAACCCGCCAACCTTTTGTAAAACTTCTCCACTATATGGTCAAACGGCGTCGGAGTTAATAGAATGGATAAACAAACAGCAGACAAAATCATAACCGAATATCTGCAAAAGATCTACGGCTTTGCGGTAAAAAAGTCTTTTTCCTTTGATGAGGCAGAGGACCTTTGCTCGGATATAATTCAGGAGGTATATTTATCTCTGCTCAAAGCGGATTATATTGCCAATATAGAAGGCTATATCTGGCGTATAAGCAATTATACCTATTCAAAGTACGTTTCCCGCAAAAAGAAAGCCGAAGGCGTTTCTTTGGATAACGAAATTTTACCCTATTACGAGGATTATTCTCTTGAAGATCCGGATGAAGACCTTTTCCGCCTTCGCCGAGAGGTAGCTTTTTTAACCAAGACCCGCAGACAAATTGTTTATCTTTTTTATTACGAAAACGAAACTGTTTCCAATATTTCAAAAAAACTCGCCATTCCCGAAGGCACGGTAAAATGGCATCTTAACAAAGCGAGAAATGAACTAAAGGAGAATTTTACAATGGAAAGAAAAATAGGAACTCTCGGCATATCCCCTTATATCCCCACCGGTTTCGGACACAACGGTAACCCCGGTTCAAACGACGGACCCGAATTTTATCTCGGCGATAAGCTTAACTGCAATATAGTTTACAGCGTGTATTTTGAACCCAAAACCGCAGATGAGATCGCCGAAGAGCTCGGCGTTACTCCCGTGTATATCGAGGATAAAATAGCATTTCTGGAAGAAAACGGCTTCCTTGTAAAGCAGTCCGACGGCAAATACACCACTTACGTTCAATTCGATCCCACCGAGTATTCCTTGGAGCTTGAGGAAAGGAGAATTATTCTTCAGCGCGAGCTTGCCCAAACCCTTGCAAAGGAATACGCGCCCAGGATCATCGAAGCAATAAAGGACGTAACCGACGTATATATCCCCACGGGCAACAGACAGCTTTTGGCGGCGGCGGCAGTATTTTACGGTGTTGCCAACAAATGCTGTATCAATACCGGCAAGGACCTAAGCAAGTATTATATCAAAACCACCGCGGGAGGTAACTTTATCGCCAATGTTAACTGCAACGCGCAACCCTCCGATCCCGATTATAAGACTACTGTAGAACCGTGGAACTACGGCGCGTGCGGCAATATGAACCGCTGGTCGGATAAATATCCCGCAGTATATTCTTGGTCCATAGATTCCCGCCTTTCCTCCCGCAAGGGCTATTGGATGAACAACCCTACCTCGGATTACGAATACGTATACGAGCTTTTGAACGGCACTCTTACAAAAAACGAAGCAAACGCGGAAAAGTTTGCCCGCCTTAAGGAAAGACAGTTTATCACCGAAGACGATGAGGTTAACATAATGCTCGTAAGGGGCGATTATAACGAATTTTTCTCCAAGATTCCCGAGCTTGAGGAATGCTACAAAGAAAAGGTTGCCCCCTTTGCTTTGGAATACGCCGCAATGATCGGAAAGCAGTATCCTCCCCAGATGCAGGATCTTATCACCGCATACGAGGTAGGCGGATTTATCAGCAATTCTGTTGCAATAATGGTAATGGATATTCTGTATGCCGACGGCACCTTCACACCCGTTACCGAGAGAGAAGCTGTAACGACCAACCTTTTAATGTTTACGGATATACTTCCCGAATAGAATCACCCCGATAACAAAAATCCCCACACATCGTGGGGATTTTTATCGTGGTTTGTGAAATTTTCGCTTTACGCGAAAGTGAAGTTGCTGTGCAGTGAAGTTTGGGCTATCGCCCAAGTGAAGTTAAGTTTGCCCACTACGAGAACGCCCAACTTTGCCACAGGCAAAACTTCACTATCCGCAGGATAACTTCACTTACGAAGTAAACTTCACTTGCCCCTTGAGGGCAAACTTAGTTATTGAATCGTTCCCGTTACGGTTATTGTGCTCACACCGGGAGTTACTACCCAGCCGCAGGCGGCATCCTGCTCGTAGATGGCGGCAGGAACGGTTATCTGACCCAAAACCGTGGCAAACTGACCTGTAATATTGCTGTAGGTGTAGTTTGCGGGGGAAGTCCAGGGTGTGCCGTTGTAGGTTACCGAGGTAATATTGATAGCGGGATCAAAGGTATCGGTAACCACTATATTATCGGTTGCTACGGCGTCCACGTTGCCGGTATTCTGTATCGTGAAGGTATAAGTCAGTGTTCCGTTTGCACTCACTACGGAAGGACATACAGCCTTACTTATTGTAAGTTGAGGCTCGTCAAGTGCGGAAATGGTAGCTGTATCGGTCAAGCTTGCGGGTATACCCGTTCCGTTCGCGGTTACCACGTTGTTTATGAGTCCGCCGCTTTGGGGAGGTGCGGAAGGTGTTACTGTTGCTTCGTAAACCAGCATTGCGTTGCCTTCGGCAGGTACGGTAAGACCTGAAAAAACAACAGAGCCATTTTCCGTAACTGCGGGAGGCTCTTGAAGAATTCCGTTTACATAATATCTGACGGTGCCATCATTATATTCCAAGGGGTATACCGTGGATGTGTTGCAAAGAAAACCGCCCATATCGTCAGTCAGGGTAACGTTTGTAAAAGGTGTGGTTCCGGTGTTTAACAAGCTTACAACGTAGGTTACGTTATCTCCTACGGAATAATTATTGTTAACGGCAGTCTTTGTAATAGACAGTACCTCTTGTATCGTTCCGGAGACCGTATTTGAATTAACAGTGCCGCCGTTGTAAGAAAGCGTTGCTGTGTTTGTAAATGTTGGCATTGATTTTTCTCCTTTACGTCATTTGCGCATTTGCGCTTAATTCAGTTTATGCGCCGTGGTTACCCGATGTGAAGCTGTTTTTGGGTTGACTTTTTGCGTAAAACAATGTAAAATATAAGGTAGTAAATTATGCTGTGACCTACAGCGGAGAGAGGTTACCAATGAAACGCTTTGTAAGATTGCTTTCCCTTTTTCTTGCGGTGTTGTTTTTATTTTGTTCCTGTACAACGCCCGATAATGAAAGCTCGACATTAGACGAAAGTTTGGGTGATAATGAAGTGTCATACGATCCTGAAAATGCCAACAGAACGCTTATCAGTGTCGGAAAATCGTATAAAACCGTAGTGCCCGCATCTCCAAGATATGCGGACTATTGCGGTCAGCAGCTTACCGACGGCCATATAACTCCCAATGCAAACGTACATTATACCGACCCCAGAATGGTTGGATATGAATCCGACGGTCAGTTTATATTGGATCTGGGCGAGGACGGAAAGCGCATAACCGAACTTGCGGTACGTGCTTTTGAATTTTATTCGGATGGAGTAAAACTCCCTACTCATGTTCGTTTCAGCGGCTCAAACGACGGTGAGGATTGGTCAAGTATAGATACCGTGTATTTCCAGCCCCAAGGCGACAGAAGTGTTTGCGTTGCAAAGGCTGTCCTTGATAAGCCTGTGGATTACAGATATATTAAGGTTCGCATATATAAAAACGATGTGTTCTTCTTTATAGACGAGATCGAAGTATACGCAGACATTCCCGCAAACCAAAACATATCGCTTTTGGAAGCATACAAGAACGAAAATATAGATAAATCCGCTTGGAAAGCTCTCTCTGCCTCCAAAAAGGCGGAGTACAGCGTTTCCGCAAATATCGCATACGCAAAGCCGTATGCATATGCGGATTGCAGTTTTGATGACCGCGCTCCCGCAGAAGGAGATGAGCGCACTGAAAATCTCCGTACCTTCCTTACCGACGGAAAACCTACGGGACGTTTCTTCGGCGAGGATTACTGGGTAGGCTTTAGCGGTAAAGACGGCGAAAGCCCCAAGATAACCGTTGATCTGGGCGAAGTATACGATAACGTATTCGGTTTCCGAGTACATGCGATGGGCGTAGGTCCCAATGTTGTTTATCCCGATTATATCGATGTATACGGCTCCAAAGATGCAAAAGATTACGTTTTGCTGGGCAGAGTCTATGCTCCCGCAGGGGGAACTCATTTTGCATATACCCTTATTTTAAAGGAATTTGTTAACGTAAAATCCGTCCGCTTTGAATTCGGCGGAAACGGTAATTTCTGGGTAGAGGAAGTAGAGGTTTTGGCAGGATATGAGGACGAAGTGCTCAACGAAATGTTCCCGCCCCTTAACCTTCCCGCTGTTACGGAGGACGAATTCTGGTCTGCTTCCGAAGCCGATTATACCAAGTATCAGAACCTGCTTAAGGGATTAAAGACACACGTAGCGGCGGCTCATTACGCAGATATTCTTACATACGGCAAAAACACCGCACCCGCAACCAATACCGCTCTTACCGACGGTAAGCGCGCCGTTACCACCGACCGCGGTACAGGAGAATACTTCTATATGCAGGGCGGCAAGGGATACAACTTCTTCTTTGATATGGGTAAGGTCGCTTCTGTGGACAAATTGGTGCTCAGCTTCCTGGAATATGGAGAGTGGGCTATAAACCGTCCCAAATTCTGCGATGTATTCCTTTCCGACGACGGTGTCAACTGGTATAAAGTCGGCACCCGCAACGCAGATGAAGAAGGCGAAATAAAGAACAACTACCACGCAAATTACGAATTCGTATTGGATAAGACATATTCCGCACGCTTTGTCCGTCTTCGCGTGGAAGCAAACGGCTGGCTGTATCTTGACGAAATGGAAGCTTTCGGCACCAAGGCAGTTACCGGCAAAACGGTGCGTCTTGCAGACAGCGGAATGGATAGTGTTATCTTTTATTCCAATTACGATAACGCTCAGTACGCTACCACCGAAAACACTCCCATAAAGGCAGAGGATATTACTCTGGTATATCTCGACCAAAAGGATCTTGATAATCCCAAGGAAGATATGCTCCTTCCTTACGTTGCTTATCTTGATAAGGACGGTAATATAAAGGATACCTTTATGGATGGCTATGCGTATCTTCCCACCAGTCCTCTTCCTTCCGGTGCGGCACCTCACGAAGTACCCGTTATGTCCGACTGGGAATGGCTGTTTAACGCCACCTTCCACAGCGCATACGGATTTGACGGACTTGAACAGACTGTACAGACCGTAAAGGACGCTTTGGGCGAAGATTACAAGGATTATAAAGTACAGGTATACGTAAGTATTCTCACTATAAGCAACGAAACCGATAACTTCGGCGATGTGGACGGCGACGGCGTGGCTGAAACCACCAAGACACCCGAAGACAGAGAAAAAATACTCAGATGGTTCATCGGCAAGTGTCAGCAGGAATTTGCAGATTGCGGATATGAAAACCTTGAACTGGGCGGATTTTACTGGATGAACGAATCCGTTATCTGGGAAAAGGACGATTCTCACATAATCAAGGAAGTTGCGGATATCGTTCACAATATGGGCAGCTACTTTATGTGGATTCCTTATTACACCGCAAACCGTTATTATCTGGGTTATGAAATGGGCTTTGATTTTGTAAATATGCAGCCTAACGTAGCTTTTGATCTTGATGCGCCTCTCTGGCGTTTCGATTCCACCGCAATGCTTACTAAGTATAACAAGATGAGCGTTGAGATAGAGCATACCCGTCAGGCGATGTCGGATATATTCTTTGCCCGCAATTATATGCTGTATCTCTACTACGGTGAAATATACGGATATATTGATTCTATCCACGTTTATTACAATGACAGAGATAACATTTCCGCAATGGGCTTTTCCGATGATCCTCTCTGCCGTATGATGTATGATGCAACCTATCACTTTGCAAAGGGAACCCTTGATATAACTCCCGATACCAAGGAAAAGGCTGTTTTCGATGCTGCCGCAAACGATATTTTCACCGCTGAACTGAATCCCGAAAAGGAATACAGCCTTTTCACGCTCGCTTCTATGCCCGAGCACGGAACGGTATCTCTCTTGTCCGACGGTACTTTTGCATATTATCCCGATAAAGATTTTTCCGGCACCGATACGTTCACCTATACCTACAACAATCTTTTGGGTGAATCCGAAGAATGTACCGTAGAAATACGTGTTGCAAAATAAAAAGGTAAAACGAATATGAAAAATTATCCCATAGTCACAGGCAATTTTATACAGCCCTTTGTAGCGACAAAATATGACCTTGCCAAATGGAAAGAGCATTTCAAGTACCTTCTTGAAGTTGGTATCGATACAACCATTCTTCAGTGGACGGCAGATACCCCTTACGGCAAGTTCAAAAATTGCTGCTACCAAACCGCGTTGTCGGCATCAAACGCAGCGGAGGGGTACGTTTGTTACTCAAACTGTGTAAAAGAAATGCTGGAAGCGGCAAAACAAACGGGAATGAAGGTGTTTATGGGGCTCAACGTTTCCGATGAGTGGTGGAATTTTAACCGTATCGAAACCGATTGGGGCGAAACGCAAGCAAAAATCGGCGTAGGTATGGCAAAAGAGCTTTACGGAAAATACTATGCCGAATATTCCGAAGTCTTTGCAGGCTGGTATTGGGCGTGGGAGCTTTACAACCATATGCCCGATGAGCTTGCGGATACGGGAGCTTGGTTTATGAATTTGTATATAGACGGGCTGAATGAGATCGATCCTTCCTTGCCCATTATGTTTTCACCCTTTTTAAACCAAAAAGCTTCTCCCGAAGCTACAACGCAGGCTTGGTGCAGATTTTTTGCTTTGTCCAAGCTTCGACAGGGGGATATTTTCTGCTGCCAGGATTCTATCGGCGCAGGCTTTGTGGATATAGAAAACATAAGAAGTCTGTATAAAGCCGTGTCAGATGCGGTAAAAACCAAAAACGGAGTGGAGTTTTGGGCAAACAACGAAAACTTTACTCCCGATTTCAAAGCCGCGCCCGTTTCCCGCTTTGCAGAGCAAATGCGCCTTACGGATGAATACGTACTCCGCCACGTAACCTTTTCATATTCCCACTATTACCATCCTTTCCGCTCGGCTGCTTTCCACGAGCAGTATAAAAAATACTACCAAACCGGCAGCGAAAGTTGACCGTAATTAATGTTATGTCAACCAAAAAATTAATTTTTGTTTCACTTTTTATTTGTCTTTCCGCACTTTTACTGTTCGGGTGCGTGGAAGGCGGGCAAACCTCGACTTCTGTTTCTGATACATCGGACGCAGACGTTCAGGTTTCCGTGCCTGAATTTTCCTCCGCTTCGGAGGTAAAGCGCGCCCTTGTAAAGCTTACCGACGAAAAGCTTTACCGCTCTTTGTATACCGAGGAATGGTATGCCTCCTACCGCAAGATAGTTTCCGAAGTAAACGATTTTGTTATCTCTCCTCCGGAAGACGAAAATGAGTGTATTTCCCAAGGCACTGCCTTGTACAAAAAGCTCCTCGCTTCAAGAGCTAAAGCCGAATATGCCCGCACGGATGTGCCCACGGTGCATATATACGCAGACCGGGAGATCGGCAGGGAAGAGTATATAGAAGCAAAAGTCTTTATTATCGACAGTGCCAACGGCACCGATGGCGATATAGAAGAAACCATAACCATCCGTATCCGCGGAAATTCCACCGCAACGGCGGATAAAAAGCCTTATAACATAAAGTTTACGGATAAAACCTCCGTTTTGGGTATGAAAGAGGGCAGAAAATGGTGTCTTATTGCAAATCATTACGATAAAACTCTTATGCGCAATAAGCTTGCCTTTGATCTTTCTGCAGCGATGGGAGATATTGCCGCTATCCAAAGCAGATATTGTGATGTTTATGTAAACAATAAACTGCAGGGCAATTATCTTATCTGCCAACCCGTGTCCGACGGAACTCTTGAGCTTGACACCAAAAAAGGCGATTTTATTGTTGAGCGCATAGTGGTTCTTGAAGGGGAAAACGATTTCTTTCTTCGCGGCGGCGCAGGATTTGTTTTCGATACACCGGAAAGAACAGAAATGACCCGCGGTGAGCAACGGAAGATAACCGAATTTATGGAACAGGTTGACGATGCCATTGCCGCCAAAAACGAAAATAAGATAACGCAGCTTATAGATGTGGATTCTTTTGTTTCCGCATACGTTATCCACGAGCTTCTCAAAGATTGCGATATGGTTACCGGATCTACTTATTTCTACCGTAAGGACGGTATTCTGTTCGCAGGTCCCATTTGGGATATGGACCTTTCCACAGGTAACGTTTCCCGCTATTATTTTCAGGACAAATACCATATCTATAATAACGCCGACGGGTACGGTGATAAAACCGGCGACAGCGCTTCGGGAATATGGGCACAGCAGGAGTGGTTCAAAACTCTTATGAAGTGTCCCTTCTTCGCCGATGCGGTTAAGGAAAAATATGCCGAAGTCTTGAAAGATATAGAAAACCTTTATTCCGACGGGGGATATATAGATACCCTCTGCCTGACTTACGGGGAATCTTTCGCCCGTAATTACGGCGAAGCCGGATGGAGCATAAGCCGTCCTTACAGCGATTTTGAGGACGAGACTCCCGCAAGCACCTTTGAAGCAAACGTAAATGAGCTCAAAGAATGGCTCGAAAGAAGAAACGGGTATCTGAAAGATTATTTCAATATACAGTAAAAAGGAGAAAAAACAAATGTCTGTAGTTCACGTAGATTCTTTTAATTTTGAAGAAGCGGTTTTAAAATCCGAAAAGACTGTGCTTATAGATTTCTGGGCAAGCTGGTGCGGTCCTTGCCGTATGATAGCGCCTATTATAGACGAGATCGCCGCAGAGCATCCCGAATACGCCGTTTGTAAGATCGATGTAGATAAAGACGGCGCTTTGGCAAAACAGTTTGGGATTACCAATATTCCCACCCTTATCGTTATGAAAAACGGCGAAACGGTTAATAAATCCGTGGGTGTTATTCCCAAGGAAAAAATACTTAAGCTGCTTGAAGCTTAATAAGGCATAAAAATCCGCCGCAAGTAATCAAAACCGATTATTTGCGGCGGTATTTTTTTAATGTTTTACTTCACTTGGAAAAATTCAATGGTTTCTCCCACGGGGCCGATACAAAAAGCAATTCTTGCCGCCAAGGGCTTATCCGCTTGAATAATTATGTCCTTGGGCTCAACCGTTACGGTGTATCCTGCGGCTTTTACTGCGTTTATGCAGGCGTCGGTATCCTCAACGTCAAAAGCGATATGACGCAAAGCTCCCTCGCAAAATTCTTCCGGAGCATTGGAAAATATCTCCATCACGCTGTTGCCCGTGTCCACCATGGTGCCCAGATCATCTCCTTCGCCCCAGCTTCTCACCGTTTCCATTCCCAGAATGTTGGTGTAGAAATTTAAAGTTTCTTTATATTTTTCAATTCCCTTTGCTTTTATTGCAATGTGGTGTATTCCTTTTGTAAGCTTCATAGTATGTAAATGCCCCTTTTTTATTTTAGTATATCATAAAAAGGCGGTATGTCAATCGTTTTTTAATTTACTTTATATGTACTTGATATTTAGTAAAAAGTGTGTTATACTTGACCGGTATTACAGTTAGAAAGGCTTTTATATATGAAAAAGATCACCGCATCTCTTTTGCTGTTTTTGCTCATTCTTTCATTTTCGGGGTGCGACAGCAATACAAATACATCAATTCCCGATACGGTTTCGCAAGACATTTCCTCTGCGGAAAGTGAACCGGAACAAAGCGAAGTTTCTCTGCCTGAAGACAGCGATATTTCCGAAGAAACCGAAAGCACGGATGTTTCCCAAGAGATAAGCGAAGAAATATCCGAAGAAGTTTCCGAAGAAGTTTCCGAAGAAGTATCTGTTCCCGAAGAATCCAAGCCCGAAGAATCCAAACCGGAAACATCTAAACCGGAAACATCCGAACCCGAAACATCTAAACCGGAAACATCCGAACCCGAAACATCCGAACCGGGCCATGTGGAGATCGGTAACGCAATATATCTTGACGGCGGCTTCGTTTTGTATAACGGCGCGGCGTATACGCAGTCCTTTTTCAGCGCTACTCAAGCGCCCAAATATGCCGCTGTTTACGATAAATACGCCGAAGTTTTCCCCGAATCCCGTATAAACGTGGTTATTGCACCTCTTGCAACGATAATTATTACCGACCCCGACGTTAACGCCCGTATATCCAGCCAAAGCGCCATTTTGGATAAAATGGAAGCGGCTATCACCAATGAAAACATTAATTTCGTAAACCTTAAAAACGCATATGCCGACCATTTGGACGAATATCTTTATTTCAGAAGCGACCACCACTGGACACAGCGGGGCGCATATTACGCATATGTGGAATTCGTACGCTCCATAGGTCTTGAACCCACACCCATAGAGGAATTTGATATTCAAATTATAAGAGATAAATATATCGGTTCTATGTACAACTACACCAAGGATGCGCGTGTAAAGTCTTATTATGATACCATCGAAGCCTATATGCCCAGAAAAGCGTGTACCATGACCATACACAGCGGCAGCAGCGGAGTATTAACATATAAAACCTGCATCGTTACCTCTATTAAGGGGTATCCTGCGTTCATCGGCGGCGACCATCCTTATATGATCATCAACGTCCCCGAAAACGACCAGGACAAGAGCATTATGGTCATTAAGGATTCCTATGCAAACGCATTTATTCCTTTTCTTACCGAGCATTACGGCAATATAGTTGTGGTTGACCCCCGTTATGCGGGAAACCTCAACGTATGCGAAAAGTTTGCTGATTATGAGTTTGATGACATTCTTTTCCTTGTGAACTCGTCCATGGGCAACACCGGCGCGTGGAACAGATATTTCGCAGGACTTATAGACTGATTATTTTGACTGTCCGTACAAATATGAAAAAGAAAACTGTTTTCGGAATATTGGCATTGACCGTTGCTTCCTGCGCCGTAATGGCGGTGGTAGACGGCGTTATACAGCCGGGATACGCAGTAAAATCAATAATAAAGATCGCTTTGTTTTTGCTTATTCCCCTGGGATTTGCGTTTTTGAATAAGGATATTTCCATAAAAACTCTTTTTAAGTTTAAAGCAAAGCCCTTTTTGTTTGCACTGCTGCTGGGAGTGGGAATATACGCGCTTATACTGGGTGCGTATTTTGCGGTAAGACCTTTTTACGATTTTTCCGTTATTGTAGATTCTCTTTCCTCTACTACCGGTGTAACAAAAGACAATTTTCTGTTTGTTTCCCTTTACATTTCTTTTGTAAACTCTCTGCTTGAAGAATTCTTCTTCCGAGGCTTTGTTTTTGTAAACCTGAAAAAAGGAACAAACCGAATTACCGCATACGCTGTAAGTTCTGCGGCGTTTTCCCTTTACCATGTAGCGATGATGATAGGCTGGTTCAATATAGGGCTGTTCTTGCTGGTGCTGGCAGGTCTCGGGGCAGGGGGAATTATATTCAATTATCTTAACGAAAAACACCAATCCGTTTATACATCATGGTTCGTTCATATGTTTGCAAACTTTGCAATAAACACCATAGGATTTATATTAATGAAATAAAAGGGTGAAAAATACATTTTCCTCTTTATTTTTGCTTTTTAATGTGGTATACTGCCCATAATCACTTTTTCCTACGGAGGATTTACCAATGGCACAAAAAGGTAATCTTATGATCTACCGTCCCGATATAAAGGTGCTTGATGCTACTATTCGCGACGGCGGTCTTGTTAATAATTTCTTTTTTACAGACGATTTCGTAAAAGCCTTATATCTGGCAAATATAAAAGCGGGCGTGGACTATATGGAGTTCGGCTATAAGGCTTCCAAAGACCTGTTTGATGAAAATGCATACGGCAAGTGGAAGTTTTGCGAAGAAGAGGATATCCGCGCTATCGTCGGCGAAAATAATACCGACCTTAAGATATCCGTAATGGCGGACGTTGGCAGAACGGACTACAAGCGTGATATTATAGATAAAAAAGACAGCGTTATAGATATGATCCGTATCGCCACCTATATTAACACCATTCCCGCGGCTATAGATATGATCGAGTATTGCCATAACAAGGGTTACGAAACCTGCGTAAATATTATGGCAGTTTCCACCGCAGACTCAAAGGATGTGGAGCAGGCGTTGGAAATGCTGGGCAAAAGCTCTGTAGACGTTATCTATCTTGTAGACAGCTACGGTTCCCTTTATCCCGAACAGGTGCGCGAGCTTACCGAGACATATTGCGCTGTAGCAGAAAAATACGGCAAGAAGGTAGGCATACACGCCCACAATAATCAGCAGATGGCGTTTGCAAACACCGTGGAATCCGTTGCTTTCGGCGCAAGCTATCTTGACGCCACTATGATGGGCATGGGCAGAGGAGCAGGCAACTGTATACTTGAAGGTATACTTGGATTTTTGCGCAATCCCCGCTATAACGTGGTATACGTGCTTAAATTCATTCAGGAATATATGCTTCCTCTTAAGGAGCAGGGCTTGGTGTGGGGTTATGAAATTCCTTATCTTCTCACCGGTATGCTCAACCGCCATCCCGGTCCCGCTATCGATAAGATAAAGACGGGGGATACAAATTACGTAGGCTTCTACCACGTGCTGTGGGATCGTGAAAACTGATTTTCGCCTGAAAAACACTTTATTTTCAGTACCGCAACCTAAAGTTGCGGTATTGCTATGTAAAAACGGTTGCAAAAAACGAAGGTTTGTTGTAAAATATACCCGTAATAAACGACCGATATTCATCTCAAGGAGGAATATTTATGACAAACGGCGAAATATTGGGAAACAAGCTATACGAATTAAGAAAACAAGCGGGATTATCCCAAGAAGCCTTTGCGGAAAAGCTGGGTGTGTCCAGACAAGCGGTTTCCAAATGGGAGTGCGGCGCTTCCCTGCCCGATACGGATAATTTAATAACAATAGCAAATCTTTATAATATTTCCTTGGATGAGCTTATCGGCAGACCGGCGCCTGAAAAAACAGAAAAAGCAGATGCACAAGAAGAGTACGAGGACGAAGACGATAAGCAAGATGCAGAGGCAGAAGCATATTACAGCGACGACGGCACGCCTGCAGATAAAAAGAGAAAAACTTTGCGTGCTTTACACGCCCTTCCGTATCCTGTTTTTGCAACTGTTGTATTTCTCCTTTGGGGATTTCTTTTGGATGGATGGTATATCTCCTGGACGGTGTTCATCACCATTCCCGTATATTACAGCGTTATAGAGTGTATAAGAACCAAAAAACTTTCTCGTTTTGCATATCCCGTCTTTATTACCTTTGTGTATTGTCTCATCGGTATGCAGTGGGACGGATGGCATCCTTGGTGGATATTGTTCGTAACCATTCCCATTTATTACGCAATAGCTTCGGCGATAGATAAAAAATAATACAAAAACGCACTCCGTTTGCTTTCGGGGTGCGTTTTGTATATATTAAGATAAAAAATGTTTTACGGCACTTTTAGTATGACCGTAAACTGCGTCGGAAGCATTGTCCATTGCAAGCAATCTTTCATTATAATCGCGCCGCTTGAATTTCGCGCAAAGCTCGACCGCATAAAAGTTCACACGTGGATCCGGCTCTGCCATTAATAACTCCACGAGTTCTTCAAAATACTTTTCCTCACAGCGCTTCACTATATTTTCTGCCAGCCACTGCTTTTCCCGCTGCTTTATCTTCTTGAATAAAGCGAGTATACGTATAAAATTATCCTCGGTATAAGGAATGTGAAGGCAAGCGCCATATTCAAACGATCCGGCATAGTTTGCTACATACATAAGAGCATCAAACAGCAGGTCGACATCTACTGCAAGTTCATATTCGCCGATATAACAGAGTAAACACTTTACGTCTTTCATGTTGTTTTCGTAAAGAGCTTCTCTCAACATCTTTTGCAGCAGCTCCGTATGCTCTATGCGGTATTCGGGACGGTAAAACGCATAGTACAAAGCATCAAACCGTTTTCGCTTATCGCTGCTTTCAAATTGTTTCTTTAACACAGTAATACATTCGTTTGTGTTTCTTGTTGCCAACGCAAGACAGATTGTTTGATATTCACTTTGCTTTTCGGTTTCGTTCAAGGTTTGTTCAAGTTTCCTGACGTCATCGGTAAGATAGTGAATATTAACCGTGGATAGTCCTTTTATCACTATGGTTTTGCACCTCCTTTAATTTGAGTATATCATGCTGTATATAATTTTGTCAATAGCGCTCAGATTATTGCAATTTCCTTAAAAAAGTAGTATAATATTTACAATATCATGGAAAGAGAAAATGTATATGAGCAATATTATTAAAAACCAAACCTTTGATGAAGAGCGCGCTTTTTACGGAAGCACCTCTCTTACCGTGTCCGAATGTGCCTTTGACGGTCCCGCAGACGGGGAAAGCGCTTTTAAGGAATGTAAAATCATCAACGTGGATAACTGCTTTTTCAATCTCCGTTATCCCTTCTGGCATGTAGACGGAT
Source organism: Clostridia bacterium (assembly GCA_017399965.1). GTDB lineage: Bacteria > Bacillota > Clostridia > Oscillospirales > CAG-382 > SFLA01. Next base: position 36,576 of record JAFQAP010000018.1, on the reverse strand, counting down.
TAAAGATTTCCCACAGCGAGCTTACCCCCCTTTGCCGTGCGGCACTTTGGTACACCAACGGCGCGGAGATAGGCAATTCAAAGCTTCACGGAATAAAAGCTTTGCGCGAGTGTTCGGATATTTCCGTATACGGCTGTGATATTGTTTCCGCGGAATTCGGCTGGTTTGTAAACGGTATCGATATGACCGATTGCAAGGTAGAGGGCGAATATTTTATGCTTCGCTCAAACAAGCTTAATTTTAACGGCGTTACCCTTAACGGCAAGTATTCCTTCCAATACATAGAGGATTCGGTTTTTGAAAACTGCGTTTTCAACACCAAGGACGCCTTCTGGCACGCCAAAAACGTGGTGGTAAGGGATAGCGTTATAAAAGGGGAATATCTCGCCTGGTATTGCGAAAACGTCACCTTTGAAAACTGCGAGATCATCGGCACACAGCCTCTTTGCTATTGCAAGGGATTAAAGCTTATAAACTGCGAAATGACAGAGTGCGACCTTTCCTTTGAAAAATCCGAGGTAGAGGCTACCGTAACCACACCCGTTATAAGCATTAAAAACCCTCTTTCGGGCACCATTTACGTCCCCGAATGCGGCGAGCTTATCTTCGACGACCCCGAAGCAAAGGGAAAGGTAATAATTAAGTAGATTTTTAAGACCGCGCAAAGCGGTCTTTTATTGTCGGGGTCCCCAAGAAGTCGCAGACTTCTTGGGGTGATTGTCCTTGTATACTGTTTGCATTTTTTGGAAAAGATAGGTATATCTTTTTATACGGAGGAATATCTATGTTTAAACACGAAAAAATGCTTTTTCATCCCGTAGAGGTGGAAAGACCCAATCCGCAGTATGCAGTGTTGCTTCAGGAGCAGTTGGGCGGCGGAAACGGCGAGCTTAAAGCGGCAATGCAGTATATGTCCCAGAGCTTTCGCATAAAGGATCCCGAAATAAAGGATCTGTTTTTGGATATCGCCGCCGAGGAGCTTTCCCATATGGAGATGGTGGCGCAGACCATTAATCTGCTTAACGGACACGACGTGGACATCAACACCGTAAAAGCAGGGGAGATACAGACCCACGTGCTTTTGGGGCTTAATCCCGGACTTATTAATTCTTCTGGATACTCCTGGACAGGAGATTACGTCACCGTAACCGGCGATCTGTGCGCCGATCTTCTTTCCAACATCGCATCCGAACAAAGAGCAAAGGTGGTATACGAATACCTTTACCGCCAGATAGACGATAAAAAGGTGCGCGCCACAATAGATTTTCTGCTTAACAGAGAAGAGGCTCATAACCAAATGTTCAGAGATGCATTCAACAAGGTGCAGAATACCGGCTCCAACAGAGATTTCGGCACCACAAAAGCGGCAAAAATGTATTTTTCTCTTTCCGACCCCGGTCCCAATACCTTTGCAACGGGAGAAACGGAAAAGCCTTCGTTTAATTAAAAAAAGTTACGGTTCGGCTGTATATTCCGAACCGTTTTTTTGATTTTGCTATGGAAAAAACGAAAAATCTGTGTTAAAATATATAAAAGCCCAAATACTTGAGGTGTATACTTATGAAATTTAAAACCGATACACAATATTTTCTTTCCTGCCTTGAAGATCTTTTGGCGGTTCCCAGCCCTACGGGATATTATGTAAAGTTAAATCCTCTGCTGGAGGAATACGCCCGTTCTCTCGGAGAGACCGTTATTTATGATAATAAAAGCACCGCATATATTTCCATAGAGGGCGAGGATACCTCAAAGACCGTGCTTGTGGGCGCCCATGCGGATACGATCGGTCTTGTGGTGCGCACCGTTGACGGGGACGGAAAGATCCGTATGCGTAATCTGGGCGGCGTAAACTATGCCAATCTGGAGGGGGAAACGGTTACCGTTCATACCCGCGACGGCAGGGAATACACGGGGCTTTTGGCGTGTCAATCCCATTCCGTGCACGTTTTTAAGGATGCGCGAACCCTTGAACGAAACGAAGACACGATGGTTTTACTTCTTGACGAGCGTGTGTCCTCCAAAGCGGACGTATATGCTCTGGGCATAAGAAACGGAGATTTCGTTTCCGTTGATCCCCGCTTTCAATACACGGAAAACGGCTACATAAAGGGCAGATTTTTGGATGACAAAGCGGCGGTTGCCTGCTGCTTCACGGCGCTCAAATATCTTAAAGAAAAGGGCTTAAAGCCCAAATACAATACCGTTTTTGCCTTCCCTTACGGTGAGGAGATCGGATTGGGCGGCACTTACGTTCCCGAAAACGTTTCCGAATACGCAGCTCTTGATATCGGTCTTATCGGTCCCGGGCTGGAGGGTAACGAATATTCCGTAAGCATTTGCGCAAAGGATGCCACCGCACCGTACGATTACGAGCTGACATCCCGTCTTATCTCACTTGCTCAAAAAGCGGAATGTGATTACGCCGTGGACGTATTTATGAACTACGGCACGGATGCCAACGCCGCAATGCGTGCGGGCAATAATTTACGCGCCGCCGCTTTCGGTATGGCGGTGTATTGCAGCCACGGAATGGAGCGCACCCACATGGACGGAATTAACAATACTTTAAATCTGTTGCTGGCGTATTTGCTGGATATATAGTAAAATTTTTATTATTTCAAAAAGGAGGCTTTTTTATGACACGTGCCAATGCGTATTATCAGATGCTGCTTCTCAAATGCGGCTATACAGAGCAATTCGACACTTGGTTAAATGACCTTCTTGAAACCGAAGATCCCATAAGCGAAGAGACTCTGGGGCTTATAGGAAAAGGAAACGATATAAATGCTTTAATATCTTATCTCGAATACATAAGTCGCGGCGATCGGGATGAGTATGAAGCCTGCCGCCGTATGCGGCTGTTTCTCCGTGATGAATATTTTGCGGGAAGATTGACTAACGCCCGATGCGCGGAGATAATGTATACCGTTTCCGTGTATAACCGCGGCTTTGAGAACCCCATATGGGAGGATATGTATTATCTTTCCGACGTATACGATTACGCAGAAATAGGCGTATGTACTATGCAGCATTTTGAAGAACTGCTCACTCGCTATCTTGAAACCGGCGAATATTTGAAATTATTAAATTGATAACATTGCGAAAATTTTACCGTATTTTAATAATAACGTATCATAACCTTAATATTTATGGTATAATATGTTAAGGAAAAATACAGCGGTATGAAAGGAGAATAAAATATGAGAATATGTGTTTTCGGCGCGGCATCGCCTACAATAGACCCCGAATATATGAAAAAGGTTGAGGCGTTGGGCAAAGAAATGGCTTTGCGAGGACATTCCCTCGTTTTCGGAGGCGGCGGTAACGGTCTTATGGGCGCGGCGGCAAGAGGCGTTAAGAGCGCAGGTGGATATATTTTAGGCGTTATTCCCGAATTTTTTGGGGAAGAGAACGTTGAGGTTATATATCCCCATTGCGATAAGCTTATCGAGCCCGAAACAATGCGTCAGCGCAAGCAGATAATGGAAGATAATTCCGATGCGTTTATAGTAGTTCCCGGCGGGATCGGCACCTTTGAGGAATTTTTTGAAATACTCACGTTAAAACAGCTTTGCCGACACAATAAGCCTATAGCCATCTACAACGTGAAGAATTATTACTCGGAGCTTAACACCTTAATGGAAACGGCTATAGAAAAAAACTTTGTTCACGCAAACTGCAGAACACTTTATACCGTGACCGACGATATGCAAAAGCTGCTTGAGTATATCGAAGCACCCGTAAGCAACGATTTTACCGTAAATGAACTAAAAGAAGGCTGATTAATAATACTTCAATTAAAGGAGTCTGTGCAAACAGGCTCCTTTTTTGTATGTTACACACAAAAACGCACACACAAATATGTGCAATATGCAGAAACGTAAAATAGTCGTATGATTTTTATTGACAATCACGTGACCATATGATATAATCACATCGTACCAAGAGAAACCGCACAGGAGGTAAAAATATGGCAGGAACATTCCCGGGAACTACCATAGAGGTAAGCGCCCTTACCAAAGGGAGCTCCAAAGCTTTGTTTGACGGTGTTTTTGCGGCAGGGGGAATAACTCTTTCCCAGGTCTCCGTTATGACAGGCTTGGAGCCCTACGTTATACAAAATTGGGTGAAAAGAGGTTTTCTCACCTCACCTGTAAAAAGATTATATTCACGCCAGCAGTTTGCCCGTATACTTATTATAAATATGCTCCGAGATTCTTTGCAGATCGAGCGTATCTGCGGGCTTATACAGATCATCGGCGGTGAATTGGATAATCCGGATGACGATCTTATCAGCGATAACGAGCTGTATCACAGATACGTGGATATGTTATCGGATACACGGCTGGACATTATCGATGAAGGCACAGTCTTTAAAGCAGCGGAAGCCGCTTCCGAAGGATTTACGGAGCGCACGCCCGGCGAAAAGAAAAAGCTGTGTAAGCTTTTGGTAGTAATGTTTTATGCTCACGGTGCTTCCCGCATGCGGGACAAATCCATTGAGCTGCTCTCTACTTTGAAATAAATTATTACTAAAATAAATTAAGGAAAGGAAAAGCGTTATGGCTATTATTGAATGGTGGAATTCTCTTAGCTTGGTGGCGCAAATATTCTATTGTATTGCAGTTCCTTCTACTCTGGTCCTTCTTGTTCAGACGATTTTGATGTTTATCGGTATGGGCGAGGATGCGGATGCAGACGGAGCGGACACAGACGTATCCGATGATGTGGACGTTGACGGAAGCGAAGACGGCGGATTTGACGAGGACTTGGACCCCAACGGGTTTGACGGACTACGCATATTCACCGTAAGAGGCGTTATCGCCTTTCTGGTAATATTCGGATGGGTCGGCGCTTTGCTGGAGTCTATGAACGTGGCATTGTGGATAAACATTCCCATATCCTCTGTTTGCGGCTTTGCAATGATGGTTTTGCTCGCTTTTATTTTCAAAGCGATAATGAACCTGAAAAGCGACGGAACAATAGATATCCGAAACGCCGTCGGCACCGCAGGCAAAGTACATCTTACCATCCCTCCCGCAAGAATGGGCGAGGGTAAGGTACACATACTGCTTCAGGGCTCCTACGTAGAACGGGACGCGGTTACCGATGAACCCGACCCCATTCCCACAGGCAGTGAAGTGGTAGTCGTCCGTGTAAGCGGCGAAACTACTCTTGTTGTAAGAAAAAAGTAAATTTAAAAAAATAAAAAATAAATTTTTCGGAGGAAAATTATGAACCCCATTATCATCGTTTTGATTTGTGCAGTAGTGCTCATCTTAATGTCCTTTGTGCTCTGGCTCTTTTCCAGATACAAGAGATGCCCTTCCGATAAGATCATGGTCATCTACGGTCGTATCGGTAAAAACAAAGACGGCACCACCCGCAGCTCCAAGTGTATTCACGGCGGCGCTCAGTTCGTATGGCCCGTGATCCAGTCTTATTCCTATCTGGACCTTACACCCATTTCCATTCAGGTAGACCTTAAGAACGCACTTTCCAGACAGAATATCCGTATCGACGTTCCTTCCAGATTTACCGTTGGTATTTCTACCGAAACCGGTGTAATGCAAAACGCCGCAGAACGTCTGCTGGGACTCCAGCTTTCCGAAATTCAGGAACTTTCAAAGGATATCATATTCGGTCAGCTCCGTCTTGTTATCGCTACAATGGATATCGAGGAGATCAACACCGACCGTGATAAATTCCTTGCCGCTGTATCTTCCAACGTAGAAACCGAACTTAAAAAGATCGGTCTCCGCCTTATAAACGTTAACGTAACCGATATCAGCGATGAATCCGGATATATCGCAGCGCTTGGTAAAGAAGCCGCTGCAAAGGCTATCAACGATGCAAAGAAGAGCGTGGCAGAGCAGGATAGAGAAGGTTCTATCGGTGAAGCAAACGCAAAGATGGAACAGCGTATCAAGGTTTCCGAAGCAGATTCTATTGCTATTCAGGGTGAAAACGAAGCAAAGATGAAGATCGCTATGTCCGAAGCCGCTCTTAAAGAAAAGCAGGCAGAGGCAATGAAGATCGCTACTACCGCAGAAAAGATTCAGGAAGCAAAGGCTCTGGAAGAATCCTATGCGGCACAGCAGGCAGCAGAAGAAGCACGCCGTGCAAAAGAGCAGGCTACTTTGGAAGCAGACATAATCGTACGTGCAGAAGCAAAGAAGAAAGAGATCGAACTGGAAGCAGAAGCAGAAGCAGAAAGACTCCGCAGAAAAGCAAAGGGTGAAGCAGACGCTATCTACGCAAAGATGGAAGCAGAAGCACGCGGTGTTGAAGAAATACTTAAAAAGCAGGCTGCAGGTTTTGCAGAGATCGTTAAATCCGCAGGCGGCGACCCCGAAGCCGCACTCAAGCTCCTTATTGCAGATAAGCTGGAAGACCTTATGCGTGTTCAGGTTGATGCTGTTAAGGGTATTAAGATCGATAAGGTTACCGTTTGGGACGGCGGCCAGGGCGGCGACGGCAAGACCGCAACCGCAAACTTTATCTCCGGTATGATGAAATCCGTACCTCCTCTTGACGAGGTGTTCGCAATGGCAGGTATGCAGCTTCCCCCCATTCTCGGCAAAAAGCTTGATGAAGCGGGCATAGAAACTACAGCCACCGAACAGTAATCACAAAACGCCCGCGCGTGCGTAAACGCGTATGACACAGATATATAGTGACGCCAAACCACTGTATATACTCCGTTCCCGCAGGGGCCGTCCAAACGCGGCGGTCCCTCGGCGGAAACCATAAAAAAGGAGATTTTAATATGGCAAACTATAAATACTCATACAACGAAGAACCCGCGCCCCCGCCTAAAGAGGTGGAGGAGTACAAATATTACACCGTGCATCCCAATAACGTGTTGATAATGGGTATACTTTCTCTTATTTTCTACGGCTTGATAGGCTTTGCTCTTGCTTTGTGGACCCTTCAAAAAGAGAAGATCTATCTCACCGAGCATGAAGGCGAAACCTGTACCAAGGTGAAGGTCGGAAGAGTTTTTGCTATTATATGTCTTGTTATGACGGGCGTAGGGGTGGCTTCTTCGGCTGTGTATTTCATCGTCGCGCTCATTATCTTAGCTACTCAGGCACCCGAATCGGCTTCACTGCTTTATACATATATTTATCCTTTTATCTGATTAACTTTCAGGCGGCAAGACCGCAACCGCAAACTTTATCCGGGGTATGATGAAATCCGTACTTCCCCTTGACAGTGACGCCAAACTACTGTATATACTCCGTTCCCGAAGGTGCCGTCCAAACGCGGCGGTCCCTCGGCGGACAATTACGAAAGGAAAAAAGACCGTGGCTAATTATAAATATCAATATAACGAAGATGATGTTCGCCCTGCGGAGCCGGTGAAGGAATATAAGGTAAAAACCGCATTACCCAACCAGACCCTTATAACCGCGATCGTTTCCTATTTCTTTTTCGGTTGGCTCGGTGTTGTTATCGCTATTTACGCACTTCAGAAGGTAAGCAATTTCCACCGCGAAAACGAAGGCGTCAAGTCCAAAATGATAACCGCTGCCAAGATACTCGCAATAATCAATCTCGTTCTTTCGGGAATTATGTATACCCTTGCATTTGCATATTATTTTATCATCCCTTTAGTTTATGCACCCGAAGAGGTTTCTCAGCTTTTCACCTACATTTATCCTTTTATCTAATTAACTTTCAGGCGGTTTTAAAATGTACGATATAACCGATAAACAAATAAAAATAGATGAACGTGCACCCGGAGTAGCGGTAACGCTTATATTCTCCGTATTCTCATTGCTTTCTGCTTGGGGCGCATATCATTTAATACGTACCATCTTCACCTATGAACCCTCGGAGCACGCATCGCCTATCGCTGTTAAGCTTGCATACGCGTTCTTTATTGTCACCGCATTAATTTTTACTGTTGCTTGCTTTTTGTCAGCCTACAGCGCCTTCTGCTGTGCCAAAATCGCACTGTGCGTATACGTTTTCGATCAGCTTGGAGTAAGCCGCGTTTCTCCCTTCGGCACAAGGTTTATTGCTTGGGAAGACGTTAAGGATTACGGAATTTCCTTCGAGTATACCCGCCGTTCAAGCCATTTTTTCATTGATATAGGCAAATCCTATTCCTTTTACGTTTCGGACAAAGTGTGTCCCCAAAAGAATTACAGCAAAAAAGATCTTTCCGGTGTGTTTTTCAAACTTTCATTCAATCTGGGATATCAAAAGCATACGGGCTATTTTGAAGCCCGCGAGCAAGGTGAACACGTGCGCCAGACGCTCGCCTTTTGCGCAGAGCATACGGACGTTCAGCCCTTTATCGCATCCAACGCCACGGGACTTCTCGATCCTGTGCTTGAAAGCCCCTCGGACAAATTAAAAGAAAAATTCCGCCCCAAAAATTTATAGCGGAGGCATATATGTTAGAAGTAACAGACAGCAAAATTACAATCAGCGGAAGAAAAGTAGGTATACCCTCTGTAATAATTTACGGCATGATGACGCTCTTTTCCTTGGGCATGGTAATACTGTGGGCATATTGTATCGGTTCGGGTGTTCTGACTCCCGCAGACCAACGGTTTGAGCTTTTGGTCAATATGGGTTTGGGCATCGTTATGTTTTTGTTAATTTGTGTGTTTGCCATGATGGCCCTTTACCTTGTATACAACATCCGTGAAGTGTTGTTTACATACGTTTTTGACGAGCAGGGAATACACCGTCTTTCTCCCTTCGGGGAAAAGCACATTCTCTGGGCGGATCTTAAGGACTACGGCTTTTCCTATTTCCGCAAGACCTTGGATTATAGATTTAGTGATATGTATTACCCCGATCGCGGCCACGAATATATATTTTATGTATCCGATAAAAAGCTTGAAAACAAAAAGCACGGCAGAAAACGTCTGCGCGGTGTGAGTATGTGGTGGCATTGCGCCTTTAAGACCGCTCATGTTTCCGGCTTTTTCACACGGCGAAAAAATACGACTGCATACCGGGCAATACTCGATTTCTGTGCATCCCATACCGATATAAAGCCCAATATGCCCGAGCTCGTTACCGGTTACGTATACCCCGATGCAGGTGAAGCGGAAGGACAGTTGTTATAAATAAACAACCTTTCAATATAAAAATTTCAAAAAAGTTTACGTCCATATCATAAGTTTCTCCTTGTCTTTAAGCGGTCGGGCACTTTTTTCACCCGACCGCTTGCGACAACCCCCATCCCTTTTTAAAGATACGACCGTATATCCACAGCCAGCTTTTCTTCAAGGTTTATAAGGCGTTTTGTAATATCCTTGGAAACCTCGTCCGCCGCTTTGTATTGGTTAAGATATCTGTTAAGGGATTTAACCCCCATATTGCACCCATCGGTTATAAGGTCTGCAATAGTTTTGTCATTTCCCTTTATGCCCAATTTTATCTCAGTCTTCATCATAGACATTCCCTTTGCAATAGGGGAAGGGTTTTTACCCTCGTCATCGTATTTATCCAAAAGCTGTTGCAGCTCCTCGTCAAGCTCGTCGTGCTCTTCCTTGCAATCGGATAAATATTTCCACAAAGTATCGTCCTTAACGTAATCCAAAACCCCTTCGATGGAGCTTACACCCATTTTTACTCCCGCATCACATTCACGAAGCAGCTTTATGGTATCTTGTTCTATCATTTTAAACCGTATTTCCTTTCCCTTTGATATAGAAAAAGTATACCCGTTTTTTGGAATGTTATTTCTTTTTCTAAATAAAAACAGTTTTAAACGCCATCGTGTTTCCGATGGCGTTTAAAGATGTTTATGTATGTTTACTGTGCTTCGTAAACCTCGACTTCATTAAGGAAAACGAACAGTCCGTTGGGGGTAAATGTAAATTTAATGTATCTTGCGTTAATTCCTTCCGTTTCCAGATGGCTCCAGTAGATGGCGCTTGCGTCTGTGGAAATGGGCAGTTCGCCTACGTCTGTAAAGTTGGTTCCGTCGTCCGAAACGGAAACCACAGCCTTTTTAGGTGCGTTTATTCCCGCGGTTCCGCCGTTGCAAATGTGAGCTCTCACAAAGGAAATATCGGTTTCTTTTTCAAGGTCTATAATAAGCCAAGCAATTCCGTTTTCTGTGTTAAGCTCTTCGGGTGTAAGGGCGGAGCTGTTAAAGAAGGAAAACCAGTTGTTGTCGTATGTAAGAGTATTGGTGTGTTTTCCGTCCGTAAGGTTTGCGGTGTAGTTGCCGTATCCTGTTCCCAAAAGACCCGAAAGGGTGTATTCTTTACCTACGGAAACCAAATTTCCGATAGGATCGATTTCGTCGGGAGTGCTTACCTCAGGTTCGCTTATATCGGGTGCAACTGCATCTTCAACGTAATTGAAAAGCCAGAAGCATTCGGTGTGGAATTCCGTTCCCGCAGGCAGCGTCTTTTTTACGGAGTTAGAGAATTTGGTAAAATACAGCTTGTTATCTGTGGTGTTCATATCCCAGAACGCAGTTTTGTAATCGCCTTGACATTTATCCAAAGAATCCTCGTAGGTGGTAACTCTCACGTCAAATTGATATCTGGGGTCTGCATAACCGTAAATAACCGCTCTGGATGCGGCGTTGCCGGAATTGGAGGGACCTGAATAATCCGCCGCGCCTACCTTAAGGGTTTCAATAGTCTTTAAAAGCTTGCCGTTGTTATCGTACATTTCGCACCACAAGCCGTATTTTTTGTTAATGGGAAGCATACAGGTGTAAGAACGGCTGTGGTTTACGTCTTTAACGTATTTGTAATCGCAGTTAAGCTTTATCTGAGGACCTGTGAAGGTGTATTTTCTTGTCATTTCGCAGTATACGTCGTCCTCGGTATAGGACATAGACTTGTTGTTGTAATCGCCTATACTGTCGCCGTTATCATCGGGGAACCAAAGCAGCTTGCTCTTTTCGATAACGTGGAGAGAATTTACGGTTACAGCCTTGCCCGTTTCAAGCTCAAGCTTTTCGCCGGTTTCAGCATTGTAAAAATCAATGGACAAAAAGGCTTCGTTGCCGTGGTTTCCGCCGGACCATACGTTTGTTCCCTTGGGTGTGGTAGGAATATGTACGTATTCGAAATCGGTAGCGCCTACTGCAAAGGTATGCGTCTTTCCGTCTTTATCCACAAGGTTCCAAGCCCAAAGGTTAAAGCAGCCCCAGGGTCTTTCCTCAAGAGTGATGGTAAGCTTGCCTGCTTCGGTCATACAGCTTACGGCGTATTTTTTATCGCTTACCTTTGTTACGGTAGTTTCATAGGATTTTATCTCTTCGGGTGCGCCCTTAATTTCAACCGTATTATAATCGTTAAATCCCCAGTATTCGGGCATAGGCTCTTTACTCTCCTCTTCGGGAACACTTTCGTTTTGTTCGGATTCGTTTGTGTTGCTCTCGTTTTCATTTTCGGTGCAGGAAGCAAGTATGCCTGCGCACATCAAAAAAGCAAGTAACAGCACGCAAATTCTTTTAAAGCTCATAACATACCTCGTTTAATTTAATTTCCGTCTGCATAAATTATAGCAGATAAATCTTATTTTTGCAATACGGACTTTTCTGATTGAAAATAAGGAGAAAATATGATATAATCATAAAAAAATACCGGGGAGGTAATAAAAATGAATTTTACGGAAATCGCAAACAACAGACAGTCCTGCAGAAATTACGATATGAACAGGGAAGTGGAGCAGGAAAAACTGAATTCTGTTCTTGAATCCGCCCGTTTATCCCCATCTGCTTGCAACGGTCAGCCCTATCATATAACCGTGTGTAAAGGCGAAGCCGCAAAAAAGACAGCCGCCGCGGTAATGGGTATGGGTATGAACAAATTCGCTTCAAACGCGCCTGTAATGCTGGTTATTTCCGAAAAGCCTTATGTGGCTTCCGCCGCGTTGGGCGCAAAAGTAAAAAACAATGATTACCGCTCTATAGATATCGGTATTCTTTCCGCATATATCACCGCAGAAGCAACGGCGCAGGGACTTTCCACCTGCATACTGGGCTGGTTTGACGATAAGAGAATACGGGAGATATGCTCGCTTGACAGCGCGGTAAGACTTGTTATTACCTTGGGCTATGCCGCCGAGGGAGATAAACTGCGCACGAAAAAACGCAAAGATTTGGAAGAACTCGTTGATTATGCGGAATAAAACCGAAAAAACTATTTACTTTTTTCGTATAATGAGTTATAATAATCTGGATATTGAAAATTAAAAACGCAAGGAGTATCAATTAAATGAAACTTTCCCCTCTCCAGACTGTAAGATATCAGTATAACCCCAAGCTTCCCGGTATGCTCAGAAACGGTATATCCGAGATCTGCGTTAAAAACGGCGGCGCTACCGAAAGCGTTGCGGACCAGGAAAAGATAAAGGCTCTGTTCCCCAACACCTACGGCAAAAACGAGATCACCTTTGAAAAGGGTGTAAATACATCCGAAAACAAAAAGCAGGTTGTCGGCGTTATCCTCTCCGGCGGACAGGCTCCCGGCGGACACAATGTTATCTGCGGTCTTTACGATGCTTTGAAGGCTACCAACAAAGAAAACGTGCTTTACGGCTTCAAGGGCGGCCCCAGCGGTCTGCTTGAAGACAGCTACGTTATCTTTGATGATGAATATATTAATCAGTTCCGCAACACCGGCGGTTTTGATATTATCGGTTCCGGCAGAACCAAGCTTGAGACTGAAGAACAGTTTGCTGTTGTTGCAGAAGTTTGCAAAAAGCACGGCATTAACGCTGTGGTTATTATCGGCGGCGATGATTCCAACACCAATGCGGCTGTTCTGGCAGAATATTTTGCAGCACATAACACCGGTATTCAGGTTATCGGCTGCCCCAAGACTATTGACGGCGACTTGAAAAACGAAGATATCGAATGCTCCTTCGGCTTTGATACCGCTACCAAGACTTATTCCGAAATTATCGGTAATATCGAGCGTGACGCTAACTCCGCAAAGAAATACTGGCACTTCGTAAAGGTTATGGGACGTTCCGCTTCCCACGTAGCTTTGGAGTGCGCTCTTCAGACCCGTCCCAACATCTGCCTTGTAGGTGAAGAAGTTGCCGCAAAGAAGATGTCCATGGCTCAGATCGCAGATTATATCGCAGATTCCGTTGCAACCCGCGCTTCCAAGGGCTGGAACTTCGGTGTTGCTATCATTCCCGAAGGTATCGTTGAATTCGTTCCCGAATTCTCCGTTCTCATCGCAGAGATCAACGAACTCCTTGCAGGCGAAAAGACCGAAGCGTTCAACGCTCTTCCCACTTGGGAAGCAAAGTATGCGTTTATCGAAGCAGGTCTCACCAAGGAATCTATGGCTGTTTTTGCAATTCTTCCCACTTCCATTCAGCAGCAGCTCTTCCTTGAGCGCGATCCTCACGGTAACGTTCAGGTTTCTCTTATCGAATCCGAAAAACTGTTCTCCGCACTTGTAGCAGACAACCTTAAGGCTCGTAAGGCTGCAGGCACTTATAACGGCAAGTTCTCCGCACTTCATCACTTCCTGGGCTACGAAGGCCGTTGCGCATTCCCCTCCAACTTTGATGCGGACTACTGCTATTCTCTCGGCTACAACGCATTTATGCTTATCCAGTACGGCTATACCGGCTATCTTTCCAAGGTTTCCAACCTTTCCAGACCCGCAGAGGAATGGGTTGCAGGCGGTATGCCTATCACCAAGATGATGAATATCGAAAGAAGACACGGCGCAGATAAGCCCGTTATCCGTAAGGCTCTCGTTGAGCTTGAGGGCGCTCCTTTCAAATTCTTCGCAGAAAACAGAGCAGAGTGGGCAGAAAATACCTGCTTCGTATATCCCGGCGCTATCCAGTACTTTGGTCCTTCCGAAGTTTGCGATACCACTACCGTAACTCTCGCTCTTGAACAGGCGTAAAATTTTATAAATAAATCACCCCAAGAAGCCTTGCGGCTTCTCGGGGACCCCGACAACAAAAACACCCCGAGAAGTAATTTCTCGGGGTGTTTGTATACTACTCAAAGCATATCGCGTATTTTTTATTCTTCCGTAATTCGTTTTTGAAATCTTCGGGCATGTGTTTAACCTCTTTCTGCCAAAAGTTTTCTCCGAGGGGACGCAAAGTGTCTTTTTCAACGGGTTTTAAATAAGATACCAAAGGTGCGGAATAGGAGTATTCGCACTCTTCGGAAATTTGCTCGTACTTTCTGTAATGCTCAAAACCTTTGTCGAAATATTCCAGCGCCTTTTCGAAATTCTTTGCAATATATGATTCGTAATCAGCCAAATTCATATAAATATTACCGATTGCCTGATGATAAGCACCGCATCTGCCGTCTTCGAAAATCGTTTCAAACAGGTTTATCAGCGCCAGATCCATTTTCTCTCTGCAATCCGACGTATAAAAACTTATTTTTGAGGACAGAGCATTGGAAACGGATGTGTGCAGTTCACAAAGTAACGCCATAACCCGCTCGGCTTGATACTGCATCATTTCTTCGCCGGCAGCCGTGCTCGGCATTAACATTTCTTTGCCGATGGCGACAGAGCTTTGCGCTTCTGCCAACTCCTTTGCCTCTTTGTATTTGCCCATTTCCATATAAAGCGTGGTCATTCGCAATATTGCCGATTCACGATCCTTTTGGGATGGATTTGAATTTAAAAGCCTTTCAAAAGCCGATAAGGATTCTTTCCAATAAGGATTTTGCGAATGGTATTCGGTATCGTAGTGCAATATACCCGTTTCGTTTTTGTAATCGACCTTCAAACCGTACTTTTGAAACCCCCACGTATAAAGCGTGTTCGCAAGGCGTAAAAGTATTCTCGGCTCGTTGGGGAACTCATCGGCGGCAATACGTAGCGAATTGATGCAGTTTTCAACTTCTTCCGATATGCTACCCTGATAATAGTGAAATCCCTGATTTTCCATAACCTTATCGGCTTTATCCAAAATGCTTTTTATCTTTTCTTCTCTGTCGGAATTGTATCCGAATAATTCGTCAATGGAAACGTGAAAATAATTTGCAATGGCAGGCAGCATTTCCATATCGGGATATCCGCCGTTTGATTCCCAGCGTGAGATAGCTTGGGACGTTACTCCCAATGCTTCGGCAAGGTTTTCTTGCGTGCGACCGTCCCGCTTGCGAAGCTCACGTATTTTTTGCCCTAAACTAAGCTGCATAAAAGTACCTCCAAAAGTTGTTTATCACCGGTGTGATCTTATTATAGCAGATATTTTTGAAAAAACAATTATCAATCACTTGTTACAAACTAAATGAACCGTTGGATTTTTGGCGGTTACATACTGCACCTCCGCTTATTGACATTTTAAAAAGTGTGTGTTAAAATATACACAACAAAACAGAATAGGAGGCTTGTATGGTCTGTAAAAAGTGTGAAGCAGTAATCCCGGACAATGCTTTAAAATGTCCTGCCTGCGGTACGAGAACCATAAATATGAAAATAAGCCGAGGCGCAAAGCTTTTGGCTTTTTCGGCGGTATCCGCAGATGCTTTGTCTTTCCTTATGGGCATTATTAACATTTGTGTTTTGATTTCTTCCGCTCACTATGTAACCGATCTGGAAGGCTTCTTCTTTTTGAAAAACCAACAAATGTACTTAATGTATCCCGCCTTACCGAAAATAGATATATTGTTCGGAATACTCGTTTTGCTTTTACCGTTTCTTTCCGCATTTTCACGACGCAAAATGAAATATTTTGAAAGATCCGGACTAATCTTGATAACCGCAGTCCATATAGCTACTTTGCTGTGGGGTATTTTGTATCTTGTGCTTTGCCGCTATATAACCGGAATCGTTTCTCCGATAACAACCTTCTGTATCTGGCAAGCTGTTGTTTTTGCAGTGTTATCTGCTTCTTCTCTTACTCACCTGTGGCGTTCGGGAATGTTCGTTTAATTAAAGTTTTCTGTTTTTTCGGTATTTCTTTTTATATAGAGTTACATACAAAAATCCCCGTTTGCATTTGAGTGCAAGCGGGGATTTTTATCGGGGTCCCCAAGAAGCCGCAAGGCTTGTTGGGGTGATTATCGGGGTCCCCAAGAAGCCGCAAGGCTTGTTGGGGTGATTAGCGTTTATATATTTAAATTATTCGCCGATCAGCTTTAAATAATAGTTGCAATATGCGTCGCCGTTGGAGGTGGATGCGGTGGCAAAGAGGATTATATCGTCTACGCCTTCATTTTTTACCAGAGGACGGATGTCGATATCGATATGTCTGGGGTCGATGACTATTATCTTTCCGTAATGTTCGATAAGAAAAGGAACGAATGCGTTGCCCGAGGATTCTTTTATCACCAAAACCACCTTGCTTTGATCGTTTTCGGGAACGACTATCTCTGCATAAGGCTGGTCGCCGATCAAGAAGCAGGAATAGGTTTCTATATTCGTATGCACGCAGGTCTCGTATTGTCCTTTAATGTTTTTCTCTGCGTCGTAATATATCGTATAAGTGTGTTTCTTGCGGGGCATATATGCGTGCAAGGTGTCATAAAAGGTGTTTACCCGTTCATCCTGGGCATAAATGTTGGTAAGACCGATAAATTCTGTGGTGAGCACACGGTCTTCAAACGCGGAAAGAGGAGTGGGAGTAAGACCTACGGATTTTGCATATTCGCAGTAGGTGTAATATGCGCCCAACTGTGTCCAGTGAAAATCGCTCTTGAAAAACAGATATTCGCCTTTATGCTTTTCGAATGTGCTTCTCAGGTTGATATAGTTTACGTCGCCGTACATAACGGATGCCATATCGTCCAATACTTTGCCTTGGTCATTAAGCATCGCCTGCACATAGGGGTTTTTAATATTTATGGAATTTGCGGGGTGGTTGATTGCAGTAATGCGTACGCCGGGAAAGGTCTGGGTGTATTTTACGTATGCATCTGCATATCTTTGAGAAACACGCTTGTTAAAATAAGCTTGGGAATATGCCGCCCCGTCATACAGCAGATAACCGGATGGGATAAATTCCGCATCTCCCGCATCGGTGTATATCTCTTCGGGCACGGACGATTCTTCCGGCGGCTGCTCCGAGGATTCTTCGGGAGGCGCAGAGGATTCTTCGGGAGGAATGTATGTGGATTCTTCATCTGCGGGAACACTTATCTCTTCGCTCGCTTCCGAAGACTCTTCTTTTTCTGTGTAAGATATTTCTTGTGACATATCGTTTTCTTCACTTTCTGTCGAAGTATCATCGGGCAGACTTCCTTGCAAGGATTCTTCTTTGGATATCTCATTAGAAATATCTTCGGATACCTGCGGGCTGCTTGTGCTATCGGAGGGCTCTTTTGAAGAATCGCCATCCACTGCCGCCACACATCCAAACAACAAAGCGAAGGCAAGCAGGAACACAACAGAAAGTAATGCGGATTTTTTCATATTTTACGCCTCGTGGTCAAGTTTTTTACTTTTCTTTTAAGCAGTTTAACACAAGCTTTTAAAGTTGTCAATGTTTACAAAAAGTGAAAAACATGTTTTTGCACCGATACAATTATTGTATGTTGACAAAAACATACAGTAAATGATATTATATTTAAAACGGAGGTGTGTTATATGAGTAAAAATAAAGCTTTGAATTACAGATGGTTTATACTTGCCGTAGGAGTTATAACAATGCTTTTTGCAGGTATTATCTATGCGTGGTCCATTCTTAAAGTGCCTTTTGCATCTGAACTTGGCTTTACTGCAGATTCGCTTGCCCTAAACTTTACGCTTACGATGAGCTTTTTCTGCCTTGGCGGTCTCGGTTCGAGCTGGCTTTCCAAGAAGATTGGAATACGTTTTTCCATTCTTATTTCCGGCGTTCTTGCAGGAGTGGGATTTATACTTACAAGCTTTTTAAAAGACGGTCAAACACTGCTTATTTTCGTTACTTATGCGCTTATGTCGGGATTGGGAATCGGAATGGCGTATATATTGATCATATCTACCGTTAACTCTTGGTTTCCTGACAAAAAGGGCTTGTCCTCCGGTGCGCTTATGATGGGCTTCGGTGCCAGCAGTTTGATATTGGGTAACCTTGCGGATGCGCTGTTTAAAAGCAGTATAGGCTGGAGAGCGACTTATATAATTCTGGGAATAGCTCTTGGGGCGGTTGTTTGCGTTTCGGCATTGTTTATAAAGCGTCCCAATGCAGATGTTGTTTTTCCTGCACCCAAAAAGCGTACAAAGGCAGCAACGGAAGCTTTTGAAATAAAGGACTATAAACCCACAGAAATGATAAAAACCTTTACCTTCTGGCGGGCTTTCATATTTCTTGTTTGTATTACGGCAGTGGGTAATTCCGTTATCAGTTTCGCCAGAGATCTTGCAGTTTCAGTGGGCGCAGAAGCGGCGCTTGCAACCACCCTGGTAGGAGTGCTTGCCGTTTGCAACGGTCTGGGCAGAATTATTACAGGCGCGGTATTCGATACCATGGGCAGACGTTTCACTATGATTGGCGCAAATATTCTTACCATAATCGCCGCAGGAACAACTCTTATTGCGGTAAGCGTAAACTCTCTGCCTTTGTGCATTGCGGGACTTTGCCTTACAGGTATGTCCTACGGCGCATCTCCTACCGTAGCATCTGTATTTACGTCGGCATTTTACGGTACAAAGCATTTTGCCGCAAATCTCGGCGTTATGAACTTTAACCTTATGTTTGCATCTTTCGTTGCCACTGCATGTTCATCTATATTAACGGCGACAGAGGGATATACCGTTCCCTTTGCATTGTTGCTATCTTTGGCGGTAATAGCTTTGGGTCTTAACTTAAGTATAAAGAAACCTTAAATAAATACGGCTTAATCATATTATTATTTTACCTTATACTTTCGGCGCCGTCTAATCGTAAAGAGGTGTTATTTATGGAAACACTAAAGAAAAATCGCCCGTTAAGCTTTGTTATTCTGGCTCTGGTATATATTTTGGCGGGCATTGTTGGTGTGTGGGTATACAGAAGCCTACCCTTTGATTGGTGGCTGTCCCTGCTTGTTGCAGATACCGCCGCCACTGTGTTTACTTTTGTTTTCAGCCTTATATTCAAAAACGCATCGGTATACGACCCGTATTGGAGCGTACAGCCACCTGTAATATTAGCTGCATTTGCAGTTGGAAAAGAGCTTAGTGCCTTTGGTATTCTGCTTTTAATTTCCGTATTCTTTTGGGGGATCCGTCTTACCGCCAACTGGGCGTACACCTTTAAAGATCTGTGCCATCAGGACTGGCGTTACACCATGCTGTGTGAAAAAACGGGGATGTTTTATCCCATTATAAATTTCATTGGTATACATATGGTGCCTACTTTGGTGGTTTACGGGTGCATTCTTCCCTCGGTATATGCGGTGAGAGATGGCATTGATGCAGATTTCGCAAGCGTTTTGCTCCTTTGTCTTTCTTTGGGTGCGGCAACAATGCAGGGGATCGCAGATATTCAGATGCATAAATTCAGACGAAACCGAAACGGTAGTTTTATTCGAAACGGACTCTGGAAATATTCCCGCCACCCCAATTATCTGGGCGAGATCTTAATGTGGTGGGGAGTAGGTCTGGCGGTGGTCTGCGCTGCTCCCGATGTCTGGTATCTTCTTTCCGGTGCGCTTGCAAACACCGTGCTTTTCCTTGCGGTAAGTATCCCGTTGGCAGACGGCAGACAATCCCGCAAAGAAGGCTTCTCTCTTTATAAAAAGCAAACAAGAATGCTTTTACCTATAAAAAAGATATAAAAATCAAGGTGATACCTATGAAAATAAAAGGATGGTTTATTATGTTTTTGATCTCTGCTTCGGTTCTTAATTTGTTTTCCTGCGGAGGAAACAACGCATCTTATGAGCAGATCTCCCAAGAAAAAGCCAAGGAAATTATGGATACTCAAACCGATTACATTATCATAGATGCCCGTACAGAAGAAGAGTTTGCAGGCGGACATATAGAAGGCGCAATTCTTATTCCCGAATACGAAATAGCACAAAAAGCTCCTTCGCTCATTCCTCAAAAGGATATTCTTATTCTGGTTTACTGCCGCAGCGGCAGGCGGAGCAAAATAGCATCCGAGGAGCTTGTGAAATTGGGTTATACCAACGTAAAAGAGTTCGGCGGTATTATTGATTGGCAGTACGAGATAGTTAAATAGAGGCTGAAATGGTACTTGAACCGCAAAAATAAAGATTACGAAAGTAAGGGGATAAAATGCTGCGGAGTGTGGACCAACTGCTGGAAGCAGTGGAAGAATACGGATTTCTGCCGTTTTTCAAAAATTCAATAAAAGGCTTTTCGGTAGAAGAAATGTGCCCGTCCGAACTGTGGTTTACCGATCTTGACGGCCCGTGGGAATGGAAAGGTCCCGCCGCCAAAAGCGGAAGATGTATCTATGGAAAGCTTTTCGGCGGCAAAGCGGGATTTGTAAGCAAAGCATGGGTGCCTCATTTTGCCAACTACCGCCGCGATGGATACGATTTTGATTCCCGTTGCGACGACGGATTGGTGTTTTATAAGGACAAAGAACTGTTTGAAGCCATCGCCAAACAAGAGGTTATTCTTTCAAAGGATCTTAAAACGGCTTGTAACTACGTCAAGGGCGGTAACAAAGGATTCGATACCGTTATTACACGGCTTCAGATGCAAAGCTACGTTTGCGTGGCGGATTTTGTTTATATGCAGGACAAACACGGAAAGCCTTACGGCTGGGGGGTGGCGCAGTATACCACACTCGAACATTTCTTTGGGTATGACTATGTTACCTCTGCATACAAAACCAACCCTTCCCAATCCAAGCAAAAGATCATCCAACACTTTAAAAAGCTGTTCGCTTCGGCAACCGAAGAACAAATATTAAAAATCATAAAGATATAACTTCAAGGTGACAAGCAGCGGGAAAATATGAACCAATATCTTAAAAATCTGAACAAAATAGAATTTGCCGTAACATATGCCTGCACGGGACGGTGTAAGCATTGCTCGGAAGGGGAGCACGCTTGTTACGGCGAACATATCGATCCGCTGAAAGCAGCAGACGCAGTGAGAAAAATATCCGCGGAATACAACATCAAAACCGTAATGGTGTTCGGCGGAGAGCCGCTTTTGTACGCGGATACGGCGTGTGAGATAATGAGCGCCGCTTTTGAAATGAATATTCCCAAACGGCAGATAATTACCAACGGCTGTTTTTCAAAGGATGCGCATAATATACGGAAAGTGGCGGAAAACCTTTCAAAATGCGGCGTAAACGACCTGCTTTTGTCTGTGGATGCGTTTCATCAGGAAACGCTTCCGCTCGAAACGGTAAAGCTTTTTGCGAAAGAGGCAAAAAACTGCGGTATTCCCATAAGATTACAGCCCGCGTGGCTGGTAAGCCGTGATGACGATAACACGTATAACCTCAAAACACGGGAAATACTTGAAAGCTTTGCGGATATGCAAATTCGGGAAAACGACGGAAATATAGTTTTTCCCGAAGGAAACGCGCTCAAATATCTTGCCGAATATTTTACGGAAAACCGCCCTGAAAACCCATATACAGAAGACCCGTTTGATATCCGCTGCATATCTTTTTCTCCAAACGGCGATGTTCTCGGCGGCAACGTGTATCGGTGCGATATTATGGAAATTTTACGCAAATACGCTCCCGATAAAAAGGCATAGAATGCCCGCAAAAGGAAAACAGACTGATGCAAAGAACTACAGATAACGAAAACACTTGGGATAAGCTTTTGCAAATAAAAACAAGCGGTCGGGACGATACCAATTCCGATAACTACCGTTTTCCATACGAGCCCACGCCATATACCGTTTTGGAGCGTCTGGCGGACAGCGGCTTTTTCGGGCAAGATGATGTGGTTTTGGACTACGGCTGCGGAAAAGGCAGGGTGGGATTTTTTCTTTCCTCCCGCACAAAAGTATCCGCTGTGGGTATCGAATACGATGAGCACATATATAAAACCGCCTTGGAAAACCAAAAAACAGCGGTAAAAACAGCAAAAACGGATATTGTTTTAACAAGGGCGGAGGAATATAAGGTTTTGTCCGGTGTCAACAGATGCTATTTCTTCAACCCATTTTCCGTGGAGATACTCCGCAAAGTTATGGCGAGGATAATTGAATCCTATTATGGGGATCCAAGAGAAATACTTTTGTTTTTCTATTACCCCACGGACGAATATATAGGTTATCTTATGACGGTTGACGAACTGGAATTTTACGATGAGATTGATTGTACCGACCTGTTCGAGGGCAACGACCGCCGTGAACGGATAATGATTTTCAGGTTGCCGATGATGTGAATAAGAAAAAGAAAGGAAAACTAAAATGATAACATTTGAGCAGTTCAAACAACTGATGGCATTCGAAACAAAAGGAACGTACTGCCTTGAAATTGCTTTTTCGGTAAAAGATTGCGGGAAATTTAGTTCTTGCTGGATGGGCAAAATGCCCGAAGAAAAGTCGAAAGCAGATTTATATTGGTTCGGACTCACCGAGGATGGCGACAATGCATTTGAATACTGCACCTTTGAAGAGTTTGTGTTTGCAAAAGTGTTTGACGGAAGATCTCTTTTTGATATTTGGGACGAAGTTACCATATCAGAAATCAACGGTTGCGATCCCGAAGAGCAATTTTTGATTTATATTTGAAAAAATAAGCGCAAAAAGGATAATAACAAGAAATGATACTTGAAACATCCCGACTCATTCTCCGCCCGTGGAATGAAAATGATGCGGAAGAACTATATAAATATGCAAGCGATCCCGAGGTTGGTCCGCCCGCCGGCTGGGTGCCTCACACAAGCATCGAATATAGCCGCGGGATTATTAAAACACTTTTGATGCATCCCGAAGTTTACGCCGTCTGTTTCAAAGATGGCAAGCCTATCGGCAATATACACTTAAACTTTAATACCGATATGACTGATCGAAAAGACGAGTGCGAACTTGGATATTGGCTGGGAAAGCCTTTTTGGGGGCAGGGCATCATTCCCGAAGCGGCGAAGGAACTTTTGCGGCACGCTTTTGAAGAGCTTGGCGTAAATGCAGTTTGGTGCGGACGTTACGATAATAACAAAAAATCCCGCCGCGTGCAGGAAAAACTCGGATTTGTGTATCATCATACCACAGAGGGTCTTTTGGTATCGCAACTTAATGAAATCCGCACGGGACACGTAATGCTTATGACAAGTGAAACTTGGACGAACTTAAAGAGCAAATAGATTAAATACAATATTCGGGAAGATAACAAATGGGATTCATTTCTTACAGTTTAAATTATTACATAGATGAATTGCAGAAAATCGAAGCATCATCTGCAAATACCGAAACGGTATATCATGCAAAACAGCTTTTAAAAATGCTTGACGATCTGCTTGACGAGGGATATACAGAGCTTAATGAGGCACTTGAGAGTACTTGTCAAGGCGTTTCACGGTTACGTAAGTATTTATACGACAATAATGCGGAACCGTTCTCCGTTTATAAAAGATCAATATCTAAATCCGAAGCAGCGTATGACCGGGAAGAAACAGAGTTAATATATGCAATAAATGAGCTTGTTGCCGGTGCGACGGAAAACAAAGCTACAACCGAAAACCCATTTTTGACAAACATAATTTGCTTTTGTAATTGGGTTGGTTACGAGAAAGATACTGCTTATTTATTTTTGCTCCGTGATACATTGTTGCCGTATATTTATTATCAAGCCAAGAATAGAACACGTATTTACCCGTGGCTGCTTGGCAGAAAAACATTGGAAGCTATTGCGGGGAAAGAATGCATAGATGACGAAATACGCGCCTCTATCATTAAAGCGTTGGAAGTCGGCAAGTGCAAAGATTATAACGGCTTTTGCAACTTTGTTTTGCAGGATATACGAAATACATTGAGAAATTATCCAAAGATCGAAAAATGCTTTGTCGATTTATTGAGCGAAATAAAAGAAAAGCACATTATTGTGGTTGAGTCGGGATGTTCAGGCACTTTCCCGATGATGCTTAAGAGTCTTGACGACCGAGTGGACTTGCGAATGTATACGACATATCCGTACTTATTGAATATTTACGGAGATCGTATTTACTCGAAAAAGTACGAAGAAAACCGTTTGTTTGAAACACTCTATTCGCAAGATTCTTATTTGCAATTTTCTTCCTTGAAGGATAATAGTTTCTACGTTACAAAATGCCTAAACGAAGAAATAAAGAAAAATGCTTTTGCGGAAGCTAAAAGCGTTATATGTGGAGGTTAAGCTGTAAGAAGCTGAAAAAGTCTGTCCCGCAAAGGACAGACTTTTTTTGCATATACGATTTTTATTTGCTTGTTTCCGCGATAAACATCTCGATCTGGTCGGTAATGGTCTTAAGACTTTCTCTCCAGAATTCGGGGCGGGTAAGG
Source organism: Clostridia bacterium (assembly GCA_017399965.1). GTDB lineage: Bacteria > Bacillota > Clostridia > Oscillospirales > CAG-382 > SFLA01. The sequence continues at coordinate 12,250 of JAFQAP010000018.1, read as the reverse complement.
TCTATTCCCGCAATAGCGGCTACGTTTTCTACAGTATCGACCGTTGTGGCGCGAAGCAATTCTCTGTATTTGGGCAGGAACGAAACGCCCTCTTCAAGATATTTTGCGTAAAGTCCGCGGGAGAAGAGTCCGCCGAATGCGTAGGGGAAGTTATAGTAGCTCAGTCCCGCTCTGTAATAATGGCTCTTACAACACCACATATAGGGGTGGAGATAATCGGGGTCCAGTCCGTCGCCGTACGCTTCCTTCTGGGCGTTTATCATTATCTTTTCCAGCTCGTCTGCATAAAGGAAGGTGTTGTTTCTGCGGCGGATCACCTCGTCTTCAAAGAGAAAACGGGAATAGATATCAACGATTATCTGGGTGGAATCCTGAATCTGGCTTTCGATAAGCTGTATCTTTTCTTCGCCTTTTGCCTTGGAAATAGCATCGTTTACGATAATGAGCTCGTTGAAGTTGGATGCGGTCTCTGCAACGGGCATGGTATAGCCGGTGTTAAGAGGACGGTGGGATTGGATCTGCTGACCGTGGTATGCGTGGCCAAGCTCGTGAGCGAGGGTTACAACCGAGCCGAAGCTGCCGGAAAAGTTTGTGAGAATTCGGCTCTGACCAACAAAGGGAAGGTTGGAGCAGAATGCGCCGCCCACCTTGCCTGCACGGGGGTAGAAATCGATCCATTCTTCTTTGAATGCCAGATCAACCATTTCTGCCAGATCGGGTGCGAAGGAGGCGAAATGCTCTACCAGATATTTGTGCGCTTGTTCAACGGTAAAGCTTTCACTGCCTGCTTTGCCCATGGGAGCCAAAATTTCGTACCAGGGAAGACCGTTTTCGTATCCAAGCAGCTTTGCCTTGTGGCGGAGATATTTTCTGAAGGCGGGCATCGCCTCGCGCATAGCTTCAAGCATAGCGTCAAGGGTGTCTTTCTTCATACGGGACTGCTCAAGAGTCATAGCCAGGGGATCTTCGTATCCGCGAAGCTCTGCCGTAAGATTTACCTGGGCTTTTATGCTGTTAAGAGCAAATGCAATGGAATCCTTTATCTTATCGTAGCAGGCGAGCTCGGCTTCAAACGCAGCCTTTCTCACAGCGGGATCTTCGCTGTCCGCAAGACCGCGGATAGCGGAAAGGGAAGTCACCTCTCCGTTATAATCCACCTTAACCTTTGAGGTGAGGTAAGAAAAGAGATCGCCCCAGGCTCTGCCGCCGGATATGTTCATCTTGGCGTAAAGAGCTTCTGCCTCGTCGCTCATCATATGGGATATATCGTTTTTAATTTCTTTAAAATAGAATTTATATTGTGAAAGAACTTCGTCGGATTCGATTATGCTGTCAAGGTTTTCAAGCGAACCGGCGAATTTTTCGAACATTACGTTATCCTTCGTAGTAGATGCTATCATACCGGATATCTTGGTCTGGTATGATGCGCCCTCGGCGTCAGCACTGTCCGCAGAACGGCGAAGACTGAAATATCCCGCAAGTCTGCGCACCAATACGGTAAGCTCTTCTTTAACGTCAATAACACGGCGAAGGGATACAGCCGCATTTTCCTTGTCAAGCGCCGCCACCGCTTCGCTTAAAAGACTTATAAGCTTTTTAAACCGCTCCATATCGGATGCCAGCTTAGGATCGTCAATACCGCGGTAAAGTACGTCAAGTGACCAAGTGTTATACATATTTGTTTGCTCCTTAATGATTTTCTTAATCAATTTTAATTTTACCATATTATACCACCAAACATTCGCTTTTTCAATAACAAAACAAATCTGCGTTTACCAATGAACTTGCAATTACGGGAAAAACGTGATATAGTGTCAATAAGAGGATACCGTGCTTGTTATATGCGATTTATGCGCCTGCAAATAATCAAGGAGCATTTTTATAACAAGGTACGCCGTTAAAAAAGAACAGGAGAAATTTTTATGCGTAAGTTTTTAAAGGCTACAGCTTTATTTCTTTCATTTGTTTTGCTGGCAGGCGCCGTATGCTCCTGTGCTTCAAATGATTTAACTGTGTCCGACAGCTCTGAAAGCAGCGCCGAAGATGTAACAAGTGAAAGTTCCGGCACCATAAGCGATGCGCTGCCCGATACTTCCGATACGATAAGTGATGATATTTCGCCCGATGTTTCCGATGAAGAATCTGCCGAAGAATCCGACGTTTCCGAAGACGGGCAGGGAGGGGAGACTTCACAGCCCGAGGAAGTACAAAAGCCCGACGATAATACACCAAAATACGATATCGTCGTTTACGGCGATACAGCCGCAGCGGTAGTATCCGCCGTAGCCGCAAGCCGTCAAGGCGCAAAAGTTGCACTTGTCGCCCCAAATAAGCATCTTGGCGGAATGATGTCGGGAGGGCTTTTTGAAACCGATCTTGGCAATTCAAGCGTAATAGGCGGTATGTCCAGAGAATTTTTCAAGAGGAATGCCGTGATAAAAGGAAATAAAACAGCCGATGCGGTGGATTGGTATTTCGAACCTCACGTAGCAGAAGAAATTTTCGCGGATATGTTAAACGAAACCAAGAAAACCCCTTATCCTGTGGATGTTTTTTTGGGAGAAAGATTGGTTGAAAACAGCGGTGTTGTAATGTCCGGTGCCACGATCACAAAGATCATTTGCGAAAGCGGCAAGGAATTCTCTGCAAAAAACTTTATAGATGCTTCTTATGAAGGCGATCTGATGGCACAGGCAGGGGTAACGTATACTTTCGGCAGAGAGGGCAGAGAGGTGTACGGCGAGTCCTTGGCAGGGGTTGTCGATCCAAGCGTTCAGGGCGCAAATAACCATAATTTCAGATTTAATATTCTCGCAAGAGATGAAAACGGTAATTTGAAGTATAAAGAGGTCAGCGAAGAGCCTCTCGCTCCCGCAGGAACCGGCGATAAAAAAATACAGGCATATAATTTCCGTATCTGCTTAACAAACAATGCTGCCAATAAATTGCCCTTCCCCAAGCCCGAAGGCTACGATCCTTCCCGCTATGCGTTGCTTGCGGATTATATTGATGCCTGGGTCAAGGCAGAGGGAAAAGCGCCTGCCGTAAATCGGCTTTTTATTATAGGACACGGTGTAAACGGCAAGCACGATTTTAACAACAACGGCGCGTTTTCTACCGATTATATCGGCGGAAATTATAATTATCCCGATGCTACCTACGCTCAGCGGCAGGAGATATGGAACGACCATTACAACTACACTATGGGACTTCTTTATTTCTTGACAAACGATCCTTCCGTTCACGCCGATGTCAGAAAAGGTATGTCCGCCTGGGGGCTTCCCAAGGATGAATATGCGGATAACAACAACTGGACCTTCCAGCTCTACGTCCGCGAGGGCAGAAGAATGATCGGTGAATACGTAATGACCCAAAAGGATATCCGAAAGGGCGGGGGAGTAGATCTAACCAAGCCGGATACTATCGGTATGGGATCCTATAACAGCGATTCGCATAACGTACAGCGATATATTACCGCAGACGGATATATCAGAAACGAAGGCAATATGGAGGTTAACGTAGATCCTTACGAGATCCCCTACAGAATGTTACTGCCTAAAAGAGCGGAAGCGGATAATCTGTTGGTTACTTGTACTTTTTCCGCAAGCCACGTGGCATATTCCACCATCCGTATGGAGGTTCAGTATATGATCATCGGAGAGGCGGCGGGAAGAGCGGCGGCGATATCGGTGCAGGATAACGCAAAAGTTCACGATATCGACGTAACAAAATTACAGCGCAGCTTAAAGGCAAACGATGCGGTCCTCACATTTACCAAGTCTGAATTGATGAACTGTGAATTTGAAGAATCCTTTGATAATTCAAATAAATGGATAATAGCCTCCGGCCCGGACAACGAGCCGAAAATCACCCAGAATGCGTCTTTTGTAAACCTTTACAGAGGTGCTATGGCAAATTATTCATATATTACGCGCAAGAACTTTTTAGCACCTACCACAAACTTTACATACGGTTTCAGGGCAAAGCTTAATTCAACGGGAAAAACAGAGATTACCGTAAGAAGCGGTGAGTATCTTATTATGATCATCTTGAATCTCAACGGCGATAAGACAGGTTCGGTGTCAAACGCTTATATTGACCCTGCCGTTTCGACCAAGCTGGATACTTCGGTATGGCACGATTATAAGGTGGTTGTAAAGAAGAGCGCAAATAATCAATATACGTATGATCTGTACGTTGACGGTAAACTCCTTTGGGAGAACACGTCTACCAATCCCTTGGGCGTTAATAAGAGCAGTATGTTCAAAATCGGCATAGATTCCGAAAGTGTTGTCGGTGAACGTACACAACTGAACGTTGATGTGGATTCCGTTTACGTTAAAATTAATTAAGATATATTATGGCAAAAACAAAAAACTATAAAAAAACGCTGATCGCCTGTTATCTCGGCTTTATTACGCAAGCGATTTCTGCAAATTATGTACCGCTTTTATTTCTTACGTTCAAGGAAACATACGGTTTTTCTTTGGAAATGCTGGCATTGATCCCGTTGGTATTTTACTTAACACAGTTACTTGTTGATCTGGTGGCAGTAAAATTTGCCGATATTATCGGATACCGTGTCTGTGTGGTAGTCTCACAGGTGGTTTCTGCCGCAGGACTTATCCTTATGGCATTTCTGCCGGATATACTTCCGAATTCTTTTATCGGAATTATTGTTTCCGTTGTGCTTTACGCAATAGGAAGCGGACTTGTTGAGGTTTTGGTAAGCCCTATCGTGGAAGCTTGTCCCTTTGATAACAAAGCAGGGGTTATGAGCCTTTTGCACTCATTTTACTGCTGGGGCTCAGTCGGCGTTATCCTGGGCTCTACAGCCTTTTTCGCAATATTCGGTACGTCTTGCTGGAAGATCCTCACGCTGATATGGGCGGCAGTGCCGTTGCTTAATACCTTTAATTTTCTATCTTGTCCGATAGAGCGATTGGTCGATGACGGAGAAGGAATTAGCGTAGGCAAGCTGTTAAGACTTCCTTTGCTTTGGCTTATGATCATACTTATGATATGCGCGGGGGCATCCGAGGCGGCGATGGCACAATGGGCGTCGGCATTTACGGAATCTGCACTGGGCGTTTCAAAAACTATAGGCGATCTGGCGGGCCCTTGTCTGTTTGCCGTTTTAATGGGTCTTTCCCGTGTGTTTTACGGAAAATTCGGCACAAAGCTTGATCTTACCAAGATTATGCTTGGATGCGGGGCGCTGTGCGTGGTATGCTATCTGTTGGCAGCGCTGTCACCCGTCTCGATCATAAGTCTTGTCGGCTGTGCGCTTTGTGGATTGTCGGTCGGTCTTATGTGGCCCGGAACGATCAGCATTTCCTCCCAAAAATGCCCGAAGGGTGGAACGGCAATGTTTGCATTTCTGGCATTAGCGGGAGATTTCGGCGCTATGGTAAGTCCCGCTATGGTCGGAAGGATCGCCGATACCGTAAACGGCAATTTAAAAACCGGCTTGATTTTTGCCGCCTTGTTTCCGTTCCTTATGATCCTCGGACTTATTCTGCTTGTAAAAAAACACAAAAAGCATATTTAACAGAAAAATTCTAAACCAAAAGCGAAACAAAATAGGGCGCCGATCATATTAGTACCAATGTCAATGATTGTCCCGCAGTAAAACAAAGTAGAAGCAACAGCGCGTTGCTTGCGATTTGTGCCGGGATATGCTATAATGTAAGCACAGTAATCAAAGGCGGTGATCGTATGGAAACAAAGGATATCATTCTTGAACTCAGAACGAAACACGGACTCTCCCAAGAGGAGCTTGCTGAAAAGGTATTCGTTACCCGTCAAGCTGTCAGCCGTTGGGAAAACGGCGAAACGGTACCCAACACCGAAACGCTGAAGCTCCTGTCAAAACTCTTCAATGTTTCGATCAACACGCTCCTTGGCTCTCCGAGAGAGCTGATTTGCCAATGCTGTGGTATGCCTCTGGAAGATAGCAGCATCAGCAAAGAAAAGGACGGGATCTTTAACGAAGACTATTGCAAGTGGTGCTATGCCGACGGCGAGTATATGTATCACGATATGGACGATTTGATCGAGGTCTGCGTTAAGAATATGGCAAGCGAAGCCTTTCCCTCGGAGCAGGCTCGCGCCTATTTGAAGGAAATGCTCCCCAAACTCGACTATTGGAAGAAATACAAAAATCTTGACGATGGCGGGAAGTTTGAAGAATTTAAGCGCAAACTGATCGACGAGATCAACGCCCTTGGTGTGGAAGGAATGCCGAAGGTCGAAAAGCTCAACGCGCTCGTGGGCGGTTACGTCAATTTGGAATACTGCCTCCCAAACGGCAAGACCGTCAAATTCCTCGACGATAACGCCACCTACCTCGGAAATCAGCTCGAATGTGAATTCGGCGGTAACCGATGCTTTGGCATCGTTGCCAATATGGACTTCATCCTCATTTGCACCTACGAGGAAAACGGCGAAAATCCCGAGCTTGTTATTTATAAAAAGAGATAAAAATTGCCGATGAGGAATCAATCGAAACCTCATCGGCTTTTCTCATTTCATCACCTTGATAATCTGTCAGATGCAGGGTTTGTATTCGTCGAGACCCACTTTATGATACATCTCACGATATTCTTTCATACGCTGTTCTTTACATCTTTCCCATATGCTATCGTCATAGAAATCACGAATCAGATGATATGCACGCTCGATCATGGCATCACACTCTTCCAAACGCCCAAGTTTGTACAGACATCCGGCAGCTGCAAGTCGTACAAGACCTTCCGCAGGACCCGGTCCCTGTAGCAAATAATACTCCTGGGGAATCGGTCTGTTCCAAAAACGTTCGATTAGATCTGCCGCTTCTTCAAATGACCAAAGTGCATTTTCGTAATCGCCAGCTGCAAAGAAACTGAATCCTTCTGACTCGCAGACCATGTGCAGTTCCTGATGTGCCCACCGTTTCCATTCTCTTGTTTCATGCAAACGATCTTCTTCGTTCAAAAACATCGAAGTACAGCGCATCCGATCATAAATATCCAAATGATACCGATATGGCATAGATTCGATTAGCTTTTTTCCTTCGTTATATCGACCGGTTGTGATATAGATATCCGCCATATCTCCCATAACACCGAGATAGATAAAAGAATCCTCACATTCTTCGCAGATCTGCTATCCGAGTTCCAGTGCTTTTTCCACAAGATCGGTTCTACCATGTGCCCGGATCTCCCCGGCATACCACTCCAGCAGTTCTCGTTTCAGAATATATCCGGTGGGATAATCGGCGATTCCTGCCAGAAGGATTTTTTCTGCCTCTTCAAACGGGCGTCCGCCTCTGGAGTTATACAGCACATTCATGATGTTTTCTTCCAGTTTGTCCGCATCATAATTGAACAACGTATCCATGCTCACACAAAAATATCCCGCAATTACCGGAAGCATGGCGATATCCGGATACCCTGTGTTCATTTCCCATTTGGAAACCGCCTGAGAAGTGATACCAAGGGCAGATGCCAGTTGTTCCTGTGTGATTCCTTTTTTCTTTCGCAATTCGCGGATTTTGTTTCCGATATTCATTTCCATTGTTGTTGCTCCTTTCGGGAAATTCAGCGTAGGTACCTTGCTTGATTATAGTATAACATGCCTTTATCAATGAATCAACAACCGCATTTTTGAAAAAATACAACGGATAGTTGGATGATTTGGATAAGTAAATATGGTAAAAGCCTCTGAGAAATCTCTCGACTTCTCAGAGGCTAATTTTACGTTTATCTTACAACAGACGAATGCCTATAAATATAGAACTCCTCTTGGCTGGGCATCCACTTCTTTTCCTTGGGTGGAAAAGTCGCATCAAATGCTTCGACAGAGGCGATATCCTCACAGCAATCGGCGGCGGTGGAAGGAATGTACATCCACTTTTTGCCCTCAAGCGCGTTCGGAACGAGCTCGCAAACGAGAAGCGCCGTCGGGAAGTTGCCATCTACCACGAAACTCACGTTCTTCTTTTTGCAGCTCACAAACCCACGGCTGACGTAATTGCCCGGATTGCCGAAGTTGATATTCACGTCATAGCCCATCTTGCGAGCCGCCTCAAAGGAATGCTCGATAAGCAGCTTGCCCAGTTTCTGCCTTTGATATTTCGGCGCAACGCAAAGCGGCCCGAAGGAAAGGATCTCCTTGCGGTTTTCTTTCTCATCTTCAAGCCATGCCTTCGTGTACATGATATTGCCCACGATCTCGCCGTCTTTCTCAAGCACAAAGGCAAGCTCGGGAATGAAATCGGGGTGGCTTCTCATCGTGTGTACGAAGTAGTGCTCGTCAGCACCGGGCTTGTAGACGTTCCAAAACGCCTCACGTGTAAGTTCTTCTACGACTCTGTAGTCTTTTTCGGTTTCTTGTCGTATCGTCAAATTTTCCATTTTTAAATCCTTTCATAGTTGTGACGTTCAAAATACGAGAGGATTGCGAGATGTATTTGCAAACCTCTCGTTTACAATACAATCTCCAAGGTGTTGTTTCTTTTCAAACAGCATTCTCCAAAAAAATAAATTCGGCTTGCACCGTTCTTTTATTATATCATAAAAAGCATTTATTTCAAGATAAAGTGAAAACAAAACGGTTGCAATTCTTATTATTTGTGATAAAATTAAATATAATAATTAATGGAGTTTGAATTATGATCGAAGTAGTTGCGGCACTGATATGGGAGGTATACAAATGAAAAACTACGAAACCGAAGCTCGCTCTCGCTGGGGAGCCACCGAAGCCTACATCTGCCGGACCGCGCATATTATTCAACATGAAATCGACCATTGTAACGGAGTTTTAATGTAATTATGGAATACAGAAAATTACCACACGGCACGGAAAACGAAAAATTCGGCGTTCTCGGTCTTGGAATGGGTGGAATAGGCACAACGCCTCCCGACGAGATAGAGGCGATTATACGAAAGGCAATAGATAACGGCATCAATTTCTTCGACCTCTGCACCGCAGGCGCATCCTACGCGCCCATCGGCAGAGCTATCAAGGCTTGCAGAGATAAAGTTTTCTTGCAACTTCATTTCGGTGCAGTCTATGACGAAAACGGCGAATACGGCTGGTGCCGTGATTTTGAAATAATTAAAAAGACATTCCTTTGGGAATTGGACGCACTTCAGACCGATTACGTTGATTTCGGTTTTCTGCATTGCGTGGATGATGACGAGGATTTTGACACCCTTTGCGCAATCGGCGTCTTCGACTATATAAAAGAACTGAAAGGGCAGGGAAGAGTCCGTCATATCGGTTTTTCTTCCCACACACCAAGCGTGGCAAACCGCATTCTTGATACGGGACTTGTGGATATGATGATGTTTTCCATCAATCCTGCCTACGATTTTGAAAAGGGCGACGAGTACGGTATAGGCTCGGTTAATGAGCGTTTTGAGCTGTTCAAGCGGTGTGAGCGCGAGGGCGTTGGCATCAGCGTAATGAAGCCCTTTTTTGCAGGTCAGCTCTTGTTGGCGGATCAGTCGCCATTCGGTGTTGCGCTTACGCATAATCAGTGCTTGCAGTATGCCCTCGACCGTCCCGGTGTGCTTGTAACTGTCCCCGGCGTGCAGACGATGGAGCATCTTGATACGCTTTTGAAATTCCTAACCGCAACCGATGAAGAAAAGGACTATTCGATCATCGGCACTTTTACATCAGATACGATTACGGGAACCTGCGTTTACTGTAATCACTGTCAGCCTTGTCCCGCAGGCATTGATATCGGTCTTGTCAATAAATATTACGATCTCGCGCTGGCAGGCGATACCATCGCGGCGAACCATTATACGAAACTGTCTGTTAATGCAGAATCCTGCTTGCACTGTGGGCATTGTGAAAGCAGATGCCCGTTCTCGGTAAAGCAGGAAGAGCGTATGCGCATCATATCGGAGTATTTCGGCAGAAAATAATACATAGGGAGAACGAAAATGAAAAGAGTTTATGATTTTCTGAAATCAAGCCCGTTATTACTGATATCGGCACTGATGAATCTGCGCAACGATGTTTTAAATAATCAAACCGAAAAACAAAACAAAAAAGGGCGCCGAATGTGGCGCCCTTAACGTTTTGTGGGAATATTATTAATTATATCGCTGCGAGTATGTTTTCGAAATACTGCTTAGCGAAAAGAATATCTTTGATCTGCTCTTCGCCGGAAATTTCACGTTCGATAATAATGTTTCCGTTAAATCCGATAGAATTAAGTGTTGTGAGGAGAGCCTTGAAGTCTACCTTGCCGTCGCCGATCTTCTTCTCTGCGCCAAGTTCGCTTCCGCTGGTGGGATAAACGCCGTCCTTGCCGTGAAGCTCCATAACGTATTTTCCGAATACGTCGAGCGCATCCACAGGGTTTGCCTTACCGTACATTATAAGGTTTGCGGGATCGAGATTGATTCCCAGATTACCCGTGCCAACAGCCTCGATAGTACGAAGAAGAGTTATGGGAGTTTCTTGGCCTGTTTCGAAGAGAAGCTCCTGGCCGTTTGCAAGACAGTATTCGGCAACTTCCTTTATAGCGGCAACTACATCGGGGAAATTGCTGTCTGTAGAATTTTCAGGCAGGAATCCCATGTGTGTAATAATTCTTTTAACACCCAGCGCCTTTGCAAAATCAGAGCCGACCTTCAAATCGTAAATGCGGTCTGCTCTGTAGCATTCGGGAACAAGACCGAGGGTAATAGGACCTTCTGTAAAATTCCAAGCTGCGGGGCCGGACCATCCGCGCCATACTGCGGATATCTCAATACCTTGCTTTTCTGCCTCAGCCTTAACGTCAAGCGCAAGCTCTTCTGTAAGCTCTGCGGAGTTGTTCCACGTGTTGAACTGACAAACACCGATACCTAATTCACGAAGCTTTTTAAATTCTTCTTTATAACTGCTAAGGGGAACGATAACACCTATCTTCATAATTTTTTCTCACTTTGTATAATTTAAATTTGGTTGATGTAATATTATCATCTTTTCGACTAAATGTCAATTAAATATATTATTAAATTAAATTGAAAAAATATTATGTATCAAGAAATTTATAAAAGGAAATCGTCCTCTCGCTTTGTGTCTATACAGATTTCCCGCTTGTGGCGCAAAACGACGTTTTTTCGAACCGGAGACGATACGTAAACGATAAGTAAAAGCAGAAATGTGATGTCATCACAGAACGGTGTCAAAGGCTGTGATATAATGAAGCCACAAAGAAAAAAGGAGGACGTAAATATGTCTGCTATCAATATCAATAAAAACAATTTTCAAAGTGAAGTGTTGAATTCCGATAAGAAAGTCCTTCCGGACTTTTGGGCTCCCCGGTGCGGCCCCTGCCGTATGGTGGTTCCTATGGTAGAGGAAATCGTAAATCAGGTAATGGGAGCAAGACCGAAGGAAGCAATCCTCGGTATGCTGTAAGGAGATGTAAAATGAGATTCTTTGATTTTTTGAAACAACCCGATGTGAATCAGGGTGTAAAGGAATATAAAAACACCCCCGGTGCCGTGCTGCTTGATGTGCGCACTCCGCAGGAATACAGCGAAGGACATATTCCGGGAGGCAAAAACGTTCCGCTGCAAACCCTTGACAAAGTAAGGTCTGTAGTGGATAATAAAGATACAGAATTGTTTGTATATTGCTACTCCGGTGCCAGAAGCCGACAGGCTGCGGCGGACTCGGACAGATGGGCTATACCAATGTTCGGAACATTGGCGGCATAGCCGCTTATCACGGAAAGGTGGAACGGTAATTATGAAAGTTGTGATCGTAGGCGGTGTGGCAGGCGGAGCTACTGCCGCAGCAAGAATCCGCAGATTGGACGAGCAGGCTGAAATCGTTGTGTTCGAGCGCTCGGGCTACATTTCCTATGCCAACTGCGGATTGCCGTACTATATCGGAGATGTGATTGAAGACCCGGAGGATCTGACACTCCAGACGCCCGAGAGCTTTTACTCTCGCTTTCGTGTGGATATGAGGGTGCATCACGAGGTGACGGCAATTCATCCCGACAGAAAGGCCGTGACGGTGAAAAATCTCGAAACCGGGAAAGAGTTTGAAGAAAGCTACGACAAGCTCATCCTTTCTCCCGGAGCAAAGCCGACACAGCCCCGATTTCCCGGCGCAGACCTTGATAAAGTGTTTACACTTCGTACCGTAGAAGACACGCTTCGGATCAAGAATTATATAAATGAAAATCACCCTCAATCTGTGGTGCTGGCAGGTGGCGGCTTTATCGGTCTTGAGCTTGCGGAAAATCTGC